>JAVHWA010000006.1:0-94856 GCA_032160165.1 Acidobacteriota bacterium
GCACCGTAGAGCAAAACATTCAAATGGGTCTGCGACATGTCAGAAGCGAAGCGGACCGCAATCGAGAACTGCAGGAGTTGCTGGCTCTGATCGGACTGAATGGGTTTGCCAATCACTACCCGCATCAGCTTTCCGGAGGAATGCGTCAGCGTGTTGAATTGGCGCGCTCGTTGGCAGGAGACTCGGACACGCTCCTGTTGGACGAGCCGTTTTCCGCGCTCGATTACCTGACGCGTCTACGGCTTCGCCGCGAGCTGGCACGAATGCTGAAAGAGCGTCCGCGAACCGTCGTCCTGGTGACTCACGATATTGAGGAAGCCGCGCAGTTGGCAGACCGAGTGGTGGTGCTTTCAGAGCGTCCGGCGCGCATTCGCTGCGAACTCACGCTTAATCTCGAGCGTCCGCGCGACCCCACCAATCCGCGGGTCGTCGAGGCGATGCATCAAATTTTGACAGTGCTCGGATTGGAAGAGTAGACTGCAACTCCAGGTCTTTCGAGCTTTAATATCCAACGTCCGCTCAGATCCCCGGCTTTGTGGTCCAGATCCAAATTCAATCTTCGGGAGAGAAAAGTCGATGAGTAAGATTCGTCGAATCGTAGTTTTGACAGCGTCACTCATGATGCTGACGACAATTGTCGCCGCCCAAAGACCGGGCGCTCGAACGCGCGATTATTTTCCGCTTCGCGTTGGGAATTTTTGGAAGTATCGGCACAACGAAGGCATCGAGTTCTCATACAAAGTCGTGGAAGCCGGCAAGCAGGCTGACGGGACGACACTTTATCAAGTGCAGAAGTCGCAAACGGTCAACCTTAATTCGTGGTACACCAATGCGAACGGATGGGTAATCTTGCGAAAGGATGCCTATCCGGATCACGAAGGACTGGAAATGACCTACAAGCCGCCGAAGCAAATTTTGAAGAACCCGCTTAATCCGGGCGCGACCTGGACATGGAGCGGCAAGAGCGTCACGTTGGGCGACAGCACCGAGTCGAGTACCGTAATCGGTTCCGAGCGAGTCGCGGTTCCCGCCGGCAAGTTTCGAGCTATGAAGGTTGTGAGTACCATCCGTGATGGCGAGTCAGCCAAAACGGTAACGAACTGGTATGTCGATGGCGTCGGTCTGGTCAAGTGCTGGACCGAAGCGGGACCGTTCAAGTACGGATGGGAACTTATTGAATACAATATCGCAAAGTGAATTCAATGCAGACCGCGCCCAAGGTTGCCGTTCGGCCTACAGCTTTATAGATGGAGATCATGACAACCTGACTCGCGCTTCTCTGAACTGACAGCGACGATTGAGCGAATCGAGTATGCTGATGGTTCGGTTTGGCGTCGCGGTCGCTAGGACCTCCTGACGATTTGGATTAACGCCACTCCAACCGAGTTTCCTCTACCAAACTGCGCGGGTCTTCCCACACAACTGTCCGACGAGAAGCCGAACGCAACAAAGGGCCGCAGTGAAAGTTAACTGCGGCCCTTTGATTTCTAATGTGAGGTTTTTGAGGAAAGCGTTAGTTGCCCAAGGGTGACATTGCGACTACAGCAGCTCTGGTCGCGACGGCTGCCGTGCCGACCGCGCCGCGCATGACACCGTCTTCAGTGATACCGAAGACGCGCGTGCCGGACTGCGATGCACCTGAGTCAACCTGCGGATCTGCCTGAATGGCAAACTGCGCTTGAACTCCAAGTGAGGGGACGATAACTTCAGGGAGAGTGAAGTTGTAACCGCTCTTGATGCCGCTTGCCAGAACGCCGTCGATCAATGACTGGCCGCTTAGAGCAGCGAGGTTTGAAGCGAAAGCGCCGTTGCCGGTGGTGGACTGATAAGTCACCTGTGCGCCGTGAAGTGTGCGCAGGCTGGATTGAGCCGAGCCTTCGTTAGCAGCGCGGCGTGAAGCGAGCAGGTTTGGAATAGCGATGGCGGCGATAATGCCGATGATCGCAACAACGATCAAAAGCTCTATAAGCGAGAAGCCCTTCTGGCCTTTTTTCTGTTGCACTTTTTTTATGTACTCCTTACGGGTATTCGTGAGAATGAAATTGTGAACAAACTTCTGGCGAGTGCAGTCTTCGACTTAAACTTTCATCACACCCAGGCGCGAAGTCCTGACCATTCTTCAGCAAGCGGTGTACCGGAAGCCCTGTAATCGCCCGCTCGAGAGAATCACCAATGAAACTGAGTTTATGACTTGAGATGGATTGGTAAGGAGTCGTAGGCCGGCCCTAGTCTGACAGCTTGAGGTCATCGCCGAGTGACAGTTCGTGGCATACCAACACCAGCACTCGGTCTCCGATGGCGTCAAAGGGTTGAAGGGGGTGCGCGCAAGGGCGGGAACTAGCAGGCTTTCGGTAATGCTCCGTTAGTGGATATGAGTAAAAAGAATGCCACCCGCGCCCTTGTGCTGCTCACCATCGTAATAAATCTCGGCGTGTGGCTTATGGGCACTTATGGTCTAGAGGTTCGCGTTGGCTCTCATGTGTTCGGTCGTTATATAGGCATTAACGACAAAGAAACGTGGAGTTCTCTTCTAGGCTGGGTTCTTGTAGCCGGTGGCACAATCACCCTAATTGTTATCATGTATCGTAAGCGCTCTTGATCAGCAACGCAGATTACCCAACTACCTTCGGAACCACCCACACGCTAACGGAGCACTACCAGACTTTCTCGATTCTTGACAATTTGCTTTTCTCACTTATAGTCACTTGACGTCTTCCCGGTTCAGTCTGCGAATAATCTGTACACAAACACGCATCCATGTCTTCGTCATGAAAATCGTCTGGCGTCTCGCGTTATCTGCATCCATCTTCTCAATCCTCGCAGCGACAGCCCTCAATAGCCTGACGCCAGGTTCGGCTGCTGTGCAGACAGTCACCAGCAAGCGAGAGGACGCATATCGCGCCAACAACCTTGGCGTAGCTCTCCTCGAACAATACAAATACAAGGAGGGTGCCGAAAGCTTCTCGCGGGCGCTCCAGCTTGATCCCAAGGTGCAAATCGCGCGGATAAATCTGAGTATTGCGCTCTTCAACGTTCCTGATCTTCCCGGCGCGCAACGCGAAGCGGAGAAAGCGATCGCCGAGAGTTCAAAGTACCCGCACCCTTACTACATTCTCGGGCTCCTAGCTAAATCGCAAAATCGCGTCGACGACGCAATCCGGGCGTTTCAGCATGTACTGCAACTTGACCCGCGCGACGTGGGAGCAAATGTCCAACTGGGTCAGCTCTACGCCGGCGCTCGCAACTATACGGATGCCATCAAGGCTTTTCGCGTGGCGGTTGAAGTCGACCCTTACAATGTGACCGCGCTTTACAATCTTGGGCTGGCGCTCACGCGCAGCAATCAACGCACTGAGGGGCAGCAGGCGATTCAGAAGTTTCAGGAGCTTCGCCAGCGGGGAACCGGCACTACTATCGGACAAAACTACCTGGAGCAGGGCCGCTATGCGGAGGCGATTGCTTCAACCGGCGCCGAGCCGGAATTGATTGATCGAGCGGTTCCCGCCGTCACCTTCACCGAGGCGCCGTCCGTCCTGCCCTCGAAGAAGGTTCCCCGAACATCGGTCTTTCCCTCGCCGCTTGGTCAAACGTTTAAGGCCGCGGACCTTGCCCAGGCGGAAACGAATGAAGACCTGGTCGCGGGACTGGGTGGGTTTGCGACTCTGGTGGACTATGACGGTGATGGCGACCTCGACTTGTTTCGAGGGAGCGGCGCCGAACTCAGCTTATATCGAAACGACGCGGGCCGTTTAGTAGAAGTGACATCTGAATCGGGAGCGCTAACAACGAAGCTCAAAGGCATTGCGGCCGGAGGAGTGGCTGGTGACTATGATAACGACGGTAAACCCGATCTATTCGTCGTGCATGAACGAGGAGCGGCGCTTTATCACAACGATGGCAACGGAAAATTCTCGGATACTACGCTCGCCTCCGGCATACCGGCTTATCCTTATCTCTCGGCGGCGATCGCGTTTGCCGACGTAGATCATGACGGCGATCTGGATATTTTCGTTGCCGGACTTGCCGACCTGGCGAAATCTGCGAAGGCCGGAGGGACGGCGATGCTGCGTTTCCCCGACGACTTCGCGAGTGCGCCAAACATGTTGCTGAGGAATGACGGCAACGCGAAATTCACCGACATCACAGCATCAGCAAAATTAGCCGCTGCGGGCGGACATGCGATCGCAGTCGTTCCCACCGACTTTGACAATCATCGCGACATCGATTTGCTCGTCGTCAACTACGACCGCGCCCCCGATCTCTATAGCAATCAGCGAGACGGATCGTTTCGCAAAGTCGACCGAGAGGTAGGGCTTGAAGGCGCGGCCCATTGCACATCCGTGGCAGCGGGCGACGTCAATAAAGATGGCTTCACCGATTTCTTTTTTGCCAGCGACGAAGGGCCCGGCAGCTTCGCCATGAGCGATGGACAGGGAAAATATAAGAGCGAGCCCGCGCCCGCGGGTTCGGGGACTGCCACCGGTACTCAGTTTTTGGACTACGACAACGATGGCCTGCTCGATTGCGTGATGATGACCAGCAGCGGACTTCGCGTCTGGCGCAACCTGGGTGACGACTGGATGAACACATCCGCGCGCGCGGTCGCGCCAGAGTTTGGCTCGTCGTCCGCTGATCGCGTCGTTTCGCTCAATCGAGTTTTTGCGTCGGGCGATCTGGATAATGACGGCGACACAGACCTGCTTCTCGCCTCGGCTATGGGAGACATGAGGCTTGCCCGAAATGATGGCGGAAACAGCAATCACAGCTTGCGCGTCAACCTGCTGGGAAGAGTAAGTAACCGCAGCGGAATCGGAGCGAAGATAGAAGTGCGGGCTGGAAGCCTGGGACAAAAGCTCGAATCTTATTCCGCCAGTCCGGCGCCTGCGCCGTTCGACATTCTTTTCGGTTTGGGCAACCGCCCCACAGCAGATGCCGTGCGCGTACTCTGGCCGGCAGGAATCGTTCAAGCTGAACTGGAATCTCCGCGCGCCAGTGATCCCAGGAAGACGACGGCAACGCTTACCGTTACCGAGTTGGACAAGAAGCCATCATCGTGTCCTTATCTCTACACCTGGAACGGAGAGCGGTTTGAGTTCATCACGGATTTTATGGGTGGCGGCGAGATGGGTTACTGGGAAGCGCCGGGCCAGTACAACACGCCGGATCCGGACGAGTACGTGCGCATTCCAGAGTCAAAGTTGAAGCCGAAGGATGGACGTTACGAGCTGCGCGTCACTAACGAGTTGGAGGAAGTGCTCTACGTTGACCGTCTTCAGCTGATGGCGGTCGATCATCCTCGCGGGGTTGAGATTTATCCCAATGAAGGTATGACGACACCACCGCGGCCCTTCAAGCTGTACAAAACGAAGAACGCGAAGCCTCCGCTCTCGGCCGTAGACGATCGTGGGAACGATGTGCTCTCGCGTATCGCAACGTTGGACCGTTCATATCCGCATGGTTTTCAGCTTGATCCGATCCGCGGCTATGCGGGAGTCCACACGTTGACTCTGAAACTCGACGGCGCGAAGGACGGCCGTGCGCTTTTGCTCTTGACCGGTTGGACCGACTACGCTTTTTCGAGCGACAACGTCGCAGCTTCTCACTCGGGAAAGGAATCGAAGCTTCCCGCTCTTCAGGTCAAAGACAGTGGTGGACGCTGGCGAACGGTCATCGAGGACATTGGCATCCCGGTGGGTCGTCCGCAAACTGTGACTGTTGACCTGACCGGCAAATTTCTCTCGACCAGTCGTGAAGTGCGGATTGTAACCAGCCTTAGAATCTACTGGGACCAGATTCTGGTCGATACTTCGCGCGGAGACGCACCGACCCGAATAACGCGACTCGATCCTGTCACCGCCGATCTGAGGTGGCGAGGCTACTCTCGCGAAGCCGCACCGGATGGCCGCGAGCCCTTCGGCTATGACTATCAACAGGTCTCGTACTCATCGCCGTGGAAAGTGTTCCCCGGTCGATATACCCGCTTTGGCGACGTTCGCTCGTTGTTGCAAGCCACGGACGATATCTTCGTCATCTCGCGCACCGGCGATGAGATCAGCCTTTCATTTGACGCGAACAGCCTGCCTGAGCTTCCCACCGGTTGGACACGCACGTTTCTGCTCTACTCTGATGGTTTCAGCAAAGAGATGGACATCAACTCCGCGAGTCCCGATCAGGTCACACCGCTTCCATTTCACGGTATGACGCGTTACCCGTATAACGCGCCCGAAGCTTATCCAATGACGGCTGCGCGCCGCGCTTACTACGAGAAGTTCAATACGCGCATAGTCAAGGCGCCGGTACCGCTACTGGTGACAAGTAACAGGTGATGGAATGAGTCCAAAGTCCAAAGTCCAAAGTCCAAAGTGACCGTGTGGATGCGGACATTGGACTTTGGACTTTGGACTTTGGACGGGTACTCAGACCACCATTGGAGATTTTGGCTTTGATTAGATATTCAGTCGCCGCTTGCCAGACCGACAATCCAAATCCAATTGAGCGCCGTCAAATGCGAGCCAACACGGACCGCATATGCTCGATGATCGATTCTGCCGTCGCGGGCGCGGCCCCGTTCTTACCGGTTCGGCTCGTCGTGTTCCCCGAGTTTGCGCATAGCGCGCCCGTATTTCCCACTGTCGCCGAGTTGATCGAGAAGCTCGCGGTCCGGATTCCAAACGAACACACCGAAAGGCTCGAGGGAAAAGCGCGCGAGCATGACATCTATATTCAAAGCGGGACGATGCTCGAGGTTGATTCGAAGTGGCCCGGTGTTGTCTTTAATACGACGTGCCTGATCGGGCCGCAGGGAACTCTTTACAAATACAGGAAGATCAATACCTGGATTCCCTATGAAGTCCATGCCAGCCCGCACGATCTTGACGGCTATGATGAACCTCTTTTCCCTGTGGCTGACACGCCAATCGGCAAGATTGGGTGTGCCATTTGCTACGACTGGTTGTTTCCCGAAGCCATGAGACAACTCACCGCAAACGGCGCAGAGATCCTTGTGCGCGTCTCGGCGTATATGGATCCGTGGGGCGCAACTGAACCGATGGATTGGTGGACGATAGTCAATCGCTGCCGCGCGATCGAGAACACGGCATACGTGGTTGCCGCGAACCAGGGAGCGAGCCTCAAGCACTACCCGCCATATTCCTGGCCGGGAGGAAGCCAGGTGGTTGATTACGACGGACGCATTCTGGCGCAGGCGAGTCCCGGCCCAGGCGAAAGAATCGTAGTCGCACCTGTCGATATCTCGGCACTGCGGCACGAGCGAGCGACGCGTCGCGGGCATCACATGCTGGCGCATCTGCGTACCGAAGCATATCCGGTCTACGGTGAGCACAGATATCCGCCTCGCCTTAGCGAGGACAACGGGTCCACCGTCCACTCCTATGAGCGCAATAATGCATTGATCGACGCGTCTAAGCGCGGGGGTGAGTCTTAAGGCCCAAGAGCGAGTTAGGGATTAACGCAGAGGACGCAAAGGACGGATAGGGCAGAGGGCAGAGGGTAGTGAGGTATTCGATATTGCGGTCTTCAGTTCTCAAACTCGGCCCGGGCTTCAAGTCAAGAGCGGGGGATTTCAGGGTTCATTCTTCTTCTCAGCGACCCTCTGCGTACTCAGCGTTGAAATTTTCCGGTTCCGTCATGGCGGCGCTTTATCTTGTCATCGGACCGTCAGTATGCGCTCAACAGCCGACTCCTACACCTTCTCCCCAGCGCAGCGGTCGCCCATACAGCGGAGGCGAGCCCATCAAGGCTCCACCTCCAGCCGGCCCGCAGGCGCCATCGCCGGTGGTGTTCACCGATATCACCGCTCAGTCCAAAATCGATTTCAGGCGCGCGGCCTCTCTTACTTCGCAAAAATATCTTTTGGAGTCGATGGGCGGCGGGGTCGCCATGTTTGACTACGACAACGACGGGCGCATGGATCTTTATTTTACGAACGGCGCGCTGCTTACGGATCCGATGCCCAAGGGCGCGATGCCGGACAAGCGCGAGCCAAGGTTTTGGAACCGCCTGTATCATCAGAAGGCGGACGCCACATTTGAAGACGTGACCGAGCGCGCCCGCGTAAAGGGCGAGGGATATTCGATGGGCGCGGCAGCGGGTGACTTCGATGCCGACGGTTTCGTCGATCTCTATGTAACAGGCTACGGCTTCAATATTCTTTATCGGAATCGCGGTGATGGAACTTTCGAGGACGTGACAAAACGTGTGGGAATCGCGGCCAGCGGCTGGAGCACGAGCGCTGGTTGGTTCGATTACGATCGCGATGGGCGGCTTGACTTGTTCGTAGCGCGCTATGCGGACTGGGATTTCGAGAAGGGCGCGATCTACTGTGGTGATCTCCGCCCAGGCTTTCGCGCCTATTGTCATCCGGACAACTTCAAAGGCGCGTCGAATCTGCTCTTCCATCAGAAGGCTGACGGAACGTTTGAAGAAGTTTCGGCTTTGGCGAAAATCGCGAACCCGAATGGCAAGGGGCTCGGAGTTGCCTTCGCTGACTTCGATAACGATGGCTGGACCGATGTCTTTGTAGCCAATGACAGCGTCCGGCAGGAACTTTATCGAAACAAGGGCGATGGGACATTTGAAGACCAGGCGCTGGTTGCCGGCGTCGGATACGACGAGAATGGCAAGACTTTCGCGGGGATGGGTGTCGATGCGCGCGACTACGATAACGATGGGCTGCCGGACATCTTCATCACCGCGCTTTCGAATGAAACATACCCACTTTACCGGAACAACGGCGACGGTTCCTTTAATTACACGACGAACTCGTCCGGGATCGGCCGGATCACTCTGCTCAATTCTGGCTGGGGTACTCGTTTCTTCGACGCGGACAATGACGGCTGGCTGGATATCTTCGTCGCCCAGGGTCACGTGCTGGACACGATCGAGAAAACGTCGGCTTATCTCAAATATAAACAGGCGCCCCTCTTGATGCGAAACACCGGGAAAGGATTTGTAAATATTTCGGCGACGGCAGGTCAACCATTCAATACACCGCTGACAGCTCGCGGAGCGAGTTTCGGAGACCTGGACAACGATGGCGACACAGACGTCGTGATCGGCGTAGTCGAAGGCGCGCCAGTTGTTCTTAGAAATGAAGGCACGCGGAACCACTGGCTTGGGGTCTCGCTGGCGGGCGCCGGGTCGAACCGCAATGGACTGGGGGCGCGGACCACCATGACGAATGAGAATGGAGACAAGCGGACCTCTGACGTCACAAGCGCCGGCAGCTATCTCTCAGCCAACGACCCTCGCGTAATATTCGGTTTGGGATCTACTACGAGAGTGAAAATGGTAGAAGTCATCTGGCCCGGAGGCCGCATCCAACGAGTTGCGAACCCCGGCATCGATCGTTACCTCGTAATTAAGGAGCGTGACGCAACCTCCAAAGAAGAAAGAAGGTAAACACCGAATGAGATTTCGACCGTTGAATAGGAACAGCATGAAAGTGGCGATCGCTACTTTGTGTTTAGTCCTCGGAGCAAGCGGCAACTTAGTTGCGGCAGATAGTTGTCCGGCCTTTGATAAGTTTTCTGATGTGAACTGTGAAGACTTGAGCGCCCGCTTGGATAATTTCGCCGTAGCCCTCGCTACCGAGCCAAATGCTCGAGGGACAATCGTTGTCTACGAAGGAAAATACCGAAACGGTAAAGCTCCGCGACGTGGCGAAGCGCAAGCGAGTGCTTCGCGAATCAAAGACTATCTGGTCAATTCGCGCGGTGTCAGTCCGGCGCGCATCGTCGTAGTCAACGGCGGATTCCGCGACGATTACGCAGTGGAATTATGGATTTGTCCGCAAGGGGTCACGGTGCCGGTTTCCCCAACTCTGACTGCGACCCATGTAAAGTTTAGGAAAGGTAAAATCAGCAAGCGCGAATACAAGTGGTCCTGCCTGTAAGAACTCGGCGTAACGCGTCAATAGATACCGATGTTTTTTTCGCATTCAAAGAAGTGTGTCTGCGCCCCGGCGGTTTTACTATCGCTCTCTCTCCTCGCCGCTGGTCCGCAACTCTTCGCACAGAACGCGCAGCCGACCCCGCCTCCCCCGCAGCAGGGCATGGGGGGAGTCTCTACCGGGACGGCAGTCACTTACACTTCGAAGCGCACAGTCGGTATGGTTGATCCCAAGGCGCCGGTGGTATTTGAAGACATCACCGGACAAACCGCACTTAGAACTTTCACCCACCACTCGGGCAGCGTGGCCAAGGACTACATCTTTGAAACGCCATCAGGCGGCGTTGCCATCTTCGATTACGATTCTGATGGACTGCCGGATGTATACCTGCTCAATGGTTCCACGATTGCGGCGATGCAGGGCAAAGAAAAGCCACCTCGGGCCGCGCTCTTTCGCAATAAAGGAAACTGGCAATTCGAAGACGTGACCGAGAAGGCGGGGGTCGCGAACGAACGCTGGGGATTCGGCGTGGCAGTCGGCGACTACGATAATGACGGACGGCCCGATTTGTATGTCGGCAATTTCGGAACATCGCGCCTCTATCACAACAACGGCGACGGGACATTCACCGACCTTGCGGAAAAACTGGGAGTCGCGCGGAAGGGGTGGAGCACGGGTGCTACCTGGGGAGATTATGACAACGATGGTCGTCTGGACTTGTTTGTACCAGGCTACGCCCAGATCGATTTGAATAATTTGCCGCCAAGTCCCTCAGAAGTTGATAAGCCAGGCGGTGTAAAGAAGAACTTTTGCCAGTTTCGTGGCGTGACGGTAATGTGCGGCCCACGGGGCCTTAAGGGTGAAGGCGACACTCTCTATCATCAAAAATCGGATGGCAGCTTCGAGGACGTCAGCGCCAGGGCCGGTGTCAATGACCCTGACGGCTATTACGGATTCTCTTCCGCGTTCGTACACGCGGACGATGATGATCTGCTTGATCTAATAGTCGTCAACGATTCGACTCCGAAGTTGCTTTATATCAACAAGGGTGACGGGACGTTCGAGGAAGTCGGATATCCATCTGGTGTGGCGCTAAACGAGAACGGCCGCGAACAGGCAGGAATGGGGCTCGGCGTCGGTGACTATGATAATGACGGGCGCGTTGATTTTTATATCACCAACTTCTCCGACGATTCCAACACGCTGTATCACAACGACGGAGGCGGAAACTGGACGGACGTCACGTTTCCATCGGGACATGGCGAGACGACGATTCCGTTTCTGGGCTGGGGAACCAGTTTCGTGGATTTCGACAACGACGGTTGGACGGACCTGTTGATTGCGAACGGTCATGTCTATCCGGCGGTCGATTCGCACCAGTGGGGGACAAGTTTTGCGCAACAGCCATTGCTGTTCCGTAATCTTGGGACCGGTCGGTTTGCGCGTGTGGGCGCGGCGCCTGGCAGTGGTCTCGCCATCGCGATTCGTGGGCGCGGCCTGGCTATAGGCGATCTCGATGGTGACGGCCGACCTGATGCCGTAATAAACGATCTCGATTCGAGCCCGACCGTGCTTCGAAATGTAACAAAACCTGCGGGTCATTGGCTGGCGCTAAGGTTGAGCGGCGACGTTGCGCACAAAAGTCCCAGGGATGCGGTGGGAGCGATTGCCTACCTGACTGTGGAGAAGATACGCCAGCGCCAGGATGTGATTAGCGGGGCCGGCTACGGTTCGCAGAATGATCCTCGGCTCCATTTTGGAATTGGCGCCGCGACAAAAATCGACAAGCTCGAAATCGTCTGGCCTAACAGGACAAAGGAAGCCATCGCAGTTCCAGGCGTAGACCGCGTCTTGACCATCGTCCAGGGCAAAGGTGTTGTTGGGAAATGAATTGGGGCGCGGGGCGCTAAGAAGTTATGAGGTTTGAGTTTTGAGTTTTGAGTTTTGAATTTGCCGCTCCTAATGTAACTTTCACCAACCACCCGCCGACACCCGACACCCGAAACGCAAAACCCGAAACCCGAAACCTGACACCGCGTGTAGCTTCCAACATTCCCATGTCGAGTTTGCAAAAGGGTGTATGATGCCCAGTTGAACATTATGCGCCGAATCGATCTAACAAGAGCACAAGCGGCAAGGTCGAACACGATCCGCGATATTAACCGGCAGATCGTGCTCAACTATGTACGCGAGCGTGAACCGATTTCGCGCGCGGACATCGCTCGCGAGACTGCTCTGCAACGTTCTACGGTCTCCACCATCATCGATGCCTTGCAGACCGATGGCCTGATCGAAGAGATCGGAGCCGGCGAATCTACTGGTGGTCGTAGACCCACTCTTCTAAGGATTCGAACAGCCGGCGTGATGGCTATCGGTGTGGACATTGCACCCTCGCAGACGACCGTCGCGGTGAGCAATCTTGCAGGCCGTGTGCTGGAGCAGGAGAGCTTTCCTACCGATGCTCAGTTTGAAAAAACAATCTCGCGCGTCGTCGATTGCGTGCGCGAGATGCAGCGCAGGTACAAGAGTTCGATAGAAGCCGTCGGAGTCAGCTTACCCGGGCTGGTGGATGCCGCCATGAGTCGCGTGACGTATGTTCCTTACTTTAAGTGGCGCGACATTGAGATCGCAAAGTACATTTCGAATGCCACCGGTTTGCAGGTAACCGTCGAGAACGACGCGAACGCGGCCGCGCTGGCGGAGCTTTGGTTTGGTCGCCCTGAGGTGAGTCATGTAAGAGACTTCATCATGGTACTGGTCGCCGAGGGTATCGGAACCGGGATCGTCTTCGACGGGCAGATTTACAAAGGGCAGTACAGCGCAGCAGGCGAGTTCGGTCATATGATTATCGGACAGCAAGCTCCCGTCGCATGCTCGTGTGGAAACTATGATTGCTGGGAGGCATTCTCGTCAGAGCGCGCAACTCTGGCGCGATATCTGGCGATGACTGGTGAGACCCAGGACTCAGGTTCGCTCGACTTCTCGGAATTAATCGATCGCGCGCTGGGCGGCGAGACCGCAGCCAGAGATGCGTTGCTCGAGACCGCGCACTACCTGGGGATTGGCATTTCAAATTTGATCGTCGGCTTTAGCCCCGAGGCAGTGATCGTCGGGGGCCGCATAACGCGAGCCTGGTCGCTAGTGGCCGAGGCGTTGGGTGAAACCGTCGAACGAAGCATCCGCAGGGGATTGCCTTCGGCTCGCATCATCGCATCCAGCCTGGGAGACCCGCCGACATTGATGGGCGCGTTGAGTCTCGTGCTGGCGAATAAGTTCGCTTCAGCGTCGGCCGCCTGATCTCGACGCGAAAGTTTTTTGGGCCGAAACCGGGAAAAGTATTGACAGCTTTTGAAAACTGTATTACTTATACTTCGTTCGGTTAGGCAACAAACTATTCACTCGGGCGTTTTAATCAGCTAAATCGCAAATCTCGGGAGCCATCACGCAGAAGCCTGCGTCTCTGGCTGCACATCCGTTGTTGGGGACGAAACCAGGATTCTCGCTACAGGGCAGGGGTTTCGACTCCAAATCTTCCTACTCGCACACGAGGTTCAGCCATGACGACAATCTGGAGAGTCAGACGTCTTCTCCCAGGAATCAGCGTTTTAGCATTGCTCGCCGTTTTCGCGCTTCCGGGGCAAGCTCAATCCAATAAGGGAGCAATCGTTGGGACTGTCAAAGATCCGGCCGACGCCCTGGTAGTGAGCGCCAAGATCACGGTCACGAACACGAAGACCGGCGAAGTTCGCGACGCAGAGACTGGCGGTGAAGGTACTTATACGGTGACGAACCTCGAGCCCGGCACGTACAACGTAAAGGTCGAGGCCGCTGGCTTCCAGGCAATTTCTGTCGATGCTGTCCAGGTGGAGACGAATTCGCGTTTGCCGCTCGACTTGAAGTTCACCGGCGTTGCCGGCAGTGTCGGAGCAGTAACCGTCACATCTGAGTTAGCGCCGCTGGTGGAAAGCGAGACCAGTGTACGCGGCGACATCATCACCGGCCGACAAGTTACTGATCTACCAATCCCGCAAAGAAACTTCACACTGCTGGCTGCGCTTTCACCCGGCGTGACGCGTCCTAACATGGGACTACTGGGTGGCGGCGGTAATTTCGTGAGTGGTGGTGGTGGGCAGAACAATACCGAGTCCACGCGCTTCCGCGAATCAGGTGGTTCGGTGCTGGTGATTAATGGCGCCCGCGCGACTAACAATAATTTCACACTTGATGGCGTTGATAACAACGAATCGCAGTTTGGCCAGATTGCTATATATCCAAACCCGGATGCGATCGCCGAGTTTAAGATTGAATCCAGCGTACCTTCGGCCGAATCAGGGCGTGCCGGTGGCGGGATCATCTCGACCACGTTCAAATCTGGTGGCAATTCAGTTCATGGAACGATAGGCGAGATTTATCAAGGCCGCTTTTTGAGTGCGGCTGCCAGCCAGTTTGATGATGACGTCACCAACAGGGTCCCAAACTATGTAACGCATAACTACTACGGCACTGTGGGAGGGCCGATCTTCCTGCCCAGATTCGGCGAGGGCACTCCGCCATTTTACGACGGTCGTAACCGCTCTTTCTTTTTCTTCTCTCTAAACGGACAGCGCAACAGCACGCCCATCTTTGGCGGCACCGGCGATCCAAATGCCGTTCCTGTGCCGACGGCGAGGATGCGCGTGGGCGACTTCAGTGAGTTATTGGCACCAGGCACGCGAGCATATACACGAGCAGGCGGCGGCACGGTGACAGCACAGAACGGGACCATCTTTGCTCCCAATGGGACACCGATCCCCGGTAACGATCTACGAAACTGTCCCTCCTGCGGCGCGTTCTCGCCTTTTGCGCTTGCCTATATTAACGCGTTCCCGCTGCCGAATCTTCCGGGGGCCGGTCGCAACTATCGTACTAACCGCAAGGAGCATGCGATCGTCGATAGTTATGATATCCGCATAGATCAGCGCCTACACAGCAATAACAATTTCTTTGGCCGTTACAGCAAGTCGAATACGGCGCGGTCGCGCGACAACTTTTTTCCTCTCGGCAGCTCGCCCAACGGAAATGATTTGCCAGCCGGACCATCAGCAGGCGACGAGTTTGGCAACTCAAAGGGCTTTACCATGGGTGATACCCACATCTTCTCGTCCAGTGTAGTTAATGACGCCCGCTTTGGCGTAAACCGCGTTCAGATCGGTATCTTCAATACGGGGGTCAACGGCACAGGCGGATTCAACGCGAACGTCTCGGCGGCTCTCGGTGCGCGCAACATCAACCTGGGCCCGAGCAGCAGCGGCATAGTATTGGTGGGAATTGTGGACAACCTCACTGGGCAGGATCGTGCTACTGAGTTCACCGGCGATGGTGGTCCCTTCTACTTTCTTTCCAACAATTTTAATTTTGCAGATGCCGTAACAGTTGTGAAAGGAAATTCATCATTCAAGTTCGGCGGTGATCTCCGCGTGCGTCAAAACAGCAATTACGACGGCGGACGCAACGGCGGCACCAAGGGCAACACTCAGTACGGGACCACCGATAGCGGATTCGTCTCGGGCAATTACAACGGGATCGGCCCAAATGACACCGGCTCTTCGCTTGCGAATTTCCTTCTCGGCTATCAACCGGGGTTTGTCGGCCGCGGCGATCCGGGTGGTCCGTACTTCCAGTCGAGCAAAGAGATGGCCTTCTTCGTGCAGGACGACTGGAAAGTAAACTCCAGTCTCACACTCAATCTTGGTTTGCGGTATGACATCTTTACTGCTCCAACTGAGCGGTATGACCGCCAAAGTAACTTTGTGCCGGCGACCAGAACGATCCAAATGGCCGGAGATGGTGCCCCCGGCGGTCGGGACCTGGCGAATACTGACAGAAACAATTTTGGTCCACGCATTGGTTTCGCCTGGAGCGGTCTGAAGGCCGACAAGACGATAGTGATCCGCGGCGGCTATGGTGTTCTTTATGCAGTCGACGTCAGCGCAGCACAACCCCTCACCGCGAATCCGGGTACCGGCGCAGCCAGCTACGCTTGCACGCCAATTACCAACCCCGGCGGTTGTCCCACTGTCTTCCAAACTCGCTACCCGTTCGACGTCGGCTATCCAACGGCGCCCTTCACCATCGCGACGCCGGGCTCGAGTTTTGCCGCGCCGACCACGGGTGGTCTCATACTTTTCAACGATCCGAATCGAACGGATGAGATGTATCACCAGTACAACTTGACGGCGCAGTATGAGTTTAGGCCGGGCTGGCTCGCCGAAGTTGCGTACGTCGGCTCAAAGGGTCGAAACCTGCTCGTACTGCAAAATATCGGAACCGGCAATGATGAAGGAGGACCGGGCTCACGTGAGGTTCTCGGTATTGGCGCGATCACTGCAACGCGGTATAGAGGCAGGTCAAGCTATGACTCGTTCCAAAGCAAACTCGAGAAGAGGTTCGCCGACGGCTTGTCTATTCTTGCTTCCTACACCTGGGCCCATTCTATAGACGATTCTCCGGGCGGTATCTGCTCCAATGGCGCCAGTGCCCGAGATTGCGGTCCTGACGATCCCACCAGACCTCAACTTGAGAAAGGTAACTCGGACACCGACATTAGACATCGTTTTACGTTCTCGAATGTTTATGATCTGCCGCTTGGGCGTCATAGAAGCTTTGGCAAAGACATGCCGAAAGCCCTCGATGCTGTTCTCGGCGGGTTCCAGCTTAATAACATCGTCACCTGGCAGAGTGGTCCCGTATACAATGTTACCTGTAATGGCGGCCGCGTCGATCTGCTTGGTGATCCAACGCCGACGTCAGCTCAACAGGCCCAGGGCCTGCAGCTTAACCGCGCGGCGTTCAGATGCGCGACCACACGAGTGTTCCCAGCCGATGCCGGCAGTCCACACATCGGCTCACTTGGCCGCAACGTGTTCCGCGGAGGGCAGCAGTTTTACTGGGATGCATCGCTCTTCAAGAACTTCCCCATAAGTGCGATCAGCGAAGCCTTCAATGTCCAGTTTCGTTTCTCAGCCTATAATGTGCTGAACCGCGTGAACCGTTCAACGCCGAACGGCGACATAAACAACGCGGGCGACTTTGGACGCGACACCAGCGAGCAGCGACGACGGCAGATGGAGTTTTCGCTGAAGTTAATCTTCTAACAATTTTTCAAATGCTTTCACTTGATCGAGTGGCGCGTTTGTTTGTCGCGTGCCACTCGATTGTTTGTTGAGGTCTCCCCCGCAGGCGTTCCATCCTGGAATCGCACCGTTTCTAACGAGGTTGTCATGTTGATGGCCATTAGAAAAATAACAAAAGCAATTTCCGCGAACTCCCATTCTCGCGCCGCGCTGTTGCTCCTGATGTTGCTGTCTTCCGTGTCGGCTGTCGCCCAGGACGCGACCCAGACGAAAAGCATCGGCGGCAAGGAACACGACGACAATATCCTCGGCGTAAAAATCGGAATGACTGTGCCGGAAGCGCTTCAGGCCGTATTTGTTAATGCCTCCCGCAAGCCGGGTCAGGAGAAGCCGGACGCTATGCGGCAAGAGGGCCAGGACAAGAAAGACATCCGTGTTTTGTACAATGACTTGAAGGTGGGGAAACTTCAGATTGTGTTTGCAGATGGCAAGTGGGTAAAGGAGATCGTGCTGGACTATTCCACACGCCCGTTGTACGACGAGCTCCGGCTGGCGCCTACCGGGAATATCAACGACGCCATGGGTGGCCAACGTTACGATGATCGCTATATCATCGTCTTTACGGAGGAGACGGTCGCTAAGCGACAGCGGATTTGGTACCGCGACGAGAAGACCGCACTGGGGTTTCGCGAGCGCATCCAATTTGTCTCTGTCAAAAAACCCGATGAGGGGACCGTCGAGGGCAAACAAATCGTGCGGAAAGCGATCTCAATCTCCCCCGGAGATGAAGAGAAGTTTGCCGTTGCAATGGCTCAAAGATAGCTGCAGCTTCATCACGTGAGTCTTACCGAGTGCATCTTTAGGGTAGTAGCTTCGAGTAGCTATCGAATAGTCGCTCGCTGCGGGGCGTTGGCGGTTTTCCTGCTTTGCCTGATGTCGCTCAGCCTCTCAGCCCAGGTTTCGCAACAACCGCGGGTTCGGGATGCGTCTCAAACTCATGGGAGTGGTGGGTCCGGCACGGTCGACCAGGCGCTTGCAGACGCAGCAGCCCTCTTGAGATCAGGACGACTTGAAGAAGCGGAAGCCGCGCTGCGAAGAATAGTGACGGCAAATCCACGCAATGCGGAGGCCCACACTTTGCTGGGTGTTGCGCTTGACCAGCGTGGTGTTACCGCCGAGGCCGAACGCGAATATCACTCGGCCTTGATCCTGAAGCCAAATGCCGTCACGGCCCTATCAAATCTTGGCGTGCTGTTGGCCCGCACCAACCGCACCTCTGAGGCCATCCAGAAGTTTGAAGAAGTGTTGCGTGTCAGTCCACTTCATGCAACGGCTGTCTATAACCTGGGAGCGCTCTACGCGGCGCGCGGAGACTACACACGCGCCATCCCGTTGCTGGAGAGGGCTGTCGGAATTACTTCGGGAAAACCCGATGCCGGCGAGACCGCCGATGCTGCGCTGCGTCTCACACTGCTTAATGCGTATGTCCATACTGATCGGCGCAAGGAAGCGCTGGAGCTTTCTCGCAGTGTCGAGCAGGCGGCGGGCAATGATGCCCGGACCCTGTTCACGCTGGCGCTGAGTTTGGCGGAAGCGCACGAATACGCTGAGGCGGTGCGGTTGTTCAAACGCACGAACGACCTGCGTCCCCAGACCTACGAGGTTCTCTATAACCTGGGACTTGCCCTCTACAATCTCGATCGTTTCGACGAAGCAACACAAGCTTTGTCGAGCGCGTCCGCGATCTCGCCCGGGGAAGCTGAACCGCACTATCGCCTGGGACTGATCGCTTCTGCTCAGGGCGACACGAACGCGGCGTTGATGCACTGGACCAAAGCGCTGGAGTTGCGGCCGGTATTTGCCGAAGCGAACTTCATGATCGGGGAAGAGCTGCTGAAGAAACACCTGACTGAAAAGTCGATTCCTTTCTACGAACGAGCTCTTGAACACGATCAAACGAAACTCGTCTACTTTCTGCGACTCGGTGTGGCTAACGTGAGGGGACAGCGCTATGAACGCGCGCGCGAAGTACTCAATTCGGCGCTTCAGCGCTTTCCCGAAAATGCGAATCTATACTTCTTGCTGGGGTACACAGGGCGCGCTGAAGGGCGATATGATCAAGCGGTGGCGGCTTTCCGCACGGCTCTTCGACTGAAGCCCGACGATCCCGACGTACTGGGAAATCTTGGTTACATCGCGAGTCAGCGCGGAGAAGAAGAAGAGGCAGAGCGCTTGCTGCGACGGGCAATAGCGCTTGACCCTAACGGATTTCCGGCTCACCACGATCTGGGTCGCTTGTTGGTGAAACAAAGAAAATATGATGAGGCGTTGCCACTTCTGCTCCGCGGTGCCGAACTAAATAAGCGAGATCCGGGCGTCCACTACCAACTCTTTCTGGCCTATTCGCGACTGAAGCGTAAGGAGGATGCTGACCGCGAGCTGGTCATCTTCAAGCGCCTCGACGACGAAAGCAATCGTCGCGGCAAAAACGCCGAGAGTGACGACCTAATCGGGACAGATAAATCGATTTCGCCTGCCGTGAGCCATCCAGCGTCACAAGCGCCATGAGTTGAGTAAAAGACAAGCGATGCAACAAGCGCCCTGAATCAAGTTGCCAAAAACACTCAGAATCATCACCGCAGTCTTTTGGCTACTTCTTTGTGGGGGCATCGCTCAGGCGCAAGCCGACGCCGCGCCAAAGGTCGTGAAGGTTGAGCCGCCATCGTGGTGGGCGGGCCATTCTATTCATCCCGTGCGCTTGCTTGTGCGTGGAGCCAATCTTCAGGGAGGCCGCGTAACATCGACTCGATCCGAGATCTCCCCCTCGGCAGTTGTAGTCAACAGCGCCGGCACATATCTATTCGTGAGCGTAGACGTGAGTCCGAGGGCGCGATCGGGAGATTACTCGCTCGAGGTGGCGACCCCCTTAGGGCGAGCAACGATTCCGTTTAAGATTGAATCGCCGCTCGACCGCTCTACCAATTTCCAGGGCATCACCAACGACGACATCATCTACCTGATCATGCCCGACCGTTTCAGCAATGGGGACCAATCGAACGATGCACCGCGCGATTCACCACCTGATGCAAACGATCGCAAGAATCCAAGGGCTTATCACGGTGGGGACCTCCGTGGAATCATCAAGCGTATTCCATATCTGAAAGAGCTCGGGGTGACAGCGATCTGGTTGAGTCCCTGGTATGAGAATTGGAACGGCATCAGCACCTGCGATAAGCCGTGGTGTCCCAATACGTTTTACCATGGCTATGGCGCCACAGATTATTATGGAGTTGAGGACCACTTTGGAGATCTCGCAACCTTGCGCGAGCTGGTACGCGAGGCCCACGCCTCGGGAATAAAGGTGATCCAGGATCAGGTGGCAAACCATGTCGGCTCTCAACACCCTTGGCTTACCGACCCACCGCTGGCGAACTGGTTTCACGGGACTAGCGCCAATCATCTCAAAAATCCCTTTCGCGGCGACCTGCTGCTTTCGCCCAACGCCGCGATCGAAGAGCGGCGTCCCACACTCGATGGTTGGTTCGACGACACGTTGCCTGATGTGAATCAGGAAGAGCCGGAAGTGGCTCGATATGAGATCCAGAACGCGCTTTGGTGGATCGGCACGATTGGAATCGACGGCATTCGTCAGGATACGATTCAGTACATGCCGCGCGCTTTCATACGCGACCTCTCAGTGGCGCTGCATCGTCAATACCCGAAGATGTGGATGGTGGGAGAAGTGTTCGATCGCGATCCCGCGCAGACCGCTTTCTTTATCGGTGGACACCGAGGATGGGACGGGATCGACACCGAACTGGACTCGGTATTCGATTTTCCGTTGTGGCAAAGATCGCTCGACGTCTTCTCGAACAAAAAGCCGGTGCGCGCTTTGCGCGATGCGTTAAAGTTCGACGCGTTATACCCAAACCCGGCGCGGCTAACTACCATGATAAGTAATCATGATGTGCCCCGCACCATCGGGCTCGAAGGGATGACAATCGAAGGGGCCATGCTGCATACCGCGTTTCTGCTGAGCGTCCGAGGCATTCCGCAGCTCTACGCGGGCGACGAGATCGCGCTCGCCGGAGATGGCGATCCCGACAACAGGCGCGACTTTCCCGGAGGCTTTGCCGGTGATACGCACAACGCGTTCAGCAGGAGCGATCGCACGCCCGCCGAGCGAAGAATGTTCGAGTGGACCCGTGACTGGTTAAGGCTGCGTCGCGATCATTCGGCATTGCGCAGAGGTAGGACGATCGATCTATTCTATGACGACGACGCTTATGTCTTCGCGCGACGCGATGAAAATGAAACCATTGTAATCGCAATCAACCGCGCAGCCGTAAAGCGACCACTGCGCATTCCCGCAAGCTATCTTGGAGTACCTGACGGGGACAAGCTACTGCCGCTATCGGTCGGACAAGCGGCGGGCACTGTCACCAACGGAGAGTTGGACCTCACCGTGCCGGGGCGAATGGCCGTCGCTTATAGACTGGCCGCTGGTGCTCAGCCAAAGTAGCCGGAGTTTCATACCCAGGGGATTTCGGAACAGAAAGCTTTTGATCGCGAGAATCTAAACGGGGTTTTGTGATGAGCTTTGAACGGGCCAGCGGCGTGCTGTTACATCCTACCTCTCTGCCGGGGAAATTCGGAGTAGGAGATCTGGGAGACGAAGCCTATCGCTTCGCAGATTTTCTAAGCGCGAACGGTCAAAGCCTGTGGCAGGTTTTGCCGCTCGGTCCGACCGGATACGGAGACTCACCCTATCAGTGTTTCTCGGCGTTCGCCGGAAACACGCTCTTGATCAGCCCCGAAAAACTGGTCGCCGACGGACTCCTCAATTCCACCGACTTGTCGACTATCCCGGACTTTCCGGAAGAGAGTGTCGACTTCGGGCGCGCTATCAAGTTCAAAGCCAGTCTCCTCAACACCGCGTTCGAGCGTTTCAAACAGACGGCGAATGCATCCTTGCGGACTTACTTTGAACACTTCGCCGATGGGGCCGCATCGTGGCTCGAAGACTACGCTCTCTATCGAGCACTCAAGGATGCGCAAGGAGGGAAGGCGTGGAACGAGTGGGAACCAAAACTTGCTCGCCGCGATCCCACGGCGCTGGCGAATGCGCGTGAAGGGTTGCGCGATCAGATCGACGCACAGAAGGTCTTTCAATTTCTCTTCTTCAAACAATGGGCGGCGCTAAAGACCTATTGCCATGAGCGAGGTCTTAAGCTCGTCGGCGACATTCCGATCTTTGTCGCGCGCGATTCGGCCGATGTTTGGATGAACCCGGACCAGTTTAAGCTCGACGAAGCGGGAAACCCGTTGGTAGTCGCGGGAGTTCCTCCCGATTACTTCAGCTCGACGGGTCAGCTTTGGGGTAATCCGATATACAACTGGGACAACATGCTGTCGGATGGGTTCCGCTGGTGGATCGAGCGAGTGCGCGCGACGCTGGAGACCTTCGACATTGTGCGAGTGGATCACTTCCGGGGTTTCGCTGCGAGTTGGGAAATTCCCGGAGGCGACAAAACTGCGGAGCGCGGATCGTGGGTCAACGTTCCCGGCAGGGAATTATTTACCGCCATCAAAGACGCCCTCGGCGATCTTCCCATCATCGCCGAGGACTTGGGCGTTATTACGCCCGACGTGGAGGCGCTTCGCGACGACTTTGACTTGCCGGGGATGCGCATCCTGCAATTCGGCTTTGGCGGTGACGCGAAGAATCTGGACTTGCCGCACAACTACATTCGCAACTGTGTGGTTTATACCGGGACGCATGATAACGACACCACGGTAGGATGGTTTACCAGTGTCGCGGGAGCAGGCTCGACACGTGACCGCGAGCAGATCGAACGCGAGCGGGAGCTTTGCCTGGACTATTTCAATTCGGACGGCCGCGACGTTCACTGGGCTTTCATCAGGGCGCTGCTCTCGTCGGTGGCTGACACGGCCATCGTTCCCCTCCAGGACCTGCTTGGGTTGGGAAACGAGGCGCGCATGAATCTTCCCAACAGCACGTCAGGCAACTGGGCCTGGCGTTTCAAGTCAGGCGCGTTGACGAATGAGATCGGGGCGCGGTTGAAGACGCTGACGGAGATTTATGGGAGGGGGAACAAGTCTGTCGAGCAAACCTGATCGTCGCGTGAGCGACGAATGAATTTAGCCCGGCTTTTCAAAGCCGGGAACTCGTTGCGAAAAATATTCGTCGTGGCGTTAGCGACGATTGAACAAAATAGCTGGTTCACCCGTCGCTAACGCGATCGCAAATGAAGTCCGCCATCAAATGAAAAGTGGAACAATCAAAACTTTCATCCGCTTCGCCGCGCTCGTCGCTTCCTTCCTCTTGGCGGCTTCGCTGGCTGTCGCACAAAGCCCGCCCTCGGTCCTGAAAGTTGAACCGCCCAATTGGTGGGTAGGGCATTCGATTAATCCGGTCAGAGTGCTCATCCGTGGTCGAAACTTCTCCGGCGCGCGAGTCGAGGCGTTCGGACCGGGCTTAACAACCGGTCTGACCAGAATCAATCAGGCGGGCACCTATATTTTCGTCGACCTTGTAATCGACGCAAACGCAAGACCGGGTGGCCGAGCGTTGAAGATCACCACCAATAACGGCGTCACCGAAGCGCCATTTGAAATCTCCGCGCCTCTGTCCCGTGCTGGACGGTTCCAGGGATTTTCGCCCGATGATGTGATCTATCTGATCATGCCTGACCGGTTCAGCGACGGCGACATTTCGAACAACGACCCGCCACAGTCAAAAGGTCTCTACAATCGGGCGAATAAGTTCATGTATCACGGTGGCGACTTTCAGGGGATCATAAATCATCTGCCTTACTTGAAAGACCTGGGTATTACCGCCATCTGGCTGACACCGTGGTACGACAACGTTAACCATCCTGACGAGATCGAGAAGAAAGAGAACGGCCCCACCACTGGCTTTCACGGTTATGGGGCAGTTGATTTCTACGGAGTCGAAGAACACTTCGGCTCGCTGGCAAAGCTACGCCAGTTGGTCGAGGAGGCGCATCGACAGGGCATAAAGGTGATCCAGGACGAGGTCGCTAATCATACAGGGCCATATCATCCCTGGGTTGACGACGAGCCGACTCCCACCTGGTACAACGGCACTCGAGCCGCACACCTTAAGAATGTCTTTCAGACGTGGGTGCTTCACGACCCGCGCGCGGAAGAGACGATTAAGCGCGAGACGATGGAAGGGTGGTTTTTGGATTTTCTTCCCGACCTCAATCAGAACGACGAGGAGACACGGCGCTACCTTATTCAGAACACTCTCTGGTGGATCGGCACGACAGGCCTCGACGGGATCCGCCAGGATACATGGCAATATGTTCCAAACAGTTTCTGGAGAGATTGGACCGCAGCCATTAAGCGCGAGTACCCGGAGTTTCGAGTCGTTGGCGAAGTGAAAGACGGAGACGTCGTGCATGTTTCGTTCTTTCAGGGCGGAGTCACGCGGTTCGATGGAATAGACTCGGGGCTGGATTCATTACTCGACTTCCCCCTCTTCTATCCAATCCGTCGCGCGTTTGCAGAAGGCAAAGAAGTGAAAGAGCTGGCGCAAACCATGTCTAAGGACTATCTCTATACTAACCCTGAGATTCTTGTGACGCTTCTCGGAGGACATGACGACAAACGATTCATGAGCGAGCCGGGCGCGAGCATTACAGGGCTCAAACTCGCGCACGCATTTCTTCTGACTACGCGGGGAGTGCCGCAGCTGTATTACGGCGACGAGATTGCGATGACCGGCGTCGACGAGCCCACGACTCGACAGGACTTTCCCGGCGGGTTCACCGGAGACCGCCGCAACGCTTTTACAAAAACCGGTCGCACGCCGGAGGAACAGGACCTGTTCGAATATGTACGAAAGATGGTTCGACTACGTGACGAGCTCGAGCCTTTGAGGCGCGGCTCGCTGGTTAATCTGTATGTCGCGCCGCAGCAATATGCTTATGCGCGCGTGACCTCGCGCGCGTCGGTTGTGATAGCGATCAATAACGACATCAAACCCGCCGTCCTGGATTTTGCCGTAGCCGCGGCCAAGCTTCCACAGGATGTCGCGCTCACCGATCGCCTCGGAGTATCCGCGGATGTACGCGTCGCCAACGGACGACTGAGAATGACTATACCGGCGCGCTCGGCGAGCGTGTTCACGACGAAGTAAGAAGGTCCAAATGTCCGATACGCTGCGGACCGCTCAACGATGGCTGTTCACCTTTGGGCTTCTTCTGGATCTTGAACTGACCTTGGACTCTGGACCTTGGACTTTGGACAAATGAGAACGAAGGCGCTTACGGAACAAGTTGCGATCGTCTCGGGTGGCGGCACCGGAATCGGTCGCGCGTTCAGCCACGCTCTGGCGAAGGCGGGTGCGAAGGTCGTGATCGCCTCGCGCCGAGACGAGACATTGCATCAAACCGCGGATGAGCTCAATGCGTTGGTCGACGCCGCGCGCGTTTATCCCTACGCCTTCGACATCCGTGACCGCGACGAAACCGAGTCCCTTGTCTCTCACACCATCGAGCGCTTTGGCTCGATAGATCTACTCATCAACAACGCGGGGCTGGCGGTACCTGAAACGGTGGTCGAGATCACGGACGAAGGCTGGGACACCGTTCTCGAGACGAATCTACGCGGCGCGATGTGGTTAGTGCGATCGGTAGTGCCACATATGATCAAGCAGGATTTCGGTGACGTTGTGAATGTCTCGTCGCAGGCGGGGAAACATGGATACGCGGACGTGCCCGCCTACTGTGCTTCGAAGTACGGGCTGTTGGGGTTCGCTGAAGCTCTGCGCGATGACGTGCGCAAGAGTGGAGCAAACATTCGGGTGTTCAATTTGTGTCCCGGGTTGGTGGACGTAGATCACGCTGGTGAAGAAGAGGTGCCGCGTCCCGGCGCTATCCACGTCAGGAATATGGCGCGCACGCTCATGTATGCACTGTCGCTTGATCGCGAAGTGGTGCTTGAAGACATTAGTATTTACGCGCGTGGGTGAGCGGTTTCGAGTTTCGAGTTTTGGGTTTCGGGTTTAGAGTTTCGAATTCCGAACTCACGATCGGATGAAATCTTGGAAAGTATAGCCTCAACGCAGACTCGAAAACCGAAACCCCAGACTCTGAACACAAAACTCTTAACGAAGGGCTACTGACATGCAGAACAAACCGCGTTTGAGCTTCTGGCAAATCTGGAACATGAGTTTTGGATTCATGGGTATCCAGTTTGGGTGGGGACTGCAGCTCGCCAATATGAGCGGCATTTATACTTACCTGGGCGCGAATGCGGACGCCATACCGCTCTTATGGCTTGCCGGTCCGGTGACCGGATTGCTGGTGCAGCCAATCATCGGATCGATGAGTGATCGCACATGGAATCGACTCGGCCGACGCCGTCCATATTTTCTTACGGGTGCGATACTCGCCAGCATTGCTCTCTTCTTCATGCCTGACTCGCCGGTCCTCTGGGTTGCTGCCGGCCTTCTTTGGATTCTTGATGCCAGCATAAATGTCAGCATGGAACCATTCCGCGCGTTCGTTGCAGACAAGCTCAATGTGGATCAGAGAACAGCGGGATTCGTGATGCAGAGCTTTTTCATCGGCATCGGCGCCACGCTCGCTAACATACTCCCTTATATCTTTCGGCGTCAGGGCGTCGATGCCCAATATCAGCGGCTGGCGGACGCTGCCAAGTCTGCAGGACAAACCTTCAGGGATATCCCTCCCAGTGTCGTCTACTCTTTCAAAATCGGCGCGGCTGCGTTCCTTGTTTGTGTGCTGTGGACGGTGTTTACCACTAAAGAATATCCGCCCGACGACGTAGCGGCATTTAATGAGAAGAAGGCGGAGGCAAAAGCGAATCGAGGCTTGGGCAACTATGTTTCCCGCGCAATAGGAATTGAGAAGGCGAACTTCAGGTCCGTTGGAAAATTGATCTCTATCCTCGGGGCCGCGTTCATTCTCACATCGTTTTTCATGCCCTGGGTGGCGTTGCCGAACTCAACTGAGACACTAAGCGGCTTTGCGCTGGCGAAGGGAGCATTGGCGCCGGGGATCTCGAGCGGTTTCACTCTTTGGGTGATACCCATAGGGGCACTGTTGGTTATCATGACGGTCCTCTCCAATACCTTAAGCCGAAGCCTTCACGGTAAGACCCGGGGCCTCTCGGCCCCGCTGTCGCTCGCTGTGGGAGTGTTGAGTCTATTGGCCGTCGTCTACCTAATAATGCAAGTGTGGGGCACCGGCCTGAGTTATCAGCTAAGCATCATCACATCGATCGCCGGCAGTTTGATTCTGGCATTTGGTTGGGTAACAGGTCAGAGCGAAGTCTATGTGGCGATTCGCCAGATGCCACCTACCATGAAGCAGCTCGCTGTCGTCCAGTTTTTCACATGGCTGGGTCTGTTCTGCATGTGGATGTTTTACGGGCTAATGACTTCATATCATGTGTTCGGGGCAGCCAACTCCGAGGACAAACTTTTCAAAGATGGACAAGCCTGGGGAGGTATAGCTTTCGCGGTGTATTCGGTGACGTGTTTCGCGGTGGCGTTCCTTCTTCCGCCGCTGGCGAAGAAAACCTCTCGCAAGACAGTGCACGTGATTGCTCTCTTATGCGGTGCGGCGGGCCTCTTGTCCGCGTATTTCATACAGGACAAGAATATATTGTTGATCACCATGGTCGGCGTCGGCATTGCGTGGGCGTCGATCCTCTCTATGCCTTACGCGATTTTGTCGGGAGCGATCCCTCCGGCGCGTATGGGTGTCTACATGGGGATCTTCAACTTCTTCATTGTCATTCCCGAGATCGTGGCGTCATTCACGTTTGGGCCGGTGATCCGCGCCATCTTCGGGCGCGATAATCCACGGGCTCCCCTCTACGTTGTTATGGCGGGAGGAGTGTTTATGCTAATTGCAGCGGCTTGCGTATCGTTTGTGAAAGACGTTTCCGACAAGATTCCGGTTGGGAGAGTTCTGGATGCCGACGCGCACGAGCCGCTGATCCCGTCGGGCACTTCGCAGCCGGTTCCCAGCACCGGCCTGATTGACGGGTAACCAAGCTATAAAGAGAACCACCTATGCGTAAGTATACCGGCCTGTCAATCGCCGCCGCCGTCCTCACGCTCTGTGCCCAGAGCGCACTGGCCTGCTCCTGTTTTTCGGGTGGCCCTCCATGTCAGGCCTTCGCGAACACCGAGGTTGTGTTTGTCGGGACTCCGATTGAGCTGACGATGACCACCATTAAGCAGACGGTTGGGAATCGGGAGTATGACTACCCGCAACGCGTGTTTACCTTCCGTGTGGAAGAAGCATTTCGAGGAATGCCTTTGACTGAGGTGCAGATCGTCACCGGCAACGGCGGCGGAGATTGCGGCTACGATTTTCGAATAGGCGAACGCTACATCGTATACGCGGGACACGACACCGCGAAAGATACCTACGGCGCAAGCATCTGCTCGCGCACCCGCCCTTTGTCTGAAGCCACAGAGGACCTGGAGTACATTCGCAGCCTGGCGACGCGCGAACCGGGTGCGGTTCTTTCGGGAGAGGTCCGGCGCTACGGACGCAATCTCGAAACAGAAGAGACCGAACAGCTGGGGCCGATGAGTGATATTGAAATCCTCATCGAAGGCGAGTCACGATCACTCAAAGCTCGTACAGACGCGAGTGGACATTTCCGCGCGAGCGGCCTTTCGCCAGGCAAATACACCGTAACGCCGCTGCTTCCGCAGAAATTGAACACTTACGACTTACATCAAGAGACCACTCTAAAAGAACGTGGCTGCAGCGTCGTAAGCTTTAATGTTACAGACAACGGGCGGATCAGCGGTCGGGTGGTCGATGCGAGCGGACAGCCCGTCCCACGGATCATGTTGAATCTGATTCCAGTCTCCCTGTCGAATGCCGAACATCCGCACAGCATGTTTGATTCCGCGGATGACGACGGGCACTTTGAACTGAAATTCGTGCCGCCGGGCCAATACCTTCTGGGTATTCGGCTCAACGGACTCGGGTCGCCCACTGACGCTGAAAAACTTTATCCTCGAACTTACTACCCCGGCGTTGCTCGAGCGGAAGAGGCGATGATCATCAGCCTGGGCGAGAGCGAAGTCATCAAGGACATCGAGCTGCGACTTCCGCCCCGCCTGATGGAGAGGACGTTCAGCGGCAGGGTTGTGATGGCTGATGGACGTCCGGCAGCGAATGCCATGGTCGCGCAATACGAAGCCGCCTATAGAACTCGCGGTCTCGGTTATTCGATCGCCGCCGATGCGCAGGGCAACTTTAAATTCACCGGATACGAGGGCATTGCCTATTACGTGAGAGCGACTGTAAACGATCCCGCCGGACGACAGATGCATGCAGAGCCTGTCGACGTTCCACTGACAGGCACGGTGGAAAACCTTGTGCTTGTAGTAAGCGAGCCGAACGGGACCTGCCGGCGCTGTTTGAATTA
This sequence comes from Acidobacteriota bacterium, assembly GCA_032160165.1. GTDB lineage: Bacteria > Acidobacteriota > Blastocatellia > Pyrinomonadales > Pyrinomonadaceae > QHXM01. Next base: position 29,497 of record JAVHWA010000006.1, read on the forward strand.
TCGTTACGGGCAGAACCAGAAGAAGAAACAGTGAGACTTAAAACCAATCATCGTTTTGCTGTCACGCGCTTGACAGTGTTTGGCGTTGTGCTGTTGCTGTCGCCGTTTCGCGCTTCCTTCGGTCAGACTCCTCCCCCTCGCGACTTCTCGAAGGAGCCCGCCCGAGCCAGCCGCCCCTGGGTGCGCGATGGCGTGATCTACGAAATCTTCCCGCGTGTATTCTCCACAGAGGGCAATTTCAACGGTGTGACCGGACGGCTCGACGAGCTGAAGAGCCTCGGTGTGACGATCCTGTGGTTGATGCCGGTCCACCCGATCGGGCAAGCGAAGAAGAAGGGAACTAGCGGCAGTCCTTACGCAGTGCGCGACTATTATGCTGTCAATCCCGATTACGGCACGAAGGAGGATTTGAAGCGACTGGTAAGCGAAGCACACCGCCGCGGAATGAGAGTCATCATCGACATCGTCGCAAACCACACTTCCTGGGACAGCGTGCTAATGAAGGAGCCGGATCTCTACACGCACGATAAGAACGGGAAGATCATTCCGCCCGTTCCTGATTGGGCTGACGTTGCCGACCTGAACTACGACAATCCGCGCCTTCGCGACTACATGGTCGAGATGCTGAAATACTGGCTAAAGGAATTTGATCTGGATGGTTTTCGTTGCGACGTGGCGGGCTTTGTGCCTACCGATTTTTGGGAACGCGCGCGGACGGAGCTCGAACGGATAAAGCCGGACATCGTCATGCTGGCCGAATGGGATTCCGCGGACTTGCTCGTCAAAGCCTTCGATTTGGATTACGCCTGGCCGCTGCACAGCGCGTTGACCGAAGTTCTGATGGGCATGAAGCCGGCCGGAGCGCTTCGTCAGGCGTTGGAGGAAGAAGCTAAGAAGTTCCCCCGCGGCGCATTGCACATGCGGTTTTCAGATAATCACGATGAGCGTCGCGCGATTGCTCGCTTCGGAGAGCGAGCGGCACTCGCGGCATCGGCGCTGATGTTCACGCTCGACGGCGTGCCCATGCTTTACAACGGGATGGAAGTCGGGGATACGGCAGAGTCGGGATCGCCCGCGCTCTTCGAGAAGATTCCAATACTTTGGCAAATATCAGAACGGCGCCCGGAGTTTCTGCGATTCTACAAACAGATGATCGCTCTAAGAAAAGCGAGCAGCGCCCTAAGGCTGGGTGATCTTGAGTGGCTGCATAACTCCGGTGAAGCACGCATAGTGTCTTATCTTCGCCGCGCGAAAGACGAAGAGATCCTGGTGACCATCAATCTCTCGAACCAGCCTTTCACCGGGCTTATCGAAGTGGGCAACGGAGCTTCATTCGTGGACGTGACTCCTGATGCTCAGCCGCCGCTTCCGCCGGACGCTCCCGCGCCCGAGCGCGCCGCGAGAATTCGGCCGATCGCTTTGCCGGCGATCGCCCTGGACAGTTGGGGCTTTCGCATCTTTCGGCGAGTTGTGAAATAGGGTCCAAAGTCCAAGGTCCAAAGTCCAAAGTCGGCATATGTTCAATGTTCAGCGATCAAACCGCAACGTCGATCCAGTCGAGCGAGGCCTAATTTGGACGCGGCCCGTATCGAGGCGGCCACTGGACATTGGACCTTGGACTTTGGACCGTGTTCGAGCGGGGGCGCGTTCGCTTCGCTCGCTCTGCCCCCTTCCTGACCTGAGAGATTTTCCAGGCTTAAGCTCCATCGCCGCTGACCTCTCTCGGCGCGTTGTACGGTACACGTTAAGTCCGATCAATCTCATTGCCCGCGGGATCTCTCGATTTCGCATGAACCAACGCCAGACATTGCCCGTCCTTAGGTTCTCGGCGCTCAAGAGCATCACTCCTACGTTTATTCCAATCACGTCCGTATCAACCCATCCATTGTTCGGATTGAACGCGTCGGCGAATCCGTACTTCCCATAAATCTTCTCGCCGAATCGTTCCCGCATCTCTCGAAGCGTCGCCAATGAGATATCGGGCGTGAACATCAGCGAGCCTCCGGCTGCGGATGGCACTATCGTCCCGTCAACGGCGGGATCGCGCGGTGGTCCGCCCCATGCGAGATAACCTTTGATGCTGTCAGAGGCGGTGATCCCCCACATGTTTGGGCCATACCCGGGAAACTCGCCCTTGAGGGTCATGCAAAACGCGCGATGGGCCAGCGTGGCGTTGATCGAATTCTGAAAGTAATCGATGTGGTCGCCTCTTATTTCCCGGCGATTACGAAAGTCGATCCACGCGTGGGAGTATTGGTGCATGAAGAGAGGCACGCTTATGGTAGTGAAGTAAGAATAGCCTTCGTATTTGTACCGGTCCCGCCAGAAGGCGTACCAGGAGCGCGGGGAAATTGGGTGTGTGGGCGACCCGATAGCCAACATATAGAGGATCGTGTCTTCACTGAACGTGTCCCATCGCGACTTGAGAAAGCCGCTCTCCGGTTTCCACCCGTGCGAGAGCAGGGTCGGGTGACCATTCAACATCCACTTAAAATCCACGCGTTCAAAAATCCTGGTAGCGAGTCTTACGATCTCATCATCATCCTCAAACCTTTGCCGCGCGGTAAGTACCCCAGAGAGCAGAAGCGCAGTGTCAATGGACGAGACCTCGCTGTTCCACCGTCGAGCGCCCGTCTTCGCATCAAGCCAGTGATAAAACCATCCATGAATTTGTTCTGCGCGGTCAGCGAAGAAGCGAAGCGTCGCCCGGACCCGCGCTTTCGCTTCACTCGCTGTGATCCAGCGACGCTCCGCGGCGATACATAGGGCGGTCAAACCGAATCCGGTTGCGGCGATACTCGCTACATTGCGATGGCCCTCGTCAAGAGGAGAGCCATCTGTTCGCGCACGATCCGGCACGAGTCCGGTACCAGGATCTCCCTGTTCCCAGAAATAGCGAAAGAGCCGCTGTCCCAAATCTTCCAGAAAGGCTTCGTCCTGAGCGGAGAGGGAGTGTTGCGGAGTGACTGCGAAATTCGCCGCGTGGGTCTGAAGCGACGAGTGGTTTAGTACCAGCAGCGTGAGAAGTACAAGAGCGAGCGCGCGAACTCGATGGGAGGGCAGAGACCTCGAGTTGCAAACCCGGGACCTCAGATTCCAGATTTGAAATTTAGGATTCCAGATAGATTGTGAAATCCCCTGAAGCGCTGCGTCCCTCATTCCTATTTTTCAACAACCTGAAGTATCGCTTCGAGTCCATTCGCATCGGCAGAGCTATTGCCGACCATCACTTTGAACTCGCCGGGCTCGACCACAAACTTCATCTCCCGATTGTAAAAGCCGAGTTCCTGAGGGGTCAGTGTGAACTCGACTCGACGTTTTTCTCCCGCGCGCAACGTGACTCGCTCGAATCCCTTCAACTCTTTGACAGGGCGCGTCACACTGGCAACGCTGTCTCTAATGTAGAGCTGCACGACCTCGTCGCCGACGCGCTTACCTGTGTTCAATACCTCGACGCTGACCGTCAGTCGTCCGTTGGGACGGATTCGCGGCTCGCTCAGTTGGAGGTTCGAAAGTCGAAATTGCGTGTAACTGAGTCCGAAGCCAAACGGATAAAGCGGCGTCCATGAAACGTCCAGGTACTTTGATGTGTACTTATTGTTCGCGTCGGGGGGTCTGCCGGTATTCATATGATTGTAGTAAAGAGGCTCCTGGCCGACACTTCGCGGGAACGTGATCGGCAGCTTACCGCCCGGATTCACGTCGCCGAAAAGTACATCCGCGATAGCATTGCCCGCTTGTGTTCCCGGGAACCAGGTTTCAAGAATCGCAGAGGTGTTTTCATCGATCCAGTTGATCGACAGCGGGCGGCCATTCATCAAAACGACGATGGTTGGCTTTCCGGTTGCGCGCACCGCTTCGACTAAATCTTCCTGCCGCCCCGGCAAATCGAGGGAGCTGCGCGAAGATGCTTCGCCGCTCATTCCGGCTGATTCGCCAACAGCGATGATGGCTACATCGGAACGTCGGGCAGCGCGGACCGCTTCATCAATCCCGTCTGTAGAGGCGCTGTTAATGTCGCACCCTTTGGCGTAATTGATTTTCGTTCCCGCCGGGACCTTTGATTTGATCCCGGCCAAAATAGTGATTACATCAGCCGCATTGCCGTCGCCAGTCCACGATCCAAGCACGTCTTCCTGGTTGTCTGCCAGCGGACCGATGACGGCGATCGAGTCCATGTCATGCCGTAACGGAAGGGTCTCCTTCTCGTTCTTCAATAGCACCATCGATCGTGCCGCCAGGTCACGCGCGGCCGCCACGTTCTGCGGACTCATCACTACCGACTTTTCCCGCGCCTCGTCTGCGAAGGGATGCTCGAACAGCCCGGCGCGGAACTTGATGCGAAGGATACGGCGCACGGCCTCGTCGATCGTGGCTTGAGAGAGTTTGCGGTTCTTTAGAAGCGCGGCGCCGTGCTGGTTGTACAAGCGGCTTACCATCTCCATGTCCACGCCTGCATTCAGTGCCAGGCCGGCAGCGTCGGAGCCGTCTACGGCCAGCCCGTGCTTTATCAGTTCTTCGACAGAGGTGTAGTCGCTAACGACGAACCCATCGAATTTCCATTCACCACGCAGGACTTTGGTGAGCGTAAACGGATTCGCAGAAGTCGGTACCCCATTGAGATCGTTGAAGGCACTCATAAATGTGCCCACGCCCTCCTCGACCGCTGCTTTGAATGGAGGAAAATAGATCTCGCGCAAACTCCGCTCGGACATGTCGGTGGTGTTGTAATCGCGACCCGCTTCCGCCGCCCCGTAGGCTACCCAATGCTTGGCACAGGCGAGGATCTTATCCGCCGCACTATAGTCGCGTCCCTGAAACCCGCGAACTCGCGCTCTCGCCATCGCCGCTCCGAGATATGGGTCTTCGCCCGACCCCTCGACAATTCGCCCCCATCGCGCGTCGCGCGCGATGTCAACCATTGGCGCGAACGTCCAGTGGACACCTGCGGCGCGCGCTTCACCTGCGGCAATGCTGGCACTGCGCTGGGCCACAGCGGGGTCCCAACTGCTCGCCTCGCCCAGCGGTACCGGAAAGATCGTGCGGTAGCCATGAATCACGTCAAAGCCGAAGATAAGCGGTATCTTCAGGCGCGACTGCTCTACCGCGATGCGCTGCAGCTCATTGGTTCTTTGCACGCCGCGGACGTTGAGCGTCGAACCCAGCAACCCTTTGCGAACTAGGTCGCGATGTTCCGGTCGAAAGTTTCCATTCGCCTCTCCATCGAGTTGCTGAAGCTGTCCCAGCTTCTCTTCCAGAGTCATGCGCGCGATAAGCGCATTGATCCGCTGCTCGATAGTCTGAGGCCCTGGCCCGGTCCTGTGCCGTCGCCGCTGCGCTTGAACCGGCAGGCTTGTCAGGATGAGCAGGAACGCGACCAACAGTTTGGCAATTCCGGCAACTTTCATTTCGATTCCCCTTTATGGCCGTGGAGCAAGACGCGTACAACGATTTCGAATGCAATAGAAGCCCTGAGTTTCGATGATCAAGTATACTATGGCTTGGCCGCGCCAAATCTTTCGATGATGTTGGTTCGAGACAAATTTCGCAATGCGTTCGCTTCAAAAACGACAGACTCGATCTCTCACCCTTTGGTGTGCCGGCAGCCTGATTACAGTGACAGTCATCATCGGGACCGTCGCCGTGTTTCCCGTTCAGGCAGGGAGTCGAGGGATCTCAAAAAACTCGTCGCAGACTCTCGCGCCGCAACAGGACGACGTCGGGTCTCTGCTCCGCCAGGCGGCAGTGCTCCTGCGGACCGGAAAGCTCGACGATGCGGAGCCGCTTGTTCGTCGCGCAATCAAGGCCGACGAGCGCAGCGCAGACGCTCATAACCTGCTGGGCATAATTCTCGATCAGCGGCGCCAAAACCAGGCGGCGGAACAAGAGTTTCTCGAGGCGCTTCGGCTGAATCCGCGCACCGTATCTGCCCGGGCCAATCTGGGTGTCTTGTTAGCTCGCACGAATCGGGCCGACCTCGCGATTGACGCTTTTGAACTGGTGTTGCGCGACGTGCCCGATCATCCCCAAGCGACATTGAACCTGGGATTTCTCTACAGTGCGCGCGGCGATTATGCCCGGGCCCTGCCCTTGATCGAGCGCGCAAACCGCCAGGCGCCTAACTCATATGCAGTTGTATTAAACCTCGGCATAGCCCGCTACTACCTGCGCCAAAATGCCGACGCAAAGATCGCGCTCGAGCAAGCGGCGGGTCTTTCGCCGGCTGACGCAGCCCCACTCTATTATTTAGGACTCGTGGCCGATGCGGACGGCCAGGCCGAGACGGCGGCCGAATTTTGGGAGAAGGCACTGAAGCTGCGTCCAAAGTTTCCCGAAGCGAATTTCATGCTTGGAGAGGTGTTGCGCAAGAACGACCGCACCGAAGCAGCCCGCGAGTATTACGAGCGCGCATTAAGCCAGGACGAAACCAGGTTTGTTCACTACGCCCGGCTCGGCGGAGTCTATATGCTCCTCAATCTTTATCCTGAGGCCCTGGAGATCTTTCAACGCGCAGCCACGAGATTTCCTGAGATCGCCGAGGCGCATTACTTTGTCGGGATCGCGGCCCGCGGCAGAGCTTCCTACGATGTGGCAGAAGCAGCGCTGCGCAAGTCTCTCTCGCTTCAGCCGGACAATCCCGATACGCTGGCCCAACTGGGTTTCATAGTCGGCGAGCTTGGACGCTACGGCGAAGCAGAAAAACTGCTCAGAAGAGCGACCGAACTAAGCGCGAAACACTTCTATGCTCGCTACGATCTTGGAAGAATACTAGTGAAGACCAGACGCTACGAAGAGGCGGTTCCCATCCTGCAAGCGGCGCTGGGTATCAGAGCCAACAATCCCGGCGCTCACTACCAGTTGTTCCTGGCTTTTTCCCGACTGAAGCGAAAAGACGACGCAGAGCGTGAGCTGTCTAGTTTCAAGGAGCTCGAAGAAGCGCGCAAGAATCGCCGCCGCGACGACGACGATGCTCAGAACGTAGAACCAGCGAGTACCTCAGCTCCGACTTCGAATTCCACGCCGAGCATTCCCTGATCCGTCAGCAGTAACATGAACGCGCCCGCTCGGGACGCATCGGGACCTGAAGGAGTCCTTGGCTAACGCGAATAGCTTCGCGCTTTGCCCCAGCCGCTTACGAGACTGTGTGAGAATCACGACCGTTTCTCATCGGCCTTTAGGCCGGTGACCACCCGCTCGCGAGTCTCGGTAAACCGTTTCAACGGTTTTCCATTAGTAAGCATGAAATGGGCACGAGAAACCGTTGAAACGGTTTCCTGTTTCAAGCATCACTTGTTCGCCCGGCTGAAGCCGGGCGAGAATGAGAGGCTCAACGGATTCCATGCTTGTAGTCTCGCTTAGTTCTCACACCGCCGCTTACGCAGCTGGTAGTGAAGCGATCGACGACGCTCGCTTCACGTTAACGTCATCGCTAAGTCGGTCATGTTTTCAGCGGCAAATAGCATGGATCCACGGGCAGCCGGCCCTCCATTGAACGCCTAGAAACTGAACCGACCCTGAAACTCGATTACTCGGCCTGAAAGGCCGTTTGTTGCTCTTCCGAATCGTGAATCCGTAACTACCGTGCTCGGACTATTGAAGCCGAACGGCTCCAGGTTCGTGAGGTTGAAGATATTGAAGAAGTTTGTCTTGAGCTCAAAATAGGTCCCCTCGCCGAAGGATTTCGGCATCCCGAACTTTTTCGAGAGACTCATGTCGACGTCTCGATACTGCGGACCACGAAACGAATTGCGGCCGATTCCAGGCAAGCGTCCATTGGGCGCAGTTGTGTCGAAGAAGGCTGCGCCTCCGCCGGGGAAGTTCGTCCCATTGATAAAGGCGTCATTCGAGGTGTCGTTTCCAGCTCCGCCGAAATACCTTGACGGCCTTGCCGGACAAATCGACGGCCCAAGCGTGCTAACGCACTGCCCGATGACTGGTGTCCAGGGAAAACCAGTGTGGAAGGTAGCAATACCGCTGACTTGCCATCCACCGAGGATTTTTCCAGCAACATCATTTCGATTCCTGAAGATAGGCAAACTCCAGATTCCCGACACGACCAGATGATGACGCACGTCGTAATCTGATGGCCCGCGCTCCAAGCCGATATCCAGGGGGAATGTCGGATTGGTAGAAGCCGTCGGAGCTTCGTTCGAAACTATGTCGATGCTCTTGGCCCACCGGTAGTTGGCGTTGAATTGAAAACCCTTCACAAAACGACGCGAGAGCGTTGCTATCAAAGCGTTGTAGTTCGCATTGGTGTCCGGCGTCGGGAAGAAGACGTTCGAGGCCCAGAAATTTCCCGGATTCGGGTAGATGAATCTCTCATTTACCAGGCGCATCAGTTTCCGGCTGTTGCTTCCCTGGTAACCGAGCGTGGCCGTTAAGTTGGCCGGCAAGCTGTACTGTCCCTCAAGCGAGTACGTATAAACGTAGGGAGTCGGAACTTCCGCTGGCGCGCCCCAGACTTCAACCCCAAAGCCGCCGGGAACGGTTGGGATTCCGGTCGCCGGGTCGAACGTCAATCTCAGCGCAGGATTTGTGGGATAGCTGAACGGTGTGTTGTTTGCACCAACCGCGTAGAGAATCTGGCCTCCGTTGAACGGAGTACTGAAATCCGCAGCAGACGTTCCGCAGCAGATTGCAACCCGCTCGAAGAACGGGGGATTGCCCCTGGAATTGGTGAATACGACAGTGGGAATCCTGTTATAAGCGATCGCTCCCCCGCCGCGAACCACCAGCTTCCCGTCAGCGGCGGTCGGACTCCACGCGAAACCAAGGCGCGGTCCGAAGTTATTCTTATCCGACGGATATAACTGGTCGCTGACAACCAGGCGCGCGCCGGTCAATGCCGTTGCTCCCGTACCCAATACCAGGTTACTGATCCGCCCTTCCTTCTCTGTCAGCGGTCCGAAATACTCCCATCGCAGACCCAGGTTGAAGGTCAGATTGGGTCGGGCCTTCCAGTCATCCTGGGCAAAGAAAGCATAGTTGTTATTTCGAAAGTACCGTTGAGCAGCGGGCGGTCCACCTGTTCGCGGATCGGCAGTTACCTGATAAAACAGCGGCGTGCTGTTGGCGAAGTTGAAGAGGCCACCGAAAGTGTACAGCGGCCTGGCGCCACCGATCAGATTGTTATTGTCCTGTTCCTGGCGCCACTCGGCACCGAAACTCCAGGCGTGGTTTCCAACCGACATTCGAAGTGTGTCGCGAAACTCAAAGGTATTTTCAGCGAAGATGCCCGGCGTGGTCTCCGACCAGGGAGCCCCGAATCGAATACGGTCGAATGGAAGCGTCTCGATCTCAATTCGAGGAAGCCCCCAATTCGTATCAGTCGAGGACTGCACTTCATTGAACGCGAATCGCGTCGCATTAAAGCGCATCTCATTCAGCATGGTGGACGAGATCGTGCGAGTGTAGGAAATCGTGCCGAAGACGTTCGTGGGCGCCGTGCGTACATCACCCATTGGACGACTCCGCCCCGCTGTATCACTCTGTAGCCCGGCAAAACGCGAGTAGTAGCTGCTGAAGGTGAGCGTGTCGTTGGAACTGAGGTTAAGATCGATTCGAGGATTGTACTGATTGCCTCGGCTGGAATTGGGCGCGGCGATCTGTGCGAACTGGACGTCAGGTATGCCGTCAAAGCCGCCGCCTTGCAAGTTTCCGAATGACAGATACTGGCCCGTCGCTCCCGCCGGTGATCCGATATCGAGCCCACCGGCTACTTGTTGACAGTTGCCCGCGTTGAATCCTCCTCCGACGCACGTCACTGGAATGACACTGAGTATCCGCGGCGCGATGCCCTGCGCGCCGAGGATCTGAGCCGTCACGCTGCCGGGTCGAGCAGTTTGAATCAGTTGTCTGAACTGAGGTGTCTCCACCCACGCAGAGAATGTATCGTTTGTGTTGCTGCGCAATCCCTCATACGAGAAGAAGAAGAAAGCTCGATCGCGTCCCAGTTTGAACGCCGGAGGTGGTCCCTCTCCAAATCGTGGGATCGGAATCGGGCCGCCGAGGCTTCCGCCGTATTGATTGTAATGCTGATTATTTTTGACGGACGGCAGTCTACTCAAGCTTGGGCCTAAGCCGCCAAATTTGTTGAATTGATTCAGGCCCGGGCTATTATTCTTGAGGAAGAGACTGCCATGAAACTGATTAGTACCGTTTTGTGATACGGTCAGCACCTGCGCACCGGAGTTGCGACCATACTCTGCGGAATAACTGCTGGAGATTACGCGGACCTCTTTGACGGATTCCTGATTGGGCGTGATGACGGCCGCGCCACCCCACGTCAAACTGTTTACGCTGGTTCCGTCGATCTGAAAGGTATTCGCAGATATGCGTTGTCCGTTTGCGGAAATCTGCGGCTGATTCTCTGTTTGAAAGATCGACCTGTTAGATCCGCCGGGGCCCGATTGGTTAGGAAGGCTAACCGCCCCGCCGCCCCCGCCGCGCGCTCCATCACCGAACACACCCGGCGTCAGGCGCAGCAGTTCGTAAGGATCGCGCCCCACCTGAGGAATTTGACGGACCTCGATGCTTGTGATGCCTTTTCCAATACTGGCATTTTCCGTATCGAGCCCGGGCGCCAATTGATCGGTAATCGTTACTGTGGCCAGCACGTCACCGACTTCGAGTTTGAGATCGAGGCCAAGCGTGTCTTCGGCTCCGACACTGACATTCTCCAGCGACTGTTTCTTGTAGCCGGGTTTCTCCGCGATCAGAGAATACTTGCCCGGGGGCAGTCCCGATATTCGATAGAAGCCGTCATCGCTGGCGATCACGGCTTGCGCCTTGTTCGTTTCCTGGTTGGTGAGAGTAATCGTTGCCTGAGGAATAATGGCGCCAGCTGTGTCTGTCACAGTTCCCTGCACGCTTCCACGGAACTGCGCACTCGCAGTGGCGGTGAAGGCCAACAGGATTAGGAGGCAGAAAAAGGTGCGGAGAGAGAAGGAGAGCACTGAGCGCATTACGAGATCCTCCGATTCGGTTTGATCGCGCCCAACGGTCCTTCACTTCCAGAGCACAGGACACGTTGGCGCCTTGATTACGTAACAAGTATCTCGCGTGGTCGGGGGACGCCAGACGAAAGTTCAATGGCTGCAGTTGAGGGAGTGATCTGCAACAACGGGTTGACCCGTTCGTTCGAAGCGCTTCTTGTCTGGTTTATCTAACTGTGGAAAATAACACCTATACAGGAAAATTTCAATGGAATTTCCCTCCGCCGCTCTGTTAAGCTAAGCGCCTCGATAAGCAAGTTCAGCATCTGATCCCCCGGGGAAATGACGGACCAGAGTCTTTATTGACGATCTGGTCATGCCGGTCGGAGTTTCCGACGTGGCTTTGTTCAGCAGGATCCGGCAAACGGCTAACCCCCTCGCCGCATGCAGCTGCTCCGGTACTTACATCCCTATTCGTCGCGCAACGCGAATCGAAAAGTTGATCACCTAAGGAAGGAAATCCGTGATGCGAAATATGAAAAAGTGTTTGGCCCTGCTGGCAGTGATACTTGCGTTCGTAACAGCAGGATGCGTAAGCGGCCCTCAGCAAGCGACCGGCAACTGCGCAGACAAACCAAAGAAGACAGGGCCGGTAAAGATTGGCTTTTCGATGGACACTCTTAAAGAAGAGCGCTGGCAACGCGACAAGGAGTTGGTCGAGCAGCGCGCGAAGGAGGTGGGCGCGAGTCTGGACGTGCAGGTGGCAAACGGCTCGGATGATGTTCAGATAAAACAGGCGGACAACATGTTGACTCAGGGAGTGGATGTTCTGATCGTCGCTCCGCACAACGGCGTCGTCGCTTCCTCGATCGTAGAGTCGGCGAGACGACAATGCGTGCCGGTTATAAGCTATGACCGACTCATTATGAAGTCCGATGTGGACCTCTATGTTTCGCATCAGGTAACGAAGATAGGCGAGATGCAGGCGCAGTATGCGTTGGATCACGCGCCGAAAGGCAACTACGTCCTGATCGGCGGCTCGAAGACAGACAACAACGCGATTCTCCTGCGAAAGGGGCAGATGAATGTTCTGCAGCCTGCAATCGACAGAGGCGACATCAAGATCGTGACCGACCAGTACGCAAAGGAGTGGCTGGCAAGCGAGGCGCTGCGCATCACAGAAGATGCCATGACGAAGTCCAATAATAATATTCAGGCCATCGTCGCCTCGAACGACGGCACAGCCGGGGGCGCGATTCAGGCCCTGGGTCCTCTTGCGAGCAAGGTGGTTGTGACAGGGCAGGACGCCGCGCTTGACGCCGTCCAGCGCATCGTCGAGGGTCGCCAATCTATGACGATCTACAAACCAATCAGGCCGCTTGCTTTCAGCGCGGTCGACGCAGCCATAAAACTCGCGCACGGTGAAAAGATCGACACCAAGGACACTGTCAACAACGAAAAGAAAGACGTGCCGGCGATTCTGCAAGAGCCCATGGTCGTCGATAAGAACAATGTGGTGGACACGATAATCAAGGACGGGTATCACAAGCTGGAAGACGTGTACAAGAACGTGCCGAAGGACCAATGGCCGAAGACGTAGGCCAAGAAGTCTTGAGTCTTGAGTCCTGAGTCTTGAGTCTTGAGTCTGAGGTTCGGGGATGCCGACGTTTACCAAACTCGAAGACATAAAGGTGTGGCAGAAAGCGCGAGCAGTGACGAAATTGATCTATGGGCTCACTGCGAAAGAGTCGTTCGCGCGAGACTTGGGCCTAAGGGGACAATACAGCGCGCCAGCGTGTCCATCATGGCGAACATCGCGGAAGGCTTCGGTAGACATTCCGATAAAGAGTTTGCCAACTATTTGAACATCGCACACGGCTCTGCGGCCGAAGTTTTGTCCCATCTCTACGTCGCTCTGGATCTGAGTTATATAGACCGGTCGTCGTTCACCATGGTAACCGATATGCTCGATGAAATCTCGCGCATGACACTTGCTCTCGCGCGGCATCTCCGGACTCCAAAGTTATGAGACTCCAGACTCCGGACTCCGGACTCCAGACTTTGTTGGAGATGCGCGGTATAACCAAGGCCTTCCCCGGCGTGCGGGCGCTGGACGGCGTGACGTTCGATCTGCACCCCTCAGAGATTCATGCGCTTGTGGGCGAGAACGGCGCCGGCAAATCAACCTTGATGAAGGTGCTGGGTGGAGTTTACCCGTATGGCAGTTACGGCGGCGAAGTGCGGATCGATGACCAGGCGCGAAGGTTCACCAGCGTACGCGATGCAGAGAAGGCGGGCATCGCAGTCATCTTTCAGGAACTATCGCTGGTTAAGGAACTGACCATAGGCGAGAATATTTTCCTCGGTCGCGAGCCCAACCGCTTCGGCATCATTCGTTGGCATGAGCTCTATCGCGCTGCAGAGAAACTCCTCAACGACCTTCACCTCGACCTCGATCCAAGAACGCCCGTCGGCCATCTGGGGATCGGTCAGCAGCAACTGGTTGAAATCGCCAAAGCGCTCTCGCAAGAGGCCCGGATACTCGTACTCGATGAGCCCACCGCCGCTTTGACTGATACCGAAGTCGAAACGCTCTTTGGAATTCTTGATGATCTGCGATCGCGGGGCGTCGGCATGATCTACATCTCGCATAAGCTGGATGAAGTCTTTCGCATGTCGGACCGCATCACGGTCCTCCGTGATGGCAAGACTATTGGAACAGAGAGAACTACCGAACTGGATGAAGCCGGCGTCATCGCTCGTATGGTCGGCCGCGAGGTGGGAAACATCTTTCCACAAGCCGATCATGAACGCGGCGAGGTGGTGTTTGAGGCGCGAAACATCAGGGTCGAAGACCCCAATATCAAAGGCAAGCTGCTGGTCGACGATGTGAGTTTCAACGTCCGCCGCGGAGAGGTGCTGGGGATCGCTGGTCTGATGGGCGCCGGACGAAGTGACCTGCTGATGGCTATCTTCGGAGCTCACGCCGGAAATGTTTCAGGCGACTTGTTCATAGAAGGGAAACCCGCGCGCATCAATCGTCCCTCCGAAGCCATCCAGCACGGAGTTGGATTTGTCACAGAAGACCGCAAACGCTTCGGACTGATCCTCGATCAGACGATCCTTAACAATATGACCATCGCAGGACTTCGACGACTCTCGGGCAGGTTCGTGACTGACGTAGATGCCGAAGCCTTCGCCGGCACCCGTGCGATGAGAGAATTGCGGGTCAAGGCGCCGTCGGTATTCACGGTCGCCGGTACGCTCTCGGGAGGCAATCAACAGAAAGTCGTGCTGGCAAAGTGGCTGCTGACAAATCCTACTCTGCTGTTTCTGGACGAGCCCACCCGCGGAATAGACGTTGGGGCCAAGCAGGAGATCTATGCCGAGATAAACAGACTGGCGCGCGAGGGCCTTGCGATAGTCCTCGTCTCGTCGGAGCTGCCCGAAGTGCTGGGTCTCTCCGACCGTGTAATAGTGCTGCACGAAGGTCACATCACGGGAGAGTTCAAGCGTGCGGATGCGACCCCGGAAGCCGTGATGGCGTGCGCCACGGGCCATACGAGGACGATGAACGCGGAACGATGAATGATGAATGATGAATGGCTCCACCCAATTCAGGAACGAACAACAATTATTCTGGAGGACTGGTGATGGAGCACAATAACAAATTTGATTTAGGAATTCGGACCAAGGCATTTGCGTTGAGGATCATTCGGCTGTATGCATCGCTGCCGAAGCTCACTGAGGCGCAAGTAATAGGCAAGCAGGTATTGAGAAGCGGGACCTCTGTAGGCGCCCATTATCGCGAGTGTACGCGAGCTAGATCGCCGGCAGAATTCATCAGTAAGATCGAAGGAGGGTTGCAGGAACTGGAGGAGACTACCTATTGGCTCGAACTCTTATGTGATAGCGGTATCGTGCCAGAAAAGCGTTTAGCTGATCTACGCACTGAATCAGAAGAGCTCACAGCCATACTCGTATCGTCAGCCAAGACCGCGAAGCGTCGCAAACGCAGAACGAATTCATCATTCATCATTCCTCATTCATCATTATGAACAAAGACGGTCCAACAAACGAGCCCGTAATCGATCGCCCGCCTGTCAACGCGGATCTGGCGCCGGTGCCCGAGGAGATCGCCCCGCCGACAGTAGATGCCGAAGGCACGCCGCAAACCCGCATTGGCCGCTTCAAGTTGCCGACAGCGACGTTGCGCGCGTATACGATGCTGGTTGCGCTCGTAGTCATTTGGCTCTTTTTGCAGTGGGCTACTGTCAGCGACTTGCACCCGTACGGACTCTTTCTCGATCCGGTAAACTTCTCCAAACTTCTAAAGCAGACCGCGGTCACCGGCATCCTCGCCGTCGGCATGTTGATGGTCATCGTCGCCGGACAAATAGACCTCTCGGTCGGATCATTGGTTGGTTTGGCAGGTGGCATGGCCGCGATGACTCAGGGATGGGGCCTCATCCCGTCGCTTGGCACCGCGATAGTAATCGGCCTCGCGATCGGACTAATTCACGGCTCGCTGGTCGCGTATTTAAACATTCCCGCATTCATTGTTACGTTAGGCGGATTGCTCGCATGGCGTGGCGTTGTGCTTTGGCGAATGAAGGGTGTGACGGTAACAATTGAATTGCCCGCCTTCAGATCCATTGGTGAAGGGTTCGTCGCACCCGTTGCCGGCATCGCTCTCGGGGTGTTGGCGGTAGCGGCGCTAATCTTTTTCACCTTTAGACGAAATAGCGCTCGCCGGCGCCATGGCCTGCCTGTTCCCGGAATGGGAGCGACATTGGCTCGAATCCTGCTTCCGGCCGCAGTCATAGCCGTCTTCATCTACATGATGAACACACAGGGAGGCGTGCCGATTCCGGTCTTTGTTTTCCTGGCAGTCGCATTGATCGGCGCCTTCCTGACCCAGAACACAACTTTCGGCCGCTATCTTTATGCGGTCGGTGGGAACCCTGATGCGGCACGTCTGTCGGGTATCAGTCTGCGCAAGCATATCCTGCTCGCGTTTTGTCTAATGGGTACGCTAGCGGGTTTGGGCGCGCTGGTTTACACAGCGCGGAATGGCAGCGCAGCCGGCGATGCCGGAAGTTTGATGGAGCTGGACGCGATCGCAGCTTGCGTTATTGGCGGCACTAGTTTGATGGGAGGGCGGGGAACCGTCTTTGGAGCGTGCCTTGGTGCATTGATCATGGCGAGCCTGGATAACGGGATGTCGCTGCTAAACGTTCAGAATGAAATTCAGATGATCGTCAAAGGCGCAGTGCTGGTCGCCGCAGTCGGGTTCGACATGCTGGGAAGAAAACGTGGATGAGATTCCGAGGAAACTGTGGGAGCGATCCTTGTTAACGCCTGGCCTCAGAAGGCGGTCGGAACAAGCAGTGAGCTGGGAAGTCTGGTCCGTCTTTCTCATTCACACACGGCTTCAGCCGGGTGATAGCTAGAGGCATAAAAAGGGAAACCGTTTAAACGCTTTCCGTCAGGATCCCGTACTCGCGCGCCAGGCTGAAGCCAGGCGAGAATGAGACGCCGATCCGCAGTGTATTTCGCGACTAGCGGTAACCATCGAGACACATGAGCAAACTCGTCCTCATTTCCGCCATTGCCTGCGCGTCAATGACTTTGTTTGCGCAGACGACAAACAAACTTGCACCCGGCGCGCCCGGCAAAGATGCCCAATGGGAGAGTGCCGGAAAGGAAGGCATTGGGACGTCTGTTTCGCTTGAATCTAAGGTCTGGTTCACACTGCGCGATGGAGTAATGACGGAGGTTTACTATCCAACGGTTGATGTGGCGAATGTCCAGAAATTGGAATTGATCGTCATTGATTCCGAAAAGCGGCTCGAAACCGAAAGCGAAGATTCGAATCACAGAATTGAGATTCTGGACCCCAGAGCCCTTTCGTTCCGACAAATCAACACGGCGAAAAGCGGCGCCTGGAAGATCACCAAAACGTATGCAACCGATCCTCAGCGCAATACCGTGTTGATTGATGTGCAGTTTCAACCGCTCAAAAACCAGGTCTTCTACCTCTTTATCTACTATGATCCCTCTTTGAACAATAGCGGAATGCATGACACCGCGTGGACTCAAGAGGGTACATTCTTAGCTTCGGACGCTGATAAGGCTTCCGCTCTAGTCTCCAGCGTTGGATTTGCTGAAATGAATAACGGTTACGCAGGCGCGAGCGATGTCGTAACCCAGCTGCGACAACACAAACCATATAGCCCAACGCCGCGCGCTGGCGATGGCAACGTTGTACAGGATGCGTGGATACTCTCCGGAATGGTCGGAGATCCGGAGCAAAAGTTTACGCTCGCTCTTGGATTCGGAAAAGAAACAGGCGAGGCTTTGAAGAATGCTCGTGACTCCCTGGCCAGGGGGTTTGCAGCCGTTCGAAGCGAGTACCAGGATGGCTGGCATCGGTACCTCGATGCTTTGCGAAAAGTTGAACCGAAGTACCAAAGCCAATTCGACATGGCTGCCATGGTCCTGAAGGCGCACGAGGACAAAACCTATCGAGGCGCAATGGTCGCTTCGCTGACTGTTCCCTGGGGCGGTGGATCAAACGCGAATGAACCGAACGGCGGCGGTTACCACACCGTCTGGGCGCGAGACCTTTACCAGGTAGCCACCGCCTTCCACGCGATGGGCGACAAGGCGGCGGCAGACCGCGCGCTCGACTATCTGTTGAGGATTCAACAAAAATCCGATGGCAGCTTTCCGCAGAACTCGTGGCTGGACGGCAGGCCGGCCGGCGGTGGGTTGCAAATGGACGAGGTCGCATATCCGCTGATTCTTTCCTACCAGCTCGGTCGAACAGACAATGATACGTGGCGCAAGCATATCAAGCCGGCGGCAGAATTCATCCTGCAGCACGGACCTGCTACGCCGCAGGAGCGTTGGGAAGAAGAAGCAGGCTATTCGCCCTCAACCATCGCGGCAGAAATCGCCGGCCTGGTCTGCGCCGCAGAGATCGCGAGACGAAATAAGGATGAGGCCGCTGCCAAGCGATGTCTTGAAATTGCCGATCGATGGGCCGCCAACGTCGATCGATGGACCGCCACCACTACCGGGCCTTATGCGAATAAGAACTACTACCTACGACTCTCGGATGATGACGATCCGAATGATGGGGCGCCGCTGGAGATAAACAGCAACGGCGGGATCTATGACGAACGCGAGATCGTTGACGCCGGGTTTCTTGAATTGGTCCGCCTGGGCATCAAGTCGCCCAACGACCCCTTGATCCAAAAATCGTTAGCGGTGGTCGACAAGCTCATCCAGGTAGAGACTCCCAAGGGCGCTGCCTGGTACCGCTATAATCATGATGCCTATGGTGAGCGCGACGATGGAGGAAGATATGACGCGCGAGCGGGCCGCGGACGACTGTGGACATTCCTGACAGGCGAGCGCGGGGAGTATGAACTGGCTCGAGGCGAAAAAGAGTTGGCTCGCACGCGGCTTGATGCGATGATGAAGTTTGCCAACCGCGGAGGAATGATCCCGGAACAGATTTGGGACAAGGCAGAAAGTCCATCGCCTGATTTTGGCTTCGGCCAGGGCACTGGCTCTGCGACGCCGCTGGCCTGGTCAATGGCCCAATTCATACGTCTGGCAGTGAACATTCGCGAAGGCCGTAACCTTGATACGCCCGACATCGTCTCGAAGCGCTATATGGGACAGCATTAGATCTCGGACTCTGAAATAACGCGGCCTCGCGGGCAACGAACATGAATGAACGATCAGCAATTGCTGAAACGGACAACGACCTGGTCATAGCAGCAGACCTGGGAGGCACTAATCTGCGCGCTGCCACGATCGACAGGCTTGGGCGTATTCAGGAACGCACCAAGCAAACCACTCCGAAGGCCGCCAAGTCGCATGAGATCGTCCGCGCCATCGTAGCGGCAGCGCGTGAATGTGAGAAGCGAAGCGCCGATCGAGGCGCGCAGATCCGCGCGGTCTCCGTGGTTGTTCCCGGAACAGTGCAAGTCGAGAACGGCGTGGTGATGAAAGCCCCGAACGTTCCCTGTCTCGACGGCTTTCGCCTTGCTGCGGCGCTGCAAAGCGAACTGCAGTGGCCTGCGGTCCTCGAGAACGATGCAAACGCGGCGGCCGTCGGCGAAATGTGGAAGGGTGCCGGTCGCGGTCGAAAGACCATCATAATGATAACGCTGGGGACCGGCGTCGGCGGCGGAATTATTCTCGACGGGAAACTCTGGCGAGGCATTGATGGATCGGCAGGCGAGATCGGACATATCGGCGTTGAGCCGTTCGGAGGAGTTGCCTGCACCTGCGGTAGTCAGGGCTGTCTTGAAGTTTACGCCTCGGCAACTGCGATTGTCCGCATGACACGCGAGGCGGTACCACGCTATCCGGATTCGCCTTTGCACGCGAGCGACGACTTGACAGCCGCGCGCGTCTACGAAAGTGGACTCAAAGGCGACGAACTCGCGTTGGAAGTCTTTCGACGAATGGGAATCTACCTCGGCGTTGGCATAGGGAGTCTCGTCAACGTTTTCAATCCGGAGACGGTGGTCATCGGCGGAGGCGTCGCCGATGGCTGGGACATGTTCATTTCGCACGTGCGCGAGCAGGTGTCCGCCCGGGCCTTTCCCATACCGGCGCGTCGTGCTCAGGTCGTCCGAGCCGAGTGCGGTGACGACGCAGGATTACTAGGCGCGGCGCATATCGCTTTTGCACAGTCGGAAGCGGGCTAGCGGAGACGGTCTCGCGAGGAACTAACCAGCGGCCTCGGAGCGAACACCGTTGAACCTACGCCGAAGGCGTTCGCGAATTCTAGCCCAGGGCAACGCCCTGGGATTGACGTCAGCAATAAACACGGTCAACCCTAAATGGGTTGGAATGCGCGATATCCAAGCCGTAACGCAGGCTCGTAACGGGGCTTGGCAACACTTTCAGCGTTGATATCTTCAGTCAAGCCCTCTACACCCAGGGCGTTGCCCTGGGCTCAAACTCGCGAACGCCTTTGGCGTAAAAGCGTCGAAGACCCAGTCGGCGAGTTGACTACCGATTGCTCTCCGGGAACGAGATAGATTCATTCGAATTGCCATGAAACGGTTACTTGCCTTTCTGTTCTGCCTGACCATCATTCTTTTCGGTGCCAGCGGCACTGCCCAGGACATCGTCAGTGGCCTCGAGCCGATCGGTCCCGTCTCCAGCTTCACAAAAAGCCAAACACAAGTGACCTTCAACTGTCAGGGTGGGTCACAAGTGCGGGTCTCGATTCTCGCGCCCGATCTTATTCGCGTGCGGGCCTCTTTTAGAAAAGACTTGCCAGAGCGCGATCACTCGTGGGCAATCGCAAAGCAGGACTGGGAAAATGTTCGATGGAGCGTGAACGAGAGCGCTTCAAATGTTGTGATCTCGACCGACGAGTTGAGAGTGGTAGTCAATCGATCACCGCTTCTGATCGAGTTCCGAGACGCGAAAACGGACAAGCTAATAAACGCCGACGAGCGCCCAATGATGTATGACCCGCAGGGGGCGTTGAGCGGAATGATGTTCGATCCCAAGGCGGGAACCTTCATATCCGCTTCGAAGAAACTCGGCTTTGACGAGCACTTCTACGGACTGGGCGAAAAAGCCGCGCGTCTCGATAAGCGCCGAAGCTACTTCGTTAATTGGAATTCAGACACGCCAGGTTATACGGAGGGCAAAGACCCGATATATCAGACGGTCCCTTTCTACATAGGATTGCAGAAGGCAATCGCCTACGGCATCTTCTTCGACTCCAGCTATCGAAGTTATTTCGACTTCGGAAGAAACTCGCAGCTCTACGCTTCCTTCGGAGCCGAAGGCGGCGAGATGAACTATTACTTCTTCTACGGACCCTCCATCAAGAAAATCCTTGGACGATACACAGAGCTGACCGGGCGAATGCCGCTACCGCCGATGTGGGCGCTGGGCAATCAGCAAAGCCGTTGGAGCTACTATCCGGACACGATGGCGGAAGAGGTTGTGCGCCAATACCGTGAACGAGATCTGCCGCTAGACGTGCTGCATCTTGACATCGATTACATGCAGGGCTACAGGGTCTTTACCTGGAACACCGATCGATTCAGGAACCCAAAAGCGCTGACGGACAAGCTGAAGCTGCAAGGAGTGAAGGTCGTCACCATCGTCGATCCGGGCGTGAAGTATCAGCCTCCTGCTGCTGAAGCAAGCAGTTCCACCTCGCGCTCTCCGGAGCTTACCCCGCAGGACAAAAGCTACTACGTCTTTAACCAGGGACTGGAGAAGAACTATTTCCAGAAGCGTAAAACCGGGGAGCTCTTCATTCCAAAGGTCTGGCCGGGCGAGAGCGTCTTCGTAGATTTCACCTTGCCTGACGCCAGGAAGTGGTGGGGCTCTCTTCATCGGGCCTACACCGAAAACGGCGTCGGTGGTATTTGGAACGACATGAACGAGCCCTCTGACTTTGTCGATCAGTCGGGCAAGAACCAACTCGATGTTGTCAGCCGTGATGAAGGCGAGAACTCGACCCACGCAAAGAATCGAAACATCTTCGCGTTGCTGATGGCTCGCGCAACCTACGAAGGACTCGAGCGCCTGGAGCCTGACAAAAGACCTTACGTTATTACGCGCGCGGCCTATGCCGGCATTCAGCGTTACTCTACGATGTGGACCGGCGACACGACCAGTACCTGGGACACATTGGCACTAAGCATCCCCATCTTTCAGAGTCTGGGCTTATCGGGAGAGACGTTTGTAGGAAGCGATGTCGGCGGCTTCATCGGACGCGGCAACGGGGAATTGCTCACACGCGCCTATCAGGTCAGTTTTCTGGCGCCGTTTTGTCGCAATCACAAGGTCATTGACGGTTATGACCAGGAGCCGTGGCGCTTCGGAAAATATTACGAAGACATCATACGGAAGTATCTGAAGCTGCGTTATCGCCTGTTGCCCTTTCTCTACACCGTGCTGGAAGAGGCCCATCGCACAGGAGTGCCGCTCTTTCGTCCACTACTGCTCAACTATCAGGACGATTCGAACACCTACAATCTCGACGACGAATTCATGATCGGTCGCGACCTGTTAGTCGCGCCCATCCTGCAGCCGAACCAGACAAGTCGACTGGTCTATCTTCCTGAGGGTCTCTGGTACGACTTCTGGACGGGGAAGAAATACAACGGCGGGACGATGTACCGTGTCGACGCTCCGCTGGACGTTGTGCCAATGTTCGTACGCGGAGGCTCGATCATACCTGAAGGCCCCGAAATGAATTACGTCGGTGAAAAGCCTTTCGATCCTTTGACGTTCTACATCCATCCCGATGAGGCTGGCCGAGCCGAGACCAGTCTTTACGAAGACGATGGAACCAGCCCTGCGTACAAGCGTGGAGCGTTCAGGCGAACGCGGGTGAGTGTCGCATCTTTGGCAAGTGGTTTTGAGATTATGATCGGCGATGCGGAAGGAAGCTACAAGCCCGCGCGCCGTAAGTTTAGTTTTGTTCTACCTTACGTCGGCCTTGTGAGCAATGTGACGCTTGATGGCAAGCCGCTGGCTGTCAGCGCTGACGCTCAAAGTGTTGGTTATCACAGCGGTAAAGATGCGGTCGGAATAAAGATCGAGGATGACGGGCGTCAACACAGAATCGTGGTGAAGTAGACGCTACCCATACACGCGTCGATATGCCATTCGAGTCAGAAGCAGCCGAGTAAGAAAGCCGGTTCTAACGCCGAAGGCGTTGGCAAATTTCAGCCCGGGGCAACGCCCTGGGTAATACGTAGCTCCTCTATCGGCTTTAACCCTGAAGGGGTTCGCGAACTGAGATGCGTAGTGCCGAATCCAGTGTGCAGGCGTTCACCCGTCGACACTTTCAGTGTTGCTGGAGTTGTTGGGGGTCCTTCGTTTCCCAGGATTTCATCCTGGGCTAAAATTTGCCAACGCCTTCGGCGTTAAAGGCTGACGCTCGCATACAGTAGTTCTTAAGAAAATAGAAACAAGCAGATGAACTCCGCAATTGACTGGCAAGCCATCCGACGGGATTTCCCCATAACCGAGCGAACAGCGTATCTGGATAGCGCCGCCGCAGGTCCGCTTCCGCGTCCCGTGATGGAGGCGGCCACAGAATTTTATCGACAAATGATGGAAGGGGCCGATGCGCGCTGGGACGAGTGGCTGGAACGACGCGAAGACATCAGGCGGCGGATTGCAAAATTTATCAACGCTGAGCCCGACGAGATCGCTCTCACGGTGAATACATCGTCTGGAATGAACCTGATCGTCGATGCCCTGATCGATCGTGGAGAGGTTATCTCCAGCGATCTGGAGTTCCCGGTGTCGACCATCACCTGGCTGCATCGGGGCGCGCGAGTTCAGATGGTCGAACCGGTCAACGGGGAAGTCGGCATTGCATCGCTACGCCAGGCCATGAGCGAGAAGACTGCGATTGTTTGTGCAAGTCACGTGCAGTACTCCAACGGATTTCGAGCGGACCTTGAACGACTCGGTAACAGCAAGGACGGCCATATCCTTGTAGTGAATGCCAGCCAGGCTGCCGGTGCATTTGAGATAGACGTGAAGCGCATGCAGATCGACGCGCTCTGCTCAACCGGACATAAGTGGATGTTGGCAGGTTACGGTTCGGGTTTTGTCTATCTCAGCCGCAGGTTGCTTAACGAAACTCGGCCGCGAGCAATCGGCTGGCTAAGCGTTGAGGACCCGTTCGGAGATCGCAATCGTGAGTTCCAGGTTCGAACAGACGCCGGAGCCCGGGCTGAATTAGGTTGTCCGCACTTTGCCGGGATCTTCGCCCTGGGCGAATCAATTGGTTATCTGACGAGCATCGGCGCGAAGGAGATTGAGCTTCGTGTGTTGGAGTTGAATCGATACTTGACCAAACGACTAACCGGCGAAGGGTGGACGGTCCTGTCACCGCTGCGTGAGGATGGCATGCGCTCGGGCGAGACACTCGTGGCGACAGAGGATCCGAAACGATTAGTCGCCCACCTGGCCCGACACGGCGTCGCCGTCACCGAGAAACCGCAAGGCATCCGAGTCAGCACTCACTTCTTCAATAATGAAGAGGATATTGAGCGGCTGGTGTCGGGGTTGAAGGAAGTATGTTGATTGCGGATTGCGGATTGAAGAAAGAAACGCCGAAGGCGTTCGCGAATTTCAGCCCAGCGCATCGCGCTGGGATTTTTATGCCGATCAAGAACAAACAACACTGAAGGTGTTGTCGCATTCGTCAACACCTTCAGTGTTGAACTCGTTCGATGGGTACGGGCACACCCAGGACGTTGTCCTGGGATGGAATTCGCGAACGCCTTCGGCGTTATTCAATAAACGATTTCCGCAATCGCCTAGGCTCGCGCGCTCCGTTTTCGCTTCTCCGCCGGTTGCTTTGAGAGGTGTCGAGACGCGGGCTTCTTAGGGCCCGCTGCGAAATGCTGGCGACAGATGCGCATGAAGGTCTGACAAATGGGCGAGTCGTAATCGCCGGCCAATTTGGCGAGGCCCAGCTCCCAATTAATCCGCGCACCTTCGATCCACCACGCCACCAGTCTGCCGTCCGCGATTTCATCTCTGGCGGATTTTGACGGAACTACACCCACCCCCATCTCCTCTTCGACCATCCTCTTGATAGCGGCCAAACGACTCAGCTCCATCGTCACCAGCGGCTGAACGCCGGCCTCATTAAAGAGTCCATCAATCAAGCGACGCGTGTTCCCACCCTTTTCGCCCAGGATCAATTTCTCGCCGGCAAGCGTGAAAATGCTGACCACTTTCTGCTTCGCCAGTTTGTGGCGAGGGCTGGCAATGGCTATCAGTTCATCGCTGCTCAGCACTTCGGTGTTAATGCCGCGGGCCTCGACCGGCAATGAAACGAATGCCATGTCGAGCTCGCCGGCGAGTATCTGGCGAACGAGTGACTCACTTGTGCCCGAGACGATTGAAACGTCCGCGCGCGGGTGACGTTCGTGCAGCTCTTTAAGAATCTGGGGCAGCGGGTCTGCGCTCACCATCGCCGATGCGCTTCCCACCCGCAATCGCCCGCGCTCAGCTCCAGCCAGCTCCGCGATCTCGGCAACTGCCGCGTCATGTTCGCGCAGTATTCGCCGCGCGCGCTCAAGCAGCGCTTCTCCTGCTTCGGTTAAAAACACTCGACGAGGTGCGCGCACGAACAAAGGGGCCCCGAGCTCTATTTCAAGCTGTCGAATCTGCATGCTGACTGCAGCCTGCGTAACATGTACGCGCACCGCTCCGGCCGTAAACGTGCCGGTCTCAGCTATCGCCGCAAACGCTCGGAGCTGTCTGATTTCCATAGGTACCGTTATCAGTGATGGTTATTGCGTAGATAAAATCTTTTAGTTTCTATTATGAAACGACGATGAATATAATCGAGGTTGAAGTTTGTGGCAACTTTCTGTTGCTGCGTGTGCGAGGTTTTGAAGAGAAGTAATGAAAGCGGAGCCAAAGATAGCGAATTTTATGTCTCCCCATAGAATTCAACGCAGGGATCTGGTGTTGGGGGTTGATGGCGGAGGCACCAAGACGCGGGCCATCATCACTGATGCGAGACACCGTGCGCTGGGCGAAGGCACGTCTGGCCCCTCGAATCCGTTGCGGGTGGGGATCGCAAATGCAGCCATCGCAATCCGTGACGCCATCGATAAGGCGTGTGCGGCTGCGGGTGTGCAGCGCGCCGATATAGTTGCCGCGGAGATAGGCTTGGCCGGCGTCAGACGTGGAGATCTTCGATTGCGTATGCGCGAGGCGCTGAGTGGGCTTCGCATTCATTCGATCGAAGTTGTTACCGATGCCGACATCGCGCTTTTTGGCGCGACCAGCGGCGAACCTGGAGTCGTAATCATCGCGGGCACTGGATCTGTCTGCTGTGGCATCAACGCGAATGGCAAGCGTGTGTATGCGGGCGGAGCAGGACCGCTCGCCGGCGATGAAGGGAGCGGATTGTGGATCGCTCGCCGAGCCTTGCAGGCAGTGGCTCGCGCCGGCGATGGGCGCGGCACGGAAACCGTGCTGGCGGACAGCGCGATGGCATATTTCAACGTAGCGACGAGCGACGATCTTATGATCGCGATCTACGCGCCGGGAATGACCAACGACCGCATCGCCGGTTTCGGCAAGTGTGTGACCGATGCTGCAAAAGGGGGAGACGAAATCGCGCGGTCGATAGTGGTTGCGGCCGGTCGCGAGTTGGGCGTTGCAGCGGTCGCAGTGATACGCAAGCTGAAGATGGCGCGCGAACGCTTTCAGATTGGATACGTCGGCGGGGTATTCGCTGCAGGCTCTCTCTTGCTCGATCCGTTGCGCCAGGAGGTTGCCCGCGTCGCACCAAACGCCTTCCTGGCTCCGCCGAGATTGGCGCCTGCGGTCGCGGCCGCGCGAATGGCGCGCGAACATCTGCTTAGAATGCCGGTGGCCGTCTGAGAAAACAGTTTCGAGTTTTGGGTTTTGGGTTTCGATCTGTGCACGAACCCGTAACTCGAAACTCAAAACTCGAAACCCATGATCCCAATAACAGAACAGGAAAACCCGCGCACGGCTGATATCAGCTCGTTGCCTACGTCGGAGATCGTTCGCCTGATGAACGAAGAAGACGCGCGGGTGGCGGAAGCTGTCAAAGCGGTATTGCCGGAAGTCGCCAGGGCCATCGACGGGATCGTCGCGCGACTGCAGAATGGCGGGCGTTTGTTCTACATCGGCACCGGGACTTCAGGCAGACTCGGCGTGCTTGACGCGGCGGAGTGTCCGCCCACCTTCGGCGTTTCGCCCGATCTCGTTCAGGGGATTATTGCGGGTGGGTACGACGCGACGCACAGGGCCGTCGAAGCATCGGAAGATGATCTCCAAGCGGGCGCAGATGAACTTATCTCGCGAGGAGTGTCGAAGGCGGATGCCGTGGTGGGAATCGCTGCCTCGGGTCGAACGCCGTATACGGTCGGGGCAGTTGAGTACGCGCGAAGCCTGGGCGCTCTCACCCTTGCGCTTACCTGCGCGCCGGATTCGGAGCTCACCCGCGTGGCTGAAATTTCGATCGTGCCGGTGGTCGGTCCGGAGGTGATTGCCGGATCGACCCGACTAAAAGCGGGAACGGCGCAAAAGCTGGTGCTCAATATGCTCTCGACTGCAACCATGATTCGCCTGGGCTACATCTCGGGCAATCGCATGACGAACCTTTTGACGCGTAACGTAAAGCTTCGCGCTCGCGCTCTTCGCATACTCAGCGCTGAAGCCGATCTTGATGAGTCAATAGCCAGACAACGGCTGGAAGATGCGGGCGGTGATCTCCGCGTCGCACTCGTGATGAGCAAAGGTAGTTGCTCGCGAGAAGATGCGGTACGCGCCCTGGCACAAGTCAATGGCGTGGTTGAAAAAGCCGTGCAGGCGTTGGGTCGCTGACGGCAAAAGAAACTCCTTCATAATCCATAAACTGGCCCCATCGAATAAACTTTGACCACACAAAAACTCCATCCGTTGTTGCGTGGTGCTCGAGCAGTACTGTTTGATGCGGGTGGGACGCTGGCTCATCCTGATTGGGAGCGGATTTCCGTTCTCGCGCTGCGGGAAACCGGGCGTCCATTTCTCGCAGCCGAGTTGCAGCGCGCGCTGTACAATACATTTCGCCTGACAGACATCCGCCTTTCCCAGGGTAGCGTTCCCGCAGATTACACCGAGCGACCTGGTTGGATGTTTGGCGACCTCTTCATGGCGTTGGGAATCGACGACGAAGTCTGCGAGCGGATTAGAATTCGAATCGCTGCCGCGCATCAGCAAAAGCATATTTGGTGCAGCCTGGACGAAGCACTACCTGCTTTGATCGACCAGCTAAGGGATGCAGGCATGAAGGTCGGCGTCATCTCGAATACTGAGGATGGGCGACTGGAAGAGGTGCTTAAGTTAACAGGCATCTGTGAGCGATTTGACGTTCTGGTTGATTCCTACGCGGTAGGACTAAGAAAGCCCGACGCGGCGATATTCCATTACGCGCTCGAACAGCTTGGCGTTGAGCCCAGCGAGGCCGTGTACGTCGGAGACTCGTACGGCCACGACGTCGTGGGCGCACAGGGGGCAGGTCTAAGGGCCATCCTTCTCGATCCGCTTGAGATGCATACCGCTTCTGACTGTCCCACGATTAGGACGTTGAGAGAATTGACAGGCGATGTCAGATGCTAGATGCTGTTGGCTCGCTCCCGGAATCTAATCACATCCGACGTCCGAACAATCGCATAGCATGAAGACTCTCGACCTTGTCATCATCTTTGGCTATCTGATCGGCATCGTGCTGGTTGGCGCGTGGTTCGCTCGCAAACAGGAAACGACCCGCGACTATTTTTTAGGCGATAGGACCGTGCCATGGTGGGCCATCGCCGCGTCGATCGTCGCAACCGAGACATCCACCATCACCTTTATCTCTGTTCCCGGTATCGCCTACGCCGTGAATGGAAATTTCCAGTTCCTCCAACTTGTTTTCGGCTACATGGTGGGACGGGTTGTCATCTCGCTCCTCTTCATACCGTCATACTTTCGCGGCGAGCTGCTGACGGTTTATCAACTTCTTGACCGGCGCTTCGGCGGGCGCATTAAGATGCTTGCAGCCACGCTTTTCGTGGTGATGCGAAACATCGCCGACGGCGTACGCCTGCTTTTGACCGCCATCGTACTGGCGGCCGTGTACGTCTCTTTCCAGCCGGGCAGCAATCAGGAGATGCTGGTTATAGGTTCGGTGGTCCTGCTCGGCGTAGTGATGATTATCTTTACCTACTTCGGCGGGATGGAAGCGGTTATCTGGATCGAGGTGGTACAGCTGGGAATCTATCTCGCAGGAGCGATCGCCGCTGCCATTGTGCTGATCAACTCAACCGACGGCGGCTTGAGCACTGCGATGGCTGCGGGAAATCAATACCATAAGTTCAGCATCTTCGATTTCACGCTCGATTTCCACAAGACTTTCACTTTCTGGGCCGGACTGGTCGGGGGCTGTTTCCTGACGATGAGCACCCACGGCACGGACCAGTATCTGGTGCAACGGTACCTTTGCACGGACCGCCCGCGCCGCGCGGCGACAGCGCTTCTTACCAGCGGCGCGGTCGTGCTTGCGCAGTTCATCGGATTTCTCTTCATTGGCGTTCTACTCTTTGCTTTCTATCATCCCTACACCGATCCGATTTATGCGAATGCCGCCGCCGCCTGCGCGCAGGTGCAGCCTCAACTAGCCGAGCGATGTCTTGCTGATCCCGCTTTCGCAATCTCGGCCAGCGCAGCCTTCCCCTTTGCCGGCGGTGATCAAATCTTCCCGAACTTCATCACCCAACACATGCCTTCGGGTTTGTCCGGTCTAGTGGTGGCGGCCATCTTTGCCGCGGCCCTTTCGTCGTCACTGAACTCGATCGCGGCCACCGCGGTCAACGATCTCTACAAACCATTCAGACCAAATCGCAACGACAAACATTACCTGAAAGTCTCGCACGTGCTGACGCTGGTTTGGGGCGTAGTGCAGATTGGAGTCGCGCTTTTGATGCGCCACCGGAACCGCTCGGCGCTGGATACCGCGCTTTCGGTCGCCGCTCTGATTAATGGCCCCGTGCTAGGTGTATTTTTAGTGGGTACATTCCTTAGACGCGTTAGCGAGACGCCGGCGTTGATCGGTATGGCTGCGAGTATCGGGGTGATGCTCTACGTTTATCTTGGGACTAAGATCGCGTGGACATGGTATGGAGTGATTGGCAGCGGGATAGCATTCCTGGTGGCATGGGCTGTCAGCTTTGCTTTTGCGCCGGCCCCGAAGGAGCGCCGCGATGAGTTGGCTCCCGGGGGCACAGCTTAAGAATTATGTCTGGGAAGGAAATCGTAAAGATGAAACGCAACCGGGCCGTCGCGACGTTCTCGATGCTCGTTCTGCTGCTCGCGCCGCTCGGAGTGGTGGTCAGTGGTCAGTGGCCAGTGGTCAGTAAGAAAACGCCCACTGGCGATTTCGCGCGGCTGGCCTTAACTGCCCACCGACCACTGACCACTGGCCACTTTCTCCCGGCCAACGAGTATCCCCGCCATCCATCCAAAGACGCTTTGAAGTGGGCGGACCAGGAACTGAAGAAGATGTCGCTCGACGAAAAGATCGGACAATTGATCTCCCTCGGCATCAACGCGACCTTCCTCAACCAGGAGAGCGCGCCCTTCAAAGAAATGCGCAGGCAGGTTGAGAAGAATCATGTGGGCGGCATCATTCTCTTTGGCAGTCCGGTCTACGAATCGATTGTGCTGATCAATCGTATGCAGCAATACGCCAACCGACCATTGCTCGTCTCAGCCGATCTGGAGCGCGGAGCGGGAATGCGCTTCTTCGACACTACCGATTTCGGTTGGGTGATGGCCCTTGGTGCGACTGGAAATCCGGACTACGCGCGCCGCATGGGTGAGTTTACCGGACGAGAAGCCCGCGCGCTCGGTGTGCAGCAGATCCTGGCGCCCGTGGCTGACGTCAATAATAACGCCGCCAATCCCGTAATCAATGTTCGCTCATATGGAGAAGACCCTGCGCAGGTTGGACGATTTGTCTCCGCCTTTATTAAAGGCGCTCAGCACGAAGGCGTGATCGCGACGGTGAAGCATTTTCCCGGACACGGCAACACTGCTACGGATTCGCATCGCGGACTGCCCAGTCTAAACTTTTCGATGGCCGACCTGGAACGCGTTGAGCTCGTGCCGTTCCGCGCATCGGTCGAAGCGGGCGTGGGCTCGGTAATGGTCGGTCATATCGCTCTACCCCAGATAGATTCGACTCCGGTCACGCCGCTTCCGCGCTCTCAAAAGATACGGGCGATGGATACAACCGAAGCCGAGGAGATTATTACGGAGAGCTCTACCACTCCGGCGACACTGTCCCCCAAGATCAGTGGAATACTGCGCCACGACATGGCCTTCGATGGATTAATTGTCACAGATGCGCTCAGCATGAGCGGCCTGACAGTCTATTTCTCGCAGGAGGAAGCCGGGGTGCGCGCGTTGTTAGCGGGCGCAGACATGTTGTTGAAGCCGGCGGACGTTGACGCGTGCATACGAGGACTGCGCGAGGCCGTACGCACCGGCAGAGTGACGGAAGCGCGAATTGAAGAGTCGGCCAGACGGATCCTGGCCGCGAAATATGATTTGGGTTTGACCAGGCAGCGCATCACGCCAATAGATGAAGTGGACCGCGTGGTCTCATCTCCCGATGCTTTAAAGTTGGGCCGAGAGATAGCGGAACACGCGATAACGCTCGTTCGCAACGACGCCAAGCTGGTCCCGATCGGTGGCCTGCGTCCTGACGCGAAAATCTTCAATCTCGTCATCACCAATGGCGATGACTGGCGTTTCATCGCAAACCCGTTCGTGGCTGCGATGGCTCGTTCAGGCAGGCGGGTTGAAACGATCGCGCTGGATGAACGTTCATCCGAGGCCGAAGTGCAAAAAGCGATCGAACGCTCCGGCGGCGCCGACCTGGTAATCGCTTCGCTCTATGGTCGCGTGCGCACCGGGCAAACAAACAGTATCGGGCTTCCGGACCCTGGCGTGCGCGCGCTCAACGCACTTCTCGGTCGCAACGCTCCAGTGGTGGGAATAAGCTTTGGCAACCCTTATCTCCTTCAAGGTTTTCCTACGATGAAAACCTACATGGTCGCATACGGAGATATGCCCGCGTTACAGCAAGCCGCGGCGCGAGCAGTTCTGGGAGAAAGCGACATCACGGGTCGGCTCCCGATTACCTTGCCCTCTCTTTATGCGAGGGGAACCGGGATTCAGCTCAAGGCTGTGGAGAAGCGAGCGGCGTCGGGGCAATAACCTGACTGTTAGGAAGCCGCTCGTCCGAGAAGCGACAGGCAGAGTACGAGTGGAAGAAAGCCTCGAAGAAAACGAAACCCGGGAGACGTAGTCATAACCCGGCCCGGTCAGCTCAGTCCTGTGGCGCAGAAATAACGATTTGGCATGTATGAGTAAGCTGACATTACTTGTGATTCTTCTCATCGCTCCAACTTCAATCGCAGTTCGATTCGATGCATCTGGTCCCTACAAATCCCCAAAGATCGGCGTCATTAAAAGACCGCTTGCAAGAACAGGGGGCTGTAATCTTCAATTGCCTAAGGACTACAAGCAGCAGAATAATTCTTATGTTT
This sequence comes from Acidobacteriota bacterium, assembly GCA_032160165.1. Classification (GTDB taxonomy): domain Bacteria; phylum Acidobacteriota; class Blastocatellia; order Pyrinomonadales; family Pyrinomonadaceae; genus QHXM01. The sequence goes on from JAVHWA010000006.1 coordinate 61,586, forward strand.
TCGTTGATTATGACTATCAATCCAAAGGTGCGGCACAAATCAATGTTAATGGCAAAGACTTAATGCTCAGGCTAGTTCGTAGAACGGAGGAAGATTTCCAGATGAAGGTGGGGTATCGTTACTTTGAAGAATACGCGTCCGGAAATACTAGATTGCGCGTTGACTATGTTGTACGGGGAGTTTGCCCCCCTAACGATGAACAATGTTCGGTCGTCGTTCTATCTGGCGTCCTCACTGTTCGCCATAAAGAGGGTATGAAGAAGATTAAGACTATAGGCTTGTGTGGAAGTTGAGGCCGCGGCTAATAATTCATTCAACCGGACTCGCAATTAACGAGCTTTTGATTATCCATCTCGAAGTGATATCAATTCGCGCCGTGGTCCTTCAAGTATGTAACTGCCGTTTCACCGGTTCAAGATAGAGGTCGACAACTCGAGTGTATCCGAGAATGTAAGCTGGCACCCTGCGAAGACTGATTGTCGATCCACGAAGCGACACGAAACAACACGAATCCCGCGCTTTGATTCTTTCGTGTTGATTCGTGTGAGTTCGTGGTTACGGACACACTGAATCTCTACGCACTCGCTACCCCCGGATCAAATCAAACCCGATGTCGTTGCTGAGAAAAGTTAAACGCCCGATGTACTCCGTAAGGACCGAGAGACGCAGGGCCGACGGCGCGTCTCTCACGCCGCAGCTCTTGCGCCGCGCGGCGTTCCTTGTCCTGATTGCCTTTTCGACCCAGAGCCTTGCAGTTAACCTTCCCTCGGCTCCACCTGCTGCCGTCGGTATGTCTGCCAAACATCTCGCGAACATCGACACCGCGGTTGCAGACTCTATCGCAAAGCACGAATTACCTGGCGCCGTTGTCCTCGTCGCTCGTCGCGGACGCGTGGTTTGGCGAAAGGCTTACGGCTCACGCGCGGTTTTGCCTCAGCGCGAAGCGATGACAACCGATACGATCTTCGATCTCGCCAGCCTGACGAAGGTGGTGGCGACCGCGACCAGCATCATGAAGCTTGTCGAGCGCGGCCAATTGCGTTTGAGCGATCCAGTCTCTCTGTATCTTCCGGAGCTGAAGGGCGAGTCGCGCGACAAAATAACTATCGAACAGCTATTAACACATCGCGCCGGCTATGCTCCTGACTTCGATCTCAGTGAAAAGTGGAGCGGATATGCCGAGGCGATGAAGCGTCTGGAGGTGGAGTCTCTGCGCAATCCTCCTGATAGCAGATTCGTCTATAGCGACATTGGATACATCGCGCTGGGCGAAGTGGTTCATCGCGTGAGCGGAATGCCGCTTGACGAATTTGCAGAGCGAAACATCTTCGAACCGCTGGGAATGATTGACACGCATTTTCGGCGGACCGGGAACATTGATTCTCTGCGCCTGCAGCGTAACGATGCTGCTTACATTTCCCGCATCGCTCCCACAGAAACGCGCCGCTCCGCCGGAAGCTATCTGGGCGGGGCGGGGGACAAGACGACGGAAGGCGCGGCCTGGTTGCGCGGAGAGGTCCATGACCCGACTTCATTTCGAATGGGTGGCGTAGCTGGGCACGCTGGTCTCTTCTCGACGGCGGACGATCTGGCCATCTACTGTCAGATGATAATGAACGGGGGACAGTACGGCGGCGTCCGCATCCTCAGTCCTATGAGTGTAGCCATGATGACCAGGCCTCGCGCCGTGTCCGACGACGGTGGCGCCCGCGGACTGGGCTGGGACATCGCGACCAGCTTCTCTACCAATCGCGGCGACATCTTTCCGCTGGGATCGTTCGGTCATACGGGCTTCACCGGCACTTCGCTGTGGCTAGACCCCGCGAGCGAGAGCTTCGTCATCTTTTTGAGTAATCGTGTGCATCCGGATGGCAAGGGCGACGTAGCTTCGCTGCGGGGTCGGGTTGCATCGATCGTAGCGGCCTCGATCAACGACACAACGGTTGATCAGGCGCGAGCCGAGTCTGCCCGCTTTTCCGACGAACTGCTCACAGGCGTGGCGCGGCTCGCCAACAGAACAAGCACGACGGCGACACTCGATCCTCCAGCCGATGCGACGGTACTGACGGGAATAGATGTATTGGAGCGCGATAATTTCAAACAGCTCGCAGGCAAACGCCTCGGTCTTGTGACCAACCATACGGGACGTGCCAGGTCTGGCCGGCAGACGATCGATGTGTTGCACGATGCAGCGGGCGTTCGGCTGGTTGCGCTTTTCTCCCCTGAGCACGGTATACGCGGGCTGATGGATGAAAAGGTCTCAGATTCAAAGGACGAGAAGACGGGCTTACCGATCTACTCGCTCTATGGAGATACCCGTCGTCCGAAACCCGAGCAGCTCAAAGACCTCGATGCCATCGTGTTTGATATACAAGACGTCGGCACACGCTTTTACACTTACATCTCCACGCTCGGCTACGTGATGGAGGAGGCCGCTCGCGCTCACATTCCGGTTTACGTGCTCGATCGTCCGAATCCTATCGGCGGCGTAGACGTCGAAGGACCGGTGGCGGATGCTGATAAGTACTCGTTTATTGCCTATTACAAGATTCCTGTGCGCCACGGGATGACCGTAGGCGAACTCGCGCGGCTCTTCAATGAAGAACAAAAAATCGGTTGCGATCTGAATGTGATCAAGATGGAGGAATGGCGCCGAGCAATGTGGTTCGATGCGACCAATCTAACCTGGGTGAATCCGTCGCCAAACATGCGAAGTCTGAATGAGGCCACGCTATATCCGGGCGTAGGGCTGCTCGAGACTACAAACCTTTCGGTGGGCCGCGGGACCAACACTCCGTTTGAAATCATCGGCGCCCCGTGGCTGGACGGACAAAGGCTTGCCTCCTATCTGAACAAACGAGGCATCGTCGGCGTACGTTTCGTGCCCGTGCGCTTCAAGCCGGACGCATCCCTCTTTAAGAATGAAGAATGCGGTGGCGTCAACATCATAGTTACTGATCGCGCGCGGTTTCGAGCGGTGCAAACCGGAGTCGAGATCGCGGTCGCGCTCCGCAAGCTCTATCCTTCGGACTGGAAAATCGAGGGTTACGCCAGGCTGCTTGTAAATTCAGAAACGTTCGAAGCCTTGAAGCGGGGCCAGGAGCCGGCCGACATCGTCCGATTATGGGCGGACGAGCTTTCCGAGTTTCGAAGGGCACGCGCGCGTGCACTGCTTTATAAATAGACTGCTGCCAACCGAATCCGTTTCGCAGCATCGACCCTCGTTCCATCCCAGGACCTCCGAACGTGCGGGAGAGGTTGTTCTGAGTCCCTTCGCCGTTCTTGTCCCAAACTCTCAAGGAGAAAATTCATGCGCAAAGGACTAATCGTCATATTCCTCGCCGTCGTGTTACTAGGCTCGCAGACTGCGGCCCTGGCCTGGGACGACACAGGACACATGGTCGTCGCGTATATCGCATACACCAGGCTGACGCCGGCAGCCAGACAGCGCGTGGACAAGTTGCTGGTTCCACCTCCACCCGAACCGGGTGTGGCCTATCCCGATAGAGGATTCATCTTCTACTGTGACCGGAACTATGACCCGGTGATGATAGCCAACTGGATGGACGACTTAAGAAGTAATTCACTAAGCGACCCGATGAAGCCATGGCATTTTATTACTTACAAGCCGATCTTCGACGGCATTCCGCCGAGGGTGATTCCGGTGGGGAAAGAGAATGTCCTCTCTCGGGTGAACTGGGCTTTGTTAATGTTGGAGCGCGGAAAGAACTTCGAAAAAACTGCGAGCAAAGACGATGATAAAGAAAACGCGGAGTATCTTGGCTATCTGATCCATCTTGTGGGTGACATGCACCAGCCCCTGCATTGCACCACGCGCTTTTCAAAAACTCATCCGGACGGCGACCAGGGTGGCAATCTCTTTCCCATCGATACGCCGCGCGCCAAAAACCTTCACTCGTTCTGGGACGCCGCCGGCGGCTTGTTCGACTTTGAGAAAGTAAAGCGCCCGCCCATTGGAAAGCTCGCTGATCAAAAAGAGAAGATCCGGGAGTACGCCACTATGGTGATGAAAGCCTTCCCGGCGGACGAGAATCCCGACTGGAAGCGTGTGATGCTGCCTGCAAAGTGGGTCAAGGAAAGCAACGATGCAGCGCGAAGCGTCGGCTTTAATAATATAGTCGAGGGCGCTAAGCCATCTGATGCATACACGGCCGAGGCCAAACAAATGGCCTCGAAGCGATTAGCATTCGCTGGATATCGCATAGCTGAGTTACTGAACCGGATCTATGGAGGCCTCTAAGCTGCGGACGATCGTGCCCGACGCTTCTGCCATCCGGTTTACAGACCTCATGATCACAGCGGGACAGAATTAGCATCCCGCTTCCCGGACTTAGGTGACTCCCGATGAAAGCGCAGACGCCGACAGTCCAGACGATACCTCTAACAGTTGATCAAGTGCTCCGTGCATTGCTCGCGCTCGACCCCGAACGGCGGTTGAGTCTGCTTGATAGTTGTGGCGCGCCTGATGCTTCTGCGCGCTTCCTGATCGCAGGCTTCGATCCGTTCGAGGTCATCGAGGATCGCGGAAATGCACCCGCGCATGTGGACCCTCTTGACTTGCTCGATGCACGACTCTTCCAACTCCGTTCGGAGCGGCCGGAAAAGTCTCTACCTGCTGGCGGCGCATGCATCGCCACCTTTTCCTACGAACTGGTGCACAGGCTTGAGCGTCTGCGCCTCAGCCCGCGGAGTAGCGGGTCAGAAGAGCCCGAAGTTGTCCTCGCTTTTTACGATACTTTGGTTGTCCACGACTACAATACGAGCGAGACTCATGTAGTCTCCGTCGCGGGTCCGAGGAAGATAGCCGAGACCATCGACATATTGAGTAGATCCCTCGATCTTTTGGAGCCGGAAGAACACCCGTCGCTCCCCTTCGTCGAGGCGATCACCTCTAACCTTTCACGCCACCAGTATCTGAAGGCGGTTGATGAGATCAAGCAGCACATTGCAGCGGGCGATATTTATCAAGCGAATCTGACGCAGCAGTTCCGCTGCAAACTTTCACCTGGGTCGCGACCGGAGGATGTTTTCCTCCGCCTACGGCGCGATCATCCGGCTGCATTCGGGGCGTTCATAAGGAGGAGAGAAGACGTGGTGATAAGCGCGTCACCCGAGCGATTCGTCCGGGTCAACGCGCGAGACGGCGAGCGCTACGCTGAAGCGTGGCCGATCAAGGGAACCAGACCGCGGGGGGCGACACCCGATGAAGATGCGCGATTGCGCGCCGAATTGTTGGCCAGCGAGAAAGACCGCGCTGAGAACATCATGATCGTCGACCTGATGAGAAACGATCTGGGTCGCGTCAGCCGGTACGGGTCGGTCGAGGTTATGGAGATCTGCAAGCTGCAGGAACATCCCACGCTCTTTCATCTTGTATCGAAGGTAGGTGGAACCCTTCGCCAGGACGTTACCGCAGCCGCGCTGATACGCGCGGTTTTTCCTTGTGGCTCCGTAACGGGCGCGCCGAAGATCCGGACGATGGAGATAATCCACCAGCTAGAACCAGCGCCGCGCGGGCTTTCTATGGGCGCGATCGGATACTTCTCCTTTGATGGCGCGTTGGATCTCAGCGTCGCGATTCGCACGCTGGTCATTCGAGATTCGGTCGCAACCTTCAATGTGGGCGGCGGTATAGTCTCGGACAGCGTGCCCGCACTGGAATACGAAGAGTCACTGCTAAAAGCGCGGGCGCTGCTGCATGCACTGGGCGCCGATCTGCAGTCGCTTTCGCCGCTCTGAGGTTGCAGGAGACCGGCATTCATCTATCAGCGCTTCTTATTTCTATGATAAGATCTTTTAGTTTCAATTATTGCTGTTAGAGCGCCTACAATACGCGTGAATTATTCAGCAGCGTTCAGCTAGTTCCTTATTCCGTTAATACCACAAAACCTATCCAGGGGCGTCGGTAGATCTTTGCGCGGTAGTCTTCGCCAAGAAGACGATGGGGCACCCGCTTACGCTCCGTCGTTTCGTGCAGTAGAGAGCATCCACGACTTTACGCATCAATTCCCACTTCCGTTGAAAACAGGAGCGACAAAAATGAAACGAACTCCCCTTAGTTTCTTTATCCTCAGCCTGATGATGTTAGTCCTTGCGACAGTAACCGCGTTTGGACAAGCATCTACTTCGCGCCTCAACGGAGTCGTGACGGATTCGAATGGCGGAATCATTGCCGGCGCTACCGTCACTCTTACAAATGAAGGCAACAATATATCCCTGACGACTGCCACCACCTCATCGGGGCAATATGTGTTTGACTCGGTGCAGGCCGGCACCTACACGGTCACAGTCGAGCAGCAAGGATTCAAGAAATCCGTGTCGACCGGGAACCCGGTAAATCTTAGCCAACCCGCTGTGGTTAATATTTCGCTTGAGCCCGGCGCCGTCGCGGAAACCGTGACCGTGGTCGCATCCGCCGAGCAAGTGCAGACGGGCACCTCTGGAAACATCGGCAGCACGATCGATCAACGAACCCTGGAAGCCCTTCCGATTGTTGGAACGCGCGGAAGAAACCCGCTCGACCTGCTCAACTTTCAACCAGGAGTTGTCTTTGGTGGAAATACCGGTGGCGCAGTTAATGTGAACGGCTCGCGCGATCGCGCGTTCAACTTTACTCTCGATGGTATCGACATCAACGAGTCGACGGCAGGCGGTTCGAACTTCACTCCACTCCGTCCCAACCCGGACTCGGTGCAGGAATTCCAAATCGTGACGAGCAACTTTACGGCGGAGCTGGGGCGCAGTAGTGGCGCTCAGGTAACACTCGTCACTCGCTCGGGAACGAATGACTTTCACGGCAACGTGTTTGAATACTATCGAACGCCAAGATTGGACGCCAAGAGCTATCCGGTCACGATCGCCGGCACCGCCAAAGAACAGTTCGTTCAACATATCTTCGGGGGTAGCCTCGGTGGGCCATTGTTCAATCCCGGATTCGGAAAGGGAGGAGCAGGCTGGTTAAGAGATAAAGCATTCTTCTTTACAAATCTTCAGTTGCTACGAGCGTACGACACGGCGCTGGTCACGCGAACGGTCTATACGCAAAGCGCGAGACAGGGAATATTCCGTTACATTCTGCAGGGACAGAACGCGCCGGTGGGAGCGGCCAGCCCTCTTGTCGCTTCAGTGGATGGCAATGGAAACTCACTTTTTGCACCCTGCCCAAATCCACTGCCGGCTCCCCTCCCTTCAACATTACGGTGCGTACAAACGTATAACGTCGCCACAAATCCCTCCGGTATCGGTATCGATCCCACAATAGCCGCCATCATTAATGCAAGCCCGTTGCCGAACAATTTTACAACCGGTGATGGACTGAACACGGCCGGATTCAATTTCGCGTCGCCGCAGCACGAGAAGCAATATGATTTCGTGAGCAAGTTCGATTTCAAGCTGCGCGATAATAGTCAGGTCTACCTCCGATACGCGCAGGGAAGTCAAAGCAGCCTTGGAGACTCAGCGAACGGTGGTCGTCCGATCTATCCCGGCGCGCCGAATTTTGTCGATACGTCGCGGACACCCAAGAACCTGGCCATCAACTGGCGTTGGTCCCCATCCGGAACAGTGACTAACGAGGCTATTTTTGGTCTCAGCAAATACTTCTTCACGTTCGCTACGCCTCATCCCGATCCGAATCTGCCATTCACGTTTTTTAACATGGCGACCCCGAATACAAACTTTACTTACAATGCGAGGGGCGTCAGGACTCTCCAGTTTATTGATAACCTGAGTTTCGTTCGCGGCGCGAACACTTTCAGAGGCGGAATTAATTTCCGTTTCAATCGCCATCGCGATGACCGGTCTAATGTCGCAGGTTCGGCCATCGAGCCCGTGGTTGCGTTAGGAGGCCCAAGTGGTTACGCGCCGTTCGTATTACCGAGCGCGGGCGCGACCAGTATTAATACCAACGATCTCACTCGCCTTCAGAACACCATCAACGACGAGCTTGGTCGAATTAACACCGTCTCGCAGGCGTTTGTTTCAGACCCGGACAATCCCAACGCTTATGCTCCGGCAGGGACGCGTTGGCTCAACGAAGCGAATTATCCGGAATTGGATTTTTATTTTCAGGATACCTGGCGGGCCAAATCAAACCTGATTTTTGACATTGGACTTCGGTTGGAAGCCAAATTACATCCGACAGTCAATGGAAGGGGAATCCTTGTTCCCAATCAGGCGGTGAAACTCGGCGCGGCGCCATCGAATACGATCCGGTGGGTTGAAGGTGATGTGTTTCAAAGCGCGAAGGTGTGGTTGCCTTCGTTCGGCTTCGCCTGGGACCCGTTCAAAAACGGTAAGACTTCTATTCGCGGAAACTATCGTATTGCGTCTGACAGAATTGCCACCTTCCTGTTCGGTTCTTCAATTTTCCAAAGCGCCCCGGGAAACACAGCCGGCGCGTCAAATTCCGCTTTCGGACAAGCGGGAGGGCTTTTCCGCAACGTGCAGCCGATCATCGCTGCTCTGGCGCCCTCCAGGTCACCCGACGCCTTAAGACAACCGGACCCGTTCGGAACCGGTTCCATCAGCGTGGTTGATCCCGATTTGCAGTTCCCGCAGGTCCACGAATGGTCATTTAGTTTTCAACGAGAAGTGAAACACACCGTTATTGAGGTGAATTACATCGGCAAGCATGCCGTTCACCTGCTGGGTGGCTACAACGTGAACCAGGTAAATGTCTTCGCCGGTGTTCCCGGTGTGAGTGAGAATTTTCTGCAAGCGTTCAACCGTATACGCGATGATATTAAGGTTAACGGGAACACTATCACGTACAACAGTCCCCTGATGAACCTCTTGTTCACCGGGAACGCGGCAAACAATGCCGGGACCGCCACATTTCGTACCGTGGCGACAACCAATACGATCTCTTTAGGAAACGCGGCCACCGCTGCATTAGCCATTTCACAACGGTTGTGCGCAGCGGCGGATGTAACAGCTGGAATCTGTACCGCGACCGGCGGCCAGTTGCTCGCTCGAACCATCGGGAATCCGTTTCTCTTTCAACCCTATCCACAGTTCTCGGGCGGCCTGAATGTTTTCGACAGTAGCGACTATTCGAACTATCACGGCCTTCAGTTCATCTTGAAGCGTCGAATCTACTCTGGTCTGGGACTACAGTTCGGATACACCTTCTCTAAGTCGAAAGACAACCGTTCATGGGATCCATCGCTGAGCACCGTTTCAACCGGCTCGGTTCAATCGGCATCCAGTACGCCGTTTGACTTGAGAGATCGACATTTAAATTACGCCTGGTCGGACTTTGACCGGCGTCATGTTTTCCAAGGGACCTATACCTACGAATTACCGTTCGGGAGAGGGAAAGAGTTCTTATCCGGACCGTCGAAGATCGTCAATCACCTTGTCGGTGGATGGCTCTTCTCTGGAACAGTGATCTGGCAGTCGGGCCGTCCATTCACGGTCTATTCGGGTCTCAACACGATGAGCAACGTAGTGCAATCCACCGCGGATTGCAGCAGCTGTTCCCGTGATATCGGCAACCTGGTGCAGGAAGGCACGCCAGGCGCAAGGAACTTCTGGTTCGACGCGGCCACGCGCGCGCTCTTTTCAGCCCCGGCCCCGGGCACGATCGGAACCACCGGACGCAACTTCTTTATCGCGCCGGAGTACTTCCAGTGGGACGCTTCCCTATCCAAGAAAATCTCGATATCCGAGAGGGTCAAATTCGATCTTCGGCTGGATGCGAGAAATGTTTTGAATCACCCTGCGTTTGATAACCCGACGGCGGTCATAACCAACGCGCTCTTTGGGCGCATTAATGACACCGTTACCAATAACGCGCGGAGGATTCAGGTGTCGGGTAAGCTCAGCTTTTAGGCGATCGTCGGACCAGGTTCTCCGCCACCGCCTTGATTTGCTTTGCTACGTTGCCGGCCCACGGTCATCCGACTACCGGCAGCTTCGGAGAATATGAAGCACCTTTACAGTAAGTGCATTTTGGCCGTAGCCATCGTAGTACTTCTCGCAGTCTTTGGCTTTGTGAATGTGCTTCAGGACGTACACGCTTCAGATCCGGTTTACGACCTCGTAATCACAAACGGTCGTATAGTTGACGGCGCCGGCAATCCCTGGTTTCGCGCCGATGTTGGGATCAAGGACGGGCGCGTAACCAGAATCGGCCACATCGATCCGCGCCAGGCCGGCGAGACGCTCGACGCACACGGTCAGATCGTCGCGCCCGGATTCATAGATGTTCATACGCATGTCGAGGGCATCTATGGTCAGCCCGATGCTGAGAACTTCGTACGCATGGGTGTGACTTCGCTGGTGACGGGGAACTGCGGTTCATCCTCGACAGACATCGGGAATTTCCTGGGGAGGATTAAGGGTCAACCGCTTGCGGTTAATGTGGCCACGCTGATCGCGCACGGCTCTGTTCGAAGCAAGGTCATGGGCCTCGACAATCGCGCTCCAACTGCTCAAGAACTTGAGAAGATGGAGGCGATGGTCGATAAGGGGATGAAAGATGGGGCCGTGGGACTCTCGACCGGCTTGATCTACGTTCCCGGAACTTTTGCAAAAACCGACGAGATCGTTGCCCTTGCTCGCGTTGCCGCGCGCAACCATGGTCTATACGCGACGCACATGCGCAACGAAGGCTCTGAAGTGGTGGCGGCAATACGCGAGAGCATCGCAATCGGAGAGCAGGCGGGTCTGCCGGTGGAGATCTCGCACTTCAAGATCTCGAGCCCCAGACTTTGGGGCCAGAGCAATGTAACGCTCGGCCTGGTGAGAGACGCGCGCCAACGCGGTCTTTCGGTAACCGTCGACCAATATGCTTACACCGCATCTTCGACGTCGCTCGACATAAGACTGCCGGACTGGGTGCTCGTAGGTGGCCGCGAAGAAGGTAAGAAACGGCTCGCTGATAAAGCGATGAGAGACCGCGCGACCCGCGAGATGAAGGCAGGGCTGAAGAAGACGGGATTCAAGGACTACGATTTCGCGGTGGTTGCTTCGTACGCGCCTACTCCTGCTTTCAACGGAAAGTCGATCAAACAAATCGCGAAGGAGGCGAAGGGCAATAACGATCTAAAGACTCAGATCGAGCAGGTCCTGGAAATGTACGAGGCCGGCGGCGCCGGAATGGTTTATCACGGAATGAGCGAAGCCGACGTCGAACAAATCATGCGCGAGCCATTTACCATGATCGCGTCCGATAGTTCGGTGAGGCGTTTCAATGAAGGCGTCCCGCACCCGCGCGGTTATGGTAACAATGCCCGCGTGCTTGGCCACTACGTACGCGACCTGCGAATTGTCTCCCTGGAAGACGCAATCCGCAAGATGACCAGCCTTCCGGCACAGACTTTCAACCTGCGAGACCGCGGGTTACTGCGCGAGGGCTACGCGGCAGACATCGTGATTTTCGATGACTCGGCGATCTCGGATCGCGCAACCTTTGACCGCCCGCACCAGTACGCCGCGGGGGTCAGTTTCGTTTTCGTTAACGGACAGGCTGTTCTGTCCAATGGCGAGATGACATCCCAACGACCCGGCATGGCCCTGCGAGGCCCGGGTTGGACAGGGGTCGAGCAATAATAACTTGAAGTGCGCATGGTCGACGTTGTATAACTTGCGCGCAACTGTACCGGGCGGACATCCGTTACGAGATGGCCGCTTCGCTTATTGGATTCAGGTTCGTTCCCCAATTTTGCGCATCAGACCTGTCGCATCCCAAGGCAGGACTCGTACGCAGTTTCTGAAACGAATCCAACTTTCCATTCTGCTACCTAAGTAAAGAGGAATCACGTTATGAGACACCATTTCAAGAATGGGCTGTGGAGCTTGTTTATCATCGCAATGCTCTGCCTTAGCTTTAGCCCAATCGCGCTCGCGCAAGACGAGACATCCGCCACAATCACAGGACAAGTTACAGACTCCGCGGGTGGGATCCTGCAAGGCGCAACAGTTGTCGTCACTAAGCAGGACACAAACGCAGAACGCCGAGCGCAGACAAACGATGACGGGAACTATGTCGTTACGAATTTGGAGCCCGGAGTCTACACCGTGAGTGTCGAGCATCAGGGCTTCAAACGATACCTGCAGACACTGACCCTGAACGCGAAGGATCGACGTCCCGTCAGTATCGTCCTCGAAGCCGGCGCTGTTGACCAGACGGTACTCGTGACGGACGATGCTCCACTCATCCAAGACAGCCCAACAGGACAGACTCTCATATCGGGAACCCAGGTCCTTGAGATACCTCTTCAAAACCGCGACTTCACCAAGCTGCTTGAACTCGTGCCCGGCGTCAGCTCTAGTCTTGACGACGAAACCGGCCTGGGATTGACCAGCCGCTTCGACGTTTCAATCAACGGCATGCGACGCAACAGCGTCAATGTCTTCGTTGATGGTGTTTCAAACACCGACGTCGGCTCGAATATCACGTTGCTGTCAACGCCGACCATCGATTCGATAAAGGAATTCAAAGTCCTGACCTCGAACTACACGGCGGATGTTGGCCGTTCCGGCGGCGGCACGGTCACGCTGGTGACCCGCGGCGGCGGCAATGACTTTCACGGCTCGATCTACGACTTCGCGCGTAACGATCGCTTCAATGCCAACACTTACTTCAACAATCGTCTGGGAAGACTTGCTGACGGCACCCTCAGGGGACGCGTGCCGCGCCTTCGCTATCATAACTTCGGAGGCACGTTCAGTGGTCCGGTTACTTTCCCGCGTTTCGGCGAAGGTGGACGAGCGGTGTATAGCGGGCGCAATAAGACGTTCTTTTTCTTCTCTGAGGAAGTGCGACGTATCACGCGCGGCATTACGGACACGAATGCCGTCGTGCCCAGCCTGGCGGAGCGCGCCGGCAACTTCGCCCCAAACCTGGGGCTGCCCATATTTCGTACGAACGCAGCCACACCCGCGCAGTGCACGACGCCGGGCGTTGGCACCTGTACCAACACTCCTTTCAATGTCACCGACACTGCGGGCAACACCATTCAAGCTCGGGTCGGCATGATCTTCCGCTTTTCTGATGGACGTGCCTATGTGGGCAACTTACTTCCGGCCAGCGATATTGATCCGCGCTCACTCGCGTTCCTGAATGCGTACCCGTTGCCGAACAACGGCACAAGCGGCTTTACTTACTCCCCCACCAATATCCTGAACACACGCCAGGAAAGCATTCGGCTTGAACATAACTTCACCCAGAACCACAAGATCTTCGGGCGTTATGCGCATGACCTGAATAAGACGCAGGAACCTGCCGGACTTTTCTCTACCAATTCGGTGCCAAATTTCGGTACCACCAACACGCGGATCCCCGGCATGACGCTGGTGATTTCCATGTCCAGTGTTCTCTCGTCGACGCTGGTGAATGAAGCGACCTACAACTTCTCGCAGAATCTCATCGGCTCGCAAGTCGCAGGGAGAAGCCGCGATACTGATTTTGTCGGCGCTGACACGATCCCCGAGGTCTACCCCGAAAACAATGCCGCGGTCGTCCCGCGAATCACGTTTACCAGTGCACACTCAAACCTCAATTCGATCCAGGGCTTCAACATCCTCTACAGGAACCAGCTTGTTCGCGATGTTGTCACCTGGACCAATGGCAATCACACCTGGAAATTTGGCGGAGAAATATCGAAGGAGTCGAAAGACGAGAACGCCAACAACATAACCCAGGGTTCTTTCTCGTTCGCCGGCACGCGTAGCCGTGGGACGTCGGCAGGGGTCTCGTTAACGAACACCGGGCTCGCGTTCGCCGACTTTCTTACCGGCCGAGCTGATAGTTATAGTGAGGACCAGTTCGATGTCACGGTGAATCTGAAATTCGGCCGCCGCGAGTTCTTTGCGCAGGATACATGGAGGATTCGACCGAACCTCTCACTGGATTTCGGAGTCCGTTATCAGTACTTCGTTCCCGTGACTGACCAGAACAACGTAATGACGTCCTTCGATCCGGCGCTCTACAACCGAGCGAATGCTCCCACCTGTACGACCGCAGCCTGCACCGCCCTTATACGCGGGACTGGCAACGAGTTGAACGGGATCGCCATCGCCGGAAGCACGTCACGTTTCGGCAAGTCGATCTACCCGTCGGACAAGAATAATTTCAGCCCGCGAGTCGGCCTGGCCTGGGACCCATGGAAAAAGGGCAAGACCATCATTCGCGCTGGCTACGGCTTCTACTACGATCAGCCGCTGGTGGGCATATTCGAGCAGAACGCCTTCACTAATCCGCCCTACAACAATCAGGCGGTCTATAGCGGCACACTGGTCTCGTTCTCGAATCCGACCGGCGGCGCTTTGGGCAACCTGCCTGTCCGCTCGCTGATCGCCAGCGCGCCGGACTTTACGACACCCGAGATCCAGCAGTGGTCACTTGGTGCCCAACACGAGATATTCCGCAACGCCGTAGTCGAGCTCTCGTATGTCGGTACCAAGGGCGACCACCTGATCCGTCCGCTCGACATCAACTTCCCACAGCCCGCAGCAGTGAACGCACCTGGTGTCGGGCTGGCAAACGCCAACACCGTCAGGCCGTACCTTGGATACGCGCGCATCACATGGCGTGAGACAAGCGCCAAGTCGCGTTATCACGGCATGCTCTCGTCTTTCAGTTATCGCTTGAGCAACGGCCTCAGTCTTACGGCCACGTATACCTTCAGCAAGAACCTGACGGACGCGACTAATGACCGTGACGCGGTGGACTTCCCGCAAAATCCGCTCAACTATCGAGCGGAATATGCCGAGTCCAGAGCTTCCCGGCCACATATTTTTACAGCCAGCTACGTCTACGAGCTGCCATGGTTCAAGAAGGACGCTAATGCGTTTAGGCGCGCGTTCCTTGGCGGCTGGCAGGTCGCGGGTATCGTCGACATCGAGTCCGGACTGCCGGTAGCGAGAGTCGGTCTGGCTTCCGCGCAGCCACAGACGGGTCTGACGGGCTTTTATCCCAACGTGGTCAGCGATCCGAACGGTGGACTCGCAGGAACTGTGGACGCATTGGGTCTGCCTTACATCTTCGACCCGACCGCTTTTGCAGTTCCGGCAAACGGAACCTACGGCAACGCGCCGCGGGCGTTCGCTCGCTTGTTCGGTCGCAATCAGACGAACATGACAGTGACCAAGAACGTCTACTTTAACAAAGAGCAGAATGTCAGGCTGCAACTGCGAGCCGAAGCATTCAACGTGTTCAATCACACGCAGTTCACCGGTGTCGGTACTGTCTTCGCCTCTCCTCCGGGAACGGCGTTTGGTAGACCGACAGGCGCGCGACTGCCGCGTGAATTCCAGTTCGGAGCGAAACTCTACTTCTAATTCCGGACCCTCCTGACCGTGTATGCCCGCGACGCGTCGTAAAACGTTCGCGGGCATACGCGCGTCCGGACCAAAGGTATGGTTAAATTAACCCGATGAGTGTCACTGAAAAAATGATTCTGCGCGGAGCGCGCTTAATCCTGCCTGATCGCCTGAGCGAAAAGGCCAGTCTTCTGATTGATAATGGTCGCGTTGCGTCGATCATAGAAGGTGGAGGTGCGGTTCCGGTTGGGCCTATGCAATCGATCGATCTCGACGGGCTAACACTCTTTCCCGGTTTCATCGATCTACACATTCATGGCGCGATGGGTGTCGATACGATGGAAGCCGGCGCAGACGACCTGCACCGGGTTTCTCGTTTCCTGGGGGCAAAGGGCGTCACCTCGTGGTTGCCGACACTGGTTCCCGCTCCAGCAAAAGATTATGAGCGCGCCGTAGGAGCTATCAAAACAGCGATCAATCAACAGGCCGATGGGGAAGCTGCGGCGCGCGTGCTGGGCGTTCACTACGAAGGACCTTTTGTTAGTACCGCCCAGTGCGGCGCTCTGCGCTCTAACTACTTTCGAGCGTTCACCGACATTAAGGAATTGGAGACCCTGGCGGTGCTTGAGGGTCCCACTGCGACGCGCATGATGACGATGGCCCCGGAGATAGAAGGCGGGATCGATTTGGTCCGCGAACTGGTCTACCGAGGATGGATAGTCTCCATCGGGCACACACGCGCGACGCCCGATGTGCTTGATCTTGCTCGCAAGGCGGGTGCGCATCACATGACCCATTTTATGAATGCGATGTCGCCGCTGCATCACCGAAAGCCCGGTCCGGTGGGATGGGGGTTGGTTAATGACGACGTCACTTGCGACGTCATAGCCGACGGCGTGCACGTCG
Organism: Acidobacteriota bacterium; assembly: GCA_032160165.1. Classification (GTDB taxonomy): domain Bacteria; phylum Acidobacteriota; class Blastocatellia; order Pyrinomonadales; family Pyrinomonadaceae; genus QHXM01. The sequence continues at coordinate 77,783 of JAVHWA010000006.1, forward strand.
ACCCCTTGATGCTCGAGCTGCTGCTTCGCTGCAAGACGGCGGAACGTGTGGCGCTGATCAGCGATGCGGTGGCGCCTGCGGGACTGGGTGACGGTGATTATAAAGTATGGGGCGAGACTATTACGGTCAGAGACGGCAGGACGAGTAACCAGCGCGGAAGCATAGCGGGCTCTGTCATCACGATGCTTGATGCGGTGCGCATGATGTTGTCGCGGGGAGTGACGGCAGTCGATGTGGCGAGGATGGCTTCGACGAATCCCGCGCGGGTGCTGGGCAGCGAGAGTGAATTGGGTTCAATAGAAGAAGGGAAGCGCGCTGATCTTGTCGCTCTGGATGACGCAGGGAACGTGCACTTGACGATTGTTGGCGGGAGGGTGGCGTTTGAGGGAAGGGACTGAGTGCTGACGAGCAGCGTTCTGGTCAGGCCCGCCTCAATCTTGAAAACCGTTTCAACGGTTTCTCTCTTCGCGCCATTTCAAGCCGTACAGCCTGACGAATAGTTCAAATTCTTCGGCGAAAGTCTTCTTCCTGTGATGCTCTTCCTGATTCGCAATGTAGGCTGCCACTCTACCAACATCTGAATGCGAAACTGAGAATGCGCCGTACCCTTTTCCCCGCGAATTTTCCTCTAAGGAGCTTGTTCTCGTTAATCCAATGTGATGAGCTCCCTTGAACAAATGAATTACATCTTCGACGCAGTAGTTTGTCGGCAGATCGATCAATACATGTGTGTGGTCCGCATTAAAATAGTTGATCTTCAGATAGATTCCTTTCTCAGCGGAGTACTCGTAGAGAAACTTTGAGGCGCGCGCCCCGGCGTATTTATCGAGCATCCGCTCGCGTCGTAGTGTTTCCCAAATTAAGTGTAGCCAGCATCTGGAATAAGAGTGTGTAGACATTGCAGTCCCCATCCTTTTCTAATTGAGAAAACCGTTGAAACGGTTTCATTGTTTGGGTAGGGTCGTGGCCACCCGGCTGAAGCCGGGTGTGAATGAAAGCTGAAGCCGGATGTGAATGAGAGCGCTCAAAAGAAACTATAACGGTTTCATTGTTTGGGTGGGGGTGGGGTTGTGGCCACCCGGATGAAGCCGGGTGAGAATGAAAGCCGAGATGGGAGCTCCAAGTCAGTCCTCTTGCGATCTGGTCTACGGCTTCACCTCCGGCAACCTCTCGCTAACTCGCTTTGCGTTCTTTAGATCTCGCGCACGCTCCAGCTCGCGTTTACCCTCTTCGCCCAGCCCGGCCTGAATCAACGCGCGCCCCAGCTGAAAATGGCCGTCGGCAATTGCGTCCTGCAACTGGACCGCCATACGAAGCTCGGCGACCCCGCGCTCCAGTGACCCGGTCTGCGCCAGCGCCCGGCCCAATGCGAACCTGGTGTCGAACTCAGTCGGGTAATCGCGCGCCGCCAGCTCCAGAAACGGCAACGCACGTTTGGCTTCGCCCCTGGTCAGATAAAGATCGCCAAGCGTAAAAGCCGCTCGCGCCTCTTTAGGATCGCGCCGCAAGACCTCCGTCAGTTCTCGTTCGGCTTCGTCGTAGCGATTTTGCTTCCAATAGAGAAAGCCCAGCCCATAACGCGTGACCGTCGAATCGGGTGCCAGCTCGACGGCCCTTTTGTATGCTTCCAGCGCTTCGGGTGTGCGCGAAACACCATCGAGGGCGTCGCCATACTGCGCCCACAGTTGACTTGTCTCGTCGCCTAAATCCAGACGTCGTTTGAGGACTATCGCCGCTTCCGAGTACCTGTCCTGTTGCATGAAAGTCTGCGCCGCGAGTTCAAGCAATTTTTCATCGCGCGGAACGCGGACCAGAAGCTGAGCAAGCTCGCGGCTCGCCTCCTGGAATCGCTCCAATCCGATCAGAGCGAGCACGAGGGCTCGGCGTGCCCCGTCGTTATTCTGCTCAAGTATAAGCGCGCGCCGCAGCGGGATGATGGCTTCAGCAAACTCATTGGCTCTGACTCGCGCCAGGCCTATGTTGAAATGTGCACCAGCGAGCTTTGGATCGAGCTCAATGGCTTTGGTCCATGCGCCTAAAGCATCCCGGCTCTTATTCTGGCGATTGAGCGCGACTCCGAAGTTTACCCACGCGCGTGCATTGTTCGGGGCCAGCTTGATCACGAGTTCCCATTCGCGTTCGGCTGAGACCCAGTCATTGGCCTTTTCAAACGATTGCGCGGCGGCGTAGTGAGACCGCACTTCATCGAGTCGCTTCTGGTCGACGTCGCCGGACTGCGCGACAGCCATGGAAGCGAAAAGCGCAAGAATGAGTAAGGCATGAAGAATGGAACGCGGCATAAGATTAGGTGTCGGGTCGCGGGTTTCGGGTTTCGAGTTTCGAGTTTCGGGTGTCAGTGCCGGGGGGAATTGTCGCGTTTGAATTTGTATTGGCACGCCTCAAATATTTATAAGCCTTAACCGGAAACCTGAATCCCACGACCTGGCATCCGGCACTCGAAACTCGAAACTCGAAACTCGAAACTCGAAACCCGAAACTCGAAACCCGAAACCGTTCAACCGAAACCCGTCACTCGTCATAGAGTCCCGCTCGCGCATACGACTCGTCCAGCAGCTCCACCGGGTGGCAGACGCGCAAAGTTGTCATTCCGCGAAGCCGGGCGCCAGCCCCCATCTGCATGTGACATCCCGGATTGCCGGTCGCCAGAATCTGAGCGCCCGACTCTCTCACATGCCGAAGTTTTTCATCGAGCACCCGACCTGACAGCTCCGGCTCGAGCAGATTATAGACGCCGGCGCCGCCACAACAGACTTCGCTGTCAACCAACGGCACCAACTGCAATCCGGGAATCGCGCTCAACATCTTGAGCGGCGACTCAGCGGCCTTCTGGCCATAAAGAAGATGACATGACGCGTCGTATGTGGTGACGCGGTCCTCGATTCTCGCTCCCTCGCGTGCGCCGGTCTCCGCAAGATGCTGACTAATATCGCGCACGCGATCGCTGAAAGCACGGGCCCGCGCGGCGTAGTTTCCGTCCGCTTCCAGTAGATGCGCGTAGGACATCAGCATTGCGCCACAACCACCTGCATTGGTGACTATGTTTGCCGAAGGACTGTTTTCGAAGGCGTCAATATTCCTACGCGCCAGCGTGCGAGCTCCCTCAAGATCGCCGGCGTGTGCGTGGAGCGCGCCACAACAGACCTGATTCTCCGGAGCACTGGCCGCGCACTCATTGACACTGAGCACGTGCGCTGTGGCCCGATTCACGCGCGCAAAGAGACCCTCGGTTACGCAGCCTTTGAAAAGAAGCGCAAACGTCTTCGGCGAAGCCGGAGTCTGGCTGGCACCCTTTGCACGGGAGGGAGTGCCCTGCGAGAGCGAGCTATCCAGAAGAGCCAGAGCGAACTCGAATCGGGAAGAGAAGAGCCGCGCCAGACGCGCCTTGATCATCAGTCTGGGGAGACGCGTATCTCGGACCAAACGAACAATAGCGAACGCGATGCGAAGACGCAGTGGATGGAGCCAAACGTGTCTAAGCGCCGTGCGAAGGAGTCGCGAGGTCCAACCTTTTCGCTGTGCGGGCGTTTGCCACAACTCCCAACGTGCCGCTTCAAGAAGCTGACCATACTCTACACCTGCGGGGCACGCGCGTTCGCAGGCGCGACAGCCCAGGCAACGATTGATATGGGCTCTGAAGGCGTTCGACTCTGGTTCGAGGCGCCCCTCTTCGACGGCGCGGATCAGGTAGATCCGCCCACGCGGGCTGTCGTTCTCATCGCCCGTGTGGATATAGGTCGGACAGGCCTCGAGGCACAGTCCGCAATGCACGCACGCGAGGAGTTTGTCTTCCTCTGATACGAGCACTTCGGATAGTAATGAGGGGGTCATTTTCAAGGTCGAAAGTCCAAGGTTCGTTCGACGTCAAGGGTTTAACTCAAAACTCAAAACTCAAAACTCAAAACTCAAAACTCAAAACTCAAAACTCCTAATATCCCACCGGCACGCCGTCGTTGCGCGGGTCGCTCGCGCCCAGTCGCATGCCGGTGCGCGGCTCGATCATGATCCCTTCCGCGCTCGCAAGGTTTCGCGGATTGGTAGCCTCTTCCAGCTTGTGCCCCCGCGCCGCCAGCGCGCGCATCGTGTCCCCTGAAAGGCCGAACGGTTCGTAGCGGAGCAGGTCAGGGAACCACTGATGATGGACCCTCGGCGCGTCGATCGCCTGCTGGATGTTCATCCCGTGATCGATGATGTTGATGATAATCTGCAGCACGGCATTGATGATTCTGGCGCCGCCGCGGGCGCCCACCGCAAACCAAATGGCACCGTCTTCGCCTAAACCTATCGTGGGCGTCATCGACGAAAGAGGTCTCTTGCCCGGTGCGATTGCGTTGCGTTCGCTCTGGATTACTCCCCAGAGATTTGGGGTCCCCGGCTTTGACGTGAAATCGTCCATCTCGTCGTTGAGAAGTACGCCTGTCCCTTTGATGGTGACGCCTGAGCCGTATAGATCGTTCAGGGTATAAGTGTTTGCCACCACGTTGCCGTCCGGATCAACCACTGAGAAGTGTGTAGTCTCGCCTGAACCGTTCTCTTCGTCGGGATGCCCGCCGCGAACCTCTGCGCTGGTCGATGCGCGTTGCGGATCGATTGTGCTTCTGCGTCGGGTTGCGTAACCCTTGTTGATCATTCCCGCTGTCGGGACGGTGACAAAGTCGGGATCGCCCATGTACTCCGCGCGATCAGCATAAGCGCGGCGCATCGCCTCGACCACCAGATGATACTTCTCGGACGAAGCAGGGTTCATCGAGCTCAAATCGTATCCCTCGAGTATGTTGAGCATCTCCATTAGGACAGCGCCGCCCGAGGAAGGCGGCGGCATTGAAATGATTTCATGGCCGCGATACGTCGAACTCAAGGGCACGCGCTCTTTCGGCGTGTAGCGCCGCAGATCTTCAAGGGTGATAAGCCCGTTGTGCTCTCGCATCTCGTCCGCGATCCGACGCGCCGTGATGCCCGTGTAGAATTCGCGCGCCCCACGGTGTTGCAGGCGGGCGAGAGTCGCCGCCAAATCGGATTGCCTCAGTAACTCGCCCTCGACTCGAGCATTGCCATCGTTAAGAAAGATCTTGCGGCTATCTTCGTAGGAGCCCAGCTTTCGCTTGTGGTCTTCCAAGGTCCCGGCAATTCGATAGCTCAACTCAAAACCCTGCGAGGCGAGGCGTCGTGCCGGTTCGATCAATTGCGCCCAGCTCAATTTGCCCGAGCCGTACTTTCTCAGCGCCAGGTCCAAACCCGCCACGGTTCCGGGCACACCCGACGCGCGATACCCGACGGTCGATGAACCTTCGCCCTTGATGAGCTCTCCGCGAGCATCAAGATACATATTTCTGCTTGCGGCAAGCGGCGCCACCTCGCGGTAGTCGATGGCGATCGTTTTACCATCTCGAAAACGCGCGAGCATAAACCCACCGCCGCCGAGGTTGCCTGCTTCCGGATAGACCACGGCCAATGCGAATGCGACAGCTACCGCGGCGTCCACCGCGTTTCCGCCACGTTTCATTACATCGATACCAATCTGCGAAGCGAGCCGGCTGGTTGAGGCGACCATCGCATGGCGAGCACGAACAGGCTCGCGCCAACCGGGTGCAGCCGGGCGAGTCGCTCCCGGTTGGGGAACCGAAAGGCAAAGCGGGCCCAGGAGAAGTATTAGTGTGACGGCGAGTGCGATTCGTTTCGGCATCAGACCAGGAACCTCTGGTAGGCTGTCCAAGGTTCAAGGTCCGACGTCCAAAGTCCCTCTAGGAACCCGGGCGCGTTTACATCAGACGTCGCACTTCGGTACCGAACATTGAACATTGAACATTGAACGACCTTGGACATTGGACTTTGGACCTTGGACATTCCTCACCTCCCCGGACTGAACACGTCGTTTGGATCGAGCTGGTGTTTGACTCGATGCATGAGCGATGCCGATGGCCCTATCTCGCCCCACGCATCGATCGCGTCGGCAATTTCAGCGGGCGCTTGCTCGATCGCCAGCGATCCACCTGTTGAGCGGACCTGCGCTCGTAAGCCTTCGAGTGACGTAATGCACGTAGTCACATTCTCGATTGTAGAACTCAGCATGCGCACTCTTCCATCGCCTATGCCTGCGTGCCAACTCGAGTCGAAGGAATTCATCGCTTGATGGAGAAACCCCAGGAGTTCTGAGGGCCTCATCACCGCGCGCCAAACCAGTCGATTCTCCCGCGCCAGGGGAAGCGCGGCAAGGGAGCTCCAATGATTCTCGTCGTCGGATGTAGAGCTTGTCGCGATCGCATCGACCTCTCGAAGCAGCTTTATAGTCGCGTCTGTCTGGAAAGCGACGGTCTCACGGGTCCCGGCATAGCGAATCAAAAGAGACGGTACGGTATCCGCATCAGAAACGCCGATACTTCTGGCCGCGCCGTGCGAAAGCATTTCGACGGCCACCGGCAGCAGGCGAGCATCGAGCACCGACTTCGCTCCGCGCCACAAAGAATCTAATGGTCCAGACGCGGCCACCGTGGCGGTGTGCGACGGCCTGGGGCGAAGCTTGAAGGTCAATTCCAGGATCAAACCGAGTGTGCCATAGCTGCCTGTGAACAATTTGCAAAGATCATAACCGGCGACGTTCTTGACCACACGCCCGCCCGCCTTCACCAGACTTCCATCGGCCAGAAGCATCTTCATGCCGATCACTGAACCGCGAGTCCAACCGTAACCGTAGCACTGCGCGCCGCTCATCCCGGTTGCGACCACACCGCCAATTGTCGCGCGTCCATCGTCGGGAGGATCGAGCGGCAGCCACTGGCCCTGGCGGCCGAGTTCTGCATTCAGCACGGATAGAGTAACACCGGCCTCCGCGGTAGCGATCAAATCGGCAGGCTCGTGCTCAACTATCCGTTGCATGCGCCGTGTGCTGATGATTACAGCCGGTCGGCGGAATCGATTGCCTACGCTCAGCCAGGTTGCGGCGCCGGAAGGAACGGCCTTCCATCCGTTATCAGAGATCAAGCGCAGGACTGCGCTCGCCTCATCCATCGTTGCCGGAGCGACCTCAATCGAGTTGTCGATCTGTTTGACGTTTTCATTCGAGACGATTGTTCCTAGCAGTCTATGCGCACGGTCGAAGTCGAGCAGATTCGAAGTTGTATCAAGAGCAACCTCAGCATGCTTTCGCACGCTCGCGGGCAATGATGCCTGCGCTCCCAGCGATACCTGCGTACCCGGCGATGGCTGTGCCGCAAGCGATGCTTCAGTTGAGGCGCGCCTTCCCGCGCGCGCTTCGCCACAACTCCGTGATGTTGGAATTATCTTCCCGGGATTGCACAATCCACTTGGATCGAACGCGGCGCGCACTCGCAACATCGTGTCCATATCATTGTCGGAAAAGATGAGCGGTAGAAACGCGCTCTTATCGATTCCCACGCCGTGCTCTCCAGTAATCGACCCGCCCGCGCGGACACAGGTCTCCATCAGCTCGCGCCCTGCCTCTTTGACTCGAACTACCTCTTCCGGATGGCGAGCGTCGAAACAAAGGAAGGGATGGAGATTGCCGTCGCCTGCATGAAATACGTTTGCCACCCGGAGTCCATACTTCGCGCCGATCTGATATGTTGCGGCAAGCACCTCCGGAAGTCGCGACCTCGGCACCACCGCATCCTGCAACATGGTGTCGGGAGAAATTCTGCCCATCGCGCCGAATGCGCCTTTGCGAGCGGCCCATAGTTTCTTGCGCTCGGGCTCGTCCCTTGCGCAGCGGACATGTCGGGCCCGGTTATCGAGGCAGATCTTCTCGGCATGCGCGACGTTTTCTTCAAGTCCGGCTTCCAGTCCGTCCAACTCGATCAGAAGGGCAGCTTCGGCATCAAGCGGCAGACCGGCGGCGAAGACGCTCGCCTCGACCGCGCGAATGATCGCTCCGTCCATCATCTCCAGTGCGGCCGGCATCAGCCCTGCTGCGATGATTGCTGAGACCGCGCGGCTGGCGTCGTTGACGTCATCGAAGATCGCCAGGAGCGTTCGAACTGCGGGCGGGATGGGCGCCAATCTCACGGTCGCTTCGGTGGCAATACCGAATGTTCCCTCAGAACCGACAAAGACGCCCAGCAGATCATAGCCGGGGTTGCGCAAATCCAGGTCGACCACCTCGCCGCCGCTTAGTACGACCCGTGCCGCCAACACGTGATCTACGGTTGTGCCGTACTTCAAACAATGAATTCCGCCGGCGTTCTCCGCCAGGTTGCCTCCGATGGTGCACGAGGCCTGACTTGATGGGTCTGGAACGTAATGCAGCCCGAAGGGCGCAGCAGCGCGCGAAAGCTGCGCGTTTACCATCCCTGTTTGGACGCGTGCAAGACGATTCTCAACATCGATCCCGAGAAGACGGCGCATTCGCGCGAGCTCGATCACCACCCCGCTGTTTACTGCCAATGCCCCGCCCGACAGTCCTGTGCCCGCTCCTCGCGGTGCGAAAGGAATTTCGGCGCGAGCGAGTACGCGAAGGATGTCTGCGACTTCCTCGGTCGAACTGGGAAAGACGACGGCTCGCGGACGGTATTTGTGCTGCGGCAGTCCATCGCACTCATAGACGAGCAGCTCGTCTGGCTCGGTCAATACCGCGCTGCCTCCAACTACCGCGCGCAAGTTTTCCGTTAGTGTGTTCACTGATTTCAAGGGGAGCAAATAGAGGTTGCATACGACAAATTGGAAGGCTCAATCATACACTACGCGACTGAGTCCTGTGTGTCCGTCGCTTCCTTCCTTACCTGAGAGTGTTGGAGGGTCGCAGCCAGGCTATAATGCTTCAACTTTGGCCGCACTACCTTGAGTCCTCGACTCCACCTTGCCTACAAAACCTGTAAGCGAAATATACCAACAGCCCAACGGCCGCGGCGATTCCCGCATCGCGTGCCTGCGGTAATGTGCTATTTGAGAGCAGCCATGCCGAGAGGAAGAGCGCGGCGATGGCCGCGAACCCTCCCGCCGGAGCTTTGAATCTGGCCGGTGGAGCATTGGCGGAGAGCCGAAACTTCGGCAGCGCGGCGCAGGTTGCCGCGTAAGTCAACAGCCTGGCAATCGCGCTGATTGCGAGCGAATAAATAAATGGGGCTGAGAGCGCAAGAGCAAGCATCAGCGCGCTGGTGAGCACGATTGCGAAATGAGGGGTGAAGAAACGTTTATGGGTCGTCGCCAGGATACTCGGAAGCTGCCTTTGCTCTGCCATGGCAAACGGAATACGAGAGCCTGCGAGGATAAGCAGGCTCAGGTTTCCGGTGATCGAAATGACTGCCCCTGCGATAATGATGGAAGCTCCCGCGGCCCCCAGAAAGTTTCTGCTCGCGTCGGCCAGCGGCGTCTTTGAAGCTTCGAGCCCGGGCAACGTTCCGATGCATACAAACTGAATCAGTATATAAAGCGCGGCCACTACGCCGATGGCGGTCAGCAAGGCAATGGGAATGTTCCGCTGCGGGTTCTGAACTTCGCCCGCCGGTATTACCGCCATCTCGAATCCGGTGAACGCATAAATCAGCAGTAGCACTGACATGGAAAACGTTGCGTAGCCCAATGGGGGCGCGCCGGGCGGAGCTGCGAAGGAGAAGCTATTGAAGTTGACGAAAAACAGTCCCGCCACCACGAAGAAAATGAGCGGTACCAGCTTGCCGACGGTGAAGAAGTTTCCGAAGACCGTCGCACGCCGCACACCGACTATGTTGATGGTAGCAAGTGTGCCGGTCAGTCCGATGATGATTAGTGAGCGCCAGGGCTCGTTGACTACGGTTGGCCAGAAAAAACCTAAGGACGTCACCAGCAGATTGATGTTGGCGGCAAAGGCAGTGATGCGCGCCAGCCATTGAAGCCAGCCCACCTCGAAGCCGACGATGGAACCAAATGCCTCGCGCGCGTATAGATAAGGTCCGCCTGTCTTATCGAATCGGCTGGCCACTTCTGCAAAGCAAAGAATGATCAGACTGACGACGATCGCGCAGACGACGAAGGCAATCAGACTGTAGCTGCCGATTTTGCCGTAGATCTCTGAGGGAAGGCCAAAGATGCCGGCGCCGATGATGCCGTTGATAACTACGGCGACCAGGTCCCATTTTCGTATGCCGCGAACGAGGCCTTCGCGTGTCGGTTGTTCCATACGATGCCTTATAATGGAAAAGCCCTGGGGTTACAACAAAGATGTGGAGTGCGCTGCCATGGAAAGCTCTCAGGTTGGGAAGGGGGCAAGGCGTTTTTCAGCCGCGCCCCCGCTGGAGACTCACTAGCATCTTACTCGACCTTTTCCATTCTGCTGACACACCGGGGGCCTTGCGGGGGCGCGGCTGAAAAACGCCTTGCCCCCTTCCCAACCTGAGAGGTCAGGTGCCAGCTAATTTGATAGTGACCGCGCTCGACAAGCTGAAAGGATCACGACGCCATGGCGTTCAAACCGCACCACATAGTCCTCGTCATCTCGTTATTGTTTGTGTTTGCCGCAAACGCTTCAGCCCAGAGCCCGGGTCTCATTCCCGCTCCTGATCCCGCGCTACAGAAACTTGTCGACGCAGCCGCACGGACGGCGCTCAAAGACTTCAAAGACAAGAACCTTCAGGAGAGCAATCTCGCGATCACACTGATAGACCTGACAGACCCACAGCATCCGTTGGAAGCCAGCTTTCGCGGGCAGGAGCCGATCTACCCCGCCAGTGTAGTCAAGATGTTTTATCTGGCGATGGCGCATCATCTGCTCGAATCTGGAAAGTTAAAGGAGACTGACGAGCTAAAACGCGCGCTTAAAGACATGATCGTCGAGTCGTCCAACGACGCCACCGGATATGTGCTCGACGTTATTACCGGCACTACCAGCGGACCTGAGATCAAAGGTCCTGAGCTTAAGAAGTGGGCGGAGAAGAGAAACGCCGTCAATCGTTATTTCGCCAGCATGGGCTATGCGGGGATTAACACCAACCAAAAGACCTTCTGTGAATCTCCCTACGGTCGAGAACAATTCTTCCGCGGTTCGAAAGGCGAGAACCGAAACAAGCTTACAACCGCGGCCGTCGCCCGCCTGCTGGCAGAGATCGCGACCGGACGCGCCGTGACTCAACAACGAAGCGCGTCGATGATGGAGCTGATGAAGCGCGACTTCTCAGGCAAGAGCTCGGATACGGATGACCAGGCGCATGGTTTCACCGCCATGGCATTGCCTGCCGGGGCGCGTCTGTGGTCAAAAGCGGGATGGACAAGCTCTACGCGCCATGACGCGGCTTACATCGAGCTGCCAAACGGCAAACACTTTGCGCTTGTCACGTTCACTACGGATCATTCCAACGAGCGCGAGATCATCCCCACAGTGGCGCGTGTCGTTATCAAGGGGCTAAGTGAGAAGTAATGATGGGAAGGACGGGAGGTTCGCGTACGAGACAGAACACGCGGCGGCATCGCGATATTACTTGGGCTCGCGATCCGCATGGTTTACGCGACGCTACCGCGTACGGTACTGACCTCATCATCACGCGGCCCACATACTTCGTAGTGGATCTCCCTACCCGAAAGGTACAACCGATGAACCGATTCGCAACCAGAATGACCCTCATATCGCTTATCGTCGTCGCCCTCCCGTTCGTTGGCACCGCGCAAGGACCAGCGCAGGGTGCGCGGAAGTTTGATGAGTTTGGGGATATCTATCTGACGGAGATCAAGGCCCGGTTGGATTATTTCGCGATTCAACTCCAGCAGGAACCGACCACACGAGGATTTATCATTATCTATCGATCGCGCCGCGATCTTTTCGGTCTGAACAGTAGACTGGCTGGCCGAATGAAATATTACATGGTCAACCTTCGAGGGATCGACTCTGGCCGCGTGGTGACGGTGGACGGGGGAGTGGCAGATGCTCTGATCCAGGAGCTCTGGATCGTCCCACCTGGTGCGACGCCGACGCCAAGGGCCAGCGCTAACTCGAACCAGTTGATTGATACCGACTCTGCGTGGAAGTTCGATGAGTACTATTACCCCTTGCTTCAAGACTATGACGAGGGAGACGACTATTCTGTCAGCTCCCTCGAAGCTTTCGCAGACGTGCTAAAGAAATATCCGACTACACTGGCCTACATCATTGCCTATCCGCAGTATTCACGCGTGCGACGATCCGATCCACCTAAGACGAGTGCGCGAATGCTGAAAGCAGTCAAGGGAGATCTCGTCATCAGATATAACGTTGGCTCTTCTCGGATCCGCTTGATGAATGGAGGCCATCGCAAGCTAAGGCAGATCGAACTGTGGATAGTTCCGCGGGGTGAGCACGCGCCGATAGCCACCCCCAATTCATTTCCGAAGCGCCGCCGATGATTACGGACCTGTCCCGATATCATTATCCGATTACAAAACTGTTCGCGCGGCCGTCGACACCGGCCGATTGCGAACCTTTTCGTTTGACGGAAAGTCAGGTCGAGTTTTATCGAGAGAACGGATACCTTGCCGGCATTCGAATGTTGAATGATGAGCAGGTCGACACTCTGATTGACGAACTGGCCGCGCTTACGGATTCTGACCATCCTGCTAATTCGCTTTTTTACGAATATCACTCGAACAAATCAACCGATCCGACGAAGATCCTCTTTCATGCGCTGGGAGCGTGGCGGATCGCGAAGGGGTTTCACGACGTCTTGTGGAATCCGGCTTTCACAGTTGCGGCCTCGCAACTGCTGGGCGGCGCCGTGCGCTTTTGGCACGATCAACTCTTCTGCAAACCAGCGCAACACGGGGGCGTGGTAGCGTGGCATCAGGACTATTCCTACTGGACGCGGACCCAGCCGATGGCGCATCTCTCATGTTGGATTGGATTGGACGACTCGACGCGTGACAACGGCTGTCTTCATTACATTCCGGGGAGCCATCGCTGGGACCTGCTTCCCGTAACGGGTCTGGCGGATGATATGGATGCGATCCAAACGGTGCTTTCGCAGGAGCAGAAAAGGGAGTTCAAGCCTGTCGCGATCGAGCTGAAGCGAGGCGAGGCCTCGTTTCATCATCCGCTGATGGTCCATGGGTCGTACGAGAATCGGACCGATCGTCAGCGCCGCGCGACGGTGATCAATGTATTCCGCGATGGTGTCGTCTCGGCATCCGATGAGCCATTGCTTGAGGGAGTGCCTCCCTTGCGCTCGGGTCAGAAAATCGAGGGGCAGTTCTTTCCGCTGTTATAAGCTTGCAGTCCCGAAGGACGGCATAAGGTTGCCAGGGGCCAGCGGGGAGCGAAGCGACGCGCGCAGCCCCTGGTTCGGTCTAATAAAAGTTGAGAGCCCTGGAAGGGCGACAGATGATAGAATCCCGCTCCCACCCTTAACTCCGCACCCACGGAGACAACAAGATAATTTCTCATTCACACCTGGCTTCAGCCAGGTGACAACGCAACCACCCAATCTACGAACCGTTTTAACGGTTTCCACGGCTCGGACAAAGAGAGGATGGGTCTCGCGATGTCTACTCACTCGTATTCACGATGCTGGTTACACATGATCTGGGAAACCCTGCGACGAGAACGCATGCTCGACAAGCGCGCGGCGGCAAAAGCTTCACGCTATTTGACAAACTACTCCGCCGAAAAAGGAATCTACATGAAGATCAACTAGTTCAATTCAGATCACACCCACGCATTGATAGATCTGCCGACGAATTTGTGTATAGAGGAAGGGGTCAAGCTCTTCAAAGGCAGTTCATCACATTGGATCAATGAGAACAAGCTAGTTAAGGGACGGTTCGCTTGGGGTCGAGGCTATGGTGCGTTCTCGGTCTCTCACTCGGATGTCGAAAGGGTAGCGAACTATATCTCGCGCCAAGAAGAACACCATCGGAAGCGGACGTTCGCACAGGAGTATGAGCAGTTCGTGAAGCTGTTCGGGTTGCAGTGGCGCAACGAAGGAAACCGTTAAAACGGTTCTCGATGTGAATGGGGAGTACCCACCTGGCTAAAGCCAGGTGTGAATGAGAGGCTGTCGCGGGCCGCACGCGTCGCTTCGCGCCGCGCTTGCCCCTGGCTAACTTCTGCCGCGCTTTCAGCGCTTCGATAAAGTGTCTTCCCATGATCGCTCACAGCGTAACGCTTCTCCGGCAGACTCATGAAATGGAGTTTGACGATGAGGCGCATCAATGCCTCGGGAACATTTTCTCCCGCGTCGTGTCTAAAGTGGTGGAGGCCCACTTATGAATACGTCGAAACGAACGGCGCACGCCATTCCCTATATCAACGTCACGCCATTGATCGATGTCCTGCTCGTCCTCCTGATCATCTTCATGGTTGTGACCCCTCTAAAGCCAAGTCGCTTCATGACACAAGTGCCCGAGCCGCTCGAAAAACCCGAAGGGCCGCCGCCGCTGGCAAGCCACCTGACCCTTGTGGTGGCGATTAAGCAGGACCGGACGCTCGAGCTGAATAATGCTCGCGGTATGGGTTCCGTGGGCGACTCGGGAAAACTGAGTGCCGCACTCGCCAGGGTTTTTGAAGAGAGATTGAAGGAGCGGACCTACCGAGAGGACATGGTGTACAGAAGCGATCTGCCGGACGACATGCGAATTCAGAAGACCGTCTTTATCAAGGCGCCCAAATCGATACCATACGGAGAGGTGGTGAAGGTGCTCGACGGGATCAAGGGCGCAGGAGCTGAACCGGTCGGACTGCAAATCGACCAATTGGATTGAACGCTCAGAACTCAAAACTCAAAACTCAAAACTCAAAACTATCTATATCCCGGCGGAGGCGGTCCATAGCCTGGAGGCGGTGGGGGCGGAGCGCTGATGTGGTACGGCTTCCGCTTTTCAAACATGGCAACGCCGATGATTCCTCCAACGACCGAACAGCCGAAGATGACGATCGCTCCTACTATTCCGGTCATTGCGAAGAATGCGCCCGCGCTCAGGTTCTCACCCTGCATTCGAGAAACCATTTCGATGTATTCGCCATGCAGTGCATACGCGACCGTCGTATCAAGCAGAAGATAGATCACGCCTCCGATAGCCCCTGCGATCAGACCAACCACGGCGCCTTCGCCCTGTCTGACAGGAGCGGTCGACCGCTTGACGTATATTCTGGCCGCGACTGCACCGCCGATGATTGCCCACAGGATGCAGAAGAAGCTCATTATGATGAAAGGGCTCGGCGGCAGAAAGTCTGCAAACAGCGAGAGAATTCCAGCGACTGCGCCGCCGATAAGCCCTGGCCCGAATTTCCCTGGGCGCGGACCCGCCTGCTGCTCGTAACTGAGCGGAGGTGGATAGCCGGCCTGGGCAGTCGGACGCGCAGGCTGCTGCCAACCGGTTCGCTGGCCTTGCGTGGCCTGCGCCGCTGAGGTAGGTACGGCGCCCGGAGGAACGACCAGCGTCGCTTGCGGGTCGTATGCAGATTCCTCTGCCACAAGCGGAGTCCCGTCATTGGTGCAGAATGTTTGCGAGTCGTCCAGGGTAAGGCCGCATGTCGGACAGCGTTTCATTGGGATCTCCGAATCATCGAGTCATTGGGCCATTGAGCCATTGGGTCATTGATTCATTAGTTCATTGAGTCATTGACTCATTTGAACATTGGCGCCAGGGAATCAATGCCTAATCAACACATCTCCCTAATCATTCGATAAAAGCAACGCGAGCAATCATGAACCAATGACCCAATGGCTCAATGGCTCAATGACTCAATGAAGCAATGAAGCAATGGCCCAATGACTCAATGATCAAATGTTTTTAGGCTATGGCGCGTGAAAAGTACAACATAGCTATCGCCATTGACAAGCTCCCGCCCTAACCATCGCGCCCATGCGATCGAGCTCGCCGCAAAGTCAACGCCCACGACATCACCATGTAATAGATGGGAAAGGCCAGGGAGATCAGGAGCAGACTTCTCGAATCAGCCGACCAGCGCGCCAGCCCCATCAAAAGCAACACGGTCCACATCACAGCTAACACAGTTGTCAGCCGATTGAACCGACCGCGCTGCGAAGGATACAGGTAGCGCCAGGGAATGAATGTCAGCAGCGAAAGCGCGATTATGAGAGGCAAGCAAACCGCAACCGCAGGGCGCAGCAGATAAAGATAGAAGGAAACGATGTTCCAATACGAAGGAAAGCCAAGAAAGAAACCGTCATCGGTCTTCGCATTGCTCTGCGAAAAGCCATAAGCGCTGGCGAGCAGCGGCAACAGTAACCACCACGCTTGATCCCCGGGCAATATTTCAGCGCGCCAAATCAGAAGCAGCGGAAGGGAAGTGTAGTTCTGAAAGTCTATCAGGTCGTCAAGCTTCCGGCCGTCGAATGTCGGAGCATGCTTTTTAACATTGGCCCGCCGCGCCAGCCAGCCATCGGTTGAGTCGATAATTGTCGCCACTATCATCAGCCCGAGGGCCGCGCGAAAGGCATCATCTCCGCCTCGAAAGATCAGCACAACGATGCACGCCGCGGCGACCAAACCGAGCGCCGTGTATAAGTGAACTCCCCAGGCGAGAATCTTTCGAAGCGTCATGCCAATTAGCCGCGAGCCGAATAGTGAAAGGGCGAAAGTCTCGTATGTAGAGCGCAGCGCTCCAAGGCCCTCGAGTCGGTGCTTAGCTCTGAAGAATACTACCAGCACATCGGATAGCGAAGGGCGTTGGCCTTTTCAATAGCGCGCGTTCGCGAGCTTGTCGGTTCCTCTGCCTACGACGGTAGGACCCCCCACGAAACTTCACGAAATCTAACGAAGAAGTTTTGGTGTTGTTTCGTGAGGATTGGTGGATTGGTTTTCTATTTTCCCTGCGGCATCGGTATTGCAAACCAGGGCTACTGATCTGTGTGCGACAGGAAATGTGAGTTGTAAACGAACGTTTGCCTTCCAACGCAGAGTACAGAGTGTCAGAAAGGCGAACGCCGACAGGAGACGAACCAGGAGGATAAATCAATGGCAGGAACTACAGGGACAGCGAAGAAGCGGGAACTGATTGATACGGGGAACGACAAACGCTACGTCAGACGTGATGACAAGGGGCAATTCAAAGAGATTGACGAAGTCGATCGTTCACTGCGCCAGGATGTGAAGCACAAGGCGAAGACCAAGGTGCCCTCGGGCCAGGGCGACAAGGGAGATC
>JAVHWA010000139.1:0-36973 GCA_032160165.1 Acidobacteriota bacterium
CTGCTGGTCTTCCTCGCGGTGCTCCTGCCTCTCTCATTGTGGGTGTTCGGACGGGCGGTGCGTCGCGCTAAACGCGAGGGCAGCCTGATACAATATTGACCGGCGCCTTGAATGGATTACGGCTGGCCTGGTTGAACGGGCGGCAGATGGCGTGTGATTGGCGGGAGCGATCCGTTTTTGCGCTTCGGCACTCGCATACCCGACCGCTGTCGCGCTATACCTGGTATTCGAATTCGAAATGTTCTGGCGAGTAGTTAAGTTTACTGTATACGGCCTGAGCGGAATCCTGCTCGGATGGATCCTCTACGAGTATCTGACGTTTCCCGATGTCGCGCGGCTTAAGGACCATAATCCCGAGACGACTGCGATGATCGAAACACGGGCCCGCGAGGCCAGGGCCCGCGGACAGGAGCCTCGACGGATCCAGGTGTGGGTCCCGCTCGACAAAATCTCGTCGCATCTTCAGCGAGCAGTTCTCGCAGGCGAAGACACCAACTTCGTAACACATCATGGATTTGACTACGAGGCCATACGTCGCGCGTGGGACCAGGGACAGAAAGAAGCGGAGAAAGAGGCCGGAAGCGATCAATCAAGCTGGCTGCCCGACTTCTCTTCTTTCAGGCGCGGTGGCTCGACCATATCGCAGCAACTGGCAAAGAATCTGTACCTCTCGAGCGAGCGCTCCATCATTCGCAAAATTCGCGAAGCCGTCATCACTTATTTCATGGAGCGAAATCTTTCAAAGTCGCGAATTCTCGAGATTTATTTGAACGTGATCGAATGGGGTGACGGGATCTATGGAGCAGAGGCAGCGGCGCAAACCTACTTTCACAAGCCTGCGGCGGCATTGAGCGCGAACGAGGCGGCCTTTCTCTCGGCGATGATCCCAAGTCCACTAAACCTCTTCAATCCGCAAAAGAATCCTCGCAGACTCGCGCGGCGCCAGAAGATAATCCTGCGCGGTATGCCGTTCGTGAAACTTCCGGATGGCGCAGGGTAAACAGAGCAAAACTGAAACATAAAAGTCCAGCGTCCAAGGTCAGAGGTTGAGCTCTGACTTTGGACGCTGGATTCTTTCCAGCCTGGATAGACGCTAGACGGCGAATTCGCGGGCGAGCTGAAGTTCAGCCTTGCGCAATTCGAATCGTCCGCGTCCGAAGTTACCGTCCGACTTCAGCGCCAGTACGGCGAAATAGTCCTTTGAGAAGAGCCGCATTATGACTACTGCTTCCTCCAAATGAACGACTAGTTCCCGCAGGTTCCCAAGTCCGGTGTCGTTTCCCGTCCGCTGTGCGTTGCGAACGAGCGAGGTAAACTCGGCCGCTGCAATATCCAGGTTGGCATCACGAGCTTCTTCATCCATTACCTTCTCGACCGCGATGCCGTCGGTGCCCATAATAAGCGCTCCGATGCTGCCGTCCGTGTTTCTGATTATCGTTTCGAGTGCTTCCTTGAACATCTTCAACGATCCTCCTTTAGGGACGGGTGCTGAGTGAGGTGGGACGAGCGGAGTTTCCTGTCGGAGCTCCGGCCGGGTTCTGGATTGGCGAAGAGGTTATCGGCTGGCTCGGTCCGCCTGGATTTGTCTGCGGTACGGCCTGCTGCTGCTCGAGGTTTGTGGGCGTCGGCGTGTTGGTCGACGGGTTACCCGGGGTTACCGGTTGCATGATGGTGGTCGTCCTTGTTCCATTGGCGATAGTGCCGGAAATCGGCTTGCCTTGATAGTCGGGACGATAGATGCGCGGCGTGATGAAGAAGAGGATCTCATCGGTGCCTCGCGTCACAAGCTTGCGCTTGAAGAGATTGCCAAGCACCGGAATGCTGGCGAGTCCGGGCGTCCGCTGCTGCGTTTCGCCTTCTGAATCAAGCAGGACGCCACCCATCACAGTAGTTCCGCCATCCGGCACCAGCACTTCGGACTGCATGCGCTGAGTGTTTATTCCCGGTACGCCACCGACCGCGATGCCGGTGTTGACCGTGTTGTTCTCGAGTGTTACTCGCAGGACCACGGTTCCAGCGTCAGTGATCTGCGGAGTGATGGAGAGACGCAGCGGAACGGAGACAAAGGTGGTTGTCACCACTCCAAGTGCGCCAGTGGTCTGAACCGGAATCTGCGTTCCGCTTTCGATCTGGGCCGGACGATTGTTTAGCGCTGTTACGCGAGGCGTCGCCACAGTCTTGGCCTGACCTTTGGTTTCGCCGGCAGTGATAAGCGCGCTGATCTGGGCCGTACCGAAGATACCAGTCGTCAAACCAATCACGGTGTTCGCTGTGGCTCCGAGTGTGCCGTTCGGCTGGGCCGCGCCGGCAAGGCCTCCAGGGATCCCGAAACTCCGCGGGACGGGACTTGTCCCTGCCGCAGGAGCGGTGCCTCCCGAGGGAAGAGTGCTTAGCGAGCCAACACCGCCTCGGCCGAGATTGACGACGGCAGCAGATAGCTGAACGCCCAGGTCGCGGCTGAAGTTGCGGGTCGCGATAACGATGCGGGTCTCGATTTCAACCTGCGGTTCCGGCTGGTCAAGGATCGCCACCAGTTGGCGTATCGCTTCAATGTTCTCCCGAACATCTGTGACGATTAGTGTGTTGCTGCGGCCGTCGACTTCGATGGCGCCGCGTCGAGACAGCCTTCTTTGAATAATCGGAAGCAGGCCCTGGTCGCCACCGCCACCGGTTGCATCGCCGCCGGCGCCGCCTGAGAAACTCAGGTTGGTCGCACCACCCGCGAAGCCTCCGGTCGAACCCGCCGCCTGCGCAAGCGTGCCTGACGCGCGGGCATAATTGAGTCGAATAAACTCTGTTATGAGGGGCGAATTATCAAGGCGCGCCTCGGTGATCTTCTGCTGAGAAGCCGCCTCACCGGCCAAAACTTCGACCGTCGCGACTCGTAGAATATTCCCGTTAGCGTCGGCCCCGAGCCTGTTCGCTTTTAAGATCGCATCGAGAGCGACGTTCCAGGGTACATCGGTAACATTGATGGTCACCGGAATTGCGCCAACCGAGCTATCTATGACGAAGTTCACACCATACTGCTCGGTGATGTAGTTGAGTATGTCGCGGATGTCCGCATTGACAACGTTAAGATTGATCGGCTCACCGACAAATCCGGGCTTGCCATACTGCTCGCCCTGAGACTGTTGGCGATCCTGACCGCTGGCCAGGCTGACACTCGGCCTCGGAGTCGGAGTAGGTTTGGTCTGGGGATTCTGCTGTGGGGCTTCGTCGCCGGCGACCGCTGAATTCTTCGTGGACGAAGTCTCGTCAGTCGATACGAGCGGTGTCAGCTCGAGCACCAGATTGTTCCTGGCAAGCTCGGATCGATCTCTCGCAGGCGCGCGAAGTGCAACCTTCATGCGCGTCCAGATGTTATCGGCGCCGCGCAACTCGCGCTCGACGATGACGCCCGAGACGAGCGGAGAGATTACGACATACGAGTCCGCCAGACGCGACGCATCGACGCCTGGCAGGCTTACCATGATCGTCCGGGCGTCTGGCCGCGAAACCGAGTAGGCCATCGGCGCCGTACCGTAGATGGTGATCAGAGTCGAAGATCCGGAAGTGTAGGCGCTGAAGTTGGTGGCCATCGGCGCGTTTTTTGTGCCCGCCAACGCGGACCCAGAGAGGATGCACACCATCAGGAGAACGAGCGCTCCTTGTCTGGTTATGCCGAGCAGGTGTCGAAACATATTTCCCTCCTTCGGGAATCGGATCTCCTTCCGCCACGCGCTACGCTCGTTAATCCTTCCACAAGAGTTATTGAAGCGCGCGCCGCACAAAGCGGAATGTCCTACATGATTGTCAAAATCGCGCGCACCCAATAGAACTCAAACCATCAGCCTGAGTTTCTATCAGCGTGCGCGCAGGGTAGGTCTTGATCGGCGGCGGGCTCAGGCTCCCGATTGCCACGTAGACCGGAAAACGTTATTGCTTTTCTGGGGTTGGAGCTTTGTCTTCAACGCTCGGAAGAGCGCTGGCGGCTGCTCCGTTGCCGCCTTCCGTCGCGGCCCTGGAAACCGTCATAGAATCGGAAACGGCGTTGGCTTGACGAAGAGGTTTGTTTTCAACTGCCTTGTCAACACGGCCATCGGACCAGCGAGTCTCGTGACGGAAGACCAGGCGGTCTTCTTCAATTGCCACCAGTTGGCCATCAAAGAAGGTTTCACCCGGATAAATTACGTAGGAGAGCTTGATGGGAGTGGCTTCGACCATTGCGGCATAGCCACGCGGCGTGCGAAAAATCCCGGTCACTTGCATCTCACTCAAGAGCAGCGCTGTGGTGGGCTTGGGGGCCGGACGTTGCGCATTCATAGCCGCAACCTTTTCGGCCTTGTACTTCTCGATGCGCTCCTGAATGGAGGGGACAGGAATGGGCGCCGCACTCTTAGCGGTCTTTTTCAAACGGACCGGAGGCTTGTACCTTTCGAAGGGATCGCGTGGTCCGCGTCGGGTCGATGCTGCCTTCGGCTTGCTCTCTTCCTGGGCGGTAGCCGTCGATTGGCTTCCGCTGATGGAAATCACTCCGCACAAGGCGAGGCCGGCGATTCCGTACCGAGTTATTTTTGCGTAAGTCTTCATGGTTAGTCTCTCGAATTTCCCGCAGCTCTTGCGGCATTGGTTGTTACGTGTCTATTTCGAAGTGACTGGCTGAATGTTCGGAGTCCCGGGTGCCGGGGCGGCAGGGGGAGGAGCGCTTGCGGGAGCAGCTGCACCAGGCGCCGGCGCGGACTTTTGAAGGGATTCGGCGGATACATAGTAGGCTGTCAGGTCGAACTTCGCGTCGATCGTCTTGCCGCCGCTCTGCTTGTCGATCTGAGTGATCTCAAGATTGGTGACCGATACAATTCGCTGGTATCGCGCCATCAATTCGAAGAACTCACGCAAGCTGGAGAACGAACTGGTTACACCAACGGAGATTTTCTTTCCACTGTAGAAGTCCATGTTGAGGTCTTCCTTTGGACTGAAGCTCCGTAGGACGAGGTGAGTGCTGCGAGCACGATCCTGAACGCCCTGCAGGACGTTGGTCAGCTCTCGTTGCTCCGGCAAGAGCGCCTTGAGGTCGTCGTACTCCTGCTGTTTGCTCAGATACAGGGCCTTGAAATTGGCCAGGCGCTGTGAATCGATCTGTGCCGACGCATTCTGCTGCTTCAAGGTCGCCACCTGCTCTTTGAGCAGATCAACTTCTTCATGCATCCCTTTAGTGATGAAGTACCAGAAGCCTCCGTAGACGACGAGGGCGATTCCCCCGAATACCGCCAGCCGGAGATACCATGGCATTTCATGCAAGTTTCCTATTTTCATCTCGACTTCTTTCCTTCCCGCTCAGAGGTTGCTGCGGGGGATTCGGTGGCTGACCTTTCGGAAAGCCGCTCCCTTATTTTTGTGCTATCTGGGTGGAGGGCGACGACTGTCCGGGCGCGCCCGCTGGTGCCGCAGGAGCGACAGGGGTATAGGTGCACTTGATAACAAAGCTCACAACCTGGGGCTTTTCTGCGTCGGGATCATCCGGCGCAGCAGCGGCAACCTTGGCTGTGGGATCTGCTTTGACTTCCTCGCGCTGCGTTTCGATGCTCAGGTTTCCAAACAGGCCGGAGGAATACTCCAGGCTCTTGGCGAAGTTGGTGACCGCGGCTTCGTTGGGTGATTCGCCCTTGATAACCAGGTCCGAGCCCTTTTGCTCTACGCTCTTGAAGTACAGGCCTGGAACACTGTCAAAGCGGGCTTTGATCTCCCGCAGAACTGTCCCCGGACCCTGCTGCGACGCGCGAAGTTTCTGAATAGCATCGATTCGCGACTGAATGTCAGACGTCTTCTTTTCCAGATCGGTGCGCTCTTTGTTGACGGCGACAGTCTGTACCTGAATGCGCTCTTGTTCTGCCTTTTGACTCTGCTGGTCGTCGCGGGCGCTGGTTGAGCCGTAATAGTCATACAGCATACCCGCAGCCAGCAGGCCGAAGACGACGAACGCGAGCAGCATCGTCTGCATGCGCGGGTTTGCGACTTTCTCTTCGACAGCGGCGACGCCTTTTGCCCTGTCGGTAACCGAGTCTAATAGGTTGACCTTAATCATTAGACGGCAACTCCTCTCAAAGCGAGACCGACGGCGATAGCCATCTCAGGAACAACCTCGCGCATATAGTCTGGATCGAAACGTCTCGCATCGACCTTGATCTGACGAAACGGATCCAGGACTTCGATCGGGATCTCGAAACGGTTCGCGAGGTACTCGGGCAAGCCCTTAAGCTTGGACCCTCCACCGGAAATAAGAATCTTCTTGACCGCCCCATCGCCGTCTTCGGCAGTAGCACGGTAGAAATCCATTGTCTTGGAGATCTCCAATGCAAGAATGTCTGACACCGTTTCAAGGATCGGCTCGATGCCGTTCACATCTTTGCCCTCCGGCGGCGGCATACCACGTTTGACTGCTTCAGCTTCTTCGAGCGTCAGATCGAGCTCTTTCTGCAGCAAGCTCGTGTACTGACTTCCACCTACCGAAACGTCTCTGGTGAAGACCGACTTGGCGCCGTTGAGAATATTGATGTTCATCGTCGAAGCGCCGATATTCAGTAAAGCAACGATCTGGCCGGGCACCGGCTGATAGTTAACCTCGTAACAGTTCTGCAGGGCGAAAGCATCGACGTCGATTACAGCCGGCTGTTTCCCGGCGAGCTGAATCGCCTGCTTGAGGTTCGCGACCTTGTCGCGCTTGCAGGCTGCCATCAGTACGTGTAGGGCATCCGGACCCGATCCCGTTACCTGGTAATCCAGGCTGACGTCGGCGATGTCGAAGGGGATGTGCTCTTCAGCGTGCCACTCGATCGACTCCTCTAGCTCGTCAGCATTCATCTGCGGGACCACGATGTTTTTCACGATCACCGAATGCCCGCTCACTCCCGCTGCAATGCGATCGGTTTTGATCTGGTGCTCGCGGAAGATGTTGGCGATGACGTTCGAGACATCGTTCAATTCCATTATCTGCCCGTCAACTATCGAATCAGCCTGAAGGTTCTCATAACCGAGACTGACGAGTTGTAGGCTGCCGGCCTTCCCTTGAAGTTCGACGGCTTTGACGGAGCTGGAGCCGATGTCCACGCCGACAAGGTTCTTTTTACCAAAACCTTTTTTGAACATAGCTTAATATTTCCTCTCAACCCTGGAGACCAGGGAACGCCTGCGCTGACGTAGACGAATGCGGGCTTTTCGGGCCCTGGAAAGTTTGGTAGACATCGTTTTGTTGAGTTGTTGCTGGCTTGGGGATTTCAAATTGGTATGGATGCAGTGCATGTTCCTACCTACTCTCCGGGGGAATTGGCGCTGCATTTAGTAGAGGGGAAGGTGCGATCGTTATCGCAGGTTGCAAACGCCACCGAGGTCAAAACGATTGGTAGAGCGGAAGGCAAGTGCGACTTCGGAGGTTTGCACTATCGGCCGTCTTACTTCGGCAACCCGGCCGAGTCGAATCAGCTTTCTGTTCCGACTCCCGTTGGCTTTGCGACCCCCGCTCACACGAGGTGTGCCATTATCGGTTTGACTGTCAATGAGGCGGCTTCCTCACCGCCTTCTCAAGATGAGATCAGAGGCCTAAATCCTCTGGTGGGTGACAAGGCTTGCCACCGCCAGAGTCAGAGTACAACAGGGGCCAAACATTGTCAATCGGTATTTTTAATTGTTTAAATCTAGAGCAACTAAGGATATAGCCGGGAAACGGCGGGTAACGAACTGTGCTCCAGCTGCTTTTTCTGGAATGAGATAGGGGGTGGTTCCAGTTTCTAGTGGGTGAATATTTCGTAGATCTCCAGCGTCGGTCTGGCTGCAGCGATATCGGGTGATTGCTTCTTATGGGCGGCATGAAAAGCCGCGGAGCGGGTCCATTCATCGAAGGCTTCGCGGGTTTTCCAACGGCTCATGACGACGTAGGTCGAGCCTTCGGATGGACGTAACACCTCCAAATCCATGAATCCGGGCATCGAGTCGACGGCGCGATCGCGCTGTTCGAAGGTCTTTTCGAACTCCGCTGCCCGACCTTCGGCGACGGTAATGCGATTCATTACGACAATCATAGATGCCCTCTCAACCAATGAAGCCCCGCGTCCAGGCAGGCTAACGCTCGCTGGCCTTCTTTACGTCTTCGCCATCCTGTAGGCCTTCGAGCGCGCCCTTCTTGACTTTGACCGTCTTGGCGGGAATTCCAACCTTTATATGATACGGCTCGACATCTTTCGTCGCGACCGCGCCCGTCCCTACCATCGCATGCTCGCCAACTTGTGTACCCGCCAGCACGGTGGCGTGATAAGTAATTCTTGCACCGTCGCCGATTCGGGTCGGCAGATTGTAGACCTTATGAATATCTTCTACGTCATGCGTGTGGGAGTAAATGTTAGCGTAGTCAGAAATGGAGACATTGTTGCCTACCTCTATTCCGCCGCGATCGTCCAAAAGGACGTACCGATGCACCACAACGTTGTCGCCGAATGAGAGACTATAACCGTACGACCATTCGACATAGTGCCAGCATTTGAAGTTCTCGCCAACGCTGCGGAAGATGTAAGGCGCGAGCATTCGCCGAAAGCGGTGGCCGAGCTGCGCGTTTTGACCAAGCGGCGAGCGATCGTACATTTGCCAAAGCCAAATGTAAGGCTTTCGTTCGGCGTAGGCCGCACCATCTATGTCCGGATAATGTTCAGGCTCGGTGGTTATGTTGCGGGGGTCGAAAGTGTGCAGAACTGCGCGCGCAGCGAGTGATAGATCTGATCTCGCGGGTACTCGCGCTCCGTCTGCTGCGAGGCGGCCGGCTCCATAATAGAGTTGGTAGAGGGTATCGCGGACAATCTCGTTCGGGTCACGCTTTCCTTCCGACAGAGAATTACTCAGACTCTCCAGGAATTCATCGAAATCCGCCGCGGCCTCGGGCTGCGGACGCAGCTCACGGTAAGACATCTGTAGGCAGTCCTCCTGGCTTCATAAAGACTTCGTGAGATACTAATTACTTAAGCGAGATTCCAAACAAGTATCAAAGTACCATAGTCGATAGAGCCCATCAATCTGTCCACCAGTTGACACGCGGTGTTTCTTGTTGGCGCTGCCGTCTCAATTTTGGACCTGTTCTCTTGTTTGTCTTACCGAGTGCAGTTAGGATTCACGAACGATGAAATTTATTCGCAAGGCAGCTTTGGTGGTCCTGGCACTGATCATAATTCTTTGCCTCTGGATTTGGTGGAACCGTCCGCGCAAAGTGGATATGACTTCCTACGTGCCGGCAGACTCGTTAATCTTCATAGAGGCCAACGACCTACCCGATATCGCCAACGGGCTGGTCTCAACCGACGCATGGAAAGCCCTCGCGCCGGCAGCGGGCATAAGATCGGATCTGGGGCACCTGGGCTGGCTCGGCCGCCTGGCGTCGTGGACGGGGATCGGGTCGGCCGACGCGGTCGTCTTCTCTCGCGCCCAGATTGCGGTAGCAGTGCTCGGATTTGACGCGTCAGGAGCGGGCGATGCATTAAAGATCAGACCGCGCTATGCGGTGGTGGCTGAGACCCATACGGGAGAAACACGCACACGCTCCGCAATAGAGGGCAGGGTCGGGGACTTCGCGCGTCGCGCGTACGGCAACCCTCAGGTTGAGCAGAAGGAGGCCGATGGAGTAAAGCTTACGACATGGATGAGCGTTGACGGCGAACGAAGAATTGTTGCTGCGGTATCCGGTAGCGTAGCGATCGTGGGGAATGACGAATCCGCAGTCCAGGCATGTCTCGCCGTCCAACGGAAGGACCGGCCCAGCCTAAAAGGTAATCCGGAAGTTGAAGAGATGCGTCGACGGGTTAGCGGCACAGATGCGCTCGCATTCGGCTACGCATCTGCCGAAGGCGCGGCGAGGCTGCTTGAACTCAAGGCCATTACTTATGCCGGCCAAATCTCTGCAGACCCGAGGGCACAGAGTGCCGCGGCCAGTCTGCTCCCTGCTCTGGCAAGAAAGATCCTGGGCCGCGTGGGTTGGAGCACCCGCCTCTACAACGGCATGATCGAAGATCGTTATTACGTGTCTCTGCAGGCCGGAGTGGCTGAGAAGTTGAAGAGCGTGATGTCGCCTGACAGCAAAGCGGGTTTCGGAGCCTTCGAGCTACTTCCCCCTAACACTCAATCGACATCGAGGTACAGCTATTCCGATCCAGCCGCAACATGGCGCGGATTGAACACGACCGTGACGTCGCAATTCGATACCCTGGGAGCGATTCTAATCGGCCGTCTCTTGAGGGTCTCGCTCACCCATTATGGCATCGAAGATCCGGATACGTTCATGCAGGCGATCGGGTCTGAGCTTGTAACCGCGAACATTGACGAGCAAGAGAACAGCGCGGTGACTGTGGTTGAGCTGCGAGATGAACAGACCCTCCGGTCCTTCGTAACCAAACGACTCGGTGCAAAGCCACGAAGCGAGATGATTGGAGATGCGGAGATGCTTGTTTCAAGCAACGACAAGCGCGACGCGGCCAGTTTCGTGGGAAAACATCTGCTGCTGGGAAAGGTTGAAGCAGTCCGTCGCTGTCTGGAAGCGAGACTGAATGGACAAACGCTCGGTAATTCAGATAGCTTCCGAAAGTCGCAATCCAGTCTCGGAGCGGGCGCGGCGCTGGTTGTACAGTTTTATGATGACCAGCCCTCCGCATCCTCGTTTGTGAGAGCGATAGCGGCGCAGAAGGCCATAAGCGACCAGGCACTGAATGGCGCAAAGTTGAATGAGGCCCTGGGAGGATTGCGCTACGCCTTCAGCGAGACGCAGTTGGTGGACCGTGGATTTGAAAGAAAGACCCGATCGTCGTTCGGGCAGTTTGGGTTACTGGCCACCCAGTTTACTCCACCGGACAACTGACCGACGCCACAACCGCGTCCTTGCCAGTGGGTCTCGATTGAATGATTTGACGATTAATTAAGGGCACCCTGGGGATGATCGAAAGGGTGATTAGCCAGAACTGCCCGCATGCTCACCTGATTGTGCAACGCTTCGAGATAGGCGCCAAAACTATGTAGTAAGGGCGCAAGCTCACCTGCGTGACGCGTCGCCCCAAACTCTTCCATGAAGCGTTCGCACGCTTCCCAATCCTTGAACATAAGATAACGCAGACTTCCCTCGTGGAATGTTCCGAGCTCCTCTAAGAGGCGCTGGGTAAGCATACCGTCCGTGTCGTCCTCCGCGCGTCTGACGAGCTGAAGCAGGCCCCAAAGATCACTTCGAAGGATAAGCGACTGTTCCAGCCTGGTTTGGAAAGCGTCGAAAATCTCTGAGCCGGTTATCGTGTCATTTAGCTGTTGCGCGAGCCCGACTATAGACTGTCGAAAGCAGTTGCTCAGCAGTCCGTGTGCAGTCTCAACTTTGATGTAGATCGCCGGTGCCTGGCGCAGAGAGCTAAGTCCTACAAGTTCGTGCGCGAAGACCTTCCGCAACTCCATCGCGATCGCGTACGTTGTACTGTCAAGCGTCTCCGTAAAGATTGCGTGAAAGTCTGGTGCGGCACGCTCGCGAGACTTGATATAGCCGACAAGGTCGCGCGCACGTTGATGCACGAGTGTGAAGATTGGGAGCGTCTTCTTGAGAGCATCATCGCGGCGCAACAGGGTTTCGACATAATCCAGGTCCTCGAGCAGTTCCAGGATCTGAGATATGATGGCCGCCATCCCTGTCTCCGCGACAGGGGGCTTGCCCTTCGCGCTCAGTGCCGACAATAGCCCGGCGGGAAGATTCGATCGCGCTCGCGCGTGCGTGAGATGGTTCATTGCACCGCCTTGTTCACTCCGGCTGAGCGCTCCGGTTAAGGTCTCGCCAAAACTTGTCCAGGCATGCAGGCTGAGTGGCTGTGATTCCAACAGCGATTCACACAGTGAATATGCGTCGCCGACAGTCGCTGCCATAACGCTCAGTGATTCATCCTCGAGAGAAGAGTCCGTCGTCAGGGCGTCGCCTGACATCGAATACTCGTTCAGAGCGCTCGCCGTGTCCGCATCGTCAAAGATCGTCTCGTCGGATTTTTCAGAGTGCATCAGTTGGCGAACCAGTTGTGAGCACCGCAGCAACACTCCTCGAACGATGCGCAGTTCATAGGTCCAATTGTGGGTTATTACGTCCGATCTATACGCGTCGGGAAGCGGATAGTTGCGCAGATCGAAAAAGCTGCGCAGTGCCCGAATCCACATCTGTAACTCACGCGTGTAGCTCAAGTCGTCGCCCGGTTCTACCCGCGTACTCGACTCAAGTGATTTCGCTTCTGACGTGATCGTGTTCAATTCGGTTGAGAGACTGCCCATTCTTCAGGATCCGCTTTATACTCCAGCGTGTCGGTGACCTTTGGCTCCGGTCGGTCTCTTCGATTGTACGCACTAAGAGCATCGGCTGGCAAAATATTTATTCTCGAGGCCCCACATTTGACGGTGAAGTATTGCGAGATGTAACTCTGAATGAAGAACGAAGAACCTCGTGAGTTGCTGGTAGCTACGGCGAACCAGGGCAAGGTCGCCGAAATCAAATCGCTGCTGGCCTCGCTCTCGCTCAAGAGCCTCGATGAATTTCCGCATGTCTCCGAGGTGGCGGAGACCGGCGAGACATTTAGAGAGAACGCTATTCTGAAGGCACGCGGTTATGCACTTCAGACCCAGGAGTGGACCCTGGCCGACGACTCTGGCCTGGAAGTCACGGCACTCGATAACGCTCCGGGCGTTTATTCAGCACGCTACGGCGGAGACGGACTTTCAGATGCGGATCGTGTTGAGAGATTGCTCGACGCCTTATCTCGAACCGGGGACACGAAGCGCCGCGCTCGTTTTGTTTCAGAGATAGCGATCGCCGATCCCGACGGCAGGATCGTGCATAACTCGACTGGAACATGCGAGGGCAGGATCGCTTCCGGTCCCAGGGGAAGCAATGGCTTCGGCTACGACCCGGTTTTTATTCCTGATGGTTATGATCAGACTTTCGGAGAGCTGGCTAACGCAGCGAAGGAGATCATTAGCCATCGCGCACGGGCTCTAGCGGCGGCACGACCATTTCTGATGAAGCTTTTTTCCAGATGAGCGTGGAACTATCAACCAACCCACACGAAGCGACACTAACCACCCCACGACCATCCGATTCTTCGTGTCGTTTCGTGTTGTTTCGTGGATTCGTTTCTCCCTCCGTTCGGCCCTGGCTCCGGCAGGAAGTATTAGATCACAGAAGCGTTGATCATTCAGTCAATCGGCAGCCGCAACTCGAAGCGAGCTCCTTCACCGTTTTGCGATGAGGCGAGGGATGCCGTCCCGCCCACTTCCTCAGTGCGCTTGCGCACGATCGCCAGCCCTAAACCGGTTCCTCGTTGCTTGGTTGTGAAGAAAGGCTCCCAAATACGTTCACGCAAGTCGCGCGAAATCCCTGGCCCACTATCGGTGACGACGACGAGCAGCGCGTTGGCTTCCGCTCCGGCCTCCACGATAACTCTGCCCCCTGTCGGCGTAGCTTGCATCGCATTGATCAACAGATTAGACAAAGCGTCTCTAATCGCGGCTGACGCGCCGCCATCCATCACTGTTTGGGTATTCAGCAGGCAGACTATCTCGATCCCACGCTCGCCAGCTTCAGCTCTAAATAACTCCACAACTGTCCCCACAAGTTCATCGGCACGAGTCGGAGAGACTGACGAAGGGGTGATGCGCGCGAAGCTCAGCAGTTGAGTTACGCTCCGGCTGAGGCGATCCGTCTCTCCAACAATTAATTTGAGATCGCGCGCATAGTCTTCGCTCAGGCCTTTGTCTTCGCGCATGA
This sequence comes from Acidobacteriota bacterium, assembly GCA_032160165.1. Taxonomy (GTDB): domain Bacteria; phylum Acidobacteriota; class Blastocatellia; order Pyrinomonadales; family Pyrinomonadaceae; genus QHXM01. The sequence goes on from JAVHWA010000139.1 coordinate 13,784, forward strand.
CTTCGGCGATGGACTTGATCGCCGAGAGCGGGTTCTTCACCTCATGTGCAACCGTGGCTGCCATCTGTCCAAGGGCCGCGAGTCTTTCTCCCTGAGCAAGCTGGCGCTCAAGTCGCACGTTCTCCTCGACCAGACGAGTGTCTTCGATCGCTATCGCTACCTGGCCCGCCAACACTTCAAGCACCGATCGAGCATCCGGTGTGAGCGCGTCGGCTGCGGCGTCGACCAGCATTAGGCCAACCGTTCGGTCCTCTCGACGAAGCGCATACGCGAGGTCATACCCGCGCTGTCGCAAGCCGTCCTCCGCTTCAAGAACTTCCCAATCACGCTCGCGCAGGAGCTCCAGTGTCCGGTCGACATCACGTTCAGGAAGGTACTCGGCTGGGGGTTCGCTTCCCGTTCCGTTGCCCGAGAAACTGACAGGAGGCGTGTCCGGTTTTTGTGTCGCTATAAGATGCACTCGTCTCAGGCCCAGTGACTGCGCTGTTCGCTCCTCAACAAATCTGAGCAGTTCCGGTAACTGCTTGTACTGTCCGCCATGAGTCCCGATCCTGGCGACCACGTCGCGATAAAGAGCCGCCTCTCGCGCGAACAGTTGATGAAAACGCCGCTCGAGCCATCCGCGCAATGGAGCGGCCGCGAGTGCCAGCGCCAGGATTAATATTGCTTCAACGGCGCCGGGCCGCAAGCCGAAGGCGGCTGTGAGCCACGCTCCCAGGGTTCGTATGCCAAAGAGATATACCGCGAGCACCACGATAGCGAAGGTAGCTGCGATCAAGCTCTCTTTGATAATGAGCTCGAGGTATCGATAACGATAGATGTAGTAGGCGATGAGCGCTGATGGCACGAGCGATCCGAGGTTCGCGAGGGTCTTCAAGTAGAGGCCTAGCCGAGTTCCCTCACCTATGCCGAAGCCATAGACGGCAAGGATCAGCGCCCCGATTCCGACAAGCGACGCTGCCAAAGTGCGCAAGGATCGGCGTTCACCAACGGTCCTGGAGAGGCGCGCTATCAACAGATCGGTTGCGGCGACCAGGCCGAGCACGTATGCCGCCCAGAGGGCGAAGGCCAGCGAATAAGTGACTCCAGCGATCAACGGGACGGAGGTATGCGCAAACTTCTCCAGCATCGGCTCGTAAGGTCCGCTCCAAAGTGCCGGGACCGCGGCAAAGAGAAAAAGCGCCGGCAGATAGGAGAGATAGACGCGCGCTTTCTCGACCGCTGTCAACGCGCGCTCGCGCGCCGTGGCCCAGAGATGAAGATGAACATGAAGAAGGAACGAGTAGGAAAGAGTAATGCTGACGACGGCAAGGGTATCTACGAGGCGCAGGAGCGTAACCCAGCGCGCGCGTTCAAGCCCCAGCAGCCCGTACAATGCAATTACGAGGTTGCTCACATGCCATATGCCCATCGCCATGGCGAGGGCCAGAAGCACGCGCTCGACCTTGCCCAGTCCACGGCGACGCTTCAACAGCAGGGCGCCCATCCAAAGATGCAAGAGCGCGCCTGTGCTGTAGCCTATGAACTGAAGGACCTCGAGAGGAGACATACAGGTAGTTTTGAGTTTTGAGTTTTGAGTTCTTAGTTTTGAATTTTAAAGGAGAGCTACCAACCGAGACTCAGAACTCAGAACTCAGAACTCAAAACTCAAAACTCCGCTCAGTTGGCGGCGCTATTGGATGCGCCCGGCGCGACCAGCGTGATTTCCGTGCGCCGATTGCGAAGCCTACCGTTTGGGCTGGAGTTGGGCGCCACGGGGTTGGTGGTACCCATCCCGTTCGCTTGAATACGAGCGCTGTCGATACCGGCATCCATAAACCGCTCGGCGAGGATTCGGGCCCGGTCCTGCGTCAGTTGCTGAAGAACACCCTGGTCGCCGCGGTTGTCGGTATAAGTTTCGATCAGGATCTGATAGTCCGGGTTATTCGCCAGAAGCGCCGCCAGCGGTTCGATTTTTGTCATCGCTGAAGGTGACAAGTCGCTCGCCCGGGCACTCGTCCAAAACGATTCAGGCAAAGCGAGCACCAGACCGCGATTCGACTCTCTCACTGCGCCGTATCTGGCGAGAGTTTGCTTCAGCGTGGCCGCGGCGGTGCGTTGCTGTTCCACGCGCTGTTCTGCCGCCTTGCGCGCTTCTTCCGCTGCACGTTCACCTTCGATGCGCGCCAGCTTGACCTTTGAGTCTTCACCTTCGGACCGTACGCTTTGAAGCTCGTCTCGCAATCGCGCAATCTCTGTCCTTAAATCTCGGACCTGCTGCGTTGCATTGACGGCATCCCGCTCGGCTAGCTCTCGCGCGCGTTGCTCGCGCTCCAATGCCGCGCGAAGATCTGTGATCTGTTTACCAGCAGTGGCTGCGGTGTCCTCTGCATCTCGAACGGCGTTATCGCGTCGGACGATCTCTTCGCGACGCTGACGCGCGGCTTTCCCGGCTTCGGCCACTTCTTCGGCGCGAACGCCCAGACTGATTGCTCGTCTCGCCGCCGAGTCTATATCAGCCTCAGGTTGGCGCAGTCGCCACGCATTCTCCGCCTGCTCGAGAGCATTCTGCGCCTCATTCAGTTCGGTTGCCGCATCGCGCGATGCGCCCGCGTAGCGTGCGAGGTTGACGGCTTGCCGAGCACCGAGTAAAGACACGGGCGTTTTCAGATAATCGCTATCCGGGATGTCCGGCACTCGGGCATCATTAAAATAGTCGCTGGTGTTGCCAAGGTATTGAACGTTGGCCGTAGCGATTTCCGCGTCGCCCGGTTTCTGTGGGGGCAGATTCTCCAACACCACCATTCTGCTCGGCCCGCGTACGAGAAAGTGCGGCTCGGCGGTAATGATGAGTGCGAAGGTTTGAAATGGAGTCGTGACGTCGAGTTTGGAAGCGACGATAGAGCTCCCACCTCGCTTGATCTCTCCAAGGTTATCAACGCGCCCTTCGGGAGAGATGGCCCACAGAACGAAGGTCGTATACACCCCTCCAAGCTCGCTTGCCCGAGGCAGATTGTCGATGCTCAATTCCACTCGAGTACCGCGTCGCCCCGCTCTTCTGACCTTTGCCTCTCCCTTTAGGCGCGGAAGCCGCGTGGTACCGCGAAACCTGACGGTAATGGTCTGATCAAGCGGATAGGTGATGGCGACGGTCTGCCGCGGAAGGTCGCTCTGCGCGAAAGCCAGCGAACCGAGGGCGAGTATTGTAAAGAGAAGATTTCGGACAATCCGAGAGGCGAAACTGTTCATTTCAAAATGCTCCTTCAGTAGCATGGCCGTGTAGTTTGGTCCGGTTGTCACGCGCGGAACTCGGGACTCAAGTCATTGATGCGGCCAGCGCGTCCATTGTTGCCGATCTCGTTGAATAGAATCAAGCAACGGCCACCTAACTCTATGAAACGAAAAGAGGCTGCTCCGAATTTTGAGCAACCTCCAGCCTCCCTCACTACGCCGCGCAATTTTAGATTTCGATGTCCGGGCGCCCATCAGACCGGTCGGCGGTTGTCGACTTCGCCGGCGGACAGCGTCCCTTCGCCCTCGCTTATACCGCCCGCCGTCCTGCGACAAGCTGGACCACCATGATAGCTATAGCGCAGAGCAAAAGTATGTGGATGAAACCTGACTTATGCAAAATCATGCCTACGGCCCAGGCAAGCACGAGCAATACTGAAACCACCCAGAGCATCATGCCTCGAGTTCCTCTTTTCCCTTCCTAATCTTTCGCAGCTCTTACCGAATCTTTGGGCAGCCCGACGGCGCGAAGGCCGGTGCGAGCGGTATCGGTCCCGACGAGGAATGCATTGGTGCCGTCAGCGTTTGGCACAGTTACCAGTGATCGTGATGGCGCATCAGCCGGAGCGGGTGGGCCACCTCTAAGACCCTGGGCCCTCCAAATCAATGCACCGTCTCGGCCAGAGTATCCATGAGCGAAGTCCTCTCCGGCCGCGACCAGCACGTCCAGTACGCCATCATTGTTCAAATCGGCGAAAGCAGCCGAAGCAGCTTGCGACGCTCCGGTGTTATGCCATTTGATCTTGCCGTCCGTGGTCCCAATTGCGGCCAGACGGCCTTGCCGTGTAATGAGCAGCACTTCAGGAGCTCCGTCGCCTTCAAGATCTATCGACGTAAGGACGCCTGACGGCGCGTCTCCTTCCGTCGCAATACGTCCGATCGGCTTCAAGTCTTCGGCATTCAGCGAAATCAAACCGTTCGCGGTACCAACCAACACGAGCGTGCCTCGCGGTCCCGAGACCACCAGCGGAGGAGTGGTGATCATCGTGTCCATTTTCAACGCTCGAACCCTTTCGCCGGTGCTGTTACGAACATCGAGCATACCGCCGTCCAGGGCGAATATAACTCCCTTCCCAGTCTTCAGTGGGAACTCCGCCGCCGCGGCGACCGGCGCAGCATCTAGTTTGACCTCCGCAACAGGCTTGCCGTCTGCTGCATTGATCACCGTCAGCGCCGTCGATTTGTCCGAGACTATTAAAAGTCTGGCCGCGCCTCCGCCCTCCGGCACCGCAACCGCGCCGCTGAACGCGGAGCCAACCAGCGGTGCGCGCCAAAGTTCTCGCCCTGAATTTCCTTCGATCGCCCGGACGCCTCCATCGTAGGCCACCACAACGTTCATTAAGCCGTCGCGTCCCTCAATGAGCACAGGTTTGAAAGGCGCAGCACCGCCGTTGCCCGTGGGCTCGCCGCGTTTTGCATTTGGACGGAAGCGCGCGGCCCACAAGGCGACACCAGTCCCGCTTTCCACGCCGTAGGCCATGCCATCAGAATTTACGCCGACGACATCAAAGGTAGAGGTTGATCTCAAGTGTGCCACCACCGGCTGCGCGATTGCTCCAGTTGTCGTGCGCCACCCGACGCTTCCCTCTGGTAACGAGGCGGCGACTTGCGTCTCTCCTCCAGAGACTGCGCGTGCGTCCGCCGGTATCTCGACGACGCGCGCAGGCGTGAACGTGCCGGTCTCTCTCACGGCGGGAGCTATTCTCCAGTAGTAACGGCCTGCCGAAAGATCGGTCACCAGGTATTCTGTACCGAAAACGGCTCGGTCGAAGACGATGTCCTTGAAGGCTTCGTCCTTCGCGAGTTGAAGTCTGTAACGCAGCACGCCCATTTGCGCAGGCCAGACCAGATGAAGCGATGTCGAGGCCTGGCTGGTCGAAGCGGCCGGGTCTTGTGCGGGCGCTGGGGAGGCCAGGACAAACAGGAGAAACACGAAAGGGAGAATTCGACGGAGGTTCAAGAACCGTAACTGGGGCATAGGCGACTCTCTCTCAAAGGATTGGGGTGAATCGGATGTCATGGGGCGCGTACCAGCGTTAAGTTTAAGGCGTTTCGTTGAGCTTATACCCAACTCCGCGGACCGTCAGCACGTAGTGTGGGTTCTTTGGATCGGCCTCCAGCTTTTTACGTAGGCGATTGATGTGTGGATCGATGTTACGCTGGTAGCCCTCATACTCAGTACTCCACACCTGATCCAGCAGCGCGTTTCTGGACCAGGCTCTTCCGGGTTCGGACGCGAGAAGTTCGAGAATTTGAAATTCGAGCGGAGTCAAATCCACCCGGTCGCCGCCGAGCGAAACTTCGTGGCGGCGTTTGTCGATCACCAGATCGCCCACCTCGATACGCTCGCCGTCCGCCGCTTGTTGCGCTCCTATAGAGCGTCTTAGCAATGCTTCGACCCGGACCTCGAGCTCTCGCGGATTGAAAGGCTTGCCAAGGTAATCATCGGCGCCCGCCTGAAAGCCCGCGAGTTTGTCGTCAATGCTGTCATGGGCCGTCAGAAACATAGCAGGAGTTCTGACCCCACGATCGCGAACTTTTCTCAGAAGGTCAAATCCAGTCATCCCAGGCATAGAGACGTCAAAGATAAAGCAATCGAAGTTTCCCGCTGTGGCCGGCTCGATGGCGGCGATCCCGCTTTCCTTCTCCTCGACCTCGTACCCGATTCGACGAAAGTAGCCCGCGAGCAGCATTCGCAGGTCCGAGTCATCGTCGACAATCAACAAACGGCGGCCCGCAGTTATGTTCGGTTCTGGTTGCTCCAATGGTTTCTCTTCGGTGAATCAATCTGAAGGATCGGGAAAGATTATAGCGCACTTGTGCCCGAGAGGCTGCAAAAACTGCGCGGCGAGGGCGCGGGAAAGAAACGACGAATGATTGTGACCGTACCATCGCGCTGAGTTGCTTCAACGCCTTGACGCGAGCGTCTAAGCGTAAGTATATTTTTGGTTTACCGATTACGGGCGTCGGTTCTTCCCTTCCTACTAGCGGCAGTTCAGTTGATACACGCGGACAGGTGATGCAGGATCTTCGGCGACTATTAAAGTATCTCAAGCCGCACCTGGGACTATTCTCGCTCGCTACGGTCTCGATGCTGCTGGTCGGCCTCCTCGAGATTGCGACCGGTGCGCTCATCGTTCCCATTTTTGACCAGGCTTTAGCCGGAGCGAACGGACAGCGGAGTCCCACCTTATTCGGTTTACAGAAGGTCATCCCTGCTTCCGGTCTTCCTGCCTGGCGCACAATTGCGATACTCCTGCTCGTCTTCACGGCAATCAAAGGAATAGCGGATTACTTTTCCTCGTATCTGATGGCCCGGGTCGGCCAAGCTTCGGTCTTCCAGCTCCGACAGGACCTCTATGGTCATGTTCTGGCGCAATCGGCAAGCTTCTTCGAGCGGCACCGGACCAACTATCTGGTGTCCAGGCTTGTAACAAGTGCCGCGGCGATAGAGGTCGCCGTCACCTCCACGCTACGTGACATGTTGCGCGAGAGCATTACGCTCATTGCGTTTCTTGCGGCGTCTTTTTACTACAACTGGCGATTGACTCTTGGCGCCCTTGCTATAGCACCCGTCATTGGCTTTTTGACCGCCAGGTTCGGGCGCTCCCTTCGTAATCTCGCCCGCGAGTCATTTGAGGGAAACAAACGTTTGACCGACACGGCGCAGGAAGCATTGGCCAATCAGAACATCGTCAAAGCATATCGCGCGGAACAACACGAACGCCGCCGGTTTTCAACAGTCGCGCAAGAAATCGTGCGTGCCAATCTACGATCGGCAAAGATCGCAGCCTTGTCGCCGCCCACAATCGAGATAATCGGCATGATTGCTGTGGTCGTACTTCTCTTTTTCGGACAGCGAGAGATCATGGCGGGTCGGATGAATGAAGCGCATTTTCTGACTTTTCTCTTCTTCCTCTTTCGCAGTTACGATCCGATGCGAAAGCTCTCGCGGCTGCAGAACAGCATGGAGCAGGCCCTGGCGGCTGCGCGGCATGTTTGGGAAGTTATGGACGAACGCGCCGAGATTCCTGAGAAGCCTAACGCCATCGAATTGCACCCATTGAGCCGCGAGATCGAGCTCAGAGATGTCTCGTTCGGCTACTCCAATGAAACCAGGTCGGTATTGCGCGGCGTCGATCTTCGCATTCCGGCGGGCACAATGGTGGCGCTGGTAGGAGAGTCGGGCGGTGGGAAATCTACCCTTACGAAATTGCTGCCGCGTTTCCACGATCCGACGACGGGTGCCGTGCTCTGGGATGGAACTGACCTGCGCGACGCGCGAGTCAGCAGTCTCCGTCGGCATATAGCTCTCGTGACGCAAGAGACGGTGCTCTTCAACGATACTGTGCGAAACAACATCGCTTACAGCCGCCTGGACGCGACCGATGCCGAGATCGAAGAGGCATCTCGTGTTGCCTTCGCTCACGATTTTGTTCTTGAGTTGCCTCTCGGCTACGACACAATTGTCGGCGAGCGCGGCATTTTTCTTTCAGGAGGTCAGCGACAGCGCCTGGCGATCGCTCGTGCGGTACTGGCTGATGCCCCGGTCCTGATCCTGGATGAAGCGACTTCAGCGCTCGATGCGGAGTCTGAACGACTCGTTCAGCGGGCCCTCGCCAACCTCATAAAGGACCGAACGACCATCGTCATCGCTCACCGGCTTTCAACGGTTCGGCGCGCGAATATGATCGTGGTGCTGGAGCGTGGAAGGATAGTCGAGACCGGAAGCCACACCGAGCTTCTCGCTCGCGATGGACTTTATCGAAAACTCTATGAGCTGCAGTTCGCAGATGAAGAGGAGGAAGTGCTGGTAAATGGTAAACCGTAAATCGCGAATGATCGATAGGGCGTCTTCACGATTTACTATTTACGATTCACTATTCACCATCTTATGAAGTCAATGACAGGCTTTGGTCGGGGGTCCGCAACCGGCGAGAACTTCTCGGTTGCGATCGACCTGAAGACGGTTAACAACCGGTTCCTGGATGTTCACCTGCGGATGGGCGCGGAGCTCTCTTCGCTCGAGGCCGTAGTCAAACGTCGAATCAGCACTCGTCTCTCGAGGGGCCGAGTTGACGCGAACATTACATTCGAGCGGACCGGCGAAGTAGCTTACGAACTGAACCGCGCGTTGATCGCGGGATATATCGGTGCGTTAAGGACGATGCAGCAGGAGTTTGGACTTGCCGGGGAGCCGGACATCAACGTTCTCGCTCGACTCCCTGGCGCGATGCAGCCTTTGCGCGACGGTATAGATGAAAACATGATTGCGGGGCTGGTCAACGCGATCGACGAAGCGTTGAACGAGCTTGAGCAAATGCGCGAGCGCGAAGGAGAAGCTCTGGCTGAAGAGATGCGAATGAGGCTCGACGAAATCTCGCGGCAGGTTCCCTTCATCGAATCGGCGGCCGGCGTTTTGGTTGACAACTATCGCGCGCGTCTTCAAAAGCGCATCGGTGAATTGTTGGCAAGAGATGCTTCGGGCGTCGAACCGGACCCAGGCCGGCTGGCGCAGGAGGTCGCCTATCTGGCTGATCGAAGCGACATTAGTGAAGAGATCGTTAGACTGAAGAGCCATCTGGTACAGTTTCGCGAAACATTGGAAGGCGCCGGCGAAACCGGAAAACGGCTCGACTTTCTCCTTCAGGAATTGAACCGCGAAGCCAACACGGTGCTTTCGAAATCCACCGACTTGACTATTAAAGAGGCCGCGCTTGCCATAAAGGGCGAGGTCGAAAAGCTGCGCGAGCAAGTACAAAATGTCGAGTAATGCGGAAGCGCAGAGCGTAAACGAGACGTCGTCTGCCACTGAAGCGGGGCGTGGAATCCTCGTGGTGGTTAGCTCGCCTTCCGGCGGCGGCAAGGGCACTCTAATACGCCGCGTGTTGAAAGCAGTGCCCCACCTTGGCTATTCTGTTTCGTTTACAACCAGGGGAGTCCGCGAGGGAGAGGTCAATGGCCGCGAGTACTTCTTCGTTTCCGAAGACGAGTTCAGGCGAAAGATCGAGGCGGGAGATTTCCTCGAGTGGGCGGTGGTGCACGGGAAGCATTACGGCACGTCGCATCTACAGGTGCAACGAGAGCTGAACGCGGGCTCTGACATCGTAATGGAAGTAGATGTGCAAGGCGCGACGAGCGTCCGCCGACTGATCGACGACGCTGTTACTGTTTTCATACTGCCGCCCGCGTTCGAGATTTTGCGTTCGCGTCTGGAAGCTCGGGGCTCAGAAGACAAAGCGGAGCTTGCGCTGAGATTGAAAAACGCCCGCACCGAGGTCGAACACTATCGCGAGTTCAAATACATCATCATCAACGACGACGCCGATCGAGCCGCCGCTCAGCTTGCGTCGATAATTCACGCCGAGCGCGCAACCAGAGACCGGCAGGAAGCAGTCGCGCAGGGCGTGTTGAAGAGTTTCAAAGGGGCCACGGATTAATTAGTTTCAGGTAGGAATTGGAGGCCTGCAATTCGCCCGCTGTCTTCCCGACTGTTTTGCGGAAGCGGCCGGTACGGAGTTTAGAGATCAAATGTCTAAAGCACACGAAGAAATACTTGATAGCACAGAGGAGCACATTAACCCTGAAATGGACTCAAAATACCGTCTTATCATAATTGCCGCGAAGAGAAGCAAACAACTCCAGCGGGGCGCGCATCCACGCATCGAAATTGATCCACAGAAACATAAATCAACACGGATCGCCCTGGAAGAGGTTCAGCAAGGCAAGATAAGTTTCGAGATCACGACTGCGGATTAGGGGATAATTAGCGGTGACCTGCGCGCTCGTTGTACTTCGCATTAGATGCCAAGCGCGTACGGCCGCCGATGGTGCTGGGCCGGGCGTTAGGAGTCAGCGGGGCGGGTTCCAGTTAGTGTATGCGTGCTCTGCTTCGTACGCCTCGCGCTCGTAATTGATCGAGAGGTAGGCGGAGCGTCGCGCGGTCCTTCCAATACTTCTCTGCACCTTTAAGCCCTTCGCGTACTCTCGCAAATACGACACAAGAAACCTGACGAAGCCCGCTCGCTGATATTGCAGGACGTGTGTTGCCTCGTGCGCCATCAGTGCGGCCGGAACCCTTAATTGTCCATCAGGTTCGCGTTCGACTTTATCCGGTGCGACAAAGATGTGCCGGCCGAATGTAATTGCCAACACGTTAGACCCGCGGGTCACCCAGCCCGCGCAGCGACCGCAATAGACGACGATCGGAGGTAGATTGAGATTTCCGTTTTGAAAGTGTTCGCGCAGAAACGCTTGAATGCGCAGGTGGGATCCGGAAGCGAGACGCATGCCATTAATAGTTTCGAGTTTTGAGTTGTCAGTTTTGAGTTGTGAGTTGTGAAGTCAGAAGTCAAAACTCGAAACTCGAGACCCGAGACTCAAAACTCATAACTCAAAACTCACAACTATCCTCACATCCCTTTATAATCCGGACCTCCACCGCCTTCCGGCGTGACCCAGTTGATGATCTGGTAGGGATCCATGATGTCGCAGGTCTTGCAATGTACGCAGTTTGAAAAGTTGATCTGAAGTCGGCGCTCTCCGTTAGTTCCTGTCTCGACCATCTCGTAAACGGCCGCTGGGCAGAATCGTTGGCAGGGGTTGCCGTACTCTTCGGCGCATCGAGTAGAACAGATATTAGTATCGAGAACGTGTAGATGGACCGGTTGATCTTCGTCGTGTCCCACCGCCGCGTGGTAAACGTCTGTTAATTTATTGAAAGTCAGCTTGCCGTCGAAGCGCAATCCATTGTAGCGCTGGTCAACATTGTCGCCGTTATAGCCGTAGGCCGAGAGTTTCTCCATTGCCTCGTGTCCGGCCTCGGCCCGCGCCCGATCGAACATCCCCCAGGAACGACCGCCTGTAAGGAACTGTAGCCCTGCGTTCGCGAGGCCCAGCCAGCGCCCATGGCGAAAGCCTGCGTGAAAGTTTCTGATCTTGTGCAGTTCCTTCATTACCCAGCTTTCGTTGATGCGTGTCTCGAAGCCACGAAGCTGCTTCGCCGAAAAGTCGTTCGCAAGTAAAGCTTCGAAGATTGCTTCGGCGGCCAGCATGCCGCTCTTAATGGCCGTGTGAATCCCCTTAAGCCTCTGCGAATTGAGAAAGCCGGCGCAATCCCCGACCAGTAACACTCCATCGGCGTAGGTCCTGGGCATTGCATACGGACCGCCCGCCGCGATTGTCTTCGCTCCATAGCGAATCATCTTGCCGCCTTCCAGCAGCCGAGCCAGGAACGGATGCTGCTTGAACCGTTGAAACTCGGCATGCGGATCCAGCAGCGGGTCCCGATAGTCCAGGCCGGTGACATAACCCACGTTAAGAATTCTGTTTTGCATTCCATAAATCCAACCGCCGCCATAGGTGTTGGCGTCGGACGGATAACCCAGCGTATGCGTCACCCGTCCGACCGGGTAACGATCATCGGGCAATTCCCAGAGCTCTTTGACGCCGAGGCTGTAGACCTGCGGCTCGCGTCCATTATCGAGGCCCAGCCGCTGCGTGAGCTGTTTCGTAAGCGAGCCGCGCGGCCCTTCACCAAGGACTGTCACCTTGGCTCGAAGGTCAACGCCGGGTTCGAAGTTTGCCTTGGGCTTCCCTTCCTTATCGATTCCCTTGTCTCCCGTCCGAACCCCAACCACGCGATCGTCTGCATCGTAGAGCATCTCCGCGCCCGGAAATTCGGGAAAGATATTTACGCCAGCTTCTTCGCATTTAGAGCCGAGCCAAGCGGTCAAACGATTAAGCGATACGATGTAGTAACCATGATTCCTGAGTGGCGGCGGAGTGATTGGAGAGCGGATCGAATGGTTTTTCGTCAAATATAGGAAGTAGTCTTCTTTGACGGGAGATTCGACGGGTGCGCCCTGCTCAATGAAATCGGGAATCAGTTCTTTTAGCGCTCGCGGATCCATGACGGCGCCTGAAAGAATGTGTGCGCCAATGTACGCGCCCTTTTCGATCACCCCGATTTCAATCTCGCCGATGGGTTTGCCGTGATGTTCACCGCTCGCGACCTTTTCATCATGGTCTTTGACGAGTCGGGCGAGATGCAGCGCACCACTCAAGTTGGCAGGCCCCGCACCCACGAACACCACGTCCATCTCAAGAGTTTCACGCTCCACGGTTACCGACTCCCCCAAAGACAGTTGTACCTCACGCGAGGTATTGGGTCCAAAATGAATGGCGATTCATTTTTCGCAGTATAGCAAAAGCAGCGCGCGTGCCCTAGCGTTGTGAATTGTGAGTAGTGGCACGGATCGATGTCCGACAGCCTTGAGCTTGTCGCTGCGCTGCGACAAACGAAAAGTTTGTCCGACACGTTTGCTTCCTGGCGCGAATTTCTACTTCGCACCGCGGTGTTGTAAACTCCGTAATCAACGTCCGAACGAGTCAATTTGCGAACTACTGAGCGGCAATGCGCCATCCTGCCGCTGACAGGCGTGCAGTCCCGCTCCCGGTAAAGCGTGGCGACGACGGAAGGAAGCGATGACCAAGGCAAAGCACACAAATCGGCTGGCCCATGAAACCAGTCCTTATCTTCTTCAACACGCACATAATCCCGTCGACTGGTACCCGTGGGGCGATGAGGCTCTAAAGGCGTCCCGCGCGGAAAATAAACCGATCTTGTTGAGCATTGGCTACTCTGCTTGCCACTGGTGTCACGTGATGGAGCGCGAGTCGTTCGAGAACGAAGACATCGCCCGCTTGATGAACGAGAACTTCATCAACATCAAGGTCGATCGCGAGGAGCGTCCTGAGCTTGATCAGATATACATGAATGCCGTTCAAATGATGACTGGGCAGGGCGGATGGCCAATGACAGTTTTCCTTACGCCCGAAGGCGTTCCCTTCTACGGCGGCACCTACTTTCCACCGGAGGACCATCACAACCGGCCTGGCTTCCCGCGAATACTCCTCGGGGTAGCGGACGCCTATCGAGAAAGGCCCGATGACGTTGCCGCAAATTCAGCTTCGATACTCCGGGAATTGGGCCGACAGGGACAGACGAGCGAGTCTGCGGCGGAGCTCTCTGATGCGCTGCTTGACGACGCCGAGCGTAACATCGCCCGAAGCTACGATCCTAAATATGGTGGCTTTGGCAGTGCTCCGAAATTCCCGGCCGCGATGAACCTCGAGTTTCTTCTGCGACAACATCATCGCAGCAAAGCGAGCTCGACCCTGAAAATGGTCGAGCATACATGTCGCAAGATGGCCCAGGGCGGACTGTACGACCAGCTGGGCGGAGGGTTTCACCGCTACTCGACTGACGCGCGATGGCTGGCGCCGCATTTTGAGAAGATGCTATATGACAATGCTCTTCTCCCACGGCTCTACTTGCATGTCTATCAGAAAACTAACGATGAGTTTTACAAGCGGATCGCACAGGAGACACTTGACTATGTCGTTCGGGAGATGACGGACGCGAACGGAAGCTTTTATTCAACCCAGGACGCTGACTCGGAAGGCCACGAAGGCAAATTCTTTGTCTGGTCTCGCGACGAGGTGACGGAAGTTCTCGGCGATGACGATGGTTCGTTGTTCTGCGCCTACTATGACATTACCGAAGCTGGGAATTTTGAGGGGAAGAACATTCTCCACATCGAGCGATCGGTGGATGAAGTCGCCGGCGCGAGGAAGGTCTCGACCGAGCGACTTTCGACGGTGCTCGATCAAGGGCGAGCTAAGCTGTTCCAGATTCGCGAGGGTAGAGTGAAGCCCGACCGGGACGAGAAAGTACTTACTGCCTGGAACGGGTTAATGCTGGCGAGCTTTGCCGAGGCTGGCGCGATTCTGGAACGAGACGACTACACCAAAGTCGCCGAAGAAAATGCGAAATTTGTGCTTGATAATCTGCGACGCGATGGCTTGTTGTTGCGCACGTACAAGGCAGGACAAGCGAAGCTCAATGGATACCTGGAGGACTACGCCTTCCTGATAGACGGCCTCATCACGCTGTATCAGACGACTGGAGCGCTGACGTGGCTCGAAGAAGCAATAGTCCTTGTGGACAGCATGATCTCGGAGTTCTGGGACGATGAGGCGGGCGGATTCTTCTTCACGGGCAAGAGTCACGAACGATTAATCGTCCGCTCGAAGGACTATTTCGATAACGCTTCGCCGGCGGGCAATTCGGTGGCGACGGAGATCTTATTGCATCTCGGCACCCTTACGACAAACGAAGACTATTCTCGCAAGGCCGTAACTGTCTTCAGACTACTGCGGGACAATCTCAAACGCTTCCCTTCGGCCTTTGGACGGCTGCTGGGCGCGCTGGACTTTTATCTATCGACGCCGTTGGAACTGGCGATTATCGGTGAGCCAGAGGACCCGCAGACCCGCACGCTGTTGCGAGAGATATGGTGCAGGTATTTACCGAACAAGGTGGTTGCGCTGAGCTCAGAAGGAAATGATCGCCCTGCGGAGGTCGTTCCGCTGTTGAAGGGCAAGCCTATGATCGATGGCAGGCCGACGGCATACGTATGTGAGAGTTATTCATGCCAGGCGCCGACAAACGTCGCGGCAGACCTCGCCAGACAATTGGTGGCTGACGAAACACCTCATGCCGCCAACAATTCCAGCCGGACCTAACTCCGTCGCAGTCAGGGGCCTCAACTCCGCGCGAGAAGATCGCAGCGAAAAGAATTAAGGCGCGCTGAAATCCTCAACGCGCCTTTCTCAATTCCGCCCGAGGGCAACCGACTACATATTCTTGTTCATCGGCTTGGCCGTGTTGGCCGGTTTGTTCATGTTGCCGCCGCTAGTGTTGGCCGGCTTGTTCATGTTCGTGGTGTTCATATTTCCACCGCTGGTGTTCGCCGGAGTCATAACCGGAGTCGGCGTGCTCATGGGAGTCGAGGCAGTATTCGTGGTCGCGTTGGTCGTGTTATTCGTAGTCTCACTTCCGCAGCCGGCTCCGAGAGCGGCCAGGGCGAGCAAGGTAAGAAGAGCTAAGGTTCTTCGCATCGAGTTGTCTCCTGTAACCCAGAGGGTCAGATTGTTAGGGAGTTGGATTGGAAGGCTAGTCACTTGGACATGGAATCTTCCACTTCAGCTCGGTCAATTGATTGAGCCACAAGGCAACAGCTTCCGCCATGAGAAGGTTGGCAGTGAACCGAAGCGCGGGGGCAGTTTAATTATTCACTATCGCGAATGTCCGCTGTAAATTCACTTCGCAGAAATTACTCTCGAGTACGACAGTCACTCGTCATCTTATAACGCGAATGATTACCGACTTCCATGACCTCCCGGCTCTCCGGTCGGACGTAGTTTTTAAGTTTCAGCAAGGCGCGCGTGGTCTCTTACCCCTCGAAGGGCCATTCTGAATTTACGGCGCGCGCAGTTTAACATTAGAATTGCCAGAAATAAACTGAAAAATACGATTTTCGCTCGATCCCGCCGTTATCCTCCTCCAATTTGGCGACTCTGAAGTTGTGCTCACACCCAGCGTGAGCATGCGAAACCAAGCTCTAAAGCCGACTCCCTGTCTGATTCCATCTCCATCACCTGCGTCGATATCTCCAGGAAGCGCTCGGCGGCCGAAGGATGGAGCTCAACGCTCGGACGATGCCAAAACCTCCAATGCTGGTTCCGCGGCCCCTTTCCCGCTACTGCGGGAGTTTTTTGCGGAATACCCTTGACGGAAAAGAACAAAATCGGTATTGTTGGTCATGTGCCAAACCTGTTTGGCACGGGCCACCGTTCAAGTTCGAATAGGGCCATCGCCGAAATGGTCTTCGGCGCACTCTCTAACCCAATTCTCCTCGGTCTCGCATAATCCGACAATTCCGCAGCTATTCATTTCTGAGAGGAATCACAATTCGCTATGCCGGAAGGTAACTGGAAAACTCTCGCACTTCTGGGCTGCGTAGCAACGCTCGCCTCCGTCCTGCTGATTCTTTCCTTCGTATCACTTCTTAGCCTGCCGCTCACCGGCTGGACCGGGCTCACGCCATTAGCCGGGTTGCTGATCTTGACGGTCGCTGCCAGCCAGTTTCGGATCTCGGTGACCAATTCTGACGGAGTCGGCAAAAGCGAGAAGTCAGTCGCGGACGCGTTTATTTTCCTGGCGGCGATGATGTACGCGGTTACGCCCGCTCAGAGCGTTGGTCCCGCCGTCATACTCGCAGCCGTGGTAGGCCTGCTTTCTTCGTGGAAGGCCGCGGATCGCCGCATAACAATATTCGCAACCGGCGCAGCTATCATTTCAACATACGCCGCGACCTCACTCTATGCATTCCTGGTCCATGTCTTTTTAGAAAGAGCCGGCGGCACGCCGATTCGCCTTGAATCACTTCTCCTACCGCTATGTATTCTCGCCCTGGTTCAGTATTTCCTGACCACCATCGCGACTGCCGCATTCATCGCCTTCGATTCAGGAAAGACTAAATTCACTCTCTCGCGTGACAGCCTGATTTGGACCTCTTTGACTGAGATCGGAAGCGCAGCATCCGCGGCGCTCTTTTATTCGGCCCTGCACAACGGCAGCATTCCGTTTGTGTTCGTCGGCGTTTTGATCATAGGCCTCGTCCACTTGCTCTATCGATTCGACGAACAGCGTATAGCGGAAGTGCGGCGCTCAGAGAGTGCGAAGGCCCGACACCTCGAGGAGATGGCCGAGCTTCACATGAATACCATCGAATCGCTCGCCATCGCGATCGATGCGAAAGATCAGACTACGCACGGCCACGTTAGACGGACCCAGTTATATGCGACGGAAATGGGCAAGCTGTTAAAAGTAACCGAATCGGAACTCAGAGCGTTGGTCGCGGGCGCCCTCCTACACGACATAGGAAAGCTGGCGGTGCCCGAGTACATATTGAACAAGCCGGGGAAACTGACTGAGTCGGAATTCGCCAAGATGAAGATTCACCCCACGGTCGGTGGCGATATTCTCAAGCGTGTCGGCTTTCCCTATCCGGTTGAGGACATTGTCCGCTATCACCATGAGAAATGGGACGGCACCGGATATCCGAGAGGATTGAAATCCCAGGGCATTCCGCTCGTAGCCCGAATTATCTCGGTTGTCGACTTTTACGACGCGACCCGCTGCGATCGACCATATCGCAAAGGCATGACTCGCGAAGACTCATTGGGCCTGCTGAGGAAAATGGCCGGCTCGTCATTTGATCCGCGGGTGGTCGACATGTTCATACTCCACGTCGAGAAGTTTGACGAGATGATCGCGGCTCAGGATATACAGGAACAAGTGCCCTCGGAATCCGAACTGGGGGAGAACGGCGCTCGCCCGGATGCAGGCCTGGCCGCTTCTACGCTGGGGACGCCCGAGGACGTCACAGGCTTCCGTTCGATCACCGAGGCCCAGCGCGAGGTCTTCGCTCTACATGAAATCGCGCAGACAATCGGCTCGTCTCTCAATCTTCAGGATACGGTCTCAATCGTGTCCAGCAAGCTTCGAGCGATAGTGCCCTTCGACACATGCATCATTTACCTGGTCGACGACAAATCCGGAAAGGCCCATCCTGCTCACGTGGCGGGCGAGAACGCTGACGCCTTCTACAAGCGGCGCATTAACGTGGGAGACGGCATAACCGGATGGGTCATCGCCAATGCGCGCTCAATGTGTAACGCTTCTCCGGAGCTCGACCTTGTCGGCGTCTCCGAAGAGGTCACCAAAAACATCAGGGGCGTGCTGGTCACCCCGCTGATTCGGGAAGACGGGGCATTCGGCGCGATTACCTTGTATTCCAAGAGTCGCATCTCTTACACGTCCGAACACGTTCGCCTGCTCGAGTCGGTCTCGCAGCATGCATCGTCAGCTCTTAACAATGCCCTGACTTTTGAGAGAACGAAGGAGAGCGCACTCACCGACGCATTGACCGATTTGCCGAACGCCCGGGCGTTCTACATGATGCTCGAGCAACGAATAGCCGAAGGGCAGCGCCTGAACAAGGAATCGCTGGCGGTGATTTCGATGGACATCGACAACTTCAAGAAGGTCAACGATGTCTATGGCCACGCGATCGGTGATCGTGTACTTGCGGGCATCGCAACAGTGGTCAGGAAGGAATTGCGGCAGATGGATATCCTCGCCCGCTACGCCGGGGACGAATTCGTAGCCATAATGCCGATGGCATCCATTACCATGGCCAACATGATCGCGGAGAGAGTGAGGACAGCGGTAGAATCTCACAAATACCCCGTTCGCACGGGGCGAACAGTTGAAATTGGCGTCAGCCTGGGCGTCGCGTGCTTCCCTACCGACGGAGAGACGACGGAGCAGCTGTTAACAACCGCCGCGCGAAATATGCAGCAGGACAAGCACGCTCGTAAGTTGATACCCACGCTGTCAGAGTCAATGAATGCCTCGTACGTTGATCATCTAAGATAGTCTAACAATGAATCACATGTGGCGCACAATGCAGGACCAGGCATTGTGCGCCTTTCTCTTTTGCTATTCCGGTTTTGCGCGGAGTCGCAACTCTCGCGTATAATCACCGAATTGCAATCGCGCTTTATCTCAAGCCGCACGCGCGCCTGTGCGCTTCAACATTAACGATATGGTATAGAGGTTTTGGCACAGTTGTAAGAGACCCACTCGATGACCAAACAAGTCGCATCCACTGAAACACGAGCCGAAGCTAAAGAAGCTTCGGTCGCCGGGGTTCTTGAAAAAGAGGCAGACGAGAAGAGCCCGCCCGCACACCTCAGCCAGGAACATCAAAAGCTAAAAGAAGAACAGAAGCACCGGATTGAAGAGCTGGACGACAAGACGCTGCGAGAGTTGCTCCACCAAATGATTCTCATCCGTCGCTTCGAGGAGAAGTGCGCGGAGTCATACAGCCTCGGCAAGATCGGTGGGTTTTGCCACTTGTACATAGGTCAGGAGGCCGTCGCTGTTGGCGCTATCTCTGCGCTTCGCCCCGACGATTACGTGTTGACGAGCTATCGCGAGCATGGACAAGCGCTGGCTAAAGGGATCTCGGCTGACGCGATCATGGCGGAGCTCTACGGCAAGGCCACCGGTTGTTCCTCCGGCAAGGGCGGGTCGATGCACCTCTTCGATGCCAGCGTTAACTTCCTCGGTGGGCACGCGATTGTTGGTGGACAGATCCCGCTTGCGACGGGCGTGGCGTTCGCCACAAAGTACAAAGGGACTGACCAGGTCACGCTCGGATTTTTCGGAGAGGCTGCTGTCAATCAGGGCGCCTTTCACGAGTCATTGAATCTGGCACAGCTCTGGAAACTTCCCTGCATCTATATCTGTGAGAACAATCAGTATGGGATGGGGACGTCGCTCGCGCGCGCGATGTCATTGCAGGATGTTTCGCAGAAGGCGTGTGCGTATGAAATGGCCTCTGAGTTTGTGGATGGAATGGACGTACTCGCAGTCCGTGAAGCTGTAGGTCGCGCGGTCGAGCGCGCGCGTCGCCATTATTTACCCACTCTTCTCGAGGTCCGCACCTATCGCTTTATGGGTCACTCTATGTCGGACCCCGGCAACTATCGCACCCGTGCGGAGATTGAGAAACACCAGGAGCGTGATCCGCTCAAGCTCTTTACGGCAAGCCTCAGCGAAAAAGGCATTGTTGACGATAGAGTGGTCGCCGAAATTGAGAAGGAAGTTCGAGAAGTGGTCGACCATTCGATACGCTTTGCGGACGAGAGTCCTGAACCCGACCCATCCGAGCTCTACACCGACGTCTACGCTAATCCGCTGACGGAGAACGACTGACCACCACCTTTGGGGATAGAGTCATCCGTCAGAACACCCAGGTACGGGGTATTCAAATGGCCGTTATCACGATGCGCGAGGCGCTGAACCAGGCCCTGCGCGAAGAGTTGCAACGAGACGAAAGCGTCTTTCTCATGGGAGAAGAAGTCGCGGCGTATCAAGGAGCGTACAAAGTCACCAAAGGACTCCTGCAAGAGTTTGGCGACAAACGCGTCATCGATACGCCGATAACTGAACTGGGCTTTGCGGGACTCGGTGTGGGAGCGGCGATGGTGGGTTTGCGCCCCATCGTCGAGTTTATGACGTTCAACTTCTCGATACTGGCGACCGACCAGATCATCAATTCCGCCGCTAAGATGCGTTATATGTCTGGAGGCCAGTTCAAGATTCCGATCGTCTTCCGCGGTCCCAATGGCTCAGCATTTCAGGTTTCGTCTCAACACTCGCAGGCGCTCGAATCATGGTATTCGTTTTTTCCTGGTATCAAGGTGGTAATGCCTTCCACGCCGGCAGACGCTAAAGGGCTGCTGAAGAGCTCGATTCGCGACGATGATCCCGTGATCTTCCTTGAACAAGAGCGTATGTACGGCAACAAAGGCGAAGTCCCCGACGATGACGATTTCACTATCCCGCTCGGCGTCGCCGACATCAAGCGCGAGGGTAAGGACGTCACCATCGTGGCGCGTTCGCTGATGGTTCCTATGGCGCTCAAGGCGGCCGAGGAGTTACAGAAACAGGGACTCTCTTGTGAAGTCATAGACCCGCGAACGATTCGCCCGCTCGACATCAAGACGATCGTTGAATCAGTGAAGAAGACAAATCGCGTCGTCGTCGCCGAAGAAGCTCATCCATTTTGCGGTGTCGGGGCCGAAATCAGCGCCGAGATTAACGAGCGCGCCTTTGATTATCTGGACGCTCCTGTACGAAGAGTATCGGGCGTAGATGTACCGATGCCGTATGCGAAGAACCTGGAGAAGCTCGCAATTCCCGACGTAGAACAAATAATTAAGGCCGTGCGCGAAGTTGCGTACCTCGACTAGGAACAAAACATATGGCAACGCAGGTCGTAATGCCGAAGCTCTCGCCGACGATGGAAGAAGGACAGATCTCTCGGTGGTTGAAAAACGAGGGCGACAAGGTTTCGATGGGCGAGCCCCTCGCCGAAATCGATACTGACAAGGCCACGATGGAGATGCAGGCCCTGGGTACAGGGGTTCTGCGCAAGATATTGATCCAGGCCGGCGACAACGCGCCACTTGGTCAAATGATCGCCATCATCGGCGAACCTGACGAAGATATCTCCGAACTGATAAGGCAGGCCGGGTCGGCAGTCAAAGCGCAGCCCGCGCAGGAACCCGAGACAAAGACCGAAGAGGCTCCCGCAAGGGAAGAACCCGCGTCAAGCGGAGCCAATGCGATTCCCTCTTCCGGAAATGGAGCCGAGGCCACGGGGCGCAAGATTGAACCAACCGGCCGCCTTGTCGTGTCGCCACTCGCGGCTCGAATGGCGGCTGAGGCGGGAATCAACTTACGGTCGTTGAGTGGGAGTGGTCCGGGCGGGCGGATCGTTAAGCGCGACATTGAAGCTGCCATGAGTGCGAACGAACGTGTCGACAGCGGTGCGCAAACTCCTCAGCGGCATTTGCGAGCCGTGCGCGCAGGGTCAGGGCCCTCCTATGCGCCTGCGACGGAAGGCGCATCACCCTATAGAGATGAGCCGACCTCAGTGATGCGCCAGACGATCGCTCGTCGATTAGTTACCTCGATTGGCCCCGTCCCTCACTTCTTCCTGACGACAGAGATCGAAATGGATCGCGTCGTCGACATGCGTCGTGCAATCAACGATCTCGACCCTGAAGTCAAAATCAGCATTAACGACGTGGTAATCAAAGTTGCAGCCGCAGCTCTCATTCAGCATCCACAGGTCAATGCTTCTTTTCAGGACCGCTCCGTTCGTTACTACGAGCGAGCGGACATTGGCGTGGCGGTGGCCATCGAAGACGGTCTAATAACTCCGGTCGTGAGGTCGGCAGATCAGAAGTCCTTAAGTCAGATCGCAGCCGAAGTGCGCGAACTTGCGGAACGTGCGCGCTCCCGCAAGCTTCTCCCGGAAGAGTACACCGGCGCCACGTTTTCGATTAGTAACCTCGGCATGCTGGGAATAGACGAGTTCACCGCCGTTATCAATCCGCCGGAAGCGGCAATCCTCGCCGTCGGCGCCGTGACGCCAAAGCCGGTCGTTCGCGAGGGCCAGGTCATGGTTCGCCAGATAATGCGGGTCACGATGTCGTGCGATCACCGGGTCATCGACGGCGCGACAGGCGCGCGTTTTCTCCAAACCTTCAAGCGGCTCCTGGAAAACCCGCTGCTCATGATCGTTTGAACCGGCTGGCAAAACTCCAACGCGGGGGTGCGGCTCCACATCTCGCGCTTATCGCCGTCCAACTTATGTTCGGGACCTGGCCGATCTTCGGTAAGATCGCACTGACGGCGTTGCCTCCCACCGGCCTGGTGGCGCTTCGCGTAGCCGGGGCCGCCATCGCTTTCGTAATTCTCCAACGCGCCATTGGGCGCAACCAGAAAATACGCCGCCGCGACTATCCGCAGTTGGCGCTTTACGCCCTCCTGGGCGTAGTCCTCAATCAATTTCTTTTTGTCAAAGGCCTATCCTTAACTACCGTAATCAACGCTACTCTGCTGGGCACGGCGATTCCCATCTTCACTCTGCTGGTCAGCCTGGTACTTGGCTACGATCGCCTCTCGCTGCGTAAGGCACTTGGGATCTGCTTCGCCGCCGGCGGGGTAATCTATCTTCTCTATCCGGAGCGACATTTCACGAGTGACACCGGGGTCGGCAATCTCCTGATCGTGTTGAATTCGATCTGCTACGGCGCCTACCTGGCGATCTCCAAGGATATGCTGCACCGCTATGGTGCGTTGACGGTGATTACCTGGGTTTTTATTTTTGGAAGTATTGCCACCGCGCCGATCGGCGGTTACGCACTGATGTCAACTCCACTGCATCAGGTGGGAGCGGGAGTGTGGCTGGCAGTCGTCTATATCATCATTGTGCCCACCGTGGGCGCTTACTATTTGAATGCTCTGGCGCTAGCCCGCGTCGAGCCGAGCACGGTCGCAGTTTACATTTACCTGCAACCGCTGATCGCCTTTGCACTGGCGCCATTGATCCTCAACGAGGCGTGGAACCCCAGAACCTGGCTGGCGTC
>JAVHWA010000023.1:0-93621 GCA_032160165.1 Acidobacteriota bacterium
GCCAGGCCACGCCAGTCGCCAGTCTCGCGATAGTGTTCGAGGGCTTTCTGCGAATGGTCGCGAGCGATGGTGAATTCGCTGATGCTGCGATAGACGCGCGCCATCGCGGCATAGATCGCACCGAGATGCGCATCCGAACCGCCTTCTTCTTCACGCAAGGCGGCATTGAGAAGCGCGATCGCTTTCGGTTGATCACCGTTGTAGTTGTAAGCGAGACCGACCTGTACTCGCAGGCAGGCGGTAGCCTCCGCGTCGAGCTTGTCGCGTGAGGTCCCGGTTTCATACATCTGGACGGCTTCGAGCGACTCTCTATAACGGCCCTGCATTTCAAGCGCAGCGGAGAGCACACAACGGGCCTGCGCCAGCATCGAGGGATCATTGCGCGCTGCCGCGATCAGCGGTGTCAGACGTGATTTGACCTCGGACGAAAGACCGTGGTCCAGAAGACCACGAATCTCTTCAAGATCTCTCGCTAACTCATCATGCGAAAGTCTTCCACGCGATCGTGATCGCTGGAGGCGCACGCGTGCATCCGCGAGATCAACCACTCCGGGTTCAGGTCTCTCTTTATCTTTACTCAATCTTCACCGTCTCCGGCGGGCGTGTTCGGCCAATGTAGAGTTAGAATAAAAGCCGAATGCGCGACCTTTTTCAATTGCGCCCGCGTAGAAAACGCTTTGGAGGGACACCCGACACGGCACATCCTCCCACGAAGCGCCGCCCATTAATCGGGTGATAACGAGGGAAATCTAACATAAGAGCGAAGGAAGCGTCTACGTTTCGGGCAAAATGGTACCGGAGTCGGTTTGAAATTCTCATTCTCGCCCGGCTTCAGCCGGGCGATGGCTGACTGAAGTAAGCGGGAAACCGTTTAAACGGTTTCGGATCGAATTCGCCTACTGGCTCACCCGGCTAAAGCCGTGTGAGAATGAGAAACGATACTGCGCTCACTCACTACTTGCCGATGCCTACTGGTTATCTTGAATTATGGTAAAGTCGACCTACTGATCTCGTATTGGTAGGCAGTAGTTCAAACCTTCGGTTTGACAACTATAGTTATGGAAAATCTCACTCCCGTCTTCATTCTATTGGCCGGCATCATTATTGGCGCTGTGGCGATCTGGTTTGTGCGAGGCTCACAAATAAAGGACGCGTACGATAGATCGCAATCACACGCCGGGACTGAGAAGGCGACCCTTACAGAACGCCTGAATGCGCGAGAAGCCACGGTCGCACAACTCGACGGGTCACTCAAAGAGGCTCAGTCTGCCATAGCTCAGCTGGAAGAGGACCTGCGCACTGAGACCGCCAGATTGAGCGAGCAGTTGCGCACCGAATCCGCTGCCAGGGCCAGCGAAAGGGAAAAGGCCGCGGCAGGCGCTCAGCGTGTGATGCAGTTGGACGCCACCCTGTTAGAGCGTGAGAAGGCCTCGCAGGGGCTTCAATCTGAGATCTCAAATCTCAGGGCGCAGCTCTCTGAACTTGATACTCGCCTGGGTGAAGAACGCAAAGCGACGCAGGAAAAGCTCGCTCTATTGACGACCGCCCGCAACGAACTGACCGAGCAATTTCAGAATCTGGCGAACGTAATTCTGGAAGAGAAGTCGAAGAAATTCACGGAACAGAACGAGGTCAATGTTAAGGCGCTGCTTGCTCCTCTAGGAGACAAGATCGGCGAGTTTCAAAAGAGAATTGAAAATACGCATCTCGAAGATACAAAGCAACGTTCCTTTCTTTTGGCCGAGCTTGAGAGTCTCAAGAATCTGAATACTCAAATGTCCGATGACGCAAATAATCTGACGAAGGCGCTAAAAGGAGATACAAAAAAACAGGGCGATTGGGGAGAAGTAATACTCGAACGCGTTCTTGAGGTGTCAGGTTTGGTTAAAGGCCGCGAGTACGACCTGCAATTGAATTTGATCGCAGAAGACGGTACGCGCTCGCGCCCTGACGCGGTAATAAGGCTTCCCGAAGATCGGCACGTCGTTATAGATGCGAAAGTGAATTTGACTGCATACGAACGTTTCCATTCTCTGGCCGAAGGCGACGATCGGGAGCTGGCACTAAAACAACACATAGCCGCCTTTAGGGAGCACGTAAATTCGCTGAGCATTAGACGATACCAGGATCATTACAAGCTTAACTCCCTGGACTTCGTGCTCATGTTCGTTCCAATCGAGCCGGCATTTAATATAGCTGTCGGCAGTGACAATTCACTCTATGATGATGCTTTCGGTCGCAAAATTATCATTGTCACGCCAACTACCCTTCACGCCACTCTCCATACGATTCGAAGCATCTGGAGGCATGAATATCAGAATCGGAATGTGCAGGAGATCGCGAAACAAGCGAGTGCGCTGTATGACAAGTTCGTTGGTTTCGTGAGTGATCTTGAAGACATCGGAACGAAGCTCCGCGTTGCGCAAGGAAGTTATGACGATGCGCATAACAAATTGACATCGGGCAAGGGCAATCTGATAGGCAGAACTGAGAGGATTAAGAAGCTAGGTCTCAAGACCAAGAAAGATCTCGACAAGCGTCTCTTGGAGACGACCTTCGATGAAAGTTCGGAAAAT
The DNA here is from genome assembly GCA_032160165.1 of Acidobacteriota bacterium. Lineage (GTDB taxonomy): Bacteria > Acidobacteriota > Blastocatellia > Pyrinomonadales > Pyrinomonadaceae > QHXM01. The sequence continues at coordinate 2,577 of JAVHWA010000023.1, forward strand.
GGGGACCTCGGCGAGGGAGATCCAGAAGCTGATGAGGACGTGTCGAGCCGAGATTAAGGTCTTTTTCTCACCAGTGAAGGACACTCGACGCATCCCAGCGAATGATAGTGCAGCGATCGCGAAGAACTAAGGCTCGGTGCACCGAGGTTTTCTTCCCCCAGCTAAGGGAGTCGGTCGGAAGAGAATTGTCTCATTGTCCGCGCAGCGGACAATTGAAAATAGCCCAGCGATTCAATCGCTGGGAAAGAACCATCGCTCGAAGCGTGTAGTCCGTGAAGCGGACGGCTGATGCTTTCGAGTCCACGTCCACGATGAAGATTTCAGTCGTCCGTTACACGGACTGCGCAACACTTTCCGGCCTCGCCCCCAGCACTGAAGTGCTGGGCTATTGTCACAGTGTCCGCTTCGCGGACGAAGCCGTGTTGCTTCACCTGTACAATCCTACTTCACTTGCTCCACAAGCTCGGTATTCAAGTGACGAAACAAATCTGGCTTAGTCCCGTTCTCGGAAAGCGTCGCGAGCAGCTCGTCAAACGCTGCTCCGAGATGATCACGACGGGCGCCCCGCCAAAGTTTCTCTATCTCGCCGCATCGCACCCTCTGCTCGAGCTGGTCACAAAATGGATTCTGGACTTTGATACCATTCGCGGCGTCTGGGGCACACTTCCTGTTTACCTTTTCCGCGGCTTCGTGCGAGAGGTCCTTACTAACGCTCGAACTATCGATACCGGAAAGCCGCTCCCCCGCCGAACTTCCATCGACGTTGAAGACTCGCAGCTAAAACACAGCCTGCTCTCGCAGATCATGCGCCGCCTGGTCGCAAGCGGCGATCTTCGCGCCCTTCGCCCACTCGCCCACAGGGACGGGACCATCAATACGATCGCGACCCTGATCGGCGAGATCCAGCGCGCGGGGACAACGCCCGAGGAATTTCAACGGATCGTCGAGACGCGCGCAATCGATTTCAATGCCGTCGCGAAACCCGGCGGCGATGGCACTGCCCCTCATGACGGCTCCGTTCCACAACCACAGGCAACGTTCGATCGCGAGATCGGGATGATCTATGAAGCGTATGCCCGCGCTCTGGATGACTTTGATCTAACTGAAGAGGATGCCGACCAGCTCCGCGCCCTGAAGGTGTTGAAGGGCGAGATCTCAAATACAGACGTCACTGTTCCCTGGCTCGACGATCTTCAACTGCTGGTGCTCGATGGCTTCTTCGATTTCACTCCGGTGCAGGGCGAGATGCTGCGGGCACTGATTCCGCGCGTGCCCCAGGTCATCGTGAACTTATATGGCGACCAGCAGAACCGCGAAGTCTTCATTCCCTTTGCCGACACGATTGAGCAGCTTCGCTCTATATCAGATGCTTTCAAGGTTGTTCAGCATGAGGAGTCCCAAACCCTTGGGCCCATCACCGCGGCGCTTCGGTCCCGGTTATTTAATCCGGAAGCGGTAGCCGATGAAACTGCTCCTGCCGTTGTGAACGCAGACGCAACCGAAGCCAAGCCGGAATCGCAAGGCGCGGTCGCGCTCAGGGTGTTCAGATGCAACGATCGCGAAACCGAAGTTCGAGCGATTGCGAAAGAGATCAAGCGACTGGTGCTGGTCCAGGGCTTTTCCATTCGTGACATCGCGCTCGTCGTTCGCCAACGCGCAGCCTATAGCGAAACCATTGCGCGCGTCTTTGTGGACGAGGCAATTCCCTGCACGGTGGAGCACGTGGTCGCGCTGGCTGAAGTCCCGGCAGTGCGCGCGATCCTCAAGCTGTTTCAGATCATCGCGTCTCATGAGGACGACACCAACCTTCGAGTAAGAGATCTGGCCGACCTTATCAAATCCGGATACTTTCAGCTTTCGGCCCGGACCATCCTTGAGTTGCGCAACGAGCTCGCTCCCTCTTCAGCAGCTTATGCTTCGGGAGCAGTGGAGGTTGAGCCGGAAGGCGTGCGACGCTCATCCCTCGACAACGTTCCTGGTCCTGGAGAGTGGGACCCGGACGCATTGGAGAACGTGCTTGCCTATGTCGGCAGCGAGCTGAGACTCGACGCATGGCTCGAGCGGGCACGTCGACTGGCATCATATGACTCCACGGCCGACGAAGTCCGCAAACAGATATTCGGCGGCTATGCAGAAAATGTAGTCGACGAATCGGAGGGCGTCGAAGAGCGCAATGAAGAAGAACCGGCTCTCACCGAGCGAAAGAGTGCGCCGACGCGTGAGGTCCTGCCAGTCATGCTCGAGTGGAGCGCGCTGGTGCTTCGTGAGTTCGCGGCCATTATCAATCGTGCAATGCGCGAGAGTGATTTAGCGGAACTTCGAAGCGCATTCCTCACCCTGCTGGACGAATTGCAGTTCTCCAAAACAATCCGTGATCGCCTGATCGGTCCATCGCTCGAATCGGCGTTGCCCCACGCTGCGCTTGATCTGAGAGCGCTCGATAGAATTCGGCTGGCCATATCGGCGGCGCATGAGAGCTTCCGAATTGCTGCGAACGTCCCTCTTTCTCAGGAGACAGATTCGTCCTTAACACTCTCCACCTTCGTCAATGAAATTGAGAGATGTATCGGGACGCAGTCGCTGCGCATCGCCAGCGCGGATCGCGATGGAGTCCAGGTGCTGGAGGCTACCGATGTCCGCGGCTTGCGCTTTCGCGCCGTTTTCATCGCTGGTCTGATTGAAGGCGGCTTTCCACTTCGCAAGGAGCGCGATTGGATATACCCGCACGAAGAACGAGAGCGCTTGAAGCAGTACGGCTTGACGCTCGAGGACATTTCGCCGGCGACGCTTCTAAAGGAAGAGCACTACTTTTACCAGGCTGCGTGTCGCGCGACCGATGCGCTCTATCTAAGCTGGCCGCTGGTCATTGGCGGTAACGAAACTGTGGTTTCGTACTACATCGACGAGGTGAGGCACGCGCTGGCGCCGATGGAAATTGTGAACGAGGACATATCCAGTGACTTTGAAGGCGATCGCCTGGGCGACGCCTCATCTAAAACCGAGCTTGCCACGTCGCTGATTAGATTGAGTGAGCGGCAGCGGCACCATGGGAGGAAGACTGTTCCCGTCTCGGAAGATGCCGTCGATAAGCTATTGGCATGGGCCAAAGCAGAGGACATTATCTCGGGGTCGGCTCGAGCGAGAATCTCTATTGGCAGAGAACGCATGGGTAATCGCTTCGGCAGCTATGACGGTTTGATCACTAACCAGGACCTGCGTGCACTTCTCAGCGAACGTTTCGGCGCCAGTTACGTCTGGAGCGCCAGCGCGCTCAGCCTGTATGGCAAGAGTCCCTTCAAGTTCTTTGCCGAACGCGTACTGAAGCTGGAACAGCGGATCGAGGCGGCGCTCGATCTGGCGGCGCTCGATGCCGGAGGGCTCTTGCACGAGGCCCTGAGGAGATTTTTTACCAGGCACTGTCGGCAACGACTTGGGCAGCGCGATCGCCAAAAGCTGCGCGATGAGATGCGCCGCGTCGCATCCGCGGTATTCGACGAGCACGAGCGGGCCGTGCCCCCGCTTAATGTTCGCGTCTGGGAGATCGATCGCGAGATTTATCAGCTGCAGCTTGCGGAGGTGGTCGATCACGAAATCGCTTTTCAGGAAAAAGCCGACGCCGATGGTCCGCTTCCAACGTACTTCGAACTCGGATTTGGTATGGCCCGCGGCATACGCGACGAGACCTCGACCTCAGAGTTCTTAACCCTCGAGCGCGACGATTCGTCGAGGACGGGAACTGAAGCGATTCGACTTCGCGGTCAGATCGATCGCATTGACCTGGCCTCGGATGGGACGGTTATCGCGTACGACTATAAGAGCTCGCGCGGTGCGGCGCATGCCGACATGCTCGAAGGCCGCGACCTGCAGATTGCTATCTACCTGGAGGCAGTTGAAAAACTCTTCTTCGTGGGAAAGCAGATCGCCGGCGGCGGGTATTACGTGCTTCGCGGCTGTGATCGCAATCGAGGGCTCTATCGCAAGGAGCTCGACAGTTACACCGGCATCGGAACGCGAGTTTCATCACGGGTGGACGAGTCCGAGTGGCTAGCGGATCGAGCAACCATGCGTAAGCGGATCTGGCAGTTCGTGGATGCGATTCGCGCAGGGCGATTCGTAGTGAAGCCCACTGCGCCCGAACAGACATGTGACATTTGCGACTTCGCCACGGTTTGCAGGTTCGAGAAATTCAGGATTCTGCGGAAGCAGTAGTGATAACACCGAAGGTGTTGGCGAATTTCAGCCCAGGGCACCGCCCTGGGGAGCGTCGAACTCGTGCATCCATTTCAACCCTGAAGGGGTTGAGATTTCTCGCCAACACTTTCAGCGTTGGCTCTCGTAATGCGAAACGTCTAACCCAGGGCGTTGCCCTGGGCTGGAATTTGCCAACGCCTTCGGCGTAACGAGGTTGGCTAACTGTCGGACTTAGACCGATCGAGGTTCAACGAACCTTCGGTAGACGCCTAAGGTGGAAACACTGCGCGAGCTTGCGGGGGCGCGCTTCCCTTCGCTCGCTTACCCCTTCCCTGACCTGAAAGATTATTGAAGTTCGGATTTCACTGGAAGCGTCGAGAGTCAACTGTTTGAACTGATTCAAAACCGTGGCTACTTTCACAAAACTCAATTCCGACCAGGAGACTGCCGCTACCACTCTGGACCGGCACGTCTCCGTGACGGCTGGACCAGGGTCGGGGAAAACCACCGTTCTGGTTGCGCGATACCTGCACATCCTCCGTCAAAAAGAGATCAGCGTCGATCAGATCGTCGCGATCACATTTACCAATCGCGCCGCAAATGAGATGCGCACGCGACTGCGCAGCCAGCTTGACCGGCTGATGCGCGAAGGCGATAAGGACGAACGCGCCAAGTGGCTTCGCCATAAGCGCGCGCTCGACGGCGCGGTGATCACTACGTTCCATGGGTTCTGTGCGCGTCTTCTTCGAGAGTTTCCCCTGGAAGCCGAGATCGATCCGCAGTTCACGCTGCTCGACGAAATGCAGTCGAGGATGATGCTCGAGGCCGTAACGGAAGAGACGCTGACGGAATTTATCAACTCGGGCCACGATGACATTACGCGATTGGTGGTAGCTGTGGGCCGGGCCTCAGTGAGAGACGCGGCCCTCCAAATCTATCGCACCATGCGAGGGCAGGGCCTGTCGCTCGATGAGATCGAACACGCAACCGTGGACAGTCACGCAACCATTGACGATTATGCTAATGCACTCGAACTTGCCGACGCGCTGATGCTCGAGTTCATCGCGCTGCCAAAGCTTTCAGCCGGCGCTGAGGAAAAACGAAAGCGCGCCGCGGCAATGTGGAGAGAGGTGCGCACGTCGCTGGCAGCGATTCCGGATGCTTCGGAGCTGGCGGAGTATTGTGAAGCCATCGAAGAGTTGCGGGCAGCCGCGCGGCCCACCAAGGCAGGAAAGGTGCATGCGATCGTCTCATCTTTGGATGATGTCCTCTGGGGCGCTGACTCGAAAGAGCCCTACGGCCGTTTGCCGAAAGTCTGTTTCGACCTGCGCGCGCGCGAGTTCGCACTCGACACCATCGGCGTTGTCCGTCAGATCGAACATCGCCTCGAAGAGGAGAAGCGCCGGACAGCCTCGCTCGACTTTGACGATCTTCACGCTCGTGTCCTGAAGCTCTTCGATCAGCGACCCGATGTCCTTAATCGCATTGCCGACCGCTATCGTTACTTCCTGGTTGATGAATTTCAGGATACTAACCGGCAGCAGCGCGAGCTGATGCGCAGGCTCGCGTTGTCTCGGTCGCAACGGGCAAACCTGTTCATCGTCGGCGATCGCAAGCAATCCATTTACGGGTTTCGCGGCGCCGATGTCGATGTCTTTCGCTCGATGACCGAGGAGATAGAGGGAAGCGGTGGACTCTCAAGCCCACTGTCGACCAACTTTCGCAGCCGGCGACCGCTGATCGAGGGCTTCAACCACTTCTTCGCCCATGTATTCCAGCTCGACGTGGAAATGACTGAGACAGAGCTGAACGAGCTTGGCTGGGTCGAGCACGAAGCAAGTGTTGCCGGACGCGAGACAGAAGATGAAGGCCCGATCATTGAAATACTGCTCGACATTCGAAACTCGCAGCCCGCCGAAGAGGGCTCCGAAGCGAACAACGACACTTCGCGGGAACGCGACGCAAAGCAGATCGCTTCTCGAATTCTCTCGCTGGTCACTGATACATCGAAGGTTCGTTATCGTGACATCGCGCTTCTCTTCCGGGCGATGTCGGGAGTAGCTGAATACGAATCTGTCTTTCGTCGGCTGGGGATTCCCTATCACACAGTTCAAGGAAAAGGCTTTTACGCGCGAGAAGAAATCACCGACCTTTTGCAACTCCTCCGGTTTCTCGACAACACAACTGATGAGATCGCCCTCGCCTCGGCCCTGCGCTCTCCGCTGTGCGGGCTTTCGGACGATGCACTACTCGCGCTTCGCTGCGGGCCGACGGTTGAAGAACGCTACGAGAGCGGACGGTTGCGACGCGTTAATGGTGTACGCGGGTTGCTGGATGCCGTTATGCAGTTTGAACGAATCGCTTTCATAGCTGATGAGGAACTCGATGCGCTCGCGCGCAGCCGCGCGTTTCTTTCAAGACTAATCGAGAATCGAAGCAGGCTGCCGGTTGCAGACCTGCTTCGAATAAGCGTGGCGGAATCTGAATTCCGAAGTGTCATAGCGGCCAATTTTGATGGTGCGCAACGGCTCGCAAACGTCGAGAAGCTCTTCGAACTGGCAGAGCGCTTCGAGCGAAGCGGCGCCAACATGATTCGCGACTTCGTTCGCTTCGTCGAAGACTTTGAAAGATCGGGGGGACGGGAATCGGAAGGACAACTGGATGAATCCGCTGACGCCGTGAGGTTGATGACAATCCACCAGTCGAAGGGCCAGGAGTTTCCCGTAGTCGTCCTTCCAGAATTGACTCGCGAGCTCACCCGCACGCCCGGCGATTGGTTCATGTTCGACAGGCATCGTGGCTTAACCGTGAAGGTGCCCGACGGGCGCGGCGGCAAGGTTTCGGGTTTGACGCTTGAAAGACTGCGAGACCGTGCGGCGTGCCGAAACATCTTCGAGGCGATGAGACTCTATTATGTTGCGGCCACGCGCGCCCAGGATCGGCTTGTCTTCTCTGGCGCTTCGGCCAGAGAGATCAAGCTCGATGGAAAAGGGCAGACCTGCATGAAGTGGACGCTGTCCGCAATGGGACTCAGCGGCGATCCCATAAGCGGTCCGGTCGCGGTCAGTGATAGCGTGAACATCCATGTCTTTCGAAATCTAGCTGACGAGTCGATGGTCCGGCCTGCAAAGGCAACGTCGGTTTCAATCGAGAATGAGTTGAACGGTACTATCACCGGGCCGTTCGAATTTCCGCTTTTGAAGCCTCTCGCTCCCGAGCGGGCGCCGGCAGCCGGCGACAACCGCGTGCCGGTTCCACGCGACGTCGCGCTCCGCCTCGCGCTGCATCGCTTCAGCGTGACGCAGCTTGTGAATTTTCAGCGATGTCCTCGCCAATACTTCTTCGATCGCATTCTTAATACTCCTTCGCTGGACGAGTTGAATGCGTGGAATGAGGCCGAGCAGGCTGACGCTCCTGCAAACCTCACGGCCACGCTGCGGGGCGCAGTCGTCCATCGGTTCTGCGAAGTGTTCAGAGCGGGCGATGATGTGACAGAGTGTCTGGCATCGAGTTTCGATTATGTAGCGGCTCAGCGCTCGACAGGGGTGGGCGGACAAATTGACGAAGAGGAACGCCAAAAGGCCATTCATGCTTTGCTGCCACTGGCCCGGAATTATCTAAATAGCAGCGTCGCCGGGAGGATAGAAGCAGCGCGTAACTCTTCGGCGTCGTCATCAGAGGCGAATGTTTTCGACGAGCGGACTTTCGTCGTTCGACGGCCACTGGGAACCCTCAGTGGCGTGATCGACAAGATGATCGTGGCGCACGATGCAGAGGCAGGCGCTAACGAAGTCGAGATCGTTGACTTCAAAACCGATAGGTTTCCTAAACATAAGGCCGGCCGCGCGAGCAGGTCAGCTCAACTTCCTGATGGACAGGCTTCGTTTGAGTTTGCCGGCCAGCCGAAGAGCGCGGAAGACATTCGTGCTGAAGTCGCGGAGGCGGCGATCGATTATCAGCTCCAGATGCAGGCTTATGCGCTGGCGGTGCATGAACTGGTGCCCAATATGACATCGCTTCGTGTGACGATTCACTTTCTCGATCCGAACATTGAAGAGTCGGTTCCTGAAGAGCTGCTCACTTACGATGCCTGCGCCGAGTCATTGGACAAGGCAATGGCACAATTGCTTGCTTCCGCCCCAGCCAGTTATCCCACCCGCCCCGCCGAGCACTGCCGGTTCTGCAGCTTTCGCCAGATATGCGTCGCCGGTCAGGAATGGTTTAGGATGCAGGGGTAGGGAAGCGCCATGGGCGAATTTGATTGCCTTTGCTCCCACTCGCAGTAACATCGCCTCTATTTCCTATGCAGACTATTGACCTACAGGAATGGTTCGGTGGGATTGATATCTACCTCTTCGACATGCTTTTGAAGGGACGGTTCCGTTCCGGGATGCGCGTGCTGGACGCTGGTTGCGGGGCGGGAAGGAATCTTGTCTATTTCCTGAGAAGCGGCTACGACGTGTGCGGGACCGATCAATCTGAAAGCGCTATTGCGCAGACCCGCGAGCTGGCTGCAAAACTGGCGCCGCGTTTGCCGGCGGAGAATTTTCGGGTCGAGCCGGTGGAGCGTATGTCGTTTCCCGATTCTATCTTTGAGGTGGTGTTGAGCAGCGCTGTTCTTCATTTCGCCCGCAGCGAAGAGCAATGGCACGGGATGGTGAATGAAATGTGGCGAGTGCTGAAACCCGGCGGCGTCTTTTTCGCGCGTCTGGCGTCCAGTATTGGGATTGAGGAGAGGGTCGAACTGATCGAGGGCAGACGTTTTCACCTTCCCGACGGGAGCGACCGGTTTCTGGTTGACGAGGCGATGTTGATATCCGTGACTGCTTCGCTGGGCGCAACGTTCATCGAGCCGATTAAGACCACCATCGTGCAGAATATGCGCTCAATGACCACCTGGTGCTTGAGCAAAGGAGCATGAGCCATCGCAGCTTCGTTAACGTGCGACTTTGCGCAGTGATCGCTCGCTGAGATAGTAATGCCACAGTATGCGGGCCGCGACCGCCCGCCAGGGCCGCCAGGGTTGACTAAGCGTGATGAGCTCCTGCGGCGTCGGGCAAGTCGGCAGGCTCTTCAGCCTCTGCACGGCTATTGCAAGTGCCAGATCTCCAGCGGGCCAAATATCGGGACGGCGCAGGGCCATTAAAAGATAGATATCTGCCGTCCATGATCCGACGCCCTTGACCTTTATCATTTCCTGACGAGCGGCGTCGTCATCCATCGTTTCAAGCGCAGAGAGACTGAATCTGCCGCCGGCGATTGACTCTGCCAGACCCCTGCCGTAGGAGGTTTTCTGCCGGCTGAACCCCGCAAACTTGAGCGTATCGTCGTCCAGTTCGAGAAATCGTTTGGGTGTCAGCGGCGACGCGACAGCCAGAAGTCGATCGTATGCTGCTCTGGCCGAAGCCAGCGAAACCTGTTGCTCCAGGATGATGTGCAGCAAGGTATGGAACCCCGATTCGCGCTCCCACATCGGAGGCGGGCCGAAAGTCTCGACAACTCTAGCGAGGTCAGGGTCCAGCTGGGTAAGTACGGAGACGCCTCGAGCAAGGGTCTTTTCAGTAAGAGTTGTCGTGTCGGCTCTCTGACGTACACGGGTCATATGCCGAGACGTTACCATGAAACTGATTCGGAGACCCCAGAGCGCCAACGGCGCGAAATGTAAAGCCTGGGCCATCGGCCCAGGAAAGACCGGCCCAATACGATCCGAAGCGCTGAAAGCGCGAAATAATATTCGCGATAGTGCCTTTATTATCTGAGCGTGATCAACGAATCTGTATCTCGCGCCTTCAGCGCTTTTCAAAGGCTCAAACTGCTGACCTGGGCCGATGGCCCAGGCTTTTACATTTCGCGCCGTTGGCGCTAAGCCCTAGCCCTCCCTCAGGGTCGGGCCACTGCCCCGAACGCAGGTCCACGGTTTGCCCCGCCAACTTGGGGCAGCATTGTGAGTTGGCCCTCCTTGACACTGCCTTCACCCCCATTTATCATCTTCGTTTCCGTTTGAACCGCGGAACTTTACCTATATGTTCGAGTCTTTGTCCGATAAGCTGAAGCGGACGTTGAAGAATCTCCGCGGCGAGGGGGTACTCACGCCCGCTCACGTCGACGCTGCGTTGCGGGAGATCCGGTTGGCGCTGCTGGAAGCAGACGTCAATTATAAGGTCGCCAGGGACTTTATCGCTTCGGTCAAGGAGAAGGCCGAGGGCCAGCAGGTCTGGCAGGAATTGAAGCCGTCCGAACAGGTCGTCAAGATTGTGTTTGACGAACTGGTGGAGCTTCTTGGCGGACAATCATCGCGTTTGGTCTTTACCAAGACCAGCCCCAACGTTGTCATGATTGTAGGCCTGCAGGGCTCGGGTAAGACGACTTCCGCGGGAAAGATCGCGCGATGGCTGGCGAAGAACCAGGACCGCAAGCCGCTGCTGCTTTCCGTTGACGTCTATCGCCCCGCTGCGCGACAGCAATTGCAGGTCATCGCGAAAGCGACCGGCCAGGCGATCTTTGAAATGCCCGAGACGAACGATCCCTTAACGCTCGTTCGCGAAGCCCATAAGCATGCCCAACAGACAGGCTTTGACACGCTGCTGATAGACACCGCCGGCCGTCTTCATATCGATGACGAGCTGATGGAAGAGCTGGTGAGTATCAAAAGCGAAATGCGCCCGGTGGAAACGCTCTTCGTGGCGGACGCGATGACTGGTCAGGACGCGGTCAAGTCGGCAGAGGAATTTCACCGCCGAGTCGGGATCACCGGAGTGGTCCTGACGAAGATGGACGGCGACGCCAGGGGCGGCGCCGCGCTGTCTATCAAGCAAGTGACGGGTCAGCCCGTCAAGTTCGTCGGTGTTGGCGAAAAGTACGACGCGCTCGAACCGTTTTATCCCGATCGAGTGGCGCAGAGAATTCTGGGAATGGGCGATGTGCTTTCGCTCATTGAAGAGGTCCAGTCCAAGGTTGACCAGACCGAAGCCGAAGAGCAGCTCAAAAAGCTTCAGAAGAACCAGTTCACGCTCGACGATTTTCGCGGACAACTGAGACAGGTCAAGAAGCTGGGTTCTTTCTCAAAGATCATGAAGCTCCTGCCCGATCAACTCCTTGGCGGAATGGGCGTGCCGAATCTGGACGAAGAGCAGACGAAGCAGATGGAGAAGGAGCTCAAGCGTACGGAGTCCATCATCGACTCGATGACGCCGGCCGAGCGCTACGATCACAAAATTCTGAATGCGAATCGTCGCCGTCGAATCGCACGCGGCTCGGGTACCGCAGTCGCCGAAGTCAACGCCCTGATCAAACAGTATACGGAGATGCGGCAGATGATGCGGCAGCTCTCCGGCTCGGGAATGTTTGGCGGTGGCGGACTTAAAGGCAAGTTGATGCGGCGCGTGGCCGGAATGTCGGGTATGCCCGATATCAGCGGGATGGGAAACGGCGACGACGGCGAAGCCTCGGCGGCTCCGGCGGGCCCATCACGTAAGAGATTGAAAAAGAAACGACGGAAGAAGAAAAAGTGAAGCAGGGATGAGTGATAGGAGAAACGCTCTTACCTATTACCCATCACTTATCACTTATCACTGAAGGAGAGAGACTTGTTAGCAATAAGATTGATGAGAATGGGTGCGAAGAAACGACCTTCGTACCGAATTGTGGTTAAGGAAAAGCTGTCAAAGCGAGATGGCTCCTACATCGAGAGCATCGGCACTTACAATCCGATTGCCAAGGAAGGCGAGATACGTCTCGACTCTGATCGGGCAAAGTACTGGATGGAGCGCGGCGCTCAGCCAACGGATACGGTCCGTCGTTTGATCAAGGCCAGTGCCAAGCTGCAGGCTGCGCCTGAAGCTTAGCCTCAACGTTCAACGTTCGGAATATGGCTGGCAACAACCGTTGAACGTTGACCTTTGAACGAGTTATGCGTGAAACCGTCGAGATGATCGTGAAGGCCCTGGTGGACGATACAGAGGCGGTCGAGGTGCGCGAAGTCGAGCGCAAAGACGTTCTCTTGATCGAAGTCCGCGTGGCCGAGGCCGACATGGGAAAAATCATCGGGCGGCAGGGACGGACGGTGCGGGCGCTGCGATCGCTGTTGCATGCGACGGGCGTGAAGCACAACCGCCGTTATGTTTTAGAAATTGTGGAATGAGCGAGGCGGAAGCCGCAAAGTCGACGAACTCCAACCGTGACGACCTGGTTGCTGTCGCGCGCGCGGTTAAGACAAGGGGACTTCGAGGCGAGCTGGTCGCAGAGTTGTTGACCGACTTTCCCGAACGCTTTGATGGGCTTGGATCTTTGATAGCGGTCGCGCCGGATGGGAAACGCACCGTATTGGCGATTGAAGAACACTGGTTTCAGGCGGATAGGATCATACTGAAGTTCGCCGGCTTTGACTCGATCGAATCGGCCGCCCGGTTAGTCGGACACGAGTTCGCGGTTCCGGAGGCTGAGCGAGTCCAACTCCCTGAGGACGAGTATTTCGATTGGGAACTCGCGGGCTGTCGCGTTGAATCGATAACGGGCGAAGCGATCGGGGTGGTGCGCCAGGTACTGAGAACTGGTGGAGTGGAAGTGCTGGTGGCGATAGACGAAGCTACCAGGCACGAATACCTGATTCCGATGGTTGATGAGATTTGCGTCGAGATCGATATAGAGAAGAAGTTGGTTCGGATCGATCCGCCAGAGGGGTTGCTGGAAATGTAGAATCAGAGGTTAGAGATCAGAGGTTAGAGGTCAGATTTAGAGATGAGAGCCCGAGCCCCAAGGCCAGATATATAGGAGTCGGGTCATGGTCGTGGGAGCTCAAATCAGGAGCCATCGGGATCTGATAGCTTGGCAGAAGTCGATGGATTTGGTGGAATCGATCTATTGCGCGACGAAAGAGTTCCCGAAAGACGAGCTCTATGGTCTAACAAGTCAGATGCGGCGCGCAGCAGTATCCATTCCCGCAAATATCGCAGAGGGTCAGGGACGCAGACAGAAAGGTGATTTCAGACAGTTCTTGGGGAACGCGAGGGGGTCCCTGCTTGAGCTCGACACACACTTGGAGTTAGCGCTGCGTCTGAAGTATCTAAGGACTGAGGACTACCTTGGGATACTTGAGCAAGTTCATGAGGTAGGTCGGTTGATTAACGGGCTGTTGCGAGCTCTTTCTACTAATCTCTGACCTCTAACCTCTAACCTCTGACATGCGCGTTGATATCATCACCATCTTTCCCGACTTCTTTCGCGAGGTCTTTGATTACGGAATTATTAGGCGCGCGGTAGCTGCCGAGCTTGTCGAGATAAAAACGCACGACCTGCGCCGTTGGACGACTGACAAGCATAAGCAGGTCGACGATCGACCCTTTGGCGGCGGCGACGGGATGGTGCTGAAGCCCGAACCGATATTTGCAGCGGTGGCAGAGTTGACCGGCGCGAGCGACCGCGACGGCTATGCCGAAGGCACTCGCGTAGTGCTACTCTCGCCGCAAGGTCGCGTACTTACGCAGACATTAGCCGGAGAGTTTTCCAGGACATCGCGCGTTGTGCTCATCTGCGGTCGATATGAAGGCGTCGACGAGAGAGTGGCAAATGCGCTGGTTACAGACGAGGTCTCGATAGGAGACTATGTCCTTTCAGGCGGCGAGCCTGCCGCGGTCGTGCTGGTCGACTCGATAGTGAGATTGATCCCCGGCGCGCTGGGGAACGAAACCTCGGTTGTTAACGAATCCTTTTCGGATGGTTTGTTGGATTATCCTCACTTTACGCGGCCCGTCGAATTCCGAGGGATGAAGGTTCCGGATGTCCTGGTCGGCGGCCATCACGGGGAGATCGCGAACTGGCGCGCGCGCGAGGCTTTAAAAAAGACCGAACGCAACAGGCCGGATTTATTGAAAAGAGAACCGTAGATAAATTGATTTGGAGTTTATGAGATGAATCGCTTAGATGCAGTCGAAAAATCGCAGTTGCGCGAGAACGTCCCGCAGTTTCAATCGGGCGACACAGTGCGCGTACATGTGCGCATCAAGGAATCCGAGACCAAAGAGCGTTTGCAGGTCTTTGAGGGCATCGTGATTGCGCGGAAACATGGTGGGGCGCGTGAAACGATCACGGTCCGCAAGACCAGCTTCGGAGTGGGTGTGGAGAGAATCTTTCCCTTGCACGCTACAATTATTGATCACATAGATGTGATCAAGCGCGGTCGTGTTCGTCGCGCGAAGCTCTATTACCTTCGCGAGCTGCGTGGAAAAGCAGCGCGCATTCGCGAGAAAGACACGCGTACGGCCGGAACGCAGGCCGCGACTGCGACTGGAAAGAAGGGGTGACCGCTCAGGGCTAAGGGATGAGGATAAGACGCGGAGCCGCGGAGACGCGGGCAGAAGATAGACAGCACCGCGTCGTTGAGTCCTCAGCCATTGCCCATCAGCCGTCACCGCCGCTCCACATCGCCATCGACGCTCATTCTGTTGGTACTGGCCTTGCCGGCAACGAAAGCTACATCACCAACCTGATAGAAGCGCTGGCCGAGCTCGATACCAAAAATCGCTATACTCTTTATGTAACCAGGCGCGAAGCGGTCGAGCGTTTTGTTGATCGCTGGCCGCACGTGACGGTCCGAAGGACGGTCCCTCACACACCGCTGGTCCGAATCCCTGTGATACTTGCGAGCGAACTTCGTCGACGTCCGGTCAACCTGCTTCACGTCCAGTACACATCGCCGCCATTCGCGCCCTGTCCTGTCGTCGCTACGATTCACGATCTCTCTTTCGAGCACCTGCCACAAACGTTCAAACGAAGGAGTCGACTGCAACTTCGTCTGACCGTGCGTCGCACGGCACGTGTTGCGGCACGTCTTCTAGTCCCTTCGGAGCACACGCGGCGAGACATCATCGAGACCTATAAAGTCGCACCGGAGCGGATTAGCGTAACACCGCTGGCGGCGTCCCCCATTTTCCGTCCCATCCAGGACGCGAGCGAACTAAACCGGATGCGAGAAAGATACGGGCTGGCCGGCGACTATGTTCTGGCTGTGGGGTCGATCCAACCTCGAAAAAATCTGATCACTCTCATCGCCGCTTATTCAGCCTTGCGTCGGGAGCGTCCGGGCGTTAATCTTCCCAAACTTGCCCTCGTTGGAAAACGTGCCTGGCTTTATGATGAGACGCTTCGCGAAATCGAACAGCACGGGCTTAATGACGTCGTGATTTTGACGGGATACGTGCCGGAGTCTGACTTGCCGGCCCTCTATACGGGAGCAGTTTGTTTCGTTTACCCTTCATACTTCGAGGGTTTTGGTCTGCCACCGCTCGAGGCTATGCAATGCGGAACGCCTGTCATTGTTGGGGACCGAACGAGCCTGCCTGAAGTCGTTGGGACGTCCGGAATTCTTTTGGATCCATTTGATGTGGACGGTCTCGCCAAAGCGCTGGCGCGAGTACTTGACGACGCGAACTTACGCGACGAGTTACGCGTCAAAGGATTCGAACGCGCCCAGCGGTTTAGCTGGCGCGAGACTGCGAGGCTGACTCTTAAAGCCTACGAAAAAGCTATAGGAGGAAAGATCAGGGCTGAACATCAGGGATAACAAGAGACATCCTCTTGCTTCATTCCCCGGATCATCTCTCATCTAATTTCGGTGCGAATAGCGATCTTAGGGACTCGTGGCATTCCCGCAAGCTACGGCGGGTTTGAGACATTTGCCGAGCATCTATCGACCCGGTTGGTAGAGCGCGGGCATCAGGTGACGGTCTATTGTCGCGCGCACTATGTCTCGCCACGCCAAATCGAATATCACGGAGTGAATCTCAAGGTCCTCCCCACTATCCGTAGCAAGTACTTCGATACCGTGGTTCACGCTTTCCTCTCATCGCTTCACGCTGTTCCTGCTCGCTACGATGCGGCGCTGATATGTAACGCAGCCAACGCTCTGTTTGCGCCTATCCTGAGACTGACCGGCACTCCGGTCGCGGTCAATGTCGACGGGCTGGAACATAAACGCAAAAAATGGAATTGGCTTGGACGAAACTATTATCGCGTGGCCGAGCGACTCGCTACTTTCCTCCCCAACGAAACGGTGACGGACGCTCGTGTCATTCAGGAGTACTATCTCGCCCGCTACAACGTGCCTTCGACCATGATCGCTTACGGCGCCGAAGTCGAACGGAGGCCTGAGCCCGCTGTGAGGCAATGGAGGGTCGAGCCCAACCGTTACGTGCTTTATGTTTCCCGCCTCGAGCCGGAGAACAATGCGCATCTGGTCATCGAGGCCTTCAAGAAAGTTCGGACAGCCCACAAGCTCCTAATCGTCGGCGACGCTCCCTACGCGCACGAATACATCAAGGAACTGCGTGAACGTGCTCGACGCGACCGTCGAATCATCTTTACCGGGTTCGTCTTTGGTAAGGACTATCGCATGCTGCAACAGAATGCCTATTGCTATGTCCATGCGACTGAGGTTGGCGGGACGCACCCTGCGCTTCTCGAGGCGATGGGCTATGGAAACTGCGTCTTGACGCTTGGTACGCCGGAGAACGTGGAAGCAGTTGGCGACGCCGGTTTGTCTTACACGGACGAGGCGGAGCTAACAATGCAGCTGCAACGGGTCTTGAGAGATGGCTCGCTGGTCAGCGCTTACCGCCTGAGGGCCCAGGCTCGGGTCAAGAAACATTATGACTGGGAGCACGTAGTCGACCGCTACGAAGAGCTGTTCGCCAAAATGACCGGCCAACGTACGGAGCCGTATGAACGGACGAAAGACGTGGATAGCGCCCACGACGAGGCCATGGTATCCAAGCGGTCTCGAAAGTAGTTTTGCGCGTCGCGGCTCTGCCGTCCTACGGTACGGTGACGCTCTGCCTTACCGAGCGGACTCCATCCTCCCTTTAGCGAGGCTCGGCCTCGCAAATTCAAAGCAGAACCTCATGGTGAGCCATAGACTCACCGCACTGGAGAACGGCCGAGCCGCCCCCGTATGCCTCTGCCGCAATCCCGCTCAAATACCCCCCTTCATCGCGGCAAGGTACCGTGAATGGGCAACTTGACAATGATTTTCGTCATCTTTAGAGTGACTTGTTTGGCGTGTTTGATGGAACCTCGTGTTATTAACCTCACGCTTACTGCCTCCGGCCCGGATGGCCACGAACGAAACAAAATCGCACAGGACCCCCACACCTGGGCCTCGCTGCAAAGGAGATTTAGAAGTGTTCGGTTCCCCTCGCATTGAACTGCTCGGCAGACCGCCCTTCGCCCTACTGTCTCTCGGCTTTTTGGTCTTCGCTTTCCTCTTAGTCTCGAACGTCCAGGCACAACAACCGTCGATTCCCGGCTTGCAGGCGCCCATTGAAAAAAGCTCCGCGGTAAAAGAGCTTCCTTTTTCCTTTCGCGCAGCTCGCGGGGAAGCCCCTCTCAGTCGCCTATACGACTACGTCAAGGTCGAACAGTTCAAGCTCCGTCGTTTGCCGGCGTTGAAGTCAGAGGAGGCGAAGGAGCAGTCAGCGAAAAAGGTCCGCATCGGTACAATCAGATTGTTCTCAAGGCCGGTCGACTTGGAGTCAGACAGCGCTCGTTATGAGGTAGCCGAAGGCGCAGTGCGTGTCATGGGAATCGTCTCAGAGGGAGCGGCCTATACCCGTATTCATTTTTCTCAGATGTCGTTGCCTGCCGGGGCCCGGGTCTTTGTCTATTCGCTGAAGAATCCGGACGACTTTCAGGGGCCTTATGAGAACAATGGACCGTCAGCTGACGGGACGTTCTGGACTCCTCCGCTCGAAGGCGATGCCGTCGCGATCGAGTACTTCACTCCCGGCGGAACGAGCGATCCTAATGCGGCGCCGTTTCACGTCTCCGAAATCAGCCACATCTATCGCAGTCTGTTGGCAGGCACCGGGCAGGACGCAGCCGGCGCATGCAATTTGGAAGTGACCAGCGATTGGGCGCAAGTTGCGAAGTCGGTCGGCTATCTTACGTTCGCCACTTCCGGCGGAGAGTTCGCTTGCACCGGCACCTTACTCAACAATCCCTCAAACGATCAGACTCCATTTCTCCTTACAGCCAATCATTGTTTCAATACTCAAACTGAAGCGCAGTCGCTGCGCGTCTGGTGGAATTACAATACGGGCGAGTCGCCTACGTTGCCGGTTACTGATGGCGCGAATCTTCTCGCCACAGGAACATCAAGCGATTACACGCTGGTGCGTTTGACCGGTACATTACCGAGTGGCCTGTTCTTCGCAGGCTGGGACGCCAACTCGACTCCAGTGGGAACCGCTGTCACCGGCATTCATCATCCAGAAAACTCCCACAAGAGGATCGCCTTCGGAACTACCAACGCAAATTGTATTGGCGGACTTCCCGGTCCGTGCGCAAACTACACACACGTGCGTTGGAATTCCGGAACTACGGAACCCGGTTCATCCGGTTCCGGGCTTTGGAAGGGTTCAGCAACCAATGCGCAGCTAGTTGGTTCATTAACTGGAGGCGAAGCGGCTTGCAACAATCTCACGGGCACAGATGAGTACGGCAGCTTTAGTGTCACTTATCCGAATATCGCTTCTTTTCTTACGGGCACTACACCTACGGTGAAGCTGAGTGCGAATAACTACAACATCCAGGAGTCAGGCGGACACGTGACGTTGACGGTCAATCGTTCGACGTCAGTGGGAACTGCCACTGTCGACTATGCCACTTCGGACAGTGCGGGATTGTTACCCTGTAGCCAGGTGAGTACACTGGCTTCGTCGCGGTGTGACTACGCAAGCACCATCGGCACGCTTCGCTTCGCGGCGGGCGAAACGTCCAAGAGCATCTTCATCCCAATTGTCGATGACTCTTATTCAGAGGGTCCGGTGGAGACGTTTACGTTAACGTTGAGTAATCCGACGGGAGCCGTTCTGGGTTCTCCCGCTACCGCGACAATCACAATTCAGGACGATGCGTTACCGACCTCGAACCCAATTACCAACACAGCGTTCTTTATTCGCGAGCACTACATAGACTTTCTGGGACGTGAGCCCGATCCGGTCGGCTATCAGGGCTGGCAGAACATTCTCAACAACTGTCCGCCGTCCGGCAAGGACACAAACGGCAACTACTGCGATCGCATCGAGGTGTCATCGGCCTTCTTCCGCAGTGAGGAATTCCAGTCGCGCGGATATTTTGCTTATCGGTTCTATCCCACGATGGGGAAGATTCCGATTTACGGTGAGTTCATGCCCGATCTGGCAAAGCTGAGCGGCTTCCTGAGCGCGGCTGAGTTGGAAGCAAACAAGGTGGCGCTGACCAACGAGGTTATGAACCGCCAGGAGTTCAAGAACCGTTACGACGCTCTGACCACGCCCACGGCCTATGTCGACGGCTTGCTGCAGACCGTCGGGCTCCCCACTCATCCTTCGAGGGCCGGGTGGATCGCCGGATTGACGAACAGTTCGCTGACGCGCGCTCAGGTGCTAAGACAGTTGGTCGACAGCGCTGAGCTGTCGCAGAAGTATTACAACCAGGCGTTTGTGATAATGCAGTACTTCGGTTATCTTCGCCGAACAGCCGACGCCTCTTACACGCAATGGATCCAAACGATGAATACCAATGGCGGCGACTATCGCGTGATGATCAATGGCTTTATGAATTCCGCGGAGTACAGACAGCGATTTGGACCGTGAGAGCAAGTTTAGAGAGCGATTCGCTACGGCTTCGCCGTCGCTACTTTACACCCTTGATGCTTGCCGGGCGGGCGAAAAACGATTCGGCGATTGGTGTGTTGAATTCGAGAGATTGGTAATTGATCCGGCTGGCTTGCGCTCCGGCGCTGTAGTGATCTATCACAAAAGGGGCGACGATACCTTCGATCTTTACGTGCTGCGCCAGACGGTCTTCTTCCGCGACCTCTTCACCATCGGCGTTCTTTCGCTTGTAAAGAATCTTCATCGGCAGGCTGTCCTTCTGCCCTAGTTCAAATTCAACCGTATAGCCGTCGGGGTATGTGAGGCGAACTGCTTCGTTACGCTTTGCCAATCCCGCTTCGCGCCGTCCCGCATATGACAGCTTTGCGCCGTCCTTGCGCCAGTTGCCGCGAAGCAAATTGTCAAAGCTCGAGCGCATCGCATGACTGAAGTCCTCGGCTTGCGCCTTGGTAATGTCTTTGAGCGTCCTGGCAGCTCCATCGTAAATCCAGCCAGTGGCGCCCGTATTGGTCTGAATAATTTTTCCAGTCGAAGCCCGAAACTCGGTCCGCTCTCTGTCGGGGAACACGATGTAGTCCAGAAACTTACTGGGTATTCCCGATTGGCCTTCCTTGTACTGCGTGAACAGGCCTTGGCCCGTCTGGGACCGAACATTGAGGTATGCGGTTCCGCCCATCGCTTCGATGCCGCGCTGAACGATCTGCTCTGCCTTCTCGTCCGTTTTCTCGGGGGGATTGGTCTGGGCCGAGACGGTGAGTCCCTGCGCCAGTATCAGAACCAGAGCGGCGATTTTCAAAGCATTTCGGATGGATTGTGTCATTGATTCATTGAGCCATGGGGTCATTGGGTCATTGGGTCATCGGGTCATTGAGCCATTGAGCGATTGAGTCATTGGGCCTGCTAACCTTCAGCCGCAGCGAGCTAGTGCTCCGATCAAGCCGCAGCCGATCATTCTCGTCGCAACTCATCAAGCAAGTCCAAATGAGTCGATGGTCCAATGACCCAATGAGCCAATGAGCCAATGATCTCACTGAAAAGGGCTTCAATGAAATCGATCATTGAAACCCTTTCGTGTACCGCGCTGCCGTTGCGCCTAACTCAACTCCGCTTCGACATTCAGAGGAGACTCGATCGCTTCGATCGTGATTTCTCCGTCTTTCGCATCTACTCGAAAACGTGTCGCGCCCTTCCACATGGTGGTGATCGGAAGCTTTACGCGCTCGTCGATGTGTCGTTTCAAAAATCGGGCGCCGTACGCAGGGCTGAAGCCCTTCTCGGTCAGGAGATTGATAGCCGCTTCTGTGACATCCACCTCTTTGCCCTGAAGCTCCATTTGCTTTCGAAGCCGGTTGAGATAGAGCACAGCGATCTGTCGCACCTCGTCCATCATCAACGGCGAGAAGACAACGATTTCGTCTATTCGATTACGAAACTCCGGTGAGAATCTGTTCTCGGCCGCTTTCATAACTTCGTTCTTGATGGCGCGGACGTCGCCCAGTGTCTTCTGTCCAAAGCCGAGCGGCTTCTCGTACTTCTTAAAGCTCTCCGACCCAAGATTCGACGTCATGATGACGATGGCATCCGAGAGATAGACTTTCTTGCCTCTCCCGTCAGTCATCCAGCCCTCGTCAAAGCCCTGAAGAAAGAGGTTCATCAGGTTAGGCGAAGCCTTTTCCACTTCGTCGAGCAGCAGGACTGTATACGGATTCTCGCGAAGGCGTTCAGTCAGAATGCCGCCGCGCTCCGAACCTACGATCCCGCGAGGCATGCCAATCAACTTTTCGATTCCAATGGTTCCGTCGCCGTACTCGGACATGTCGATGCGGACCATCTTCTCTTCGTCGCCGAACATAAACTCGGCAACCGCCTTCGCCAGTTCGGTCTTGCCAACCCCGGTTGGACCAAGGAACAAAAGCACGCCATCCGGTTTGTAGTGACTCTCCTTGAGCGGTCCTTTGTTCAGGCGCAGACGTTGGCCGACGGCTTTGATGGCTTCCTTTTGTCCGATCACACGCTTGCCCAGGTCGGCTTCGATTCGAATGAAACGATCGTTCGTGTCGCGGAAGATCATGTCGCGAGGAATTCGCGATTCCTGCGAAATCACTTCGATGACATGCTCGGGCTTAACGATCAGAGTGTGCGGTTCGTTGATCTCGACCTTTACTGCGGCTGTATCAAGCCATCCGATAGCCTTGTCGGGAAGGTGAAGGTTGCGAATGTACTTCGGAGCCATCTCGAGCGCGGTGTTGATAGCGTCATCGGAGATAGTCACGGAGTAGTTTTTCTCAAGCCGAGGTCGCAGGCCGAGTAGAATTTCTCGCGTTTCCTTAATCGAAGGCTCGTCGACCTTGACCAGTCGGAACCGGCGCGCCAGCGCTTCGTCCTCGGCGATGTACTCTTTGTACTCTGAAAGCGTGGTCGCGCCGATAATTCGCATCTCGCCGCGTGCCAGCGCGGACTTGAACATATTGGCCGCATCTGAAGATGTGCCAAGGGCTGCTCCGGCGCCGATGATGGTGTGCGCTTCGTCGATGAAGAGAATCAGGTTGTCGCGTTCCTTGACTTCGTCGATGATGCCCTTGATTCGCTCTTCGAACATGCCGCGAAGCATTGTTCCCGCGACCAGTCCACCCATCTGCAGCTGTATGATGTGTGCGCCACGCAGCCGTGCCGGTACTTTTTCCGGCTCCAGCTCTATCAACCGAGCCAGACCTTCGATGACGGCGGTCTTGCCCACTCCTGGTTCGCCCACCAGCATCGGCGAGTTTGCTCGTTCACGATGGCAGAGGATTTCAACCATCTGCTGGATTTCCATTTCGCGTCCGATGGTGGGCGGGATCTTGTCGGCCCGCGCAAGGCGATTCAACGAGACGCCGAAATGCTTCAGGTAAGCGGGTAACTCGTACTTCTTCTTGTACTGCTCGTCTTCCTGCTCGCGAATGTGGACACGATTGCGAACGTTCTCCACCACGGCCTCGGGCGTCGCACCAAAACCACGCATCACCTCAACGAACAAACCGCTCTCATCCTGTGAAAGCGCGGTAAAGATATCGGTCGCTTCGATCGTCTTACGTCCCTGTGCGCGTGCGCGCTCCATCGCTTTCTTAAATAGTTCCGTAGTATCCGGCGCGATCCTGACACCCTTGCCAACGTGTTGGCGACTCATTTCAAGACGCTTTTCGATCATTATCCGCACCGAAGGCGGATCAATAGAAAGGTCCTTCATGGTGGCGTTGAAGAGGTCCGACTCTTCATCCGCCAACGCCTTCAAAATATGTTCGACCGCAACGTAGTTCTGCTCGCGTCGACGCGACTCGTTGAAGGCTAGCTCAAGGATGCGTTGGCCGCTATCGCTGAATTTATCTTTGTATGCCGTTAGATCTGTCATTCCTGGTTCTCAAAAGCTTTCTCGAGCGCGCGCTGCCCGCACTGTCTCAAACGATTGGTTTGTGGCAAATGTTTCGCAGCGAGATGTCGCGACTATTTTCAACTTCAAACCGCATCAGTTTGCGGTCCAGTTAGCCGGCTTTAAGATGCGAGGGACGGAAACACCGTTGTGTTTCCAGACAACCGAATGATACCACAGCCCGCACCTGCAATCGGCAAGCCAGTTCTTCTTAAGTAAAAGGAAAAAGGTAAAAGGCAAAATGGTTGTGACAGGCTCGCGATTCCTCTTCTCTTCCGGCCTTTACGCTTTTCCGTCTATTCCCCTTTTGCCTTTATCCTTTTGCCTCTTTACTTCTAGTAGTCGTAGTCTTCGCCGCCCGGCATCGGAGGCGGGCCTTTCTTTGGTTCAGGGGCGTCCGCCACCGCCGCTTCTGTTGTCAACATCAAGCCCGCTATCGATGCGGCATTCTGCAACGCAGTACGTACCACTTTGGTCGGATCGATGATCCCCGCCGCCACCAGGTCTTCATATTCTCCCGTGGCCGCGTTGAGACCCTTCGAGCCTTTCAACTCCTCGACTTTGCCGAGGACGACCGCGCCCTCCAATCCAGCATTCTCTGCAATGCGGCGTAAGGGTTCCTCCAAAGCGCGATGAACGATCTTGATTCCCGTTCGCACGTCCTCGTCGTCCGTTTTCAAATTCTCGAGCGCTCGTGCAGCTCGCAGTAGAGCAACACCGCCACCCGGCACTATGCCTTCCTGCGCCGCAGCTTTTGTCGCGTTCAGCGCATCTTCGACGCGCATCTTGATCTCTTTCATTGCGATCTCAGTCGCCGCACCAACCTTTACGACTGCGACGCCTCCGGCAAGCTTTGCCAGACGCTCCTGCAATTTCTCTCGATCGTATTCAGACTTGGTATCTTCAATCTGAGCGCGAATCGCAGCGACGCGTCCCTGGATCGCCTTTGAATCGCCCTTCCCTTCTATGACGGTGGTGGCGTCCTTGTCGACTATTACGCGAGTGGCCGAACCGAGGTCGGTCAGCTCCACGTTCTCGAGCTTGATGCCAAGGTCTTCGGTTATGACTCGGCCGCCGGTCAGGACCGCAAGATCTTCCAGGATCGCCTTGCGCCGATCGCCGAAGGCCGGCGCTTTGACGGCGCAAACCTTAATAGTGCCGCGCAGGCGATTCACCACCAGGGTGGCCAAGGCGTCGCCATCTACATCTTCCGCAATTATCAAGAGCGAGCGACCCTGCTGAGCGACTTGTTCGAGCACCGGCAGCAGATCGCGCATCGCAGAAATTTTCTTTTCATGCACCAGGATATACGGCTCGTCGAGCACGGCTTCCATCCGGTCCGGATTGGTGACGAAGTATGGCGATAGATACCCGCGATCAAACTGCATACCTTCGACGATGTCGAGTTCGGTCTGAAGCGTCTTCGATTCTTCGACCGTGACGACTCCGTCCTTACCGACCTTCTCCATCGCCTCGGATATCAGTTGTCCTATGGCCCGATCATTGTTCGCCGATACACTAGCGACATTGGCGAGGTCTTCTTTGCTCTTTACCTTCTTCGACATCCGTTTGAGTTCTGCCACGGCGGCTTCGGTGGCCATCTGGATGCCTCGCTGAAGGGACATCGGGTTCGCGCCGGCGGTTACGTTCTTAACTCCTTCACGAAATATCGCCTGCGCGAGCACGGTCGCCGTGGTTGTGCCGTCACCAGCCGTGTCGTTTGTTTTTGTGGCAACCTCGCGCACCATCTGCGCGCCCATGTTTTGATACTTGTCCGGCAGGTCGATCTCTTTGGCGACAGTCACTCCATCTTTAGTGATAACTGGCGACCCATATTTCTTGCCGAGCACCACGTTGCGACCCTTCGGACCTAAGGTGACCCGGACGGCATTGGCGAGAATGTTGACGCCCTCGAGCATCGCGCTTCGCGCCTCTTCTCTAAACTTCAGTTGTTTGGCTGCCACTTTGTCTTCTCCTGGATGTACATTTCGACCGTCGGCTTAGTTTTTGGATGATTGCAAGTCGTAGTAGGCCCTCACCACAACCCGGCACGTGCCTTTGAGTTCAGTCTGCTTACCACGAACAACGATAAGTTCCTTGTCGAAGTCGCATGATTTCCGATCCTTAAAAGAAAGTTCCACTCTCATCTTTGATTTGTCGTCAGCAATGGCATCAGCGGTGGCAATTACCGAATATTCACAGCCAAGGTCCTTAGGGCAAGACTCTCTAAAGCCGAAGACGCCTCCATCAAATCGATCGTCTGGCATCCTTCGCTGATTCGATACGACCGGAACTTTGAGCTTATGGAAATATTTGTCCTTTCCAACCGTTATCTCGACGATTACAACTCCCGTAGGCTGAGCGAAGCTCACAGCATAAACTTTCCCCGCACCGCCAATAAGCGCCAGCGCAATTATTGCCAATAAACAAAGCGACCTCTTCATTCAAGTTACGCTTGGGTAGCCTTCTCTCCAGCGGCTTTCGCTCGTCCCACCTGGACACGCGCCGGTCTTATCAATCGCTCACCCATTCGGTACCCCCGGCCGTACTCTTCCGTCACGACTCCATCGCGATCCGGTTCGACTTCGATCGTATCCACTGCATCGTGCAGCTCCGGATCGAAAACTTCGCCAACAGCTTTGACGGGCTCGAGGCCAACGACCCCAAGCGCTCGCTCGAAACTGCCCAGCGTGCCACGCACACCTTCAAGCAGCGATTCGAACGAGCTGCCCTGGTCCGCCGCGTCAATTGCCCTTTGCAGATTCTCTACCACCGGCAATAAGGTCGAGACGAACTCGGTCTTCTCTCGCAACGCGCGGTCGTCGGCGGCACGATTCAGCCGCTGCCTGGTTTCATCTGTTTCGCGTTGCAGCTCGCTGCGGAGCTGTTCGAAGCGGGACTGCACGTCGGCCACCTTGCGCTCTGCCTCGAGGGTACGCGTTTCGAGCTCTTCGACGAAACTTGGTTTCAGGTTCGGCGCATCCTGCGCGGCGCTGTCACCAGTGTCGTTATTCACATCGTCGCCCGACATATTAAAGCGGCGGCGATCTGTCACCCGAATCTCATCGTTAGAAGCTGGCTCGGCCACTTCCGGACGCGACTCTTCGGTCGCGTTACTCTCTCGCATACGACGTCTTCTGTTCTCCCTACGAAAAGTTACCATATGGCTCACGCTGCCGCGGCGGCGGCCTCTGTTTTGAACGTCATCTGATCGCCGTCGGCAGAAACTGTGATTGTCTGTCCCGGCGTGATCTCACCGCGTAAAAGTTTGACGGCGAGGGGATTTTGTACAAGCGTTTGAATCGCGCGCCTGAGCGGCCGCGCCCCATACTGCGGATCATAACCCTCGCGCGCGAGAAGTGCTCGCGCCGGATCGTCTAAAACGAGGGTGATGCCCCTATCGCTCAGCATCTGACGCAGCCGCTCGAGCTGCACATCGATAATCTGAACAATCTGTTCACGAGATAGCTGATGAAAGATGACTATGTCATCAATGCGATTCAGAAACTCGGGCTTGAAATGAATTCTCAGCTCCTGGGTCACCGCCTCGCGGACCTGTTTCTCGTCGCCTTCGGCCGCCTGTATCTCGCGCGAGCCAAGGTTCGAGGTCATGATCAAAACCGTGTTCTTGAAATCGACGGTGCGGCCTTTCGAGTCCGTCAGTCGCCCGTCATCAAGGATCTGCAGCAGGACATTGAAGACGTCCGGGTGCGCCTTCTCGATTTCATCGAATAAGATCACAGCATAGGGACGCCGTCTAACAGCTTCCGTAAGTTGGCCACCTTCTTCGAAGCCCACATAACCGGGAGGCGCTCCGATCATTCGCGCGACCGCGTGCTTTTCCATGTATTCCGACATGTCCAGCCTGATCATCGCGCGCTCGTCGTCGAAGAGAAACTCAGCGAGTGCGCGCGCAGTCTCGGTTTTGCCGACGCCGGTCGGTCCAAGAAAGATGAATGAGCCAACCGGCCGATTCGGGTCCTGCAATCCGGCCCGCGCGCGACGGACTGCATTCGCCACCGCGAGCAAGGCCTCATCCTGCCCGATCACTCGGTCCCGAAGGCGGTCTTCCATGGTGACCAGTTTATGCATCTCGCCCTCGAGCATTTTCGAGACAGGTACGCCGGTCCATTTCGCCACCACTTCGGCCACGTCTTCTTCGTCAACCTCTTCCTTGAGCATGACGCCGTCTCGTTGAAGCTCCGCCAGCTTTGCCTGTTCGGTTGCGAGTTTCTGTTCGAGTTCAGGAATCTTCCCGTATTGCAACTCCGCGGCGCGAGCAAGGTCGCCGGCGTTACGCGCCTGGTCCAACTGCAACCGAAGTTGCTCGAGCTCGTTCTTGGCCGCGCGCATCTTTTCGATCTCTTCCTTTTCGGATTGCCACTTGGCCTTCATACCGGAAGAGAGCTCCTTAAGATCGGCGATCCGTTGCTCGATATCCTTGAGCCTGGCGAGCGATCGCTCGTCTTCCTCACGAGAGAGCGCCTGGCGCTCGATCTCCAGTTGAAGGATCTCACGTTCCAACTGGTCTATCTCCTGCGGAAGCGAATCGATCTCGATACGCAAACGAGACGCGGCCTCGTCAATCAAATCAATCGCCTTGTCCGGCAGGAAGCGGTCCGTGATATAGCGATTCGACAAAGTTGCTGCCGCGACGATCGCCGAGTCTTTGATTCGAACGCCGTGATGGACCTCATAACGTTCCTTCAGGCCGCGCAGGATGGCGATAGTGTCTTCCACACTCGGCTCGCCTACGTAAACCTGTTGGAAGCGACGCTCGAGCGCGGGGTCCTTCTCTATATATTTCTTGTATTCGTTGAGTGTGGTAGCTCCTACACAACGCAACTCTCCCCTGGCAAGCGCCGGCTTCAACATGTTCGAAGCATCGATCGCCCCTTCACCCGCTCCGGCACCCACCAGCGTATGAAGCTCATCGATAAAAAGCACTATCTGGCCCTGCGCGTTTTCGATCTCCTTCAATACTGCTTTCAAGCGATCTTCAAACTCCCCCCGGTACTTCGCACCCGCGAGCATTGAACCCAGGTCCAAACCAACCAGGCGTTTGTTTCGCAGCGTCTCGGGGACGTCGCCGGAAATGATTCGCTGTGCGAGACCTTCGACAATGGCTGTCTTGCCGACTCCGGGTTCTCCTATCAACACCGGGTTGTTTTTGGTGCGACGGGAGAGGACCTGAATCGTGCGACGAATCTCGTCGTCTCGTCCGATGACGGGGTCCAGCTTGCCCTTGCGAGCGAGTTCTGTGAGGTCCTTGGCGTACTTCGAGAGGGCCTGGTAATTTGCTTCGGCGTTCTGGTCGGTGACGCGCACCCCTCCGCGCGTCTGCTCTATGACCTTCAGCAGGTCGTCATGCTTAACGCCATGCTGGCGCAAAATCTTTCCAGCCTGACCATCCTTTTCATCGGCAATCGCCAGAAGCAGATGCTCGGTCGAGATGTACTCGTCCTGCATCTCCTTCGCCTGTTTTTCTGAGGCGGTGAAAACCTGGCTGAGACGCGGGCTGAAATATTGCTGGCCGCCCTGAACTCGCGGAAGGCGAGCGATGGTAGCCTGGACGTCGTTCAGCACGACCTGCACGTTCGCTCCCAGCTTGCCCAGGACAGGACGTACAGTTCCTTCCGGCTGCTCGAGCATCGCGAAGAGCACGTGCTCTGGTTCAACCTGTTGATTTTGATTGCGCTCGGCTACTTCTATAGCCGACTGAATGGCTTCCTGGCCGCGTAGTGTAAATTTATCTAAACGCATTTGTCGTTGTCTGAATCGTAACAGGTGATCGCGGGATTGTGGAGCGCGAGATTCGAATCGCGGAGTCTCAACTCATCACAAGGACGAGAATCAATACTCCGCGATCCGAAATTACCACTTACGACGCTTATCGTTCTTTCGAGTTACTTCGCGGAGGCTTTTGCCGCTTTGGTGGCCTCTATCTTCGGAGTTTGCACCTCAGCTTCGATGGCGCGCTCCGACCTGGCGCTCTCCCCTTTGATTTCGATTCGTCGAGCTTTGATTTCCTCGCGTTTCGGCAGCGTCACACGCAGAACACCATTATGGTACTCGGCAGAAATGTTCTCGCCCGAGACAGTGGTTGGCAGCGTGAATGACCGGGTAAAGGACCCGTACGATCGCTCGACGCGGTGATAATTATCTGACTCGTCTCTCTTTTCGAAGCGACGCTCGCCACGCAAAGTGATGACGTTGTTTTCGAACGATAGATCGAAATCCTCGCGGTTCATGCCCGGCAATTCCGCCTCGATCACGATCTGATCCTTGTTCTCGTAGATGTCCACGGTTGGATTCCATGCCCCGCGTGCGATGCCTTCATCGTCCCCGTAACGGGAAACATTTGTCGAGAAAAGACGATTAACTTCGTCTTGAAGACTGCGTAGGTCACGGAACGGGTCGTAACGAATGATACTCATGATCAGAGTTCTCCTTCCAAAAAGCTATGTTTTCTCGCTCATCCTGTCAAAATCTGTTCGGGATCATGCGGTCCCGATCTATGAGCGCAGGAGGATAATAAATCTTGAGTCTATCTTTGTCAACTCTGTAAGATTTAGATCTCATGGGCAGGCGAGAGTTCGGCAAATCCAGTCGGAAGCAGCGGCGTCTATAGAATTTGATTGACTTGGCGTCGGATTTGTCATATCAGCAGGCTGCTTTCAGATTCTCGAAACCAAAGGCCACCCAAGATCCATGAAAACCTGCCCATCCTGTCAGAGAACTTACCCGGACGACAATCAGAGCAATTGTGCCTATGACGGCTCACAATTGTCGGCCCCGTACTATCCGCCGCCCGGTCAGTATCAACAACAGCAGTACGCCCCGCCCCCGGGCCAATATCAGCAAGCGCAATACGGCCAGCCGCCGGGCGCGAATCCTATGGCGCCACCGCCCGGATATCCGCCTCCCGGCTGGCAGGGTGCTCCGCCTCCGGCCTATCAAGCCGGGGCTAGTCCCTATGTCGCATGTCCGCAGTGCCGCACGCCTGACCCGGAAAAGGTCGGCTTCACGTGGTGGGGCGGAATGATCGGACCTCGCTTGCTCAGCCATGTCAAATGCCGATCGTGCGGAAACGCCTACAATGGAAAGACTGGCAACTCCAACACCACGGGGATAGTGGTCTATTCGCTAATCCTGTTCGGTATCGGACTCGCAATTGTTCTGGTATTTGTTATGGCCAGGTAGTTGGGGCTGGGCGAGCTTACGAGGCGGCTGCCGCGTCGGGAGGGATGATTCGCAAATTCGGCGAGTCCTGGATTACCCGTGTTCCAGCGGGGACCGAGTGCGTCAACCAGACGTTGCCGCCGATCACGCTGCCGCGACCGATTACGGTTTCCCCGCCGAGGATCGTAGCTCCAGCGTAGATGACTACGTCATCTTCGATGGTCGGATGTCGTTTGGTATCGCGTACCAGACGGCCGGATGCATCCTTGTCGAACGAGAACGCTCCCAGCGTAACACCCTGATAGACCTTCACGTTATTGCCGATGATGGCGGTGCCTCCGATCACCACACCGGTGCCATGGTCTATGAAAAAGCGCGAGCCGATTTGTGTCGCGGGATGGATGTCTATTCCGGTGCGGTGATGTGCATGCTCGGTCATGATCCGCGGCATCATGGGCACACGCATCTTGTGCAGTTCGTGCGCTAGTCGGTAAACCATGACGGCGTAAATGCTGGGGTAGCTGAAAATAATTTCGTCCAGCCCCGTCGCTGCGGGATCACCGTCGTATGCGGCCTGGACGTCGGTCGCCAGTACTTCACGAACCAGCGGCAGCGCGCTGAGGAATCTCTCGGCGCACTCCGCTGCCTCGCTCTCGGTTATGTCGCAGGCTTCATCGATCTTGTTTCCCTGATTTATGGCGCGCTTGATCTGTTCGGTGAGCACCTCGTAGAGCCACGACATTCGCGATTCAACATGGGCCGTAAGAGGATTGCCCGTCAAACCCTGAGCGCCGATATAACCGGGGAAAAGCAGTTCGTGAATCGTGACGAGCACGCGAATAATCTCGGCGTGCGATGGCAAAGCCTGACGATCGAGATGGTGAATCTTGATCCCATCCTTGCCATACGATTCGACGAGGGCCCGGGCCGCCTTATCGATCTTCTCGTTCATAACTCAGGAATCAGCCTCATTCCTCGCGCAGGAGAACCGGCTGATCACGTGCTACAAAACCCGTACTCCTCATTCAATTTCGATTCCGCGCTCTGCGGCGATTCCTCTTGCCTTAATTATGACATCGTCGTCAACCTCGCCGGCGCCATCCATCCACGCTGTAATTTCGTCGGTGGGACGCCCCAAAGCAGTCGCCAGTTTCTCGTCGCTGGCATCAAAGCCTCGATCGCGCAGGGCCTTGAGCAACGCGAGACCCGCAGCTTGATCTGTGCCACGGTCATCGACGATATTGGTTGATCTTGCTTCACTAGTACCCGTGTTTTGTTCGTTCATTTCTCCCCCTCGTTTTGGCGGCGAACGCTAAGCGGCGCCGGTTGTTGAATTCTTTTGTCGCTTGGCTCGAAACAGATAAACGCGGACGCGCGCCAATGCTGACGCGAGAAAACAGGTCGATCTGTTCGGGCTTTATGAACCAGCGTATTATAGAGGGCTGACAGTAAATCGTAAATCGTGAGACCTGGCCGCCATGAGCGAGTACGAGAGTTTTATCGTGAAAGATCTGATCGCTGAGGCGGCGCGCACCCTGGCCAAAGCGGGAGTGCCTCAAGCGCGCCTTGAAGCCATGTCGTTGATCGGACATATCATCGGGCACGATCGTACCTATCTACTCACTCATCCCGAAGTTCAACTCGCTCCGTCTGACGTTCAAACTCTTCGTCAAATCGCAGAGCAGCGCGCAGAGGGCAAGCCCCTGCAGTACATCACTGGCCGGCAGGCATTCTACGGTCTCGATTTCGAGGTGACCGCTGACGTCCTGATCCCGCGTCCCGAGACGGAGCTGCTGGTCGAGGTCGCGATAGATTTGCTCGAAAGCTCCACTGATCCGCAGGTTGTTTGTGATCTTGGTACTGGCTCTGGGTGCATCGCCGTCTCGATACTTCACGAGCTCCGGCACGTGCGCGCTGTCGGTATAGATATTTCTTTAAGAGGGCTTGTGGTAGCCGGACGCAACGCCGAAAAGATTTCTACCAGGGAACGATTGGCATTTGTCGCGTCCGATTGCTTCACCGCACTCGATCCGCACCGGACAAATTTTGCGATGATCGTGTCCAACCCGCCTTACATAGCGGAGACCGCGATGTCCGGTCTCCAGCGCGAAGTGCGGGACTATGAGCCGCGTGGCGCGTTGACACCGGGAGGCGACGGCTTGCAGATCATACGCCGGATCCTTGCAGAAGCTCCGCCGTTCCTGAAAGCTGGGGGAGATCTCTTGATGGAGATAGGATTTGATCAGCGTGAAGCTGTCGAACAGATGATTAAGCCCGAGACGTGGAAGCTGATTGACGTTCACAAAGACCTGCAGGGAATCCCGCGCGTGATCGCATTGCGAAGAACCTAGGCGCGTAGGTCGGCTAACATCTCCTGGTCACGCATCGATGCTGTCTGGCCATTCGTCGCTCGATCCCTGCTTGTCAGCGTCGGCGGTTACGGCTGTGGGCAGAGACTCGACTATATGATCGAGCCCCAGCCAAAGGCTCCAGCTGTGATGATAGAAGGCCAGCGGAAAGAGTAAGGCGGCGATAAAGAGGATCGTAAGGATCAAGATATAATCAACGCTAAACGCGGTGATCAATCCGACATAGATCAACAGGATCACGAGCTCTGTCGTGACTACATTGATAAGAATAGCGCCAACGAAAAACCCGTCCTCTCGCATGAACAGGGCATCGCACGACGGGCAATGATGCCTGATCCTGAACGGCGCGCGCACGATCGAGGACTTTCCACAGACCGGACAGCGCAGCCGCAGGCAGCGCAACAACGTAGTTATTATCGAGCGGCGCTCTTTCACCATCTCTCCTGCCAATTATTGCTTATCAGCGAATGATACTCTTCACTTAATGTTTCTCCGAATCGACAATACGAGCGGGACTGCGGTTATATGAACGGCGAATCTGCGGCTTGCAGCTCCCGACGCTTTGGCCTTTCGCGTTTGACTGTTTTCATTTAATCTCTTGCTCTATGGACAAGTTCCGTATCACAGGCGGCCGTCCGCTTCGAGGGCGTGTACAAATCAGCGGAGCCAAGAACTCGGCGCTCCCTTGTATGGCAGCGGCTATACTAACGGGCGAAACCGTCACACTGCACAACCTGCCGTACGTTCGGGACATCATCACTCAAAGACGTCTGCTGGAAGACATCGGGGCGACGGTACTAACTCCGGAACTTCGTACCCACAAAATCACGGCCGACAAAATAGAGCTCTTTGAAGCTCCCTACGAGCTGGTCAAAACCATGCGGGCCAGTGTGCTGGCTCTGGGACCGCTGCTTGCGCGCTTTGGTAAGGCAAAGGTTTCTCTTCCCGGCGGATGCGCAATCGGGACCCGCCCCATCGACCTGCATCTCGAGGGCTTTCGACATCTGGGAGCCGAAGTTGGGCTCGAGTCAGGCGACGTCGTTGCCCGGGCACCCCGCAGCGGACGCTTGCGTGGCGGCGAAGTGCATTTCGAGAAAGTGACAGTCACCGGAACTGAAAACCTGATGATGGCTGCAACGATCGCTGAAGGAAGGACAGTGCTACACAATGCGGCGCGCGAGCCTGAGATTGTGGATCTTGCGGAGTTGCTCAACAAGATGGGTGCGCGCGTGCGCGGAGCGGGGAGCCTCACCATTCAAATCGACGGCGTCGAATCTCTCGGCGGCGCGGAACACACGATCATTCCAGACAGAATCGAAACGGGAACGTTTATGGTCGCCGCCGCAATCACCGGAGGCGAGCTCGAGATAAAAGACTGCCGGCCGGAACACTCGGCGATCGTCATAGCAAAACTGCGAGAGGTCGGCGTTGATATCGAAGAGCTCAATCAGAGCACCTTGCGCGTGCGAAGCGAGATCGACGAGTTGAAGGCCCGAGATATCACGACGGAGCCGCACCCCCGCTTCCCTACCGACATGCAGGCCCAGTATATGGCTTTAATGACGCAAGCTGCTGGTCGCGCTCTTATCACCGAAAACATTTTCGAGAATCGATTCATGCACGCTTCGGAGATGCAGCGGATGGGAGCGCGGATCGTGATCGATGGCAAGACCGCCTCGGTTGACGGGCCGACGCAGTTGGCGGGCGCGCGGGTGCAGGCCTCTGACTTGCGGGCCTCGGCCTCGCTCGTGCTTGCAGGGCTTGCCGCCAAAGGCGAGACGCTGATTGACCGCGTGTATCACATCGACCGAGGTTATGAGAAGTTCGAAGCGAAGCTCGGTGCAGTGGGAGCCGATATCGAGCGTATTAGAGATTCGGTGACCGGGCCGTTAAGGAAGGAGTTTGGTGATCAAGAGTCCGCGGCCACGATGGACAAAGCCTGAAGGCTCATTATCGTCCTGACCGGCCGTCGGAATTCCAAAGGTGCATATGTCCGAACAAAATTGTATTTTTTGTCGCATAGCTGAAGGTGAAGTTCCCTCAGATGTGGTTTATCACGACGAGCGCTGCCTTGCATTTCGCGACAGCAATCCGCAAGCGCCGGTGCACGTCCTGGTCATCCCGCGAGAACACCTCGAATCACTCGACGACGCCTCACAAAAAGATGAGGGCCAACTAGGCCATTTGCTACGAGTGGCCGCGCGGGTCGCGAATGAACAGGGGTTGGCTGAAGGAGGCTACCGTACAGTTATCAATACGGGCGCGGGCGCGGGCCAATCGGTTTTTCACCTCCATCTGCACGTGCTCGGAGGCCGCGGTTTGACTTGGCCTCCAGGTTGAGACCGCACACCGGGGCTAAACAGAAGAGCACCCGATATTGATCTATGTTGATTGAGTGAGGGGAGCGAGGTGGGTTACGCCCTACTCCTGCGTATGCTGTGACCTGTTAAGAACGGCGTCGACATTTCTAACTCGAATTTTGAGCCTATCGCCTGAAGCGGCGGCCTCGACGTCGTTCGAGTCTATCCAGCGCGGATTAGGCTTGAGATCGAAGACCTGAAGGAAAGTGAGGCTGCCTTTGGTGGAATCAAAGACTATTTCCTCCCCGTGAAACTCCCCAACGACCTTGTCATCCTTCACGAACTTTCCCGACACCTTCCACTGTCCGGCTGCAAGCTTTACCGACCAGTATTCCTTGAATCCGATTTCCTCTGACGTATCTTCCCATTGGCCGAGCAGCGCAGCCTGGGCATTCCGTCTGGTCGTCTGATCGTTCGATCCTTCGCCGTTGGATTCGGCGCCCGGGCACTGGTTGTCGCATCTCGCTGAAACGTGGTAGGTGGCGGAGCGCGTAGAAATATCACCGTAGAAGTATGGCTTATCGCCCGGATCGCTGATCTTAATTCTAAGATCGAGCGTCACAGTCTCGCCTTTACGCTCCCCCACCAAATGAATACGAGAATCCGGAACGTCCGGCGAGAATTGACCGCGGAGCTCCAGCGTGTCGCTCCCAGTTCTGTCAAGAGAAGCGACCAGGTTGTTGCGTTCGGTATTGCCTTGAACAAACGTGAGAGTGAATGAATACTCCTCGTCAGTTCCCTCCCAGACCGTATTTGTAAGATCGAGAGGTTTCGCCTCGGCTCGGGCACCGAACGCACTGAGACTGAGCGCCAAACAGGCACAGACGAGAATCATTCGCATAACACGAGTCATAAAGTTATTACGTCGCCACTTGATAAACTAGAGCCACTCGCCCATCTCTCACCGCTCGAACCATCTTCCAAACACAGTAGACACTTAGGCACATGCGTAGCGTCTCAGAAGGTGGGTTCTAGTTGTGCGGGATAGGAATAGGAGAGTCAAACAACCTCTGGAAGGAGTTTTTATGAAGCCCTTCAACTGATAGTCAGCCGAAGAACTAGACTCCTGGAGTGTAGCTGTTTTGCGTAAGGAGTCAAGCAGCGGTTACGGCGCAGATGAAATGATGTCGCTCGGATGAAAGTAAGGGCGTTGCCTCTCGCGAGGCAACGCCCAGAAGTATCAACCTAATTCAAGACAGTCGCTCGTTAGAACTCGAAACGACCAGCGAACTGAATGATCCGGGGAGCCCCAGCGGCAAACGACTGACCAAACGTTGAACTATTGATGTCGTTGCCCGGATTAGCAAAGTTCGTGTGGTTGAAGATGTTGAAGAAATCGGCACGAACTGTGAACTTATAACGCTCAGTAATCGGGATACGCTTGATGAGCGAAAAATCCACCTTGTTGAATGCCGGACCGTAGAACGAATTACGCGAGACCGTTCCCTGTCTGCCCACAGCCTGACCGGTTGCCGCACTACACGTTGACGGACTCGTGTTGGTACGGTTTGCGGGACAGGGATTGCGGAACAGGGTCCTGCTCGGTCCCGTGTATGTCGCCGGGTCTGTGGTCTCACTAGGAAGGGCAGAAAGGCCCCCGCCTGTAGGTGCGTAGTCAGCGCGCTGCGTCAGGCCCGTACCAGCACTATCAATACCACCGAAGATGCTATACGGATTACCTGTCTGCGACTGGACGATGCCCGACATTGACCAGTTGCCCAAGACCTTCTGAAGCAGGTTGTTCTCAAACTTGAACGGCAACTCGTAGATGAAGTTCATAACGAAGCGATGCCGAACATCGAACGCTGAATTGCCTCTCTCAGGCCCAGAGAAACCGCCCGCGAAACCGGATGAGTCACGCGGAAGATTGCGCTCCCCGGCTACCACAAGCGCATCTGCCGAGTCGTCGATGGAATGGCTCCAGGAATAGACACCCTGAATCTGACCCGTACCGAATCTGGCGTTGGTCAGGGTCTTGGTTAGTCTGACCTGTAGTGAATGGAACGTTGACTGTCCAAGCGCTACGTTCAGGAAGGCCGGATTAAATGCGGTGTTGAGCACGCCGTTCAAGAAGTTATTGCGCGTGCTGGTAGCACTAATCTGCACGTTGGTGCCCCGAATGGCATTGACGCGCGTCACGCTCGGCAGCGCACCGCTGATCGCGCGCAACTGGTCCAGCCCATGCGAGCCGACGTAATCAGCCTCCAAGAGGAACGCGTTGCCTATCTCTCGCTGGAATCCAAAATTCCAACTTTGGGTATAAGGCGTCGCGAACTTGCCCTGGAATTGGTTGTTGCCTGGGAGAGCGAAGATAACCGGGACCAGTTCGTCACCATTAAAGGCGAGTGGACTGGTTGGCTGCGTTGGAACACGCGAAATTGCGCCGCCAACCATAGGGACAAATCCCGTTTCATCGAAGGCCCCGCCCGTAAACCCATTGGGTCCGAGGAAATCGAAGAAGAACGCGTAATCCCTTTGGAATGGCGGATTGGCGCTCGAGTTACTGAACAGGTTGGTGAACACGCGGTCATAGAAGATCCCGTAGCCACCCCGAATGGACATCTTGCCCGGGCCCCCCGTTATCTTGGAGATAAATCCATGTTCCCAGCCTGGACTGTAGTTGAACCCGAAGCGCGGTCCGACGTTGTTATAGTCGCTGTTCCACAGCCCCTGCTGCGGGTGATCGGAGTGCTTGCCAACCGTCTCGAACCGGAAACCACCAGCGGGTTGCGGCCCACTTGGGTTCTGATTAATCAGCGTTGACATCTGTCCGTTGACTTCATAAGGAACCCCGTTGAAGTCCCAGCGCAGACCATAGTTCAGCGTCAGGTTGGGACGAACCCTCCAGGTATCCTGGAAGAACGAGCCGAATTCACGGACGCGATATCCTCGATAATCTTCATCCACCCGGCTGCCGTTCTTGTTGAAGAACTGTGACTGGCTCTGAACGCCGAAGAAGCCGTAGAGCTGACTCGCAAAGTTCTGGAGCAAGCCGCCGACTCCCGTTGTGGGGATTGGGTTTCCGGCATTGTCACGCAGGAACGAGCCACCGAACTGGGCAGTGTTAAAGCTGATGGACTCACTTCGCGAGAAGTTGCTCGCTCCATTTGAGTAAATCCAGCGATGCTCGAACCCGAAGCGTAGGGTGTGTGAGCCTTTCACCCATGTAAAGGTGTCGCCCAATGTCGTGGTCCCGGTATAACGGAACTGTGTATCGAAAGCACCGATGCCGGTGATCGATCCGCCACCGATATTGACAAGTTCTCCGTTCGCGCCGCCAAACGGCGCTATGTTGGTAGGGATACCACCCGCTGTGAAGCCCGTGCGAACCGAATTGAATAGCCCAAGACCCGAACCGCCATCGCCGGGGCCATTGAAGATTGCCTCAATGCGATTGCCGCCGAAACGAACTTCGTTGATCATGTTCGGCGAAATGGTGGAAGTCAGGTTTAGTGACAAGAGATAGGTTTTTTGGGGAGTATTACTAGCGTCTCCCGAGCCAGGGAACGTTTCAGCAAAGAGATCGAAGATGCCGTTGCTGCTGTTGAAGCTACCGGTCAGCGTATGTTTTTTATTGATGTTCCAATCAACGCGCGAGGCCGTCGTATCGAGCTTGTTTTTGAAAGGAGCAGAAAATCGGAATAGATCGAACACGCCCGGCAGTGCTCCCTGACCCGGAACATTTCCAAGCGGATAGAGATTAAGAATCTGCTGCATTCCGGCGTTGATCGCAAGATTGCCGCCGGGAAGAACGAGCCCGCACTGTGCGGAACTAACTCCGAAAACATCACAGATACCCTGCGCGCTTCGGTTGTTCGCTCCGGTTCGGGTGACATTAAGCGTGCCGAAATTAGCGGCGCCAGTCTGGAAGATTCCCAGACGGGCTTGAGCGGATGGCACCGTACGCGTCTGGATCGAACCGATCGTGGAACGATCACCCTCATAGTTGAAGAAGAAGAATGCCTTCTCCTTAACAATCGGGCCGCCTATCGAAGCGCCAAATTGTTTGCGCTGCAATTGACTCTTGTCTGCCCCGTCAAAGAAATTGCGCGCCGCAAATGCATCGGAGCGGTAGTACAAATAGGTATTGCCGTGAAACTCGTTGGTTCCGTTCTTGGTCGCGACATTGACGATCGCTCCCGTGTTACGACCAAACTCCGCATTGAAGTTACTGGTCAGAACCCGGAACTCCTGGGTCGCGTCGATGTTGGGTGTTGCCGCGCCGCCGGGAATGCCGGGAACGTCGGCGTCATTGTTATCTACTCCGTCAACCAGGAAATTGTTGTTACGTTCGCGCTGGCCGTTGACGCTGAAGCCGCCAAGGCTGGTGTTAGTCTGTGTCACACCAGGCGCGAGCAACAGCAGGCCATTGGGATCTCGGCTCAAAAGCGGCAGATCAAGGATCTTCTTGTTATCAAGAAGCGTTGAAAGCTGCTGGTCCGTGCTGTTGATTTGTGTTTGAGCATCGCCGGTTGTGACCACTACTGTTTCCGACGCGCCTTGTGGATTCAAAGTAAGATCTTGTGTGGTATTGAACGCGACAGAAACCTTAACGTCCTTGACTGTGCTAGCAGCAAAGCCAGTTCCGTTTGCTGTCACGCTATACAGACCGACGCCCAGGTTAGGGATAGTGTATGCGCCGTTGTCTGATGCTGTGGCACTTCGCTTTTCACCAGTCGCTTGATTCGTAGCCTCAACAGTCGCTCCGGCTACAACGGCGCCCTGTTGGTCAGTCACGGTTCCACTGATAGTGCCGGTCGATGTCTGGCCGAAGCTCAGAGTAAAGGCCCCCAACAGCGCCAACAGGACAAGCGTGCCTGCAACTCGCACCGAATGTCTAAACATATGATCCTCCTTGTGGCATCCCGTTTCTTGATCGCCAACCTGCACTTGTCCGGTCGATGTGCGCTAGCTGGCTCGAGGTTTGTGAGGTGTACCTTTGCAAAGCTGTGGACCATCGGGGAGACGGGAATTTATGCAAAGTACATCCTTAGAATTATGTCCGCATCAAATCTAGCAAAAGCTATTCCAGAAGGATTTAAGTCATCTGACCATCGATTTTCATTGGCTCAGCCTCATGAAACGGATTCAAAATCCGAAATTTCAAATCGAGCGTCCAATTTTATGGAATTGTGAGTCCGAGTCAGGGAAGGCCGGCATTCCGAGGAATTCGACTTCCCCGTGGGTACCGGAGGGGGACGTCGGGCCGGAAGCCACGACGTCGAGACACGCGAGGCCTAAGATTGATTGGGGAGCGCGTCCCGGTTCCGCTTAACTACTTCAAACTCGAACTGCAGTTCCTTGCCGCGAAAAATGTAGGAGAGATAGAACTCCCAAAACTTTCTAGTGAAGCGGAACGACGGGGAACGCTGATCCAGGTTGGTGATGAATTCGAGGCCCAGAGCGCGCCACAAATTTGCCAGGCTGACATAGGTGCGAATCGGCTTCAGCTCGACATCGGTGTAGAACGGAAACAGGCGCCTGTCCTCCATAAAGCAGTTGAAGGTGTAGCTATTGAAATGGTTCCGATGGGTCGGGTCGGTAGGCCAGTCCGGATTGGTGTAGTGAGGCGTGACGATCTTGATGCGACCGCCCGGTTTTGTGATTCGATGAAGCTCTGAGACGAAGGCCATCACGTCGGGCACATGTTCGATAACGTGGCGGCTTATGACTTCATCGAATTGGTTGTCGTCGAAAGGATACGGAACTACGCCAAGATCGTGGATTACATCAGCATCGGTGCGCGGGTTGTAATCGATGCCGATTGCGCCGGGATATTTGTTGCTCCCGCAACCTACGTCAAGAATCTTCTTTGGAGATTGATCTGATTGAACCACTTCTGTTCGTGGGGTCCGCAGGCTGAGGCCAACCAGGACTGCAAGCGCGAGACCAGTGAAGCGCTATCGAACTTCCTTGCTCTGCTCTCCCGTTGTGAGCATGTGGGCAAACGAAGCGAAGTCCATGGGGTAAACGGGCGCGTCGAGTTGGTGTTCTAGCTGCTCCAATATCATGCCATCCAACATCACCGCTTCACCGCTCTTGAGCGAAGATCCTGGAATAACAATGAAGTCGCCGCGTACTTTGTCTCGCGCGTTAAGAAAACACTCGCCGGTAAGAAGTCCGGCAACTGAAACGTCACCGCCGAAGTACTTATTCTCAACAGCCACGACTTCCAGGCTGGTACCTAACTGCGAATTGATCCGGTCGGTCCAACTCGTCATGACAGGAGCGAAGAGCGTGCCCGTCATGATGGTTCCTCGTAAATGATTACGATTGAGCGAAGCGCTGCGGTCCAGTTTATTCCATAGACTCTTGAAGTCGTTCTCGAAGGTGCGGACCATTCCGATTCCGTCTTCAATCTGCGGATAATCGCCATAGTGTCGTCGCGAAGGGATCGGCATGCACGCCTTAAGGTAAATCTCATCGCCAAGAAAGGCGAAAGTGGTCCCCAGCGTCTGGCGAAATTCTTTCTGCAGCGGAGTGATCGCGTTGATCGTCCGAACACAAAACTCCGGTGACACTGCTGTCAGTCGTTCGTCCGTGTTGTAGCGCGTCAAGCCGAGCGGAACGATCGCGACACTTTTAATGCGTGGATGGTCTGCCGCGAGGTCTCTGATAGTGCGCTCCAGGATTTCGCCATCATTGATGGTCGGACAAAGGACCACTTGTGCGTGAATCTCAATTCCAGCATCAAGCAGTTGCTTTAGCTTCTGGGAAATGTCGGCGCGCTTACGATCGACTCCAAGAAGATAAGCGCGAACCTCCAGGTCCGTCGCATGAACCGAGACGTACTGAGGCGTCAGACGCTGCTCGATGATGCGTCGAAGTTCGTCATCGGTGAGCGATGTCAGCGTCGTATAGTTGCCGTAGAGAAAGGAGAGACGTATGTCTTCGTCGCGGATGAACAGAGATGGACGGGCGGTTTCCGGATTTCCTTTACAGAAACAGAAGATGCACTCGTTAGCGCATTGGCGTGGAACAATCTGTTCGAATCCGAGGCCAAAGTCTTCGCCCTCTTCGCGCTCGATATTCAATTCCCACTCTTCACCGCTTTGTTTTCGGATCTCGAGCACCAGCTCGGTCTCGCCACCGGTCTGAAAACGAAAGTCCAGATAGTCACGCACGACCCTACCGTTAACCTTGATGATCCGATCTCCCATTTCGAGATCGAGCTCGGCGGCAAGGCCGTTCGCAGTGACGTCGGTAATTTCGACGCCTCTGCGACGGATCTGTGTGACTGCTGGTGCGACGGCAAACTCGTACATTAAATATCCTGAAGTTCTTCTCCGCGGATGGCCTTCCACCCGCGTAGGAGCCATATGGTTTTCATCAGGCGGTTATCAGGCGGCGAGACGAAAAGGTCAGTATAACAAACCTGCTTCGTTTTGTTGAGTTAGCGGTGGATTTTGGTTTCTGAGGTTTCCCATCGCTCGTTCGGTGCTCTCCAGGAATCACACGCAGTCTCACGAAGAAGTTTTCGTGGTGCTTAGTGCGACTAAGTGGATCGTTCACCTGACTCCCACGTACGAACCGAGGCTGACCAGGCGCGGTAAAACGCTGCAGCGTCTGTGGCATTCTGACTGGGTAGAAATTCAGATTGACGAGTGCGGAGTGGTCAGACTGATTCTTCGGCTACGGAACGGACCGACCAGTCTTCAGGTTATTTACTGAGCCGACAATGCCAGTCACTAACGTTTCCCGGAAAATACTTAGCTAAATTGGACGACCATGCTGTTCTGTCTCCCACTCTCGTCCGCGCTGAATGGGGCCCGGCGCCGCGAGGCACAGACTTTGCCAAGTGTTCGGTGCGGCCTTCCGATAGAAGGGCGCCGAAGAGCGAGGTCCAGCCAGCCCAGATGAGCATACCGAACGAGATCACATCCCCCGAGATAGCTCCCCCGAGCCTCCCCGCCCTGGAAACGCGTCACACCCGCGGAACTATCCTGATTGTCGAGGACGACCGCTCGATTCGGCGTTATCTTGAAGTCATCCTGCAGCGAGCGGGCTACTGCGTCGTAGCCGCCGCCGATGGCCTCGAAGCGATGAAAGCCGCTCTCACTTCCACGGTCGATGCCGTGGTTACCGACGCGATCATGCCGCATGTAAACGGTTATGAGCTTTGCCGGTTCCTGAGGCATCACCCTAAATTAGCGCGCTTGCCAGTGGTTCTCCTGAGTGGGTTTGAGCGAGCCGACGCGGCGCAGGAAACGCACGATCGGCCGGATTACTATCTGGCCAAGCCCGTCCGTCCGGATGAGTTGACTGGTTGCCTCGCTCGATTGCTTCTGAAGGCAGCCTAAGACGAAGCACTT
The DNA here is from genome assembly GCA_032160165.1 of Acidobacteriota bacterium. Classification (GTDB taxonomy): domain Bacteria; phylum Acidobacteriota; class Blastocatellia; order Pyrinomonadales; family Pyrinomonadaceae; genus QHXM01. The sequence goes on from JAVHWA010000023.1 coordinate 46,044, forward strand.
GCAGGCAGTCAAAAGTCCAGGGTCCCAAGTCCGGAACACGCTTCTCGACTTGGGACCCTGGACTTTTGACTGCCTGCTGTTGCCTTACACAGTAGTGGCCGTTGTCGTGCCCAGCAGTTCATCCAACGGTGTGTACTCGAGTTCTTGAGCGATGGCCACTGCCTCGTAGGTAAGCCGTCCGGCGTAGGTGTTCACCCCGGCCTTCAGGCCCGGATCGCGGGCGATGGCATCGATGAAACCCTTGTTCGCCAGTTTTAGAGCGTAGGGAAGTGTTGCATTGGTCAACGCGAAAGTTGATGTGCGCGGTACAGCGCCGGGCATGTTTGCCACGCAGTAGTGAAGAACATCTTCAACGTAGTAGGTAGGATTCGAGTGAGTCGTAGGATGCGTGGTCTCGATACACCCGCCCTGGTCCACTGCGACATCCACGATGACCGCTCCCTTCGGCACATCCTTAAGCATGCTCCGGGTAACCAGTCTCGGAGCCGCTGCACCAGGGACCAGCACTGCGCCCACGATCAAGTCGGCCTGCGAGATAGCGTCATGAATCATGTACGCGCTGGAGGCGAGGGTGGAAATCTTCGAGAGAAATATGTCGTCGAGCTCGCGCAAGCGGTCAAGATTATTGTCAATGATGGTAACGTGCGCGCCCATCCCGACGGCGATCTTTGCTGCATTCGTTCCCACTACTCCACCGCCGATAATGACTACGTGCGCTGCGGGCACACCGGGCACGCCTCCGAGCAGGATTCCTCGTCCCCCGTTCATCTTCTCAAGATAAGTAGCTCCGACCTGGATCGCCATTCGGCCGGCGACCTCGGACATTGGAGTTAACAGCGGAAGCGTGCCGCGGCGGTCGGTTATGGTCTCGTACGCGATGCCGGTCACTTTGCGCTTAAGGAGAGCTTCGGTTTGCTTCGGATCAGGGGCGAGATGGAGATAGGTGAAAAGCAACTGCCCTTCGCGCATCCGCGGATATTCAGGCGCGATTGGCTCTTTCACCTTGACGATCATATCGCCCTGCCCCCAAACCTCATCCGGCGAACCAAGGATCGTCGCGCCCGCGCGCTCGTACAAAGAGTCCTCAAAACCCGAGCCATCCCCCGCGGTCTTTTCCACCACCACTTTATGCCCAGCATCGGTGAGGGCGCGCACTCCAGCCGGAGTCAGCCCCACACGATATTCGTTATCTTTGATCTCTTTAGGCAGTCCGATGATCATCGTGTCTCCAGCGATTAGATTTCAGATGTTGGATGTCAGATGTTAGAGCGTAACGACTAATAATGCCGTTGAGCAATCCAGCCGAGACATCGCATTAGATGCTGGGATGCTAGATGTCAGCAGTTATTCCTTCGGCCGTAACGATCGCAGGAGTCCGTTTAGCAAACGCCCGACCTCGTCTACCAGCGCTTGAATTGCCGAATGCTGCTGCTTCGTAAGATATCCAAGGCGCAATGCCAACTCCAAGTGTGTATCCAGCTCTAACAGAGATCCTCTCGCGTTTGCTAGAAAGTGTTGGAATTCGGCTGACGTCCTTCGTCCCTGGCCTTCGGCTATATTCGCCGGAATTGAACCGCAGGCACGTCGTACTTGACTGGTTAAGCCGTAGGTCTCCTTCTTAGGAAAATGCTCAGTTGCATCGTAAATCACGACCGCCAAGTCCATGGCCTTCTGCCACACAATTAGATCGCGGTGACTCTTGATTATTCCACCAGCCCCGGTCGGGATTTTCCACCATCCAACATACAACAACCTCCTATAGGGTTGGTGCTTCGGGTGGTTTCCGGTGATTACAATCAATCGAGCTTACTGAGATCCAGCATCTGACATCTGACATCTACGCCCAGCATCTAACATCTGGAGTCTTCGGCCAGCATCTAACATCCGACATCTAACATCTTCGTCCACCTACTCATCTATCTGGGCGCGCTGCAGCTTGCCGCTGTAGTCCACGTAAACGGATTTCCATTCCGTGAAGATATCCAGGACCTGTGTGCCGGCTTCGCGATGACCGTTCCCAGTGGCCTTGGTACCACCAAACGGAAGATGGACCTCCGCGCCTATGGTTGACGAGTTCACGTAGAAGATTCCCGTGTACATCTCATTCATCGCTCGAAACGCCGCATTCACATCCTGAGTATAAATCGCGGCGGACAGGCCATAGCGGACGCCGTTCGCGATTTCAACAGCTTCGTCAAGGGAGCTTGTGGGAATCACGGCGGTTACTGGACCGAAAATCTCTTCCTGCGCTATTCGCATCCCCGGAGCGACGTCGGTGAAAACGGTCGGCTCGATGAAATAACCATTGGCATAAGCGCCGCTGGTCAGCCGCTTACCTCCGCACGCGAGTCGCGCGCGATCTTCGCGCTCGCCAATTTCGATATAACCCATGATCTTACGCACGGCATCGGAATTGATAACGGGGCCCATTTCGGTTTTGGGGTCTGCGCCGTTGCCTACCTTCAAAGCGGAAGCACGGTCCACCAGTTTCCTGCTGAATTGTTTGTAGACCTTCTTATGAACGACAATGCGAGAAGACGCGGTGCACCGCTGGCCCGAAGTTCCGAATGCACCCCAGACGGCGCCTTCGACTGCCAGGTCCACGTCGGCGTCATCCATCACGATGATGACGTTTTTGCCGCCCATCTCCAAAGAACAGATAGCATTTCGTTCGGCGCACACGCTAGCTACGATTCGCCCGGTATCAGTGGAACCGGTAAAGGAGATCAATCGCAGGCTGGGATGGTTGGTTATAGCAGCGCCTGCCAGTTCGCCGTATCCCGTTACCAGATTGACCACACCCGGCGGCACGCCTGCTTCTTCACATGCTTTGATAAGGTTGTAGGTGGAGAGCGGAGTGTCCTCCGCGGGTTTGATGACGACAGTGTTACCGCATACGAGCGCCGGAATAAGCTTCCATGACGGAATCGCCATGGGAAAATTCCATGGTGTAATCAATCCGCAGAGTCCGACCGGTTGCCGAACGCACATCGCGAATTTGTCCGGCATCTCCGCCGGCGTAGTGAAGCCGTGAAGACGGCGCCCTTCACCTGCGGTGAAGTAGGTGCAATCGATGGCCTCTTGCACATCGCCGCCGGTCTCCTTCAAGACCTTTCCCATTTCTCGGGTCATGTCTGCGGCGAAGCGGTCCTTGTTGCGAATCAGAATCTCGCCCAGGCGAAAAAGAATCTCAGCGCGGCGCGGCGCGGGCGTGTGGCGCCAACCATCGAACGCATTGCGCGCGGCATCGACGGCGGCATTGACGTCCTCTGTGGTGGAAAGCGGAAATCGACCGATCGAATCTCGCGTGTCGGCGGGATTGAGATTCTCAAACGTCTCTCCCCCGGCACTCGGGACCCAACGGCCTCCGATGTAGTTGTTGTAGGTTTTAGTCGCCGCACGCGGGGCAGCAGATTTGCGCCCGGCTTTTTTGTTGAGAGCTTTTTTTGCTTGAGCCATTGAAAGGTTTCGACTTCCGGGTTTCGAGTTTCGGGTCCTGGTTAACTCGAAACCCGAAACTCGAAACCCGAAACGGTTATTGGTAAGTGAACTGCACGACTCGCTGGATGACACGTCCAGCATCCTTGTCGTAGCGCGCGACGTTGAGGACAACCGCGTCGCCCGGTTTCAGCGAGTTGACGATTCGTTCAAAGACTCCGAGGGTCGTGACTCCAAGGCGATTGATACGCAGGATCACATCGCCCTCGGCGAGCGATCTTGGCCGCGCATCAGCGATGATGCCGTTTGGATCGATGTCCTTAACGTAAAGACCGCGCACACCCGTAAGCTTCCTTTCGGTTGCCACTGGCGGCGTCAACTCCTGAAGCGTGACCCCCAGTCTGAGTCGATTGTTGTCAGGCTGCGGCTTTTCCTTCACAGGCGGCGCAAGAGGCTCGTCCTCATCTCGTGGCGCTAGCGAGCCCGGTCGCTCTCCAATAACAACGTTCGCCGTCCGCCGCTCCAACTTTCCGTTCACGTCACGAAGATAAGTAAGTGTGATCGATTGCCCCACGGTCGTGCCCGCAACCTTGCTGATCAAATCCTGCGCGCTCAGAATCGGCTGACCGTTGTACTCGACGATGATGTCATTGGCCAGGATCCCGGCCTTGCCCGCCGGCCCCTGCTGATCGCGTACGTCGGTTACGATCGCCCCATTGGTGTTGGGCAATTCGTAGACTTTAGCAAATTCCGGTCGGACCGAATCGAGGAAAATCCCCAGATATCCACGTCGAACCTTGCCGACCGAAATGATCTGCTGGTAAACGAAGTTCGCTTCATTGGCGGGAAGCGCGAAGCCGATGCCGTTATAATCTCCGGTCGAAGTCGCGATCTGCGAATTGATGCCGATAACTTCGCCGCGCATGTTGACCAGCGGGCCTCCCGAATTGCCGCGATTGATCGCCGCATCGGTTTGCAGAAATTGCTGGAAGCTGGTGAAAGGCGCGGCCTGCCGCTCCTTCTTGGAAATGATTCCCGCCGTCACTGTTTGATCCAGTCCGAACGGCGAGCCAATGGCCAATACCCAGTCGCCCACTTGAGTCTCTTCAGAATTGCCCAACTTAACCGTTGGAAGGTCCTTAGGCGCATCAATTTTGATCACCGCAACGTCCGTCTCTTCATCGATTCCCTTGACGGTCCCGCGATACTCTTCACCGGACTGTAGGCGGACGGTGATTCGCGTCGCACCCTGTACCACGTGTTGGTTGGTCAGGATGTAGCCCTTCGGGTCAACGATGAATCCGCTTCCTACTCCGCGCGCCGGGCGGCGTGCCTGTCTTCGCAGCATGTCGAGCAAAGGATTATTGGCAGCAGGGTCGTCCTTATCTTCATCGTCGCCGCGCTCCGCCATTTCGGGGGCAGCGGTGACGGTATCGATGTTGACGACAGCCGGCTCAACCCGACTTGCGATCTGCGAGAAGGAAGCTGAAAGAGCTTCAGGGGCGCGGGCTGCGACCTGCAAATCGTTCTGAGCGGCGGCCGGACGTCCGGACAACATCGCTCCTATGCCGGCGCCTACGACCAGGCACGCGACAGCGAGCGCAATTATCCATACGCGGAGTTTACGCAGAATGGCTCGCTCGGAACCGTTCATTTGATCCTTGGGAAGCTCGTACATCAGACACCACCTTCAAAAAAACAGAAGAGGCAAAGGTGCGCTCTTGGTCTAGGACATCTGCCCAAATGCCGGGGCCATTGCCGGGCACAAGCGGGAGGCCATCAAGTATAACTAAACGCGAGGCGCAGGGGAAGGCGAGGTCCAAAGTCCAAGGTCAAAACCGTTCAACGTTCAACGTTCAACGTTCAATGTTCGGGATTCAAGCATGAGGCCGGAACATCGCTCGTTCTCTTGACCTTGGACTTTGGACTTTGGACTTTGGACAGTCTTCATCCTTGGACTTTGGACCTTGGACCTTGGACCGGTCTTAGGGTCTCAACAGAATCTTGAGCACCCCCGGCTCACCGGCGCGTTGCATCGCGCGCACGCCATCCGAAAGCGGATAGGTCTCGCTTATCAAGCTCTCGACGTCAATACGATCATCGCGCAATAAATCGAGCGCCGGTGCAAAGCGCCCACAACGCGATCCAACTACGCTGATCTCGTCAACTACAATCCGGGACGCATCTATCGGCGTCGTTCCGTGAAAGGTAGACTTCAAGATCAGTACGCCGCGCGGCTCCAAAAGATCAAGCGCGAGCGCGAATCCTGATTCGGAACCGGAAGCTTCGACTACGGTGTCAAATTCACGAACACGGTTGCGCATCTGATCAAGCGTTGCCGTTTCGATTCCTCGCCGGGACGCGATCTCAAGTTTCTGTGGATGCTTTCCAATAAGCGTCACGGACGCGTCCTTCAATGCCAGCGCCTGGGCGCAAAGCAGTCCGAGCTTCCCATCGCCGATGACAGCCACCGAAGATTCATGTGAAAGATTGACGCGCTCCGCAATCCCAAGGGCGGCCGCCAGCGGCTCGCAAAAGACGGCGCGCTCATCGGGAATCTCGTCGGGTACGGGAAGTAAGTTGACAATTGGAAGCTGAAGAAGTTCAGCATGCGCGCCGTCGCGACCAACGATACCGAGGACGGTCCGCTCAGGACAATGGCGCGGATCACCGCTGATGCAGTGAGCGCAGTGGCCGCAACCTGCATTGATCTCGCCGACCACGCGTCGTCCTGGAAGCCTGGGGTCTGGCGCGCTTTCAACCACTCCAACGAATTCGTGTCCGAGCGTTCCTTCAAAGCCCGCGTAACCTCGCGCGATCTCAAGATCAGTATTGCAGATACCGCTGAGAGTGACGCGCACGACCGCTTCGTCAGGCTGCCGGGGCTCTGGAACTTCGGCGACTGAAAGTTGACTGTGTTCGTAACGTAGGGCTTTCATGGGTGGTGATGGGTGATGGGTGATGGGTGATAGGTAAGCACGAGAACTGCCCTTATCACCCATCACCTATCACTTATCACTGCTCTTCAGAAGCTCTTAGTTCGCGCGTAGATGTTATCGGCATTCAGCTCGACCAGTTGTTGGCGCCCCGAGACCCTTACCGGCAAACGCCACTCGACAGTCTGCGAACCAGCGAGCATCGCATGCACCCACCACTGACCCGGAGTCACCATCACTGTCGCGCGTCCGTTCTCATCCAGACGCGCCTTTACGGGCGCGCGTCCCTGCATGCGATCTTTCAGGAAGTCTTCGAAGTGGACTCCCGGATGTGGCTCAAAGCCGAACTCGCGCTGCACCGCTCCGACATCTACGGGATAGAGCTGAACAGGAACGTTGATCGCCGCGCCCTGATCTCTGGCAGATGGTCTCAGCACTATCTGCAGCGCGGTCTGCTCGGCCACATTCTCGCCGCTGACGACCCCGCCGGCAGGCAGGTTATGGTAGATATTCCATCCGGCCCCAATGAGCGCGGCGAGCAGTGCCAGCCGAAGCAGGGTGGCGAGTAGACTGTATGAGAGACTCTGTGTGTTTAGCACTGCGCATATAATAGCGAAGACCTGTCGGTTTATGTAGGCTGGGAGCGCAGGCATCCTGCCTGCTCACGTGCGCAGCACGCTGACGTTGTTCGCGCTTTGCGCTCAATGCACGCAGGATGCGTGCGTTCCCAGCACTCGCGCTCTCGCTGGAAGGCTATGATGCCCAAATTAACTGAACAAGAGATGATAAGGCTCGAACGCGATGGCTTTCTCGTTATCGAGAGCTTCGCCACCGCCGAAGCCTGCGATGCTTTACGCGCGAGAGCCGAACAGTTGGTGGCAGCGTTTGATCCCGCCGGCGTCGTCTCCATTTTCTCGACGCGAGAACAAACGCGTACAAGCGACGAATACTTCCTCGGCTCAGGCGACAAGATCAGGTTCTTTTTTGAGGAAGAGGCCTTCGACTCCGAAGGACGACTGCGGGAAACAAAAGAACGCTCGATCAATAAGATCGGGCACGCGCTTCATGATCTGGATCCGGCCTTCGAGCGTTTCTCACGCACCCCTCGAGTCGCCGCGCTTGTCAGTGATTTGGGATTCCACCACCCGCTGCTCGTTCAATCGATGTACGTCTTCAAACAGCCAAACATCGGAGGCGAAGTCACCTGCCATCAGGACGCCACATTTCTCTTTACGGAACCGCCGCGCGTTGTGGGCCTTTGGTTTGCACTGGAGGATGCGACCGTTGAGAACGGATGCCTGTGGGCGATTCCCGGTGGCCACAAAGACGGACTCAAATCTCGATTCGTGCGGGCTGAGAGCGGAGGCACTCGCTTTGATATTCTCGACGACAAAGCCTGGCAGCTCGAGCGACTGGTCCCTCTCGAAGTAAAGAAGGGCGCGTTGATCATGCTCGATGGCTTGCTTCCGCACATGAGCCATCCCAACAGATCCACCCGATCGCGCCACGCGTACACGCTTCACATCATTGAAGGCGATAGCGGTTATCCGGATGACAACTGGCTCCAGCGTTCGCCCGCGATGCCATTGCGCGGGTTTTGAGGAGAGCAGCAAATCCTTGCAGAAAACCCGGGCCTGCTGTTAGGCTACTGCCATGAACGTAATTCTCTTCAACAAGGTTCATTAGAACCACCGAGTAAGCGAAAAGCTTAACACGCTTTCCACAGCGTTCCCGCAACGGGAGCTTTCAGTGGAAGGCGATTGGTGCATCCCAAACAGCACCGCGCAAGCACAATCCCTTCAACTCGGTCTCTTCGTCCCAATCAACACATCTCTGTCTCTTTGTCTGCCTGCATCGCAGCTCGATGCAATCGAGAGGTTTTGTCATGAGTTATCCAGCCATAGAAGTTCGCGACCTGCGAAAGCGATTTCGCAAGCGCAAGGGCATTCTCAAATCAAAGGTCTCAGAAGAATGGGCGCTCGACGGCGTTTCGTTTGAGGTCGCGCAGGGCGAGACCTACGGATTGCTTGGTCCCAACGGCTCAGGCAAATCGACGCTGATCAGAATCCTCTCGACGCTCCTTATCGCCGATGGAGGCGAAGTGTGCCTGCTGGGACATCGCTTGCCGGAAGAGCAGGACGAAGTACGCAGAAAGATCGGCCGCGTCAGCGTGGATGCAGCCTTCTACAAAAAACTGTCGGCGCGCGAGAACCTGCTCTACACGGCGTTGCTCTACGGGCTTAAGCCATCGACCGCGGAAGAAGCGGTCATGAAGGTGCTTGAGCAGCTCGGTATGGAAGAGAAGAAGTTCTCCGTGCCGCTCGAGGAAATGAGCCGCGGGATGCAGCAGAAGATCAGCATCGCGCGCGCCTTGATGATAAATCCGCCGCTGCTGTTGTTGGACGAGCCCACAACCGGTCTCGATCCCAAGAGCCGCCGCGACGTGCAGTCGTTCCTCGAAGACTTCAGGAAGCGCGAAGGAACAACCATCCTGCTAACGACGCATGACATGGCAGAGGCTGAACGTCTTTGCGGACGGATAGGTTTTCTTGCTCATGGAAAGCTGGTTGCCGAAGGAACCGCCGATTCGCTGAAGAGCGAAGCGAGAGTCGACAATCTTGACGACGCGTTCATAAAGCTCGCGGGCGAGGGATTGAAAGACGAACAAGCGGAAGAAGTATTGGAGGCAGTGTGATGGAACAATCGATGGAGCGCACTCTGCGACAGACCTGGGCGTTTGTGTTTCGAGGTTTTCACCTGACGCGACGCTACATCTCCTGGGTCATCGTCTTCAATTTCTACGCCTTGACAACATCGGCGACCGTCGCGCTGATAGGCGTAGCTTCGGGCGATTATCAACTGACATTGACGCTTGTCGTAGGGGCGTTGCAATGGAACTTTCTCTCGATCCTTTATAACGAGATCGCCATGTCGATCGGCTACGAGCGCTGGGAAGGAACACTCGAATACACCTTCATGGCGCCGGTCTCGAGGATGGTGCATCTGGCGGGAGTCAGCTTCTATGCCCTGTGCAACGCAATCGTCAACACCGTGGTTGTATTGCTCGGCTTGATGCTGTTCACCCATTTGAATTTGGCTGGAGCAAATCTGTTCGGACTCTTCGTGGTCCTTTTGGTAAGCATGCTCGCCTTCGTCGGGTTGGGATTGATGGCTGCCGCGCTTCCGGTGATGAGCCCCGAGCGAGGAGCGGAGGCAACGCATATTTTCCAGGGACTGTTGCTCTTGGTTTCAGGCGTTTACTATCCGGTGAGCGTACTGCCGGCGTGGATTCAGCCGTTGTCGTGGATCTCGCCCGCAACCTACACGCTCTCCGCGTGTCGCAAACTCGTGGGAATAGGAAATCCTGCCTCGACGCCTGAGCTGCTGGCTGGCGCTCCGCTCTCGGCAGTGACGTATGAGCTGGGCGTGCTGGCGGTGATGGGTGCGGTGCTGATTCCGTCAGGACTCTGGGTCTTTGGCCGCGTAGAGCGTTGGGCAAAGCACACCGGGAAGCTGAAAAGGACGGGGTGACTTGGAGTACGCTTTTGAGTGCGCTGACTTGGCAGCGTTTTCAAAGCGGCGACCCGATACGTCGGGACCGCACTCCAAAGTCGCGGCCTCAGCGTAAGTCGTGTATAGGAGTTTGATGAGAACGATCCATGAATCGCACGAAGCTTCGCTAAAGAAGTTTGGTGTTGCTTCGTGTGTTTTAGTGGATCGTCTCCTCGCGCTCAACCTATTATGCGTCGGGCTATCGCCCGCATTCTCCCTGGTATTCTTCGGAGTGTAGACTTTGAGGCAATTCGTTGACTTGGGTGCATGCCTACCTGTCTCTCTTCGGGCCATAGCTCGTCCAGTAAGCTTTCTTCAATTGGGACGGAATCCAGGTTTTGTCGTGTTCCTTTTACGGCCACGAGCGTGTCTTTGTCCGCCGACTGCGATAGCACAACAGGATTTTGACAGGTATAGACTGAGGTAAAGTCGGCGTGCGCCAGTAAATTGTAGAGCGAGGGTCGAGTAAACCAGAAACTCTTTACGTTATCGAGCGAAGCCCTGTTCGATCTTAGCCTTTCTTCTTTTGTGGACTTTGGTGAATGCTCCGGATAACTCCAGCCGTGGTATTCCTGGCCCTCGAAGGTGTGAGATTTATTTGCCCTGATTCCAACATGCGTGTCAATGATCGCAACTCTTTCACAGACGTCCGACATTCTCTGCACGAAATGAAAGACATCGGGAGCATCCAGGTGATACAAAATACCCAGACATAAAACTACATCGAACCGCCCGTACTTTTCGACGCTCAGATTCCTGACGTCATCCTGCACAAATTTGATGTTGTCCAGGGCAAGGACCTTCCTGGCAAAACGTGCTTTCGCGATGTTGGCCTCTCTACCTTCTATGCTGGTGACCTCAGCTCCGCGACGCGCCAACTCTATTCCATAGAGGCCTTCCAAACAGGCAAGATCAAGCACACGAAGATTGTTTAATGGTTGATTGGTGATATCTGAAATGATCTGAACGACACGCTGGACTCGGGCCCCCCGGTTTACCAGTTGTTCTTTAAACCTGGGGTGGTTGTGGTCAAACGTATAGATATCATCCGACAAGAGCAGGTTGTGCCTTGTCCAGTCACCGTATTGCTCGACGATCTCTCGCCTTTCGATCTCAATTTGTTCAGGGTTCATGACAAAGGTTCAGAGCAGTTTGAGGAGCACTGCTTCTCATTCTCACCGGTCTTCAGACCGGTGACCACACCGCCCGCGATGCCGGGAAACCGTTTCAACGGTTTTCCCGCATGCGCTGGGTCAGCCCCGCTGAGAGAAACCGTTGAAACGGTTTCTCGTTTTGAATAATCAGCTATTCGCCCGGCTGAAGCCGGGCGAGAATGAGAGGCGAGATGATCTCAGCGTGTGGACCGCTTCAGTATATCTTGGTCAGGAGCGCTGACGCGATTACCCTGGCCGTTCCTTCCCTCGTTTGTTTCTCGCTCGAGGACACCGATGAATGCGTCAAGCCTGTTCATCGTGTGGTTGTGGGTATCCAGCATCGCTGCCATCGCTTCGTCTACGCGAGTTTGCGCGCGTGCCATTTGACCTTTGGCGAGTGCCATCTCAGCTATATTCCGTTCAAGTCGAGAACGTTCCTCGTCCATCACCCTTGATCCCTCATGCCGTGTCGCGACAGCGCTTCGATACTACGGTGGGAGACACGTCGTCCACGATCCGGTCGAAGGCGTTAGGGGGCGCTTTCGTAGATTTCAAGAACATGAAGAGCGAACAATTCAAACTATCCTAAATGATCTTCTTTTCATTAGACCAGCCTCCGCTTCCAGCAGAGACATCCCTGTGTTCGCGAGAATACTCAAAGCGAAATATGACGCGCCCACGATACTCGTCGTCCTCCTCATGCATTCTATATCCCAGAATTTTACCACCGAAGAACGATGATTCTTTTTGCTTTTTGTGGAAGTAGATGTCACCACCTAACAACGATTGAGCAGTCTGCGGGGGAACACCCCAGAAGCCACTCTCGCAAATCCGGCCTTCCAGTTTCTGGACATATCCTATCCGCTCAATGAGGTGAATTTGTCGACTCATATGAGTTGTGATACCACGGCGAACCGACTATGACCTTTGCTTCGTCCGCCTACCGAGATAGCTCCTAACTGGCGCAGCTACTGTTTGAGCATTGATGTTCTTCTCGATGCAGTATCGGGTCATGAACCAGTCAGTTAACTTCTTCACACCGCGGCTCGAATTACAACATCCACAACAGAGCACGATATCATCCGCTTTCAATCCATCGCTCCAGCGAAACGGCCCGTTAAAATTTAGATGCTCGACCGTTGCGGAATCGCGCCGGTTTGTGGAGACGTAGGGAGAAATCATAGCTTTACGACAATACACGCACTCCTTGTCGCGCGATCTAATTTGTAACAGTACGTTGTCTGGAATTCCGAAGTTTTAGGCATGAGCACAAGAATGATGAAGCGGGATTATTCTGGCGCATCCGCAGCTGAGTGTTGAATGGTGTCACGGCCATCCTCACCAGCAGCTTCGGGAAACGCCACAATGGTGCCATTTGCAGAAAAGATTGCTTCCCGACACGCTCGAGCGAAGTCGTCATTTGGACAATACTTCAAATGAATTGCGGCTCGATAAAGATCAGGTGTGCGAACCAATGCAGTTCCACTTCGTTGCGCCGCAGTTATACACTTTTTGGTAAAAAACTCTTTCGGGCGAGCGTCTGGATCCTCAAGTCTATAGGCGTTGCCGAATAGCACTCCCTTTGCAAAAACTGTCACCCCATCTTTTTCAAAATCCTCTTGGATATTCATTTCAAGTTGTCTTAACTTGTCTACGTTAACCTGTTTGTTATCCTTACCTTCTACCTCACCCAGGAATCGTCCCTCCAGACTATCGAACACCGCGTCAAACTCAGACTCTGCATCTTTGAAAGGCTCGGAACTAAATCCAAGAATATTAAGTGCCTCATTAATTGCATCTTCCAAGGGCGTCCCTTTCTCATAAAGAAGACGCTTCAGAGATTGTTCTTCCGAAATTTCGCTAGTCAAGACTAACTTATCTGCGAGAAGTTGTTCGACATCACTATCTAGTTTCAAAATCCTCTTCTGTAACTCACTCTCCTTAGGAGTGTGGAATTTGTTCTGATTAATCCAGCTAGGAGGAGGGCTTACAAAACTGCTGCGGCGTAAGGCGTCATCTATTGCTAAAATGGCCGCTAGAAATCTGTGACCAAATTTATCTTCTTCCTCTGTCCATTCAATTTCGTCCTCCCAATGATAATCATCTGGTCCATTATCAAAGTCAGGGATAGGCGGGAGTAATACAAGATGGCCTTTGCCGTCGCCAAAAGCCAGAAGCGCTCCAACAATTTTGTCGCCTGACTTAGTCCTAATGAGCGGTTTGCAATTGTCACACTCCACATAGACCTCATAAGCAGATAGTGCTCCAAAGTCCTTCCAATAAGGTGATAGCAAATCTGCTTTTTCAGCTAATTTCATTTCGCGTCCTTCGCTGGCAACCACATCTATGAGAAGCGGTGGGAGCATTTGATACGTATCGTATTCATCGACCATCCTTGTCGTTTTCTGATTCCTGCCTGTGCCAGAATATTGTCGGCGACCCGAGTCGATCCAAACTTGATCTTTCTTTTTCAGAATAACAAAAACATTTTTCCCGGACTGGACTATTAGTTGTAGCTGCGACCTCCAATGAGAAGCACAATCTTTCAAATTGAAAGAATTCGTTTCACTGAGACTTGGTTTACCTTGATAAGTACTCCCGTCAATTCCAAATTGATCTAAACTTGGACGAAAAATAATCACGTCGCCATCTAGTAACGAACGCTTGGATTCAAGCGAAATATACTCAGCAAGATTACCTGGGACCCCATAACCGACTGATAAGACTATCTTACTCACCTTCTTCTGCTCCCATGCCCTTCCGATATATGCAGGCATCTAACCACTGATTGAGCCGCAGTCCGCAGTATAACGCTCCAAGCTGCATGATTAAACCGCACGATGCGGCTTAACGTCCCTCTCATACTTGCGGCGCGTGTGATGTTTTACTAAGCTGGAATTCAATCGAAGACTGCTGTTAGCTGATGCGAAAGAAAAGGCACGACGAATAGCGCAGGCCGCGAGGTAAACTTCTTGTCGGATTCACTGTCGGATCTAGAGTCAGATAAATTCCGCGACGAGTGCGGCGTGTTCGGGATCTACGGACATCCGGAAGCCGCGCGTCTGACCTATCTGGGGCTTTACGCTTTGCAACATCGCGGACAGGAATCGTGCGGGATCGTCTCTTCCGACGGCGCGGAGCTTCGTTCCGAGCGCGCAATGGGTTTGGTCTCCGACGTCTTCAACCAGGCGAGGCTCGATAGCTTACCCGGTGCAAGCGCGATCGGTCACGTTAGATACTCAACTGCGGGCGAAGTCTCAATCCGCGAAGCACAACCTTTTCTGGTAGCCTGCCAACATGGACAGATCGCTGTCTGTCACAACGGCAACCTTCCTTTCGCCACTGAAGAACGCAAACGACTCGAGCTGGAAGGCGCGATCTTCTCGTCGACTTCGGACACGGAAGTAATACTTCACGGCGTCGCGCGCTCGCATGCACCAAGCGTGATTGAGGCTATTCCCGAAGTGCTGCGAGAGACCGAAGGCGCGTTCTCGATGTTGTTCCTGACTCCCGGAGCTCTGATCGCGATTCGCGATCCCCGCGGCTTTCGCCCGCTGGCACTGGGAAGGCTGGGCGACTCATGGGTGATCGCGTCCGAGACGTGCGCATTCGATTTGATCGACGCGCAATACGTCCGCGATGTCGAACCGGGCGAGATGATCGTCGTCGACCAGACCGGTCTTCACTCAACCCATCGGTTGCCCGAGCGCCCGCATTCGATGTGCATCTTCGAGCACGTCTATTTCGCGCGGCCCGATTCCGTTATCTACGGTGAATCGGTTAACGAGTCGCGGCATAAGATGGGAAAACGTCTGGCTATTGAGCATCCGGCAGACGCGGACATCGTCGTGCCCGTTCCGGATTCCGGCGTCGCCGCCGCCATAGGTTACGCGGCGCAAAGCGGAATCAATTATCGTCAGGGCCTGGTGCGCAATCATTACGTCGGGCGGACCTTCATCGAACCGAAGCAGAGCATTCGTTCGTTTGGCGTGAGAATAAAGCTCAATCCGGTTCGCAACCTGATCGAAGGGCGCCGCGTGGTATTGATAGATGACTCGATCGTTCGCGGAACTACTTCAAAAAAGATCGTGCAGATGGTGAGAGACGCGGGCGCGCGAGAGATTCATATGCGCATCAGCTGTCCGCCGACGGTCTCGCCATGCTTTTACGGGGTTGACACTCCATTCAAAAAAGACCTGATCGCTTCGCAGATGTCGATCGAAGAGATACGGCAGTTCATAGAAGCGGACAGTCTCGGCTATCTTTCGCTCGAGGGAATGCTCAACGCCACAGGCATCGCCGCGGATTCGTCATGCACCGCGTGTTGGACGTGTCGATATCCGACTCGCATTACACGCGAAGCTGAAACGCAGTGGGCACGTGAGCACGAGCCCGTGCCGTCGGGGAGTTAACCACAGAGGACACAGAGTTGTTTGAATAGAAATACCGGGCTGGTCCTTGCCGAAGGTGATCCGGCACGTGACTTATCAGTTTGATTTTAAAGGCAGAGGTCTCAGAGGACGCAGAGAAACTCAATTGAATGAAGCCTTCGCCGCCCGTTTTGGGGGTCTGGGTTTCCGGCTCCGCAATTTCTGTTTTCCGCTGCGACCTCCGCGACCTCTGCGTTTAAAAACGACCTCGGTGCTCTCTGTGTCCCTGTGGTTCAATAGGACGCTGAACGATACTTACGATTGGAGAGGTGACCTGGGTGGCAACTAGAAAAGGTGGTGCTGGATGCGCGCTTGCCGTGCTGGCAGCGATTGCCGCCGTGGTCTTTGGTGTTAGCTATAAGTTCGGCCTGCTGTTTTGGAAGAAGGACGTCGTCCCGACGCCATCAGGCAAGGAACTTCAAATCCATGTGCTGGATGTCGGCCAGGGCGATTCCATTCTGATCATCTCACCCGAGGGCAAAGCCGCGCTCATAGACGCAGGCGACGAAAAGAACGGCCCCAAAGTAGTCGAAGCCCTGCGGCGTTACGGCGTTACTGAGATCGAATGTTTCATCGCCACCCATTATCACCCTGACCATATTGGTGGCGCCGCGTGGGTCCTCAATAACTTCAAAGTCAAACGGGTGTTTGAGAACGGCTCCCCGCCTCCCGAGGTATTACCCGCGAGCGCCCCTGCCACAACTCCGGCGAGCAATAAACCGGGCAAGAATCAACCGCCGCCGAAGCCGCAGCCCAGACGCGGAAGGGTCGTAGAGCTGCCGACGGTCAAGACCTACAACGATTTCAAGAATGCGGTAGACCAGAGCGGGGCAAAGTTTGAGAAAGCCGTTGCCGATCAAACCATAGAGCTGGGCGGCGGCGCGATTCTGACGATGCTCGGTCCGGTCTCGCCGCCGTTCACACGAGAACAGATTATTTCCAGTCGTAAAGGCAACGAGTCAAACGCCAACTCGATCGTGGCCCGGCTTGATTACGGAGAGTTCTCGATGCTGTTGCCCGGTGACGCGGAAGAGCCCACTGAAGATCGTCTGGTGGGACGTGAAGCGAATCTTCGAGCAAGGATTTTGAAAGTGGCGCACCATGGATCGAAGTATGCGACTTCTGAAAACTTTCTCAAACGAGTTTTCCGACCCGACGACCCATCACCGAAGGTGGCGGTCATCTCGATGGCAGAGTTCAATCGATACGGCCATCCCGGCCAGGAGGTTCTCAATCGTCTGAAGGCCGCCGGCGTGACGGAGCTTTATCGCACCGACCTGCAGGGCGAGATCACTATCACGACATCAGGCAGAGCAAAGAATGGCAAGCTCTTTGAGATCAAAGCGTCCAAGGAAACAAAGAGCGACTTGTGGGCCGGACGAGAGGGCACGAAGGACGACTCGTCGCGTTCCGGCTTTATTTCGTATGGCGACTTCGGGCCGCCGCCGAAACAACGGAAGAAGTAAGTTTCGGGTTTAGAGTTTCGGGTTCAGAGTTTCGAGTTTCGAGTTTGCGACTGGGAGATTCGCCTAAAAGTGCCGAGCGTCAGGGCGCGAGGGAAATAAAATCACGCTTCAGGAAAAACAGCGAAACTCGCGTTCACGAACTCGAAACTCGAAACTCTGAACTCGAAACACCGAACTCGCAACTCATCCAACATCAATGACGAAACCAGTCTCATACTCCGATGCGGGTGTTTCGATCGACGCAGCAAACGTCGCCACAGCGAAGATCAGCCGGCTGGCCCGCGAGACCTTCAACCAGCGGACCCTGTCGCAGATCGGCAGCTTCGGAGGGATGTTTGATGGCGCATTCCCCGAGCTGAAGCATCCCGTGCTGGTGGCGTCGGCCGACGGCGTAGGGACAAAGCTAAAGATAGCGTTCGCAACCAACACGCACGACAGCATCGGACGAGATCTCGTCAACCATTGCGTCAATGACATCCTCGTACAGGGCGCGCGCCCGCTCTTCTTCATGGACTACATTGCCACGGGCGTGCTCGCACCTGATGTGGTGGCGGCGATCGTCGAAGGGATCGCGAAGGGTTGCCGAGAGAACGGCTGTGTGCTTCTCGGGGGAGAGACCGCGGAGATGCCGGGCTTTTACGGTGACGGCGAATACGACGTGGCGGGCTTTATCGTCGGGGTCGTCGATCGAGAAAAGGTGATTGACGGAGGGCGAATCGCTGCGGGAGATGTTGTGCTGGCGCTGCCCTCGCTTGGGCTTCACACAAACGGTTATTCACTCGCTCGCAAACTGTTTTTCGATGTCGCCGGCTACGAAGTTGATTCGCATGTCGACACTCTGGAGATGAGCGTGGGGGCCGCGCTTCTTCAACGGCACAAGAGCTATCTTCCCGCGCTCGACGGCCTGCTCGACTCCGGAATCGTGAAAGGGCTCGCGCACATCACAGGCGGAGGATTGACAGATAACATCCCGCGAATATTGCCCGAAGGAACGAGCGTTGTAATCCAGCGCGATTCCTGGCCAGTGCTTCCGGTCTATGGATTGATGCAGAAGATCGGCAATGTCACGGACGCGGAGATGTATCGCACATTCAATATGGGTGTGGGGATGATTGTAGTCGCCGATACGAAGGATAAAGACACGATCAAATCTCATCTCGAAAGTGTGAACGAACCTGTCTACGAAATCGGACGGGTCAGCGAGGGCGCGGGCGAAGTCACGATCGAATAAAACCCTGTCCAAGGTCCAAGGTCCAAAGTCCAAAGTCCAAAGTCAAAAACCGTTCAACGTTCAATGTTCAACGATCAATGTTAGAAACAACGCTGAGATGAAAGGAACACCCCGCGCTTGACCTCGGACTTTGGACCTTGGACTTTGGACAATAGGGCCGCATGACACAACGAATAGCAATTCTCATCTCCGGTCGTGGCTCGAACATGTTGGCGTTGGCTTATGCCGTTTCTGATGGCCGGATCCCGGGGGCAGAGATCGCGATCGTAATCAGCGATCACTCCGATGCGCATGGCCTCGTGCACGCGGCCCATCGCGGTATTTCCACCCTCGCAATCGAGCGTGCGGGGCGAACTCGGGAAGAGCACGAAAATGAGATCATGCTCGCTCTGCAAGAGCGCGAGGTCGACTTCGTTTGTCTTGCCGGCTTTATGCGACTGCTTTCGCCGTGCTTCATCGAAGCTTTTCCAAATCGGATTCTGAACATTCACCCCAGCCTGCTTCCTGCGTTCCCCGGTCTCGACGCGCAGCGGCAAGCGCTCGAACATGGTGCGAAGATGAGCGGCTGCACGGTGCATCTGGTTGACGAAACTCTCGACGCCGGCCCGATCATCATTCAACGCGTCGTGCCAATCCTCGACGACGACACAACAGAAACTTTGAGCGCTCGCATTCTAGGGGAAGAGCACGAGGCCTACGCGGAAGCGGTCGCTCTCATCGTGAGCGGAAACTACATAATCGAAGGGCGTCGCGTTCGGCCCCTCTCAAAAACACGGGGGAAGGGCGGGAATTAACCACAGAGGACGAGTTGAGTTATGAATTTTGAGTTTAAGTGAAAGACCAAAGCTGTCTTGAATTCAACTTTCAGAATTCTTCCTTTACTCTGTGATCTCTGTGTCCTCTCCGGTTCAATTGGTATCCTGAAATGACAGATGATCGGCTCGGAGGGCTGGCTTTAATTGCGATAGGGATTGTTCTAATCATATTTGCTGACGCCATCGGGCGCTTTGACGCACGGATATTCAAGACCAAACCGAGACCGTTTCAAATGATCAACTTCTTCGGAGGCCTGTCAGGCATCCTCATCGGGATCATCGTTCTAATACTTGGCTAGTGAATATTTGTGCAGATCCGAATGAATAGTGGAAACCAGCAGGATCAGGAAATGACGAAAGTAAACATCGAACAGAAGCTCTCCCTTTTTAACGACCACTGGAGGCCCAAGATCGTGGGAGAACTAAACGGTCAGTACGTTAAGCTGGTAAAGTTCCAGGGGCCATTCGTCTGGCACCATCACGACCACGAGGATGAAATGTTCTTTGTCGTGAAGGGGCGCTTTCGCATGGAGTTTGAAGACCGAAACGAGTGGATCGAAGAAGGTGAGTTCATTATCGTTCCCCGCGGCGTCGAGCACAAACCAGTTGCCGACGAAGAAGCGCACGTCCTGCTCTTCGAACCGGTCTCGACTCTGAATACCGGCAATGTCGAAAGCGAGCGGACGGTACCGGAACTGGAAACGATTTGAGTGAGATGACCTAACCGATTCACCAATCACTCGAACTAACCCGAAGTCTTTTCATGAAGGTGGATCGTCCTTGTCCATTATCCCTGGCCTATCTTTCGCTTTCCCAACTCGACGGCCTTGTTGAATGACGCATAAACGGCTTTCGAGAGCACTGTCCGCAGAGAGCCCTTTTCCATTTGATAGATAGCTTCGGCGCTGGTCCCTCCTGGCGATGTCACCATGTTGCGTAGCTCGGCCGGATGTTTGCGAGATTCCTGCGCGAACAGGACCGAGCCGAGCATAGTTTGCAAGACAAGCTCCTGCGCCACGTGGCGAGAAAACCCCATGTGCACGCCCGCATCTACCAGGGCTTCCATGACGAGAAAGACGTACGTCGGCCCCGTCGCGGAAAGCGCCGTCGCCATATCAATCATCCTCTCGCTCTCGACGTACAGCTCGCGACCCAGGGCAGCGAGCATGGCGCGCACTTGCTCGTGCTGAGGAGGGCTGACCTCGGCAGTCGCCGTCCACGCGGTCATCCCTTGTCCGATCTGGGCCGGCGTGTTCGGCATCGCACGCACTACTGCCGGATGATGAAGTTCCGAAGCAATGGTCTCGAGGCGCGCGCCTGCCACAATCGAGAGCACTAGCTGATCGGTTTGCAAAGCGCCCTGTAATTCCCCTAACACAAGTCCGAGGCGTTGAGGCTTAACCGCCAGTATGACTATTGAGCGGGAGTAAGCTGACGTAGATTCATCGGATGATTGCCGGAGGGCAGCGGTGTCTCGGTTGCTTTCGATAACATCGATACCGTACCTCTTCACCAGGTCCTCGCGCCGGGCAGCTCGCGGATGGCTGCCTTTGATTTGGTCTTTGGTCACCAGGTTTTGTCTGAGCAGTCCGGCGATGATGGCTTCGGCCATGTTC
The DNA here is from genome assembly GCA_032160165.1 of Acidobacteriota bacterium. GTDB lineage: Bacteria > Acidobacteriota > Blastocatellia > Pyrinomonadales > Pyrinomonadaceae > QHXM01. The sequence goes on from JAVHWA010000023.1 coordinate 66,682, forward strand.
CCGCAGCCGATAAACGACAATTGCGTCCCCCGAAGAGGACTCGTGTGGAGTTCAGAGAGTTGATCGTTTACCTGCGAATTATTCATCACCATTTACCTTTCGCCTCCGACCTTCAGATTAATGAAAGATAGCGTAGCACTGGCTGGATACGCTACTCTTCGGTTCCTAAATTTCAATTTCCTCAGGCGTCTTACCGCCTTCTCCTGTTTACCATTTACGATTCACGATTTACTATTCACCAGCCAATGACGATTGACGAACAACTTGCATACTTGCGCAAAGGGACCGTGGAGATAATCCGCGAAGACGACTTGCGCGCGAAGCTGGAGAAGAGCGCGCGCACCGGCGTGCCCCTTCGGGTCAAGCTGGGGGCCGATCCCACCGCTCCCGACATACACCTGGGCCACGCAGTTGTGATACGTAAGCTTCGCGCCTTTCAGAAACTCGGCCACACCGTCATCTTTCTAATAGGCGACTTTACCGGGTTGATCGGCGACCCTTCGGGGAAGAACGCTACGCGTCCACAGTTGACGCGCGCGGAGATCGCCACCAACGCGGAAACCTACAAGACACAAATCTTCAAGCTGCTTGACCCTGATCGGACTGAGATCCGTTTCAATTCGGAGTGGATGGACAAGCTCGGCTCTGACGGATTCGTGCGGCTGGCGTCGCACGTCACCGTCAAACAGATTTTGGAGCGCGACGATTTCGCAAAGCGACTCAAGGACGAGCGCCCGATCGCCCTACACGAACTGCTCTACCCGCTGACGCAGGCATACGACTCGGTTGCGCTCGAGGCCGATATAGAGCTTGGCGGAAGCGACCAGAAGTTTAATCTACTGATGGGAAGAAATCTGCAGCGCGAGTACGAGCAGGAGGCGCAGGTTTGCGTAATCATGCCTTTGCTCGAAGGGACCGACGGCGTGCAAAAGATGTCGAAGTCGCTCGACAACTACATAGGCATAAACGAACCGCCGCAGGAGATGTTCGGCAAGATAATGTCGATCTCAGACGAGTTGATGTGGCGGTATTTCGAGCTATGCACGGACCTGCGCCCCGACGAGATTGCGACGCTTCGCGGCGCCGCTGATGCTGGTGAGCGCAATCCGCGCGACATCAAGGTGGAACTCGCCAGGCGAATCATCGCAGACTTCCACTCAGCGGATGAAGCGAACGCTGCCGAAGAGGAGTTTAATCGGATTTTCAGACGCAAGGAGATGCCGGCGGAAATCGAGGAGCGCACTGTGCCGTTCGGGACTTGGAAACTCGACGGGCTTTTGGTGGAGCTCGGCCTCGCTTCTTCGAAAGGCGAGGCTCGCCGTCTGATCGAACAAGGCGGCGTCTCTATAGATGGAGTGCGTTGTGATCCCAGGGAGATCAAGCCTCTCGCGTTCGGGGCGGACGAGAGGCGGTACAACATTCAAGTCGGCAAGCGCCGTTTCATTCGCGTCCGCGGAGCTTGAAGCGATACAGGCGTTCAGAGTTCAAGCTTTAGCTTGCTATGTCACGCCACACCAACCTAAAGGTTGAACTCTAAACACTTGATTTTTATTGAATGACAACAGCACCCGCATCGTTCACCTCCCTCGAATCCGAGAGATTGATCCTGCGGCGTTTCACGGACGATGATCTCACGTCGTTTCTTGCTTATCTCAACGACCCGCTGGTCGCGCGATTCCAGAGCTGGAATTCATACACCGAGCAACAGGCAAGAGATGTCATAGATGGACAAAAGCAACTTGATCCCGGCATCGTGGGACGCTGGTTTACATTCGCTCTGGAACTAAAAGCGACTCGCAACCTGATTGGACATATCGCGCTCAAAATGCTTGACGATCAGCAGGCCGAGATCGGATTCACGATGTCGAGAGAGGCCCAGGGAAAGGGTCTGGCTTATGAAGCGACGACCGCAGTCCTCGATTACGTCTTCGCAACGCTCAAGCTTCATCGTGTGATAGCGATCGCGGATTGCGAGAACACAAAGTCCGTCGCACTACTAGACAGATTAGGAATGCGTCGCGAGGGTCACTTCATCAGCAACGTCTGGTTCAAAGGCAGGTGGGGCGACGAGTATATATACGCTATCCTAAGCGGAGAGTGGATGAGCAGTCTCCGCTCGAGGCATTAGCACCGGTTCAATCTTCGAAAAGAGAATGTCAGCAGCCATCACAAACGAGGAGACACTAATCATCGAGACGCCCGAGCGCGTCCCGCTGCATTTCGCATTGGCCTCGATCGGCAACCGCTTCCTGGCGTGCGCATTCGACCACGCATTGCAGACCACGGCGTTCGCAATTCTCTATTACGTTTTTATGGAAGTCGCGGGCGCGCTTGCGCTCGGCGGAGCGGGGGGAGCCTCGAAATGGGTACTCGCACTATTCGGCATAGTCGCATTCGTGATCTGGGTAAGCTATTTCATTATCTTCGAGTGGCTTTGGAACGGACAGACGCCGGGAAAGCGTTGGCTCAAGTTGCGAGTCATACGCGAAGACGGTCGGCCAATTACTTTTTGGGAAGCCATGACCAGGAACCTTCTTCGGATCGTAGACCTCATCTGGCCTCCCTTCTATTCGATCGGTCTAATATGCGTTTTCATTAGCGGGCGCGATCAACGCGTCGGCGATCTGGTGGCCGCAACAGTGGTGGTTCGTGAACGTGAAGCGGAAGCGCCCTCGTTCAATCAGGTCTTCGATTCACCGGTCTCCGACTCCGCGCTTCGTCGCTCATTCAGACCGGTGCCGTTTACCGCCGATCTTGGCTCTCTCGGTGAGCGCGAGATAGAAGTGGTCGAAACTTTCCTTCGTCGCCGGTGGGACCTGCCTGATCAGTCGCGTATGTGGTTAGCCTGGCGCGTTGCCACTCCGATCCTCTACAAACTTCGTCCAGGTTATGAGCTCTCGACTTTCACCTACGAAGGTTTCCTCGAAGAACTGCTGCATCGCTATCGAGATAAAAACCGATTCGTCAGATGAGCAGTGCCAGGCGCTGTCGAATCTCAGACGTTAACCTGGAAGAGATCAAGTTTAAGGGCTCAAGTGCGGTAACTCGGTATAGGGATTTCTTTGATTGTTTTTTCGCTTCTCATTCTCCCTGTTGAGCTGATCTTCTGCTTCTTCTTTTGAAATCCTCTTCAGACGCGGAAAGAGGAGAGCAGCCTTCTCTGGCTCAAGCTCGATGCCGACTAATGACGCTGCGCGTGACATTACCGGGTCGCGGCTGGCGGCCAGGTCTGATTGAGTCGGCAGCAGCAACTCGTCCGGCGTGACGCCGGAACCCTCCAGGCTCTTACCGTCAGTCATTATCAGATCGGCATCAGTGATGCTTAGAGCAAAGAAAGTCAGCTTGGTTAAAGGCCCAAACTCGTGCTGATAAACCATGCTCCTCATCACCTTGCCCGAGGTACGGTCGCCGATGATCGTGCCGCGTTTTTCCAGCTGGATAGAACGCGCGAAGACTTCCGCGGCGGAGCCCGATTCACTATTGACGAGGACAACCAGCTTGCCCTTGAAGACGCGCTCTCCGCCGCGTGTCCTGGCTTTGAGTTCTTTTGTTTCCTTGCGGCGCTTGACATCAGCAATCTTGATATCAGCGTCGAAGAAGTATCCGAGAAAACGCTGGAGCGCTACGACGTATCCGCCAGGGTTATTCCGCAGATCAATAATCATACTCTTGCGCGTTTTCACTTTCTTCATCAATTCATCAATAGCTTTTTCGCTTAGATCGAATTCGGGTATCTTCCAAATGATCAGGTCATCTCCCATTTCAACATAGCGTGGGTAGCTGTTTACATCCCCGATATCTTCGATGAGTTCATTGATGATAAATTCGCTGAGGCTGAGATTTGCCTTGCCTGCGGTTATCTGTGCGGCGATTTCCACCTCCCGTTGTTGACCATCCGGTTTCTGAATAATGACCTGCATGCGCGTCTTGGGGCGTAGAGTGTTGTACATATATTTGAACTTCCATAGGTTCTCTCGCGTCGGCCAAATTCCATCCACTGAATAAATCTCGTCGCCCACCTTGAGTCCTTTTTGCTCAGCATCACTATTCGGCTCAACCCTGACGATGTAGCATTTATCTCCAACCGCTTGCATTTCCCACCCGTAGTTGACGTGAAAGGCCCAAGGGGGCGGGATAAAGAAAGTATGCGAGTCGTTAAAATCAATCAGCATTTGTGCGATGATGCCGTTTATCTGACCTACCGTTGTAGACTGCTCAATTTTTTCAGCAGCTAATTTGATCCGGGCATCCAAATCAATCCCATGAAAGGTGGGATCATAATATTTATCCTTAATGTCGCTCTTAACGGACTGCAGCATTTTCTGACCGCGCTCGCGCTCCTCTTTGGTAATTGATTGCGCGTATGCGGGCCGAGCTATGGCCAGGATCCCGATTACGGAGATAGCGGCAAATATGAACGCACTGATTGAATGAGGTGAAGACTTTCGATTATTCAAGATAAAAACTCCTTGAAATTAATTGTGGTTGGGAAATAACAGCCGCAGTTCTGAATGAAACAGAACAATGAGGGCGGCCCTGGACGCCGGGCATACTAGCATGGCTAAGGTTGATCGCTAAAGTAAACCATCCCGATCAGTCGAGTTCCAATTCCAGCGGAAAGAGAGCGCCGGCCTTTGCCGGAGAAAGTTCCGCCCCTGCGATCGCGGCTGCGCGAGAAAGGACAGGGTCGAGTCTGCCTGCAAGGTCCGCTGCGGTCGGTAGTACCTCTTCATCGGGCATCACACCGGCATGCTCGAGACTCTTGCCGTCAGTTGGTACGAAATCTGCGTCGGTGATCGATGCACCGTAGGGGATCATGTTCCCACTGCTCATGTCTCCCAGCAGTCCGGGATGGAAGCCTGAGCGCATTACTGCTCCGGCGGTGCGATCTCCGATTACAATTCCTCGCTTCTCGAGCTGTACTGTTCGCGCAAAGAGCTCAGATGCCGAGCCTGACTTGCTGTCAACCAGCACGATCAGTTGCCCCTTGAAGGCTTTGTCGCCGCGCGTGTTGGCTTTGATGGGCTTAGTCTCTTTGCGACGTCTCACCTCTCCGATCACGACGTCCTTGTCAAAGACATAACCAACCATGCGCTTCAACGTAACTTCGTACCCGCCGCCGTTGCCGCGCAGATCGAGTATCAGCGTCTTGTGCTGCCGCGCCTTCTTCATCATGTCGTCGACTTTGCTTTCAGTAAGACCGAACTCCCGCAGCTTCCAAACGAGGACGTCGGCATTCAATTCGACAGCGCGCGCAAGTTTCTTGTCGTCGTCCTGGTCTTCGTAGGCCTGATTAAACCATTGATCGAGGTTGATTTGCTTCGGTCGTTTCTCGACTTTTGCTTTCAAAGCCAGGTCCCGCGTCTCGCCGCTCGGGGTTCGAACCACGACGTGCTTTCCCGGCTGCGGTCGAAGCAGGTTGTAGTTATATTCCATTTTCCAGATCGTCTGGCGGCTTGGCTTAAAGCCATCGAGCGACACGACCTCATCGCCTGGATGTAATCCCTGCGCCTCTGCGTCGCTCTCAGGCTTAACGGCGACCACATAGCAAGTGTCGCCGATCATCTGCATCTTCCAACCATACTTCACGTCCACCGGACGCGGGGGCGGTATAAAGAATGTGTGCGAGTCGTTGAGTTCGGCCATGGTTTGCGCAACGATTCCCATTACCTGTCCCAGGTTGGCAGCCTCTTTCATCTTGTCTTCGGAAATCTTGAATCGTGCGTTTAGATCCATCCCGTGATAGGTCGGGTCGTAGTAAAACTCCGTCAGATATTCCTTCATTAATTGAAGCATCGCCAGGCCGCGGTTGCGATCTCGCTTGAGCTCTTCAGCCGATGGCGTTTGCGCAAGAGCTGGACGAAATGACGTTAAGGCAAACAGGCAGAACGCCAGGAAGATCAACGGACGCAGGCGACTTAGCGCGGAGGAAACACTTGGTCTCACAGCGGGTACTCCTTCGAGGATTATATGTGGATTTGATATCGCCGGGGCCTAATCGGGGACAGAGCGTGGGGCGGCAATAACGGCCGAGATCTTAGCACGGCAACGAACGAATTTTCAAAGGCTGTGGCGCTCGGAGGTTCCCATTTTAGGTTTACCCAAAATTGACGCGTTCGAAACGCTTTGTTAAGCTTTTTGGTTTCGCACATGGTCTAATTTCTATTCATGAAAGGTCACTAAGCATTATGTCTCGCGATGTCTTCATTCTAGGCGGCAAAAGGACTCCGATGGGGGAATACGTCGGTGCGTTGAAGGATATATCGGCTATCGATCTGGGAGCGATTGCTGCGCGGGGGGCGCTTGAAACAACGAATGTTCCAGCAGATGAGATCGATCACACGATCATGGGAAATGCGCTGCAGACTTCCGGCGATGCAATTTATGGCGCGCGCCACGTTGCTCTAAAAGCCGGTGTTCCGTTTGATCGTCCGGCGCTAACGGTCAATCGGCTTTGCGGCAGCGGCATCCAATCTATTATTTCTGGCGCGCAGATGATACAGCTGGGCGAAGCGCAGACCGCGCTGGTCGGGGGAATGGAATCGATGTCGCAGGCTCCTCATGTGATTCGTGGCGCCCGCTCCGGCTTTGCACTCGGCCAGGGAAAACTCGAAGACAGCCTGATGGTGGCGTTGCTTGATACGTACTGCAACACGCCGATGGCGGGTACGGCTGAGAACCTGGCGCGCCGCCACGAGATCTCACGCGAGGCGCAGGATACTTACGCGCTGCGTTCGCAGCGAGAGGCGAAGCGCGCGCAGGACGAAGGAATGTTTGCGGAAGAAATCGTGCCGGTTGAAATCAAAACGCGCAAAGGCTCGGACATCTTCGATCGTGATGATCACCTGCGGCCCGACACAACAATGGAAGTGTTGGCGAAACTTCGACCCGCATTCAGCAAGGATGGTTTCGTCACAGCCGGCAATGCTTCGGGAATAGTCGATGGCGCAGCCGTACTGGTAATCGCCGGAGAGGATTATGTGAAGGCACGCGACATCAAGCCGCTCGGTCGTATCGTTAGCTGGGCGTACGCCGGAGTGGAGCCGGAGATCATGGGCATCGGTCCGGTGCCCGCGACGCGCAAGGCACTTGAAAAAGCAGGGTTGAAGCTCGAAGACATCGACCTCGTCGAAGTTAACGAGGCGTTTGCGGCACAGTATCTGGCAGTTGAGAAGGAGCTCGGACTCAACCGCTCGCGCACTAACGTTAACGGCGGTGCCATAGCGCTGGGGCATCCGCTTGGCGCGTCGGGAACGAGACTGGTGCTGACTGTGCTCAATGAACTTCGAAGACGCGATGCTCGCTATGGATTGGCCACGGCCTGCATCGGAGGTGGGCAGGGCATCGCCATGATTTGCGAGCGAGTGTGAGGGACGCTGAGTTCAGGAGGCAGGAGCTGGAGGCAGGAGCAGGACTGAGAACTCGGGCGAATGTCGAACAACACAGAACCGAACAAGCCAATACTAATGCTCGTCTCCTACATAGTCGTTCTTCGTACTCATGATCCGTTGAGGTGTCGTTTCGCACTGTTGAGTCCTGAGTCCTGCTCCTGCCTCCTGCTCCTGCTCCTGCTCCTGCTCCTGGCCTTTTCCCGTTTCTCATAGAAAAATCCAAAAAACTGAGGATCGGGGAAGCGGATGTGATTCCACCTTTCAGGATAATTCCCTTGATATCATTGCCTTAAGTCTGTGGACGTTAATGGCGGCACCCTCGGCATGGCTTTTGCCATATTACATGCGTTGCATTGTGGCCGGCGCTTCATGAAACCCAGAGCTAAGTGTTTTGCTCGCAAATCCGATGACAACTTGCTCCTCTCTCCGCCATCTTAAGCTTGCGTAAATGACGTTCGGCATGATAGAAGTTCGCTTCAACACGGGTGTAACAGTAGTCGGTATCACGCCTCTTGAAATCAGCAGTTCTAACACGTTCTCGAAATTTCCAGGAAACGATCTGCGTCTCCCATCGCGAGCGCAGACACGGCTTCAACTCTCATTAAATCGTTCTGAAGGAGTTCCCCAGCATGTACAAATTCTATAGGCTTCCTTTGGCCGCGCTCCTCGTGTTTATACTGAGCGCGTTGGCCTTTGCCCAGTCGACGACGACGGGGGCCATCGGGATTACGGCCACAGACCCGCAGGGTGCGGTCATCCCGAACGCAGCAGTGACGGTAAAAAACGCCGGGACTAATAAAGAAGACACGGCCACGACAGACAGTGAAGGCCGTGCACGAATCGTCAATCTCCAGCCCGGCATATACAGCATCACAGTGAACGCGTCCGGATTCGGCGCATTTACACAGGAGAGAGTCACGGTCGAAATCGGAAACGTGACTTCCATAGACGTTCCGCTGACGATCGGCGGGCAAACGGCTAATGTCGAAGTTACCAGCGATGCGCCCGTTATCAACACGACGCAGCAGGACTTTGCCAGCAACATCAACCAGACTTCGGTCAACGAGCTTCCGATCAACGGACGTCGCGCTGCGAACTTCGCAATTCTGACTCCGGCATCGGCGCCCGATGGCAACTTCGGTCTGATCAGCTTCCGTGGTATCTCCGGACTGTTGAATAACAACACGGTCGACGGCGGAGATAACAACCAGGCGCTCTTCTCTGAAGAACGAGGCCGAACGCGCATTCCCTATTCGGTCAGTCAGGGATCAGTTCGCGAGTTTCAGGTCAACACCTCGAATTACTCCGCTGAGTATGGCCGTGCCGCGGGTGCCGTGGTCAACACCATCACCAAGAGCGGCACCAACGAGTTTCACGGTGAAGGCTTTTGGTACTATCGCAATAACAAATATGGCGCACGCAACCCGCGCGCTGTTCGCTCAGTCTTTGTTGCGGGTGGACCCGCCCTGGATCCCATTCCTATCAAGCCGAAGGACGTGCGTCACCAGATCGGCGGCAATATCGGCGGACCGATCGTCAAGGACAAGGCCTTCTTCTTCTTCAACTATGACGGTCAGCGACGCGACTTTCCGGGCCTGGGAGTTTTCAGCAGTGCCGGCTATCTCAGTACGGTCAATCGTTGCGTTTCCGCGGTAGCTCCTGGGTGCACCGCCGCTCTTTTCACTGCGTCCTTAAAGAACCCCTCCCGCGGTTTGACTGACGCTCAGATCGACAACTCGCTGGCCTTTATCAACAGCCTGACCGGCGAAGTAGCACGTCGCGGTGATCAGGACACCTACCTTCCCAAGATTGACTGGAATATCAACAAGAGCAATACCTTCACTGCGTCATACAACCGCCTGCGTTGGGTATCGCCTGCCGGTATTCAGACCCAGGCGACCAACACGTTGGCGCGCGCAAGTTTCGGTGACGACTTCGTCAACGTTGATTCTCTGAATCTGCGTTTGATCTCGACGATTTCACCGACCGTGTTGAACGAAGCTCGCTACCAATGGGGGCGCGACAATGAGTTTGAGTTCAGTCAGCCACCGCTCCCGGGCGAGCCAACAACCGCGCCTGGTGGCAGATCTCCGGACGTATTCCTGACCAACGGTATCGAATTCGGCAAGCCGACGTTCCTCGAGCGCAGGTCATTCCCCGACGAGAAGCGCAACCAGTTCGCCGATACGATGACAATCTCCAAGGGTCGCCATACGATCAAATTCGGCGGCGACATTAACCGCGTCACAGACATCATTGACAATCTGCGTTTCGAAGCCGGCGCATACAGCTATAACAACATCAATGACTTCATCGTTGATTACATCAACTTCGTTACGCCACTTCCTGCGGCAACACCTTGCTCGTCTTCAGTCAGGCTTCGTGGACGCTGCTACACCAGCAACTACCAACAGGCTTTTGGCCCGACTCTTTTTGAAATCAAGACGACGGACTACAACCTGTTCGTGCAGGATGATTTTCGAGTCACTCCTCGCCTGACGGTTAATCTGGGAATGCGCTACGAGTACGAGAAACTGCCGGGCGCGCAGATTCCCAGCGCCGACACATCGCTGGTCCCGAACGTTGGGTTGTCCCTTAACGCGGTGACCTCCACCTTCCCCTCAGACAAAAACAATTGGGGACCGCGCATAGGTTTTGCCTATGACATCAATGGCGATGGCAAGACTTCGGTCCGTGGCGGTATGGGTATCTATTACGGCCGAGTGAACAACGGGCAGATCTTTAATGCGGTTGCAAACACCGGCAACCCGGCTGGACAGCTGTCGGCATCGGTTGCATCTACCTCCGCAACATCGCCGATTTTCCCGAACGTCATCGCGTCAGCTCCTGCAGGAACCGCTAACGTTCAATACTTTGCGCGGAATTTCGCTGCGCCGCAGATCGAGCAAATCGACCTGGTCTTCGAGCGGCAGATCTCCCGCAACACAGTGGTCTCAGCTTCCTATCTCGCGAGCATGGGTCGCAGACTTCCCACGTTCATCGACAGGAACCTGAGCTTCCCGACAGGAACCAGAACTCTGACCGTTACAGATGGTCCATTTGCCGGCCAGGTCTTTTCATTCCCGCTTTATCTGGGAAGTCGACCGAACACGTCTTATGGCGCAATCACGGAAATCAGCAGTTCCATCAAGTCGAACTACAACGCTTTTGTATTGCAAGCCAATCGTCGATTGACGAACGGTCTGCAGTTCCAGACCAGCTACACACTTGCCAAAGCCACCGACACGGGTCAGGTCTCGCAGACGTTCACGGCGACCAACCTTCCGTTCGATGTATTTGACGCCAGCGGCGAATCGGGCACATCGAACTTCGATGTTCGTCACAAATTCGTTGCCAGCGTAGTCTGGGCTCCAACCCCCTTCGGCAAAGACTCGAACAACGCGGTGGGTCGTGCGCTCCTCAACGGGTGGACGATCGCTCCGGTTGTCCAGGTTTACTCGGGTCGGCCTTACAGTGGAACGATCTCCGCTTCGGCGGCTGGCACTCAGGCCGGTGGACTTAATGGATCGAATGGGGCATTCAATCGCGTCCCCTTCGCGCCACGCAATGGATTCCGTCAACCCGGAATTCAGAACTTTGACCTTCGAGTTTCGCGTCGCATAAGCCTTGGCGAAAAAGCCAAACTCGAGCTGTTGGCGAATATTTTCAACGTCTTCAACAGCACGCAGGCTGCGGCTGTCAGCACCGCCATGTACAACGGCGGAACGACCGCTGCTACGACTCTGACCTTCCAGGCCCCGTTTGGGACCATCAACGATGCGGGTGGTGGTAGCTCGTTCTACCGAGAACGACAGGTTGAGTTTGCGATGCGCTTCCAGTTCTAGCTGGGAGTAATTCGGTCATTCCGGGTGCGCTTCTCTTGTAGAGGCGCACCCTTTTTCTTTCCAGGGTTGCAGGATTTATTAGTTCTTCCCCCGCGGCGCTTGTATCTGCTAAGATGGATCTGCCCGTCGCGACTGCGTTCCCTGCAGGCGCCCCAAGCTTCATCGCTTTGAACCCATGGAACAATTAGAAGTCTTACCAACAGATCTTCTTGGCGACCGTTTGCTGTCAGTGCAAGCCGAATCCGCCGAAGTCCTGAGCGCTGCTTTCGCAGCGCTGCCCGACGCCTTTTTCCTCTTCGACGCTAACCGCCGGCTGGGCCGCGTCAATCGCGCCGGAGTCCAACTCCAGCGCGCCGATGATTCGTCGACGCTGCTGGGCAATCGCTGTTGCGAAATGTTCTGGCGGGTTGAAGGAACACAGCATTGCCTGGTTGAACGCGCGCTGGTCCTGGGCGAAAAGGTCGAAGTCGAAGTGCTCTCAGGAGAGCAAGCAGATCGGCCAACATTAGTAATCGTCGTCCCGCTTCGTGACACGCGTAACGCACTGACCGGAAGCGTGCTGGTCATAGCGCGCGATATCTCAGAACTTCGCCGAGCCGAAGCCGAGGCCTTGGAACAAAAGGCCTTCATGGCGAGTCTCGCCGATTTGGTCCCGGATGAAATCTACACGCTCGACCTGCAGCGATGCATCACCTGGATGAACGAACGCGCGCAGGCCGCCAATGGATTGATGGCCAGCGCGCTGCTGGGAAGAGACTTTGGTGAGATCGTTTCAGCGGAGTTAAGAGAGGTCGTGCTGGCGAATCTCACGAAGACCCTGGCGGGAGAAGACACGCACGGCGAGATCCAGGCGATGCACGAAGATGGCTCAATTCGTTTTGTCGAAGCCCATAACTCGCCGCTCTGGAAAGATGGGTCAGTCGCGGGCGCCCTGGTATTTCTTCGAGACCTGACGGAGCGACGACGCGCCCACGAACGCATGGCGCAGTCGGACAAACTCCGCGCTGTCGGCGAGCTGGCAGCGGGTGTGGCCCACAATCTTAATAACGCTCTGACTGTCATTCAGGGACGCGCTCAGCTTCTTCAACGCCGCGCGACCGATGAAGCGACGTCGAAGAGTCTCGAAGTAATCGTCAATGCAGTGGCCGATGGCTCGCAAACTCTGCGCCGCATACTCGATTTCGCCCGCCGCGATCAGGCGAAAGAGTTTGCACCGGTCGACTTGGCAGACCTGATCACTACCAGCGTGGAGATCGCAAAGCCCAAATGGAATCGTAAGTCCGGTTCCGGTCCGGGCTGCATCAACGTGCGAGTCGAAAATCGCGGCTCTGTTTTCGTGTTGGGCGAGAAATCAGAGTTGCGCGAGGTCGTTCTCAATCTGCTCTTTAACGCCGTGGACGCGATGCCCGATGGCGGCGACATTGAAACCGGATCGCGTGCCGAACTCGACAGCGCCTGTTTCTGGGTGGCGGATACCGGCAACGGGATGGCGCCGGAAACAGTAGCCAGAATCTTTGAACCTTTCTATACGACCAAGGGCGAGCGCGGCACCGGTCTCGGATTGTCGGCATCACACGGCATAATTACGCGCCACCAGGGTAGAATCATGGTTGTCAGCGAACCGGGACTTGGCACGCGCTTCGAAGTCAGACTTCCTTTACATGAAAAGCAGGGTCGGATTGATTGACGATCGCGACCGCGGTTGATCATGCACCCGCAGGATTCAATCGTTCGGAGATCGCTCACTTACGCCTCTTGAGCTGTATTGAAACTTCGTTCGCCTACCCGTCCCGAATCGTTACTTCTTTTCGCATCAACACCTGTATTCAGCGTTTTACGCCGTATTCGCAGGGGCCACGGCTTGCCGGGGCCACGTGGTATGTCGGTTGCCCTAGTAGCGGTGATTAGTGTTAAAGCGCGCAGTAGTCCGCGGCTTTCTCGCGCTTTGAGATTACCTGCCGCGAAGGGAGAACCAATTATGGGATTACCAAATAAGGACGAGATCAAAGGCAAATTCGACCAGGCGAAGGGCACGGTGAAAGAGGGAGTCGGCCGAGCCGTTAATGATGATCACCTGGAAACAGAAGGCGCAGCCGACCGCGCAGGCGGAAACCTTCGAGAGGGATACGGCACTGCCAAACGTAAAGTCGGTGAGACTATCGAAGACATCGGAAAAGCGGTGGGAAGCTAGTCTCGTCGGAGATAAATCGAAGAGCCTCGACGAATCTCGTTCGAGGCTCTTTCGTTTGTGGTGGCGAGTGAAATTGAAACTACGCTGTCACGCTGCTCTGCTTTCGGCCGTGCCCCCACTCGCTTTCGAGCTACGCCCGGTACGATCTTTACCTGGCATCCCGCTTTGCTCCTCCGCGAGTTTGGCGAAGCGCTTTAACTCTTCCTCAAGTTCCTTCTCGGGATCGCTACCGAGAAACTTTGCCACGATAGCGCCCAGATGACCGGCCGGTGGTGAATAACCGACTGAAATACGAAGCAGCGTCTTGTCTTTTCCAACTGGCTCAAACGTGACTTCACCTTCCATGTGGACATCACCGCGGACCGTACGCCACGCTATCTTTTGATTCGCCTCGAACGCGGTTATCTCGGCTTCCCATTCGACATTTATGCCGAGCGGCGCATCAGCTTCCCACCTCGTTAGGTTTTCTCCGGTGCGGCGCACTTCTTTGATGTGCTTCATCCACTCCGGAAATCTTTCGAAATCGCTATAAAGGGCAAAGGCGACCTCGACCGGCACATCGATCTCAATCGATTTTTCGGTTCGTTCCATCGTGTTCCTCCTCTGCGCGAGGATTGTCTTTGCCCGGCGCCCGTTCAAACCTTCTATTCCTGTCGAACGTGTTCCGCACCGAGGTCCGTCAAAAGCGTCTCAAGCGCGTTGCCATCTTCGTCGCTCTTCGCCTCGACACCAAGTAGTATTCCGCCGCCGCGTATGCCGGCGTCATAGACCTTTGCGCGATACTCCGGTATTCCCGCGCCGATCAATGCGCCGATCATTCCCCCCGTCGCCGCACCAGCGCCTGCACCCGCTAAAGCCGCTGCGATCGGACCTGCAACGACAAGGCCGAGTCCGGGAATGGCTATCGAAGTTCCGACCGCCACGATCGCTGCCAGGACGGCCCCGATAGTTCCGCCCACGGCCCCGCCAATGCCCGCTCCGTCGGCAGCGTGCGACTTCGTCTGGACTGCGAACTCCTTGCTCTTGGTCGCATCGGACATTAGTACGCTGACATCGTTGCGCGTGTATCCGCGTTTGATAAGCGCGTCGACAGCAGCCTCGGCCGCCGCGCGAGACTTGAAAAGACCTGTGACTAAGGTAGCCTTGTTTGACATGATTGATGTTACTCCTCTAGCAAAAATTAGACGGAACAGTAGACGCGTGTACCCCTACAATTCCATACAAGTGGCAATCCCTATGCCGACCGGGCATGCTTGGGGCGTTGTTAGGAAATGAAAGGGATTTGACCGCAAGGTTGAATCTGCGGCGCGGCCGATGTCGAACAGCTGTTGATAAACCAACACATGGCGCCGGTCCCCGTATCAAAGCAAAACGATTCTCATCCTTCCCGTTTCGGAACTGAACGCGGGTTAGGACGCCTGGTGAAGCGAAGGCGAAGTGAGCTTTGACTCTTCAGGCTTCAAACTCTAGACTCCGAAAGCAAAGTTGGGCGAGCGAAATCAATGATACGAGCTGTCATCTTCGATATTGACGGGACATTGTTGGACTCGGTAGACCTGCACGCACAGGCGTGGAAGGAAACCTTCAAGCATTTCGGCAAGGAGGTTCCTTTCGAGGATGTGCGTCACCAGATTGGAAAAGGAGGCGATCAGCTCTTGCCTGTTTTCTTCTCGCAGGAGGAACTGGACAGTTTGGAAGAAGAGGTCCTGGACTATCGATCACGCCTCTTCAAGCGTGACTTCCTTCCAAAGGTCAGGCCGTTTCCCAAGGTACGCGAGCTCTTTTCGAGGCTGGTGAACGATGGACTGCGAATCGCGCTGGCGTCGTCCGCCTCAGAAGACGAGCTCAAAGCTTACAAGTCGATCGCGCGTATAGACGACCTCGTCGATGAGGACACCTCCGCAGACGATGCGGACAAGTCGAAGCCTCATCCGGACATCTTCGAAGCCGCGTTCAAAGGCTTGAACGACATCGCGCGCGACCAGGCGAAGGTGGTCGGCGATACACCGTACGATGCGCAGGGAGCGGTAAAAGCGGGCTTACATCGAATCGTCGGCGTACTGTGCGGCGGTTTTCCCGAGAGTGAATTGCGAGCGGCCGGCTGTTCACTGATCTTTCGTGATCCCGCCGACCTGCTCGCGCGATACGAGGAGTTTCTTGATCCGAACATCTAACCGGCCAGAAGAAGATCGCTACCCAGGCGTTGCTCGCACGGTTTACGATTTACCACTCACTGGACACCTTGAGAATCCTACACATAAGTTCAGCTCGATCGCTCGGCGGCGGGGAGAGGCATCTCGTCGATCTTGTGAATGGGCTCGTCGGGCGGGGACATGGAGTCTTCGTCGCACTTCCCGCGAGCTCTCCGCTTCGTGAAGCGTTGAGCACTTTGCCGGCGGACAACGTTCTCACGTTGCGACTGAGAAACGCTCTGGACATGGGAAGCTCGGTTGAGCTTTCGAGGCTCCTACGCGAGCATAAGATCGACATACTGCACGCGCACGTTGCGCGCGACTATCCGGTTGCAGCGTTCGCCACCAGGCGCAATCGTCAGACGAAACTCATCATCACGCGTCACGTACTGTTTCCGCTAAATGCGCTGCACGCGCTCACGATGTCACACGTGGCACGCGTTATTGCCGTCTCACGCGCTGTCGAACGAGCTCTCGTCGCAAATAAGATCTTCTCTGCGGACAAGATCACGATAGTCCAGAACGGCATCGATCTAACTCGCTTCGGTCCGGAGCTACGCAGCTCTAAACGGGCGGAATTTCGTCGCGATATCAACGTCGGTGCGGATACATTCCTCATCGGCGCTGTTGGCGAAATCAAGAATCAGAAGGGTCACGCCGATTTCCTGCGCGCTGCGTCCCGGGTAGCGGAGAAGCGGTCGGACACCCACTTCGTAATCGCGGGTGGAGATACGACTCGCGCTGGAGATCGCCTTAGAGCGCTCGAAGCACTTGCAGCCGGGCTTGGCATTGAGGATCGCGTGCACTTCGTCGGCTGGGTCGACGACACTGCGGCGCTGCTGGCCGCGCTCGATGTCTATGTATCGGCTTCGAGGACGGAGTCGTTCGGCCTGGCGACGGTTGAAGCGATGGCATCCGGCCTTCCGATTGTCGCAACTGCGACCGAAGGCGCAAAGGAGATTCTTGAAGACGATTCGACGGGGATGATTGTGCCAGTGGGTGATGCTGAGGGGATGGCAGGATCGCTTCTGCGATTGTTGGAGGACCAAAGCTTGCGCGCGCGCCTCGGTTCGAAAGCTCGAACAGCGGCCCTCGCCCGGTTTAGCGTGGAACGGATGGTGGATGAGACTGAGAAGGTCTACCTTCAGGCGCTCGCTCAATCATAATCTTTAAAACGCGGATGCGATCTTTGATCTGGACATCTCTTAGAGGTGGT
This sequence comes from Acidobacteriota bacterium, assembly GCA_032160165.1. Lineage (GTDB taxonomy): Bacteria > Acidobacteriota > Blastocatellia > Pyrinomonadales > Pyrinomonadaceae > QHXM01. Next base: position 83,517 of record JAVHWA010000023.1, read on the forward strand.
CGATCTTTGCGGCGAGCACGAAGTCGCTTTCAGTGAGTCCGTTGATTTTGTGGGTCCAGATGGTAATTTCCGCACGTCCCCAACCAAAGCATATGTCCGGATGGTGACCCTGCTCCTCCGCTAACTCGCCGACCCGGTTAACAAAGTCGAGCGCTGCGCGAAAGTTCTTGAACTCGTAGGTCTTCCTCAGATGATGGTCCTCCACCACCTCCCAACCTTCGAGCTGCTTGATAAGCGTTTCTATTTCAGCAGCGCTCATCGGCGGAACCCCGCCTCTACATGGTACACATTCACGGCTCGCAAGTTCAGTCATCTGGACTCCCCGATTAGGCTGAGACCATTATAAGCGGCATTCCTCCTGCTGGAGAAGTTTGATCCATCACACCCTGGCGATTCGGCCTCTGGTTTAATCTTAATATCCGCCAAGCTTCACAGCTTGTCCGTGCTCAACGACAAACTGGAAGTTTGCCGCACACTTGCTTCGGATATGATCCTGGGCTCCCCCGACTTGGCAAACAGACCAGCAAGCGGATAGTCTTACAGGCCAAGCTATCAGGTGTGATCGTTCCGGACTGAGGCAGAAGCTTAGAATTCTGCGACGGCTGAATACTGACGCCGACTATCTACTAAGGAGAAGAAGCTCGTGGCCGTCATTCATCCTTTTCGCGCTTTGCGTCCACCCGCGCCGCGCGTCGCGGAAGTCGCAAGCCCGCCATACGACGTAGTCAGCACAGAAGAGGCGCGCGCGCTGGCCGCTGATAATCCGCTCAGTTTTCTCCATGTTTCGCGGCCCGAGATCGATCTTCCGGATGGAACTGACATCTACAGCGACGCGGTCTATCGAAAGGCGGCGGAGAATTTCGAAAAGCTGGTAGCGGAGTGTCCGCTGGAGGAGGAAGCGACCCCGAGCGTTTACATTTATCGGCTCATCATGGGAGGGCACGAACAGATCGGCGTGGTCACCTGTTGCTCAGTCGATGAGTACGACGACGACACGATTCGAAAACACGAAAGAACGCGCCGCGATAAAGAGGACGACCGCACGCGGCACATGCTGACATTGAAGTCGCAAACCGGCCCGGTGTTTCTTACTTATCGTGCCTCGCCTGAGATTGATGCGATGGTTCTGGAGACCACAGCCACCGACGCGGTTTACGACTTTACTGCGCCCGACGGCGTGCATCACACCATCTGGCATGCACCGGATCCCGTGCGTTTTGTGCAAACCTTTCGTGAAGTTCCATACCTCTACATAGCTGACGGACATCACCGCGCAGCGAGTGCCAGTCGCGCTCGCGCAGACCTGAAAGAACGCAGCTTCGGACATACCGGCGACGAGGAGTACAACTTTTTCCTGACAGTCATTTTTCCCGACAATCAATTGCAGATCCTTCCTTACAATCGCGTCGTGCGTGAGTTGAACGATCTGACGGCTGGTGAGTTTTTCCTGAAGGTCAAATCGAAATTTGAGGTAACTGAGGACGCGCCACCGACGCCAATTAAGCCTGGCCAGTGGAGCATGTACTTCGTCAAACGTTGGTATGGGCTGACGCTCAAGAACCGCAGCGATAATGATGCCGATCCAGTAGCGTCGCTCGACGTCAGTGTCCTTCAGGACCAACTGCTGGCTCCTATCCTGGGAATCAAGGACGTTCGTACAGACAAGCGAATAGATTTCATCGGCGGGATACGCGGAACGGCGGAACTCGAGCGACTGGTGAACGAAGGGCACGCGGCCGTTGCCTTCTCGCTTTACCCTACTACGGTCTCCGACCTTCTTCGTGTCTCTGACGCCGGAGGTATCATGCCTCCCAAGTCGACCTGGTTTGAACCGAAACTGCGGGACGGGATTCTGTGCCACAACATTTGATGGGTCCAAAGTCCAATGTCCAATGTCCAAAGTCGGACGTTGGATTCGAACTTTGGACTTTAGACCTTGGACTTTGGACTGATTCCTATGAAAGTACTGATCGCAGACAAATTCGAACAGTCGGGGCGGGATGGCCTCGCTTCAATTGGTTGCGACGTTTCGTTCCAGCCCGATTTGAAAGACGAAGCGCTGGTTGAAGCGATTAAGCAATTGGGCCCCGATGTTCTTGTTGTGCGCTCGACCAAAGTTACCGAAGCGATGCTGAGTGCGGGCGCGCTCAAGCTTGTCGTACGCGCGGGCGCCGGATACAACACGGTTGACGTTGCCGCTGCGTCACGTCGCGGCATCTACGTCTCGAATTGTCCGGGCAAGAACTCTATCGCTGTCGCCGAGCTGGCTTTTGCTCTGATCCTCGCTCTGGACCGGCGCATCGCCGATAACGTCATCGCCTTACGCCGTGGCGAATGGAACAAGAAGGAGTTTTCAAAAGCGCGAGGCCTCTTCGGACGAACGCTGGGTCTGATTGGGACGGGCCAAATTGGACAGGAAATGATTCCCCGCGCGCGCGCCTTCGGCATGCACGTGGTGGCATGGAGCCGTAGCTTGACGCCAGAGCGTGCTGCGGAACTCGACGTACATCGGCTCGATACCCCGCAGGCGGTCGCGCGCGCAGCGGACGTAGTCAGCGTCCATCTCGCTTTGAAGCCGGAAACACGATCTATCGTAGGCGAGGATGTCTTCAGTTCGATGAAAGACGGAGCGATCTTTATTAACACATCGCGCGGCGAAGTGGTCGACCAGGCGGCGCTCGCCCACGCCCTGCAGACGCGCCAGATCCGCGCGGGTCTCGACGTTTTCGCTTTAGAACCAACATCGGCAACCGCCGAGTTTAAGGACGAGATCGGGAAGGAGCCCAATCTCTACGGCACTCATCACATCGGAGCATCGACCGATCAGGCGCAGGAAGCGATCGCGGCCGAAACCGTTCGCATCGTTCAATCGTTTAAGGAAACAGGAATAGTTCCAAACGTCGTGAATCTCGCGACGCGCACACCGGCCACGCACACGCTTGTCGTCCGCCATCAGGACCGACCGGGCGTGCTGGCTCAGGTGCTGGATGCGATCCGCACTGCGGGCATCAACGTGCAGGAGATGGAGAACATCATCTTCGAAGGCTCTGAGGCGGCGGTGGCTCGTATCAATCTTGAGGCATCGCCGCCACTGGAAATGCTTGAACGATTGAGAGCGGAGAACCCGGACATTCTGGAACTCAATCTGTTAGAGATCAGAAGCTAACTCTGATCGGAGCTTGCAGTGAGAAACAAAGTTGCGCTTAATCTCCGCGTCGTCCTTGCCGGATTGCTGTTGATCGCAGCCCAGGTCGCGCGCGCACAGCAGGCTTCCAGTAACGACTCACTCAACAGGCCGGTGGAGGTGAAGTGTCAAACGCCGGTGACGGTGACTGGCGCTGTAGTTGCTCCCGGCCGGATTGAGGTGCGGCGCCCTTTGCGTCTTTTGGAGTTGCTCGCCTCGGCCGGCGGATTTACCGAGAGGGCTGGGAAAACTGTTGAAATAACGCGCGCTACCCTTGGCCAAAATTGCAACCGCCTCACGCCCGCAGATCCGAATTACAAGACCGGGAGGATTGAAATTTACGATTTGCCTGAGGTAAAGCGCGGGAGCAAGAACGCCAACCCCTACTTGCAGCCAGGCGACACTGTAATGGTTTCATCGATCGGTATAGCTTACGTCATGGGCAGCGTAACGAGCCCGCAAGCGATCCTTCTCAAGGAACCGACCACCAGCGCGCAGGCTATCGCGTTGGCCGGAGGCGCCCTCCCGGATAGCATGCTTAATCGAGTACGTATAATGCGAGGCTGCGACTCGGCAATGAAAGTGATAGTGGTTGATCTAAAGGCAGTACATAAGGGGCTCGTGACGGATGTTCTAATTCAGCCATATGACATCGTGTTCGTGCCGGGCAAGAGGGTCTATGTTGGGCCGCCTCTCTGTCGCAGTATTATTCCCGGGCCAGTCGTCCTGCCGTTGCGAGTTATCTATTAATCCCGTCAGCCGGAAAGCTATCGAGGTTATGAACACCACTCTTATCACGGGCGCATCGAGCGGCATCGGCGAAGCCTTTGCACGACGGATGGCCGCGCGCGGCGAAAATGTCCTGCTGGTTGCACGCTCGGAAGACAAGCTCGCCAGTATCTGCAACGAACTGGGTAGGGCGCATGACGTCAACGCGCAGTTTATCGGGATGGACTTAGCTGAACCGGAAGCACCGGGTAAGTTGTTTGAAGAAACCGAGCGTCGAGGCATTCAAGTCGAGACGCTGATCAATAATGCAGGCTTCGGGTCGATGGGAGATTTTGCCCAGCTGGATCTCGAGCGTGAACTAGCGATAATCGATCTCAACGTGAAGTCGCTGGTGGCTCTGACGCACTATTTCATCAAGCCTATGCGCGAACGAAAAAAGGGCACCATTATTAACGTTGCGTCGACTGCGGGCTTTCAGGGTGTGCCGGGAATGACAACCTACGCTGCGACCAAGGCATTCGTGCTTTCTTTCTCGGAAGCGTTGTGGGTAGAGAATCGCGCGTTCGGCGTTCATGTGATGGCTCTATGTCCAGGCGTCACCGAAACAAACTTTTTCGTGGCCGGCAAGATGGAGCGCCCGCCAATGCGCACGGCACAAACGCCTGATGAAGTTGTCCAGACTGCGCTGCGGGGACTGAGGCGAGGCAAGAGTCACATCATCTCCGGCTGGGCAAACTATCTAATGGCCGAATCCGAACGGCTTGTGTCGCGCAGAATGGTCACACGGATTGCAGGCAAAGCGATGCGACCCAAGTATCAAGGTGATAAGTGATGAGTGATAGGAAGTTCGCTGAAGTGCGATCGACGGATTATGCGTGTTCCATGCAATAGACGACTCATCACTCATCACTCATCACCCATCACCTATCACTAATCCCTGGAGACATCATGACCGAACGAATCTTCAACTTCAGCGCCGGTCCGGCGGTACTGCCGATGCCCGTTCTAGAAGAGGCGCAGCGCGAGCTGGTCGCCTTGCCCGGTGTGGGAATGTCGGTGATGGAGATCAGCCATCGCTCCAAAACCTTCGATGAGATCATCGGTCGCGCAGAGCGCGGGCTGCGCGATCTGCTCGGCCTGCCTGACAATTATCACGTCCTATTTCTTCAGGGCGGCGCCAGCCTGCAGTTTTCGATGATCCCCATGAACTTCCTGCCGAAGGATGGCAGCGCCGATTACATCATTACCGGCAGTTGGGGAAAGAAAGCCTTGAAGGAGGCGAAACGTGAAGGGGCAGTGAACGTCGCCGCGACTACGGCCGATGGCGGTTTCACGCGCGTTCCCGATCAGGAGGAACTCAAGCTCGATCCGAAGGCGGCCTTTGTTCATATCACAACCAATGAAACGATCGAGGGCGTCGAATGGAAACACGAACCTGAGACTGGCGATATTCCGCTGATAGCAGACGCCTCCAGCGACATCCTCTCGCATCAGATACCGGCGGAGAAGTACGCTCTTATTTATGCGGGAGCGCAAAAGAACATGGGTCCGAGCGGCGTCACCCTGGTCATCATCCGCGACGATCTGCTGCAGCGTATCCCCGATGGGCTCCATACGATGCTTGACTATCGCACGCACGTCGAGAACAAGTCGCTCTACAACACGCCGAACACGTGGGGCATCTATATCATCGACCTTGTCTGCAAATGGATCCAGGCCAAGGGCGGTCTCGCCGGTATGGAACGCGAGAACGATACCAAAGCAAAGTTGCTGTACGACGCGATAGATGCGACGGATTTCTATCGCGGTCACGCCGATGTAGACTCTCGCTCCATCATGAATGTCACGTTCAGACTTCCTTCGGAAGATCTGGAGAAGCGATTCGCGAACGAGGCGACAGCTGCGGGAATGGACGGCTTGAAAGGCCATCGCTCAGTCGGCGGTATACGCGCTTCGATCTACAATGCTTTTCCGCTGGAAGGTGTCGAAGCGCTGGTCTCTTTCATGAAAGAGTTTGAGCGAAAGAACGGATAAGCCCGAACCGCCAGCCATCGTGTTATTTGGTTGCAGCCCGAACTCTCAGGTTAGGAAGGGGGCGAGCGCAACGAGCCCACGCTAAGGATTCATTACCGCTGAGGTTGACCGGAAGTGGAGCCTATGATTTTTGTTTTCCGCTCGGGCTCCTCCCTTCTAAATCTTCAACGAAAGGTAATGATCACCGCTTCGCTCAGTTATCAGGGACGTCCTAGCGGGGGCTTGCTGCGCTCGCCCCCTTCCTGACCTGAGAGGCGATTAACGTTCTAAACCTCTGGTCAGGTCCGAATTCATGAAACTATTATTCGCGCTCTTTATCTCCATTCTTCTCGTTGCTTCGTTTGCACCGGTGGGCGAAGTCACAGTTGCCTATTCTCTCGACGATCCACTAGCACTTCCCGCTGAAAAGCACCTTCGCAACGTTCGCCAACTGTCCTTCGGCGGCGAGAATGCGGAAGCATATTTCTCGGGTGACGGACGGCAACTCATCTTTCAATCGAAGCGCGATGGGCGCGAGTGCGACCAAATCTATACGATGAACGCAGACGGGTCCGATGTCCGCATGGTCTCAACCGGCGGCGGTCGCACAACCTGCTCCTACTTCTTTCCTACAAAGCGTCGCATCCTTTACTCCTCAACTCACGCCGCGTCCAAAGAGTGTCCTCCCAGACCTGACTATTCGCGAGGCTACGTCTGGCCAATCTATTCCTCCTATGACATCTTTACGGCGCGACCGGATGGCTCTGACTTGCAGCAGTTGACCAGGACGCCGGGGTACGATGCCGAGTCGACCTTCTCAACCGACGGGCGCAAGATCGTGTTTACATCTATGCGCGATGGTGATCTGGACATTTACTCGATGGACGCATCGGGAAAGAACGTTCGACGCCTGACTAATGAGCTGGGCTATGACGGCGGCCCTTTCTTCTCGCGGGATGGAAAGCAAATCGTCTATCGCTCGTATCACCCGAAGACTCCGCAGGAGATTGAGCGCTACAAGCAAAAGCTGGCGGAGAATCTGATTGAACCAACAGTTTTCGAGATCTGGGTAATGAATGCCGACGGTTCCAACAAACGACAGGTGACGCACTCGAACGCTGCAAGCTTTGCACCCTATTTCTTTCCTGACGGGAAACGAATCATCTTCGCCTCGAACATGAACGACCCCAAAGGCCGCGATTTCGATCTCTACGCGATCAACGTAGACGGCACCGGCCTCGAACGCATCACATACAACGACACGTTCGACGGTTTTCCCATGTTCTCGCCCGACGGGAAGAAACTGGTCTTTGCCTCGAACCGCAACGCGAAGATGAAGGGAGACACGAATGTGTTTATTGCGGATTGGGTCGATTGAGGTCGGGGCCGGACCGAGAATCTCGTCCGATGAGACGTGCGAACTGAAGCTGGGAATCCAATATCATGCGTAATAAATTTCTTCGCCTTTCGCTTACCCTCGTCGTCGCGGTCACAGCCGTTGCGCAGCAGAGGCACGTTGATGATAGCGCGCCGAGCGTCGACCGCCTTCGTGCACACATCACCTATCTCGCTTCAGACAAGCTGGAGGGCCGCCGCACCGGAAGCCCCGGGGCTGATGCAGCCGCGGAGTACATCGCCAGGGAATTCTCGCGCATTGGTCTGCGACGTAGCCAAGGGCAAGACCTGCCAGGCATGTCGATCCTGGAAGCAAATTCTCCTCGTCGGTACATGCAGGAGTTTCCGTTTGTTTCGGGCGTTACACTCGGTAAGAAGAATTCGATGTTGTTCACTACGGCTCCGCAAACGCGCGCGCAGGAGGAGCCGACCGGCTCTAAACCGAGTGGGGTCTCAACGTCGCAAGACCTTCGTCTGGGCGAAGACTGGATGCCGTTGGGTTTTTCGTCAAGTGCAACATTAACAAACACGCCCGGGGTCTTCGTCGGCTATGGGATCAAAGCCGATGAAATGAACTACGACGATTACGCTAACGCGCAGGTTCGCGGTCGAGTCGCAATCGCACTGGCTGGGACGCCAGATGGCGACAACCCCCATGGAAAGTTCGCCCACTACGAAGGCGTGAGGGGGAAAGCGATCGCCGCTCGCAACAGCGGAGTTGCTGCACTTGTCGTTATCGCAAGCGAAACAGATTTCAAAGACGCCCGCCTCTCGCATCTGAGCTACGACACCAGTTCGGGCGAGGCCGGCTTACCAGTCGTGGTGATATCACGGCAGGCGGCGGCCCAGATGCTAGGCCTGGAAAACCTGGCGATGCTTACCAGGATTGAGAATAGTGTCGCAGCGTGGGTTCAGGGAGGGGGTCCACTGCAAAAGGGCAATAAGCCGTGGGGAGTCACGACAAACTTCAGGCCGGAGATCTTCGGCATGGTCGCGATCACGACCGAGATAGTTAGGCAGACTGCCCCAGCCTATAACGTGGTCGGCATACTCGATGGATCTGATCCGCTTCTGAAGAAGGAAGTCATAGTCATCGGCGCTCATTACGATCATCTTGGTCGCGGGGGTGATGGAAGCCTCGCTACGCGCGAAGGCGAGATACACCATGGCGCCGACGACAACGCGTCAGGCGTCGCCGGAATGCTGGAACTGGCGCGTCTCTTTGCGGCTGATAGAAAGAGTCTGAAACGTACCCTGGTCTTCATCGCATTCAGCGGCGAGGAAGAAGGTCTGCTTGGTTCGAACTTTTACGTCAATCACCCAATTGAACCGCTCGAAAATACCGTCGCCATGATCAATATGGATATGATCGGGCGGATGAAAGACAACAAGTTGATCATCGGAGGTGTGGGGACCGCTCAGCAGTGGCGTGAATGGATCCAGGCAGAAAACACCGAACCCGTAAGTTCAAGAAGCTCAGAAGGGCTTAAGACAGTTACGGCAGCAGCTAAATTTACCTTAAGCCTGAACGATGACGGCTACGGTCCGAGCGATCATTCTTCGTTCTATCTGAAGAAGGTCCCGGTTCTCTTTCTCTTCACCGGCTCGCACGAGGACTACCACAAACCGACCGACACAGCCGACAAGATCAACTACGCAGATGAGGCGCGCGTCGTATCGTTCGTATCCTCGCTAATCCGTACGCTCGATGCTAACCCGCAGCGGCCCGCTTACGCCGTGGCAAAGAGCGAATCGCAGGGACGTTCGATGGGATTTCGCGTCTATCTGGGCACGATCCCAAATTATTCGGAATCAAACGACGGATTGAGACTCGATGGCGTGCGCGAAGATTCTCCCGCCGCAAAGGCAGGACTGATGGCCGGTGACCGTGTAATCAGGATGGCTGGACGCGAAGTGCATAACGTTTCCGATTACACCTACGTGCTGGGAGAGATGAAGGCGGGTCAGGAATATGAGATGGAAATAGTTCGTGGGACAGAGACTCTGAAGCTGAAGATCACACCGCTAGCCAGGAAATAGTAATGGGTGATAGGTGATAAGAAGACCTTTCTCTTATCACTCATCACCCATCACTCAACTTACCAGCGTGGTTCGCGGTCGTTGCGGCCTCCGCCGCCACCGCCACCATAGCCGCCACCGCCACGGTCGCCGCCACCGCCACCATAACCGCCGCCGCCGCCGCCGCGTCCGCCGCCATAGCCTCCGCGTCCACCGCCGCCGCCGCCTCGATCAGTCTTCGGCCTGGCCTCATTAACGGTCAAGTTGCGACCGTTTAGATCCTTGCCATTAAACTGTTCGATTGCCGCCGCCGCGCCTTCCGCAGTCACCATTTCGACGAAGCCAAAACCGCGCGATCGTCCCGTCTCGCGATCCTCGATCACCGATGCCGATTCAACCTCACCAGCTGTTGAGAAGTGTTCCTTCAAATCATCGCTGGTGGTTTTGAACGAGAGATTTCCGACATAAAGTTTCGTAGCCATCTTCTTCTTTTGATCCTTTAAACGTCAAAGGAAGCGCGGGCCATGTGGAATCGCTCGGTGAAGGCGGGGAGCCTAAGGACCTCTTCGGCGAAACGCGACGCGCCCGGTGCTCTAACACTAACGAGAGCGGCTTCTATCAGGTTAACAACTAGCCTCACTCTCTCCTCAGCCGAACGTCGTCGCATTACGGTCACGGACAGGCGCAATCACCATTGTTGCGCGAGAGTAGGAACGTCAACGAGTATGCCTGAAATTTCCCGCCGAGCGCAAGCCCCTGGACTTC
>JAVHWA010000035.1:0-136291 GCA_032160165.1 Acidobacteriota bacterium
CTTGATCAGAGATTGCGGACCGCTGGTCTTCCTGTAAGGCTCCCCCAAGCCTGTCCAGGACGCCGACCAGCGGTCCAGCACTTATGCCCTTTGACTGCATGCCAGCGACAACCCCGTTCCCCCGAAAGAGCCGCCGCCTGCCTTTAAGTGACTGAACGCCTCCCCCAAAGCCTTCACTCACTGCTGTCTCCGAGCCTGACCCGATTACCCTAATTGTACCCTTCTTATCTTATCGGGGATTTTCTAGAGCAATGATTGTGCCATTATGGAGAGCCGAGAAGACATTTCTTCGAGCCCTTAAAAATCAAGGAAAGTTCCAATGTTGGTGTAAATTGCGCCGAATACCATTGAGCCGCGCTAAAGAAAATTGTCTCTCTTTCGTACAAGAGATGAGTACAACTGAACGAAAACAAGTCGGCGGCTAAGGACTGTCGGTCTTCCGCCGCATTTAAGAAAAAGAGGTGTCGAGCCGTGGCCAATTTGTCTGGCTTGGCTGTTCTCCACCAGCGAGGACATCGTCTTAAGCGTTTTCATCCTGGCGAGGTTTAATTAAGAGAGCCAAGCCATACTCTATGAGAATTACCAGGAGGCCCCCGACTACCAAGACAGCCAGCTCACTCACAATGCCCTGATTGAATAGAATCAAAGCAACGACGCCTATAACGAGATGAAGGCCTTCTCGAACCAGGCTCTTCAGCCTCAGTCTGAGCCTTCGAGAATACTCGCTCTCGTTTGATGTTCTGAAGACGCGAATGGCATGTGGGCTTAACCCGAGCAACGCGGAAGAGATTAAGACAACGAGGTAGACTTTAGCCAACACTTCCGGCACGTTCCTTTGCTTCCCGTGATTAAGGGACGCGGTCTGACCTGAGTTCAAGGATGCTTAGGGCAACGCCTCGAGCAGAATGTCCATATCGCCGGTCGTATTGTAGAGGTGCGGTGAGACGCGCAGCCCCTTCCCTCGTGGAGCGGTTACGATATTCTCTCGCTTAAGATGTGCATAAAGCTTCATCGGCGTCCATCCTTCATTCGGTTCAACTGAGACGATTTGAGATTTCTCTCCAAGCCGCCGTGAGCTCAAGACCCGATAACCTCGCCCACCGAGTCCTTCGCAGAGATAGTCCGTCAACTCCTCCAGATGGGTGGCGATGCGATGGACGCCCGCGTCCTTCAACAAATTCAAGCTGGCTTCCAGCCCATGGATCAACGCTGTCGGTCCCGTCCCGGTTTCCCAGGGCAAGGTCCCGCGTGCCCAGCCCTGTTCGAAATTTCCGTAGTCTTCCGGAGTCGGCACGCTCATCCATCCTACAAGCGTCGGCTTGACTCTTTCACGAGCGCGATCCGAGAGATACAGAAGGCCCATGCCTTCAGGCGCGAGCAGCCATTTGTGGCAAGCGCCGGCCGCAGCATCGATCAGGTCCGTACCTACTCTGATGGGAAGCACTCCCATCCCCTGGATCACATCGACCACAAGCAGGGCATCGCGCGCGCGCGCTGCCCTGCCCACTCGCTCTATATCCGCGCGATATCCGGAGCTGTACTGCACCTGACTGATGGCGACCACTCGCGTCCTCTCGTCAATCAAGCGGATCAACTCGTCCAAATCGACGCGCCCATCGCGTTCTTCGCAAAAGCGAACTTCGACGCCTTCCGCATCACGCAGACGAAGCCAGGGGTAAATGTTTGAAGGAAACTCGCCGCGGAAGGTCACGACGTTGTCGCCGGGCTTCCAGCGCAAACCATTTGCAATAGTCGATAGTCCGTCCGACGTGTTGCGCATTAGCGCGATCTGCTCGGGCCGCGCGCCCAACATCTCTGCCAGAAGTTTGCGAACACGTTCTCTCACCGCGACCCAGCTCCGGTAGTGAAGCACGCCCGTTGCGGCTACATCTCTCAACTGGGCGGTGACGGCATCAATGGTCGGCAGCGGCAGTGGCGACGCGGCCGCGTGGTTGAGATAAGTAATGCTGCTGGTCAGAGGAAAGAGCGAACGAAGATATTCATTCATAACCCGGAGACGAGATACTTGATCAGAGGAGTCCAGAGGATGGTTCTTTTGTCGTGACTTCGATTTGCGGATTGACGCCGACCCCGTGTTTGAATACCAACTCGCCGCCGAGCCATCCGGAAATTGTCACCACGATCACGCCCGCAACAGACAATACGATCGGGACCGTCAATTTGCCGTTCGGGTTAGCAAAGTCAACCCCGCGCCTCATGTACCAACTGGCCGCGAAGAGAAGCAGCGCCAGAACATTGAAGCGCGCGTGCCATGCCGCGATCTTTGACACTGCTTTGTCCTTGATCGAGAAGTAATCAATGATACCGAAAACGGCCGCGAGGATGGCGGCGAGACAACCCGCCAATAGCGTCCATGAGGCCATCCATTCCCAGCCGGTGTTGCCTCGCAAGAGGTAAATGAGGTCAGCGACGAATGAAAAGACCCAAAGACCGATGGGAAAAGCCACCAGCATCGGATGTATCGGATGACCTGCGATGCTCGCCGACCGTCCCATATTCTATTCCTCCTTCGATGTATGGCGCAGATGGGCTGGGCCATAATTGCCGGGTAGACTCTTAGCAGAATCGGTATTAGGATTCTCAATAATCAGCGTCAAGCTACTCTCGAAAACTTGAATTGTAAAGAAGCCCCCAACGTTTCCCCAGTAGACGTTTCGACGAAGACTCGGAACAAACGAACACGAAGGGTAAGGGGAATGAAGAGCGATTCCGGGCAGTCCGTTTCCGTGTGGATGGCAACCGCAGAAGAGATTCCTTCCGACGGCCAATTAACAGAGAACACTGAGGCAGATGTTTGCGTGGTCGGGGCAGGTATTGCAGGCATGACGACCGCGTATCTGCTTGCCCGCGAGGGAAAGCGCGTCGTCGTGCTCGATGACGGAGCGATCGGCGGCGGGATGACCGGACGGACAACCGCCCATCTGGTCAACGCCCTCGACGATCGTTTCTACGAACTCGAACGTTTGCACGGTGAACAGGGCGCGCGAATTGCGGCCGCCAGCCATTCGGCAGCCATCGATCGGGTCGAAGCCATAGTCAGGGAGGAAGGCATCGAATGTGAATTCGAGCGTCTCGACGGTTATCTGTTCGTTCCTCCGAATGAGTCGAAGGACCAGCTCGATGAAGAGCTGGAGGCTACGCATAAAGCGGGGCTGACGGGCATAGAGATGGTCGATCGCGCGCCCATCAAAGACTTTGACACCGGCAAGGCGCTACGCTTCCCGCGACAAGCTCAGTTCCACCCTTTGCAATATCTGGCAGGGCTCGCGCAAGCGATAAGGCGCGACGGGGGGCGGATATTTACGGGAACGCACGCGAGCAAGATAAAAGGGGGTAAGCCAGCTAAGATCGAAACAGAAAGCGGTCAGACCGTAACAAGTGACTCTGTCGTGGTCGCGACCAACACTCCGGTAAACGATCTAATCGCAATCCATACCAAGCAGGCTCCGTACATCACCTACGTCATCGGCGCGCGTGTTCCTCGTGGTTCCGTCACCCGAGCGCTCTTCTGGGACACTCCCGACCCATACCATTACATTAGAGTCGAGAGTATCTCTGCAAAGGACAAAGACGCTGGTCGGACTGAAGAGTATGACTTGCTGATCGTCGGAGGCGAGGACCACAAGACGGGTCAGGCAGACGATGCGAATAAACGATACGCGTGGCTGGAACGTTGGACCCGCACGAGATTTCCCATGATAGAGGAGATCGAGTTCAAGTGGTCCGGCCAGGTGATGGAGCCGATCGACGGCCTGGCCTTCATCGGTCGTAACCCAATGGATGAGGACAATGTCTATATCGCCACAGGAGATTCGGGTAATGGCATGACGCACGGGACGATCGCCGGGATACTCCTGACCGACCTGATAATGGGACGCGAGAATGAGTGGGCCAGGCTCTACGATCCTGCTCGAAAAACGTTGCGAGCGCTTAAGGAGTTTGCCAGTGAAAATCTAAACGTGGCGAGGCAGTATGCCGATTTGCTGACCGCAGGAGACGTAGACTCTGCGGATGAGATCAAACCGGGTCAGGGCGCGATCGTCCGCCATGGATTAAAAAAGGTGGCAGCCTATCGCGACGAATCAGGCAGGTTGCATCAGCGCTCCGCTGTCTGCGTTCATCTGGGCTGTATCGTAGATTGGAATTCAAAAGAGAAGACATGGGACTGCCCCTGTCATGGTTCCCGATACGACGCATACGGCAAAGTTTTTCAGGGGCCGGCGAACGGCGATCTCGCTGCTATCGAGGATAAGTAAAAGTGTTCACGATTCTCATCGCTCAGCAAAACCTGCTCTTCGCGATCATCTGAGCAGTCAGAGACTGCGAGCACGGTTGCTAGTCAATTATTATCCGTTGACACCCCGCCTGATTAGGCGTATTGTCTCGCCCGCCAGGAAATATAGAGCCTCGAATTCAAAGTTAAGCCCGACGCGTGTTGCTCTGAACGCCTGGAATGGCTGGGAATGTGCGACCCACGTTTTCCGTTCCACCATCCGAGCAGCCGCTGAAATGCAACTCACTTGCTCCATCGAATAGCCTCACTGCTAAGCACATGGTGAGCCGACAGTTCCCCTAATAGTTGCCTCGTTCACGTGCAGTCCATGGCGGTCTAATCCATCGTAATTTGCCGATGTACACCGCCGGCAATGCGGCATATTTCGCGCCTTTGGTAATCCTCGCCGAGGCGCTTCATACCAAAAGCCTTCGTAACGAAAGTCCACCAGTGTCGGGAGGCGTCACTCGGACAGCGCATGGCAATGGCGCTCAAACAGCCTCATTCACCTTCGTGAACCTTACTAACACTCGTTATGGACACACAAAAATTGCAGGCAATGTTGGGCGGCCTTTCGGGGCATCTGATCGCCGATTCACCTGAACAGGAACTTGAGGTCGAGCGGCTGAATCAACGTCTAGCGCGCTCGCTACTGCCCGAGGACATTGGACAAACCAAGCGGAGTAACTTTGCGTTCGAGAACGCAGACCTGTTCTTCGCCTCGAAGATACCCTCGGCGCGCGCGGATTCCATCCGAACCCTCGCTCAGCGAAGAACTGACGGAGCGGAGGAGCCGGACTTCAGAATTTTTGTCCGCGAAGTACCGGTCCGAAGCACCCAACTCTTCGGCTCGACGCCGCTCTGGGCCGGAGGCGCGGCAATCGAAAGTACGCTCGGGCCTTTCCGGCGCGCGGACGGGCGCTTGTTCTGGTTCGACTTCGTACGGATTGAGAGGCTGGTCGCGCTCTATATCCAAGGCAAACCCGATCCGGCGTTGCTTTTTAAGATCAGCACTCGCAGCAGATTTGTTGAGCGCGAATTGCCCCTGGTCGCAGACGCGTCGTCTTCCTACAATCTCTCGGCCGGAAGTATCTGGATCAACTCGCAACTGCTTGCTCCCAACGCCCCATCCAACTATTACACAGGGCTCACCATCGAGGGCGGGACCGTCTCACTCAATACAGCGCCGCAGACGATCAGCAATAAACTGACCGCGGCTTCATCGACCGTGGTTCGAGTCTCGCTGAGGCTCAGACAGCCCGCGTTAACCGGCGAACCCGTTGCCAGCCCCTACGGAGTGGACGCGCGCGATGCGACTCTCAAGTTGCCGGACCGCTTCTCGTTCCATTTCTCGGGAACCTCGGGTGGCACGATCGATGAGGTTGGTCGAGCGGAGTGGAAAGTCTACGGAAGCGAGGCGTCATTTAGACGCGATCAGCCGCGGCAACCTGTTTATGATGATCTGCCCCATCGCGTTCTCATCCACATGACCTGTTCGGAAGAGGCCTTCGAAGTGAGCTCTTCACGTTCGCCATTCCACACCCTGAGCGGGCGTGCAAGGATAGATGAAAGCGCGTGGGCGCTGCCTGCCGCGCCGATAGATATTGCAAATCCTTCGCCCGCGTCTGGTATAGGTGGACTCTTAATCAAGTGTGAGAAAGGTCTGAACGCCGTTTGGCAAGGAATGAAAAACGGCGGACTCGATCTGAATCATCCTTACATCCTGGCCGAGACCGGACGAATCAGCGTCTCTGATCTCCTGGCGAAAGGGATGTTTGCTCAGCAGACCTTCGAGCTCTGGAGAGATGCCCAGAACCCATACGGGACAACCATAGAGATTCAATATCCGGAAGGGACCCCATACACCTATCTGACGTTCGCCGCAGGTGACGAGTTGTTGATGGCCCTTGGCAATGCCGACGTGCGGGTCGACCGCCCCGTCACCGTCACAGGCGAGCCTCCACAGGTGCGTTCCAAGAAGAGTTTGCTGATTCTGGCCGTCAGCGAGACGCGGCGTCTCATCTACCTGATGGATGACAACGTTCTGGCCGATAATCTCGATCCAAAAAAGAAACCGATGGTTCTTCCTCGGCCCATTTCGCTGGCGCTCAACAACGCGCTCTTCAAGGTCACCCCCGTCAATGGCTGCTTGCTGTTCGGCCGACTCGAGGAAGACCTTGTGAAAGTCTTTCGGGGAAATCTGTTTCTCACTTTCGGTCTCTACGCTTACTTACCGACGCTCCCCGACCCTTACGCCGCCAATCTACACGACTTCATCAGGGGGCAGTCTCGAAGCGCGTTCAACGACCGGAATACGATTCCGGGAAACGGGGACATGCAGATCTCGTTGTGGCTGGTCAGTCAGGTGAAGTGGCGACATTCCTTTCAGTCGCAGGACCACCAGGTGGATGTTTCGTTTCACTTCGCGCCGCTGCAGAGCCAATTCGGTAATTCTGCCGGGGTCGAAGCGTTGTTTACCGACCCGCAAGAAGCCACAAAGCTGGCCGCAAATGGCCTGGCCCACTTTCAAACCGAACATGATGCCGCTGAATTTCGGCCGCAGCAGAGTGACGAGATGAGGGTGGAGGCAACCGGCGAGACATCTTTAACGCAGCACGCTGCTGTGGGCGACGCTCTGCGCGCAAGCATGTCTTCCGACTCGATCGGGAGAAACACGGATGCCTTACCGAACTACGTCGCAGGTTGGAACAGCAGATACGGTTTCGCTCGTATCGACGCGTTCGCTCTACTTGACGTCAGTACGAATGCAGACCTCTTAGGCGTTAGCTTCGGGCTTAACGTCTTCGGCGGGCGGCAGGTTGTCACCAGGACGACGCACAAGGTGGTTGAGACGCGGGAAGGTGAACAGCAGATGGTGCTGTCGTCGGATTTCCCGTTCCAGGTGGAAGGCATGGATGTGGTGAGCGAGGCCGGCTACGCGCGGATGTTTACCGTCCCGCAAATCTCCTGGGAACCTGTCTTCAACCTCACCCCGCCGGTGCTTCCGGCGGACCCGCCCTGGCTTATGAACTACTATCCGGACGATGGTGGGCCCACCTACATCGTCAACAACAGCCAGGGAACGGTCGCGCTCGCGCCTATCCCGTTGACTGACTTCCTCGTCGATTCGTTCGATGAGGCTGGATTCTTCGCGCTTGCTTTCTTCGGTCTGCCTTTCGGGATGAAAGCGTTGGCCATGCTCTGCAACACGTACTCCAATCGCGATGGCACACGCGTCGGTTTCAACTCGGAGCCGTTTGCGAACGAGATCACCGGCGCGCGTCAGTTGAGAATTGACGGCGGTGTCCCCGAGGTCGAAGGACAAGGCAGGATGTTCGTTGGCAGCACCGTGCAACTCAACAACGTTTTGAACATGGCAGGCACAGCGCAGGGCGCGAGTACCCTGGGCCAGAGCGTGACGGAAATCTTCAACGGCGAGTTTTTCAATGGCGACCCGCTCAAGGAGCGAGGCGTGCCGCTCACTCGAGTCGATATCAGCGGTTATGGAGCCAGCATCTTCAGCAACTGGCTCAACCCCAAAGCCCCGCTCGCCTCTACCAGTCAGGCAAAGTTCGACGTCTTCGTCGGGCGTTGCGCCCACGAGATCATCCAGGTCGTCAGCATCCTTTACCCCTGGGGGATCAAGGTCGTACGCACCATCACGCTGCGCCGTGCCGCCAACGGCTACGAGTTTCGCGTCGATAGCGGATGGAAGGCCGAATCTGATGGCCGGTTCGACTTCAGACACTACGGTTATGTGCCCATCGTTCCGACGCCTCCGCCGGACAAGGCCCCGTTCAAGACTATAGAGCGCGAAAGCTTTTATGAAATCCACCCCGGCGTTATCAAAGGTCTCGTCAACGTCAAGGACATCAAAGAGACAACCGAGATTCTCCCCTTCGCGGGGCAGATGACCATTCAGAAGAACGAAATGTTCCTTGACCAGTCAGGCAAACTGAAAGAGAACAAGAACGGTGTCGAGTATATCGACAGCAATGGGATTAAGCAGACCGCGACCGGCAACCCGCTGACGTTGAACTTCCTCCTACAGCCTGTCTATTTCAATGCGGATGTCGAGATAGAGGATCCCGTCAGTGGCTTTGCCAAAATAGTCGTCAACGGAGAGGAGAAGAAGGTCGTCGCTTCAAAGAAAATCCTCGGCTTTGTGCAGACCAAACCACTTGGCCAGCCGCTGACGGTCTCTGCGCTACACGCCCTGATCGAACGGCAGGGCACGATCGGCGCTCCAATAGACTGCAACGTGGACATCGCAACTACCGGACAGCAGATGCGCGTCAATCGCTTCGATGTGAGCAACTCTGTGGCGGCGGATTCCAGCAGCCAAATCTTTGTAGTGTCGGCTCGCGGCAATGTCATCCTTCCCAAGGAAGGCTCGTGGGGCATGGTCAAACACGAGCATGCGACAGGTGAGGTGAGTCCTGTGCCGCAGGAATTCAGCGTGCCGCTGATACGGACCGGCAAGCTCACGCGACAGGGCGAAGTTCTCGTGCCGGTCCCGTCACCTGCGAACGAACTGTTGCGAGTCGCCAACACCACCGAAATCCTGCGGCCGCCGCAGAACGGAACGCTCAACTACGGCTTCCTCTTTACCAGCGACACGCAGAAGGCCCTATTCCTCAACCCTGCATTCAAGCACAGCGAAGGCGCCAGGCTGCTTAGCAAGATTCCGCCGCTCTTCGCCGACGCATTTCGCATCTGCAATTCAAAGGCGATCTTTCCCAACGTCGGTAACGCGATCACAAGCTTTGGTGATGTCATCTCGCTCGATCAGGGCGGGAGCAAGTTCGAGAAGCTGGGCGATGTCTACAAGTTGATGCAGATCAACGATGTCGTCAGCGGCGTTAAGAAGGAAGGCTACAAACTGCTGAAGAAGGTCACCGACTTCGAACTCCCCAATACGGAATGGGAGCTCATCGAACTCGACAGTTTCAGGATCTACATAGAGTACAAGGCAGATAAGGTCAAGAAAGCGAACGGCGGCACTCAGAACATGGATGGCTCGCTTAACTTCGACGTGAACTCGTTCGCGAACAACGTGGCTGACTCGTGGAAGAGCCGAATGAGCAACGTTGGTATCGTCGTAGACCTCAATGGCATCAAGCGGCTCATGACCATCAAGGGAAACTGGGACGCGAAGAAAGGGTCAGAGGCACAGTACGGCGGAAGCTCGGACCCCAATGAGGTCATGCAACCCCAGATCGAGTTCGCCGATGAGCTGCAGCCGATCATCGACATTCTTGAAATTTTGCAGGACCTGCAGGGCGAAAACTACAAGGATGCTTTTCAAAAGGGATTGCGCCTTGCGATGAGCAACAAGGCAGGGACCTGGGAATACAAGTTCGAGGCTGCCAAAGAAATCCCCGTCATACGCTTTCCGCCACCGCTGCTCGATAGTCCGACCGCTCCGCTCAAGTTGGAAGCCGGACTGAAGATCGGCGCCTACTTCAACGCCGCACTTCAAGTACCTGTTAGCCCAACCCAATTGTTGCCGACGGCGGGGGGCTTTATTGGTTTCTACGGCAAGCTGTCTGTGATGTGCGTGTCGTTGGCAGCGGCCACCATCTACGCCGTTGGCCAAGTCGAACTGGACATAGCGGCCGACACCAAAGTCGGTCCGTCGCTGAGGATGAAGTTCGGCTTTGGTGCGCAGATCGTTGTGGGCCTGCCGGTGGTAGGCAACGTCAGCGTCCTTTACATGGTCGGAGTCGAGATGTACCTCGATTCGAATTTGATCCAGGTCAGCGCCTTCATGCTGTTCCAGGGACGCGCCGAGCTGCTCGGCGGCCTTGTTTCCGTGACCATCACGATTGAGGCCAAAGGAACTGTTTCGCGGCAACTCAATAGCGGACGAACCGATCTGGCGGCGCAGGTGACTTTCGGCATAGACATCAGCATCTTCCTCATTATCGACATCAGCTTTAGCGAGTCGTGGGAGGAGAGCAGACAAATCGCCTGACGCGCTCCAATGGTTCGATCACATCAATGAAGAAGGCGTCTATCGAGCGCCCTGAAATCAAAGCGCGCAGGAACTTTTCAAAGGTGCACACATGAAACCGACAAGAAGATTCTCGATTCTTACCTTCCCGCAACTTTTCGATGGCGAGCGGCTTTCGCTGAACATCGTCGTGCTGCCGCGAAACCAGAATCCACTTCTCCCGGCGATCGAGCAGGATGCGGTCATCCCCGACGCCCGGCCGTTCGCGAATGCCAAGCTTTCCTTCGAAGCCAGGATCATCACCGGCCTCGCCAGCTTTCCCACAACGCCGCCGGATGCAAGCCGGGCGCTTGGAACCCAGCCCCCCGCCAGGGCAGAGGAGCTCTTCAGAGCTCTGGGAAAGAATTTTGACATCGCGAATCCCGACCAGGACAACAGCGACCTGACGCGCAACTCCGACACACCCTCGCCCGCAGTCGCACCCGAACGATCGGTCAAGAAATACTTGCCTGTCAGTTATCGGACCGCCTTCAACTTTACGACGCCCCGTACGCCTAATGCCGTGACCGACGACAGCTATCATTGTGCAGTGCGTGGCGCAGGTCTGGTTCCGGGTTTCAAGCGGAGCAAGGATACGATCAGTTGGGGCAAGGTTTTCGCGTACGCGATGCGACATCCTTTGCTGGCGGCGCAGTTGGGAATGATCTACACAGCCGACTTCGAGGTTGAGGCGTCTGATTTTCCCAAAGGCGGCTGGCTTTACGTCGATCTGGCCGACGACAGCGATTACAAACCTCAGCAACAGGCGGACTCCGACTTTATCAGGAGATACGCCGCTCGCATCCCGCCGCTCGAGCTCCGCTCTGGTCGGCCCCTGTTTGCGCCACTGCAGTTTCCCGTTTTGCGCCCGGCCGAACCTCCCGATGGTATCTACGACAATTTATTCATAGAGGCCGCGGCCTACGACGACGGCTTTGCCAAAATCGTGCACGCGCACCAGCCGCGCAGTCGCAACCTTCTCGCAGAAGAGAGCGACGGCGCGCATCCGGTTAAGGACGCTGGTATCCGGCTGGGCTGGGACGACGAGCAGATACTTATTTGGTACATGCGGCAGATGACGATCGATCAATCTGTTAGTGACGCGAGCGGACGGCTCGAAGCGCCACTCGGCGTCTTCGGTTATGCGGTCGACGTGCGCGAAGCGCGCAATCCGCCTCGCCCGTGGGAGTCTTTGACCGAAGTTCGGAGCAAACAACCGTTAGCCGTTCCAAGAGAGAAGAACCAGCCCAACGACCCGATCCTGCTCGGCGACTTCGAAGGCGAACTGCCATACCAGGTATATCCCGCGCAGCTCGATGGCGATCTAAACAAGAACTACTGGCTGCCGATGTACTTCGCCAACTGGAATGGAAACTGTATGGTCCTGCCTGATGCCGACGCGGCGAGCATCTACCAAACCACAAACCCCGCCATCAAGAGCGACCCTGAGGTAGCCGGCGTCACTGGCGGGACAAAGATTACCGGACCTGCGGAAAATCGGTTGACCGAAACATACGCGGCCGACCCGGTTGCGTCTCCGCTTCGCTACGGCCATCATTATCAATTTCGAGTGCGCATGCGCGACCTGAGCGGCGGCGGCGCGGAGATCGACACGTCTCCGGTTAACATATCGCCATCCAGCATCGGGCGCTGTCAGTTCAAACGTTACGTCGCCCCGAACCGTCTCCGCATCGAAAACCTTCCATTTAATACGGACACGCCTCAAGCCCTAAATCAGCTCAGCATTCGGCGCCCTCTGCTCGGCTATCCGGCAGCGGTCTATACAACCAGCAAGTATGTGAACCCTGTGCAGGCCCTGAAGGATGCGGCTGAGAAAATGCGAGACGCGTCGGAGAAGAATAAGAACGCCGAGGCCTTCGGTATTGCCGATCCCGATGTGGACCGGGTGGAAATCACCGTCGAAGTGCAGACGCTGAAGATGGACAATCTGCTAAGCGTGTCAGGCAAGGAGAACTATGTCCATCTCTACACAACGCGTCGTAACTTCCCCGCCGTAGTCGCCGAACAGGACTACGACGCCGAGTTTAATATTCCTCTGATCTACAAAGACTGCAACGTGCTTCACACCGGCGAAGAGGCCGACGTGGAAAACGATCTCGGGCTGGCGGGAAGCATAGATGATCTGGAAGAAATCTTCCTGCCGACTGCCCGCGTTGTCAGACTGACGATGAGGGCCGTTTGCGAAGACAAGCCGTCGAACGATGCATATTACGGTTTGCTGAATGCAGCGAACGATGTAGCAGCCATTCCTAACGAGGTCGGACGCGCGCAGGACGTACGCTTTGGGCAGATCGCACAGGTGGCGTTGTACAGTCGCTCGACCAACGAATCGGAATTGTTCATAGCCGCGACTGACGGCGAGATGCTGCGCGGAATCTATCTACAGCCTGACCCCCCGCCGGTATTCGACGGAAACTTCGTGACGTTTCTGATCGGTAAAGAGATCGAAAAGTCACCGGACATGATCCAGCGGCTTGCCAAAGAGCTTGACCTTGAGAACATCGGGCTAACGCTTACGGCGCGTAAGGGCGAGCGCGTCGTGTTCGGCTGCTCGAACCGCATTCGTCACGCGCTCGCGCCTGACAATTCTTCGCTCACATTCTCGTCCAAGGGCGACCTGATGAATCATTGGTTGTGCTGCGTGACCCTGACGATTAACCGTGATTGGATGTGGGACGCGCTCGAGAGCCGTAGCTTTGTGGTCAAGCGGCGAACGCATTTTACCCATGACCGCGAAGCCGATGCGGAGAGCCCCGAAGTGGGCGACATCGAAGTCAAACGCACCGCCTCGTTTGAAGCCTTGCACTCTCCCAAACGGGCTTACACCCGACTTGTATTTATCGATGCAGTCGAACCCAAAAATCCCCGCAAGCAACCACCCGCCAACACTGAGTTGCGCTTCCCCGACACGATCGATCTGACCTACTCCATCGAGCCGAGCTTCAAAGCCAATCACGGAGCACCGGGAGATGACGATCCGACTCCGCTCGAAATCGTGCTGCCGGTCACAACCACGCCGACTCAGGTTCCCAAGATAGCCAGCGCCGGCCTGGCGCTCTCGCCTTATACACGCAACGACAAATATTCCGCCACTGAGCCCCGTCAGCGTTTCCTATGGATCGAGTTTGCCGAGCCTCTGACGAATCCCAGTGACACGTACTTTGCGCGCGTACTGGCCTACACTCCCGACCAGCTCATCAGCAACAATCATCCTGAACTGTTCGCGGCGCCGCAGGAGCCAGCGCTCCCGATAGACCCGGAGTACACGCGCCTGGTCACACTTGAGTCGTCAAACGATCTGGCCGGCCTCAGCGCGATGCAGCCAATGCAGAAGGCGGTCGATAGCGACGTGCATTATCTATTGCCGTTGCCGCCGGGCTTGCATGCTGAAGCGGACGAGATGTTCGGCTTCTTCACCTATGAGTTTCGTGTCGGGCACTACCGCTGGGCTGACGCCCCGCCGGACGCCGACGAGGCTGACTCGATGGTATGGTGCACGGCGCAGGGACGCTTTGGTCGGCCACTGCGCGCCACCGGAATTCAGCATCCGGCGCCGACGCTCATGTGCGCTGTCAACCGTGATGAAGAGAAGTTGTATGTGACTGCGCCCTTCGCGGCCGCGGTCTTCGATGGAAAGAACGTAACCGCGCTGCCGCCCCGTACCGAGCTATGGTGCCTGCTATACGCACAGGTTAGGCAGGCGGACAACAAAGACAACCGCAACATCCTGCTTGATGAGAGACAGCTCGATTGGCGGGTGCGCGTCGAGTCCCAGAAGAATATCGACTGGCTATCGAGGTACCGGGAGGACGAGCGGCAGATTTTTAAGGACATATCTTACAGAAACGCCAGGGACGATTTGAACTACTACAAGCTTCGCCACAGCCTAAAACTGAAGGACAAGACCAAGTCGAACAAGGACTCCACCAAGTACGGAACGGCCCTCTGGAGCAATGATGAGATCGCCCAACTGCTGAGCATGTATGGTCTGCCGGAAGGGTCTTCACTGAGCGTATTGGTAGTCGAAGTCTTCGGCAACATCACTAATCTGGGGGAGTACGTCACGCCAGCGGGCACGCCGAGCGAGCGGTCAGAGGAACAAACGCGTATGGCGTATCTCAAGTCTCCCATTCGGGATTTCGATGTATCCAACCTGCTCTCGATACGAGCTTATTTTCCGCCGCCGCGCGAGAAAGAAAGCACGAAGCCGCTGAGTGAGACATTGGGACATCACCGCATACTCCGAACCTCGCCGCTGACTGAAGTGCCGTATGTTTGTTGAAGCTGGTCCAGCCGCGGCTTCGCACCCCGCGGCTAAGCGAGGCTTTCGCAACAGCGGTCAAGCAAACGACACGATGCTACAGGAATAATCGGCGACGCTCGTGCTGTTTCGTGTGCGTTCGTGGATGGTAGGGCCGCGTCTCACTGCCCGACCAATTCTTGACGAAGGATGCCGAATCTCTTAGACTTCGTCGTGGGCGGGAACCGCCCGACCAGTCATATGAACAATCGAACTCAGTATCGCTATCGCAACTACTACGGCTCGTTCTCCACCCGGAGGGACGGAGCGGCGATGGGCTGTCTGAGTGCGATGATCATCTAGCGCAATCTCGAGACAAGATCCGGACCGGCCACTTTCCTTCCACGTGGGGAGGACGAGTGGCCGGTCCTTTATGTTTATGAAAGCGCTGAACAATTCTTCGGCGAGGTAGCAACCATGACAGAAGACTCCAAGGCCCTCCTGCTGGATCATGTCGACATGCGAATCGTAGCCGCAGACGCGATCGCGGACCGGAATACCATGGTCCAACTCGACCCGGACCATCCAGGCTTTCGCGATCCCGACTACCGCGCTCGCCGCAATCGAATTGCGCGGATCGCGCTGGAGTATCAGCCGGGCACTCCCATTCCGGACGCACCTTATACTTCGGAGGAACACGGAGTCTGGCGTGAAATTTGGACAGCGCTCGGGCCCGCTCATCGCGAATACGCGTGCGCGGAATACATCGAGTGTGTGTCTCGGCTTGGGCTACCGAAAGACCGCATCCCTCAGTTGCGAGAGGTGGCTGAAAAGGTCGAAGCGATCAGCGGCTTTCGCCTCGAGCCGGTTGCCGGGCTGGTCGAGCCCCGCGTCTTCCTTGAATCGTTATCGACCGGTGTCTTCCTCTCAACCCAATACATCAGGCACCATTCAACGCCTCTCTATACGCCGGAGCCGGACGTTGCTCATGAAATAATCGGACATGCGGTGACACTGGCGAGTGGGCGCCTGGCAGAGCTCAACCGACTTGTGGGAAGCGCGGTCAAACGCACCTCTTCCAGCGACGCTCTGGAACAGCTCGCGCGGGTCTATTGGTTCACAATCGAGTTCGGCGTTCTGCTAGAGGACCAGAAAGTGAAGGCCTATGGCACGGGCTTGCTGTCCTCTGCGGGAGAGCTGAGCGCGATGCGGACGGCAGAGTTGCGACCGCTTGATTTGGACCAGGCCTCGCGCCTCGCCTTTGACCCGACTACGTATCAGCCTGTTTTATTCTGCGCAGACTCGTTTGAGGAGATGTATCTGGCCTTGAGGGATTACCTCTTACGTTGGTAGTGTCGAGCCGGTGTATAGCCTCTATCTTGCGGCGCACCTAAGGATTTCAACGCAGAGGTCGCGGAGTACGCAGAGAGATTAAATAGCATGAACGCCTTTATTGACGGACCGCTGTTTTGATTAAAACGCTCCGCGACCTTGGCGACCTCCGCGTTAAAAACTGATCGCACAGACTTCGTAACAATTTCTCAACTAGTCAGTCCTAGTATATGGCGGCACAGGAAAGTTCAAGGGGTATGAATGGCAGCAACAGAGCCGGCGGTCGTAGAGAAAACAGGAAAGAGCGAGATTGAGATCGTCGAGCTTGGACGGCGTGCGCGCTGGTGGCGCAGGTTAGGCTCCAGGCGGCGCTTCAGGTACGAGGATGCCAAAGGTCGACCCGTTTCCAGGAAGGCCGACCTCGAGCGCATTCAGTCTCTGGTGATTCCACCCGCGTGGAGACACGTTCGCATCTCACCATCCGCCGGAAGTCGGGTACAAGCAGTCGGTCTCGATAAGCTGGGAAGGCTTCAATACCTCTATCATCCGCAGTACGCCGCCCGTCAGCAACGCAGGAAATACGAAAAGATCGTGCGCTTTGGCGAGTTCCTACCAGCACTCAGACGCAGAACCAACGAAGACATCAACCTCGAAGGCTTTCCGCGCGAGCGTGTGTTGGCAGTCGTCGTGCGCCTCATCAACGATCTCTATTTTCGCGTCGGCTCAGAGTCCAGCGTCAAGCAGTATCGCACTTATGGAGTTACGACCTTGCGCAAGCGGCATCTCGAGGTCAAACGAGGTGGCCGCCTTTCGTTCAACTTCGTCGGCAAGCACCACATACGCCACCGAGTCCTCCACGTGGACGAGGAACTGGCGGACCTTATCAACGACCTTAAGAAAATCCGCGGCTCGAGACTCTTTGAATACTATGACGATGAAGGAAAAATCCGCCCAGTCCTCCCGCGCGACGTCAATGAGTACATCAAGGCCGCTACCGGAGCGGAGTTCTCGTCAAAAGATCTGCGCACATGGGGTGGAACTCTGCTGGCCGCACTTGAGCTCGCCGAAATCGGTAAGGCCGAAGACGACAAGCAGGCCAAGCGAAATCTGGTGAAGGCCATCAAGCATGTCGCCTCACATCTCGGCAACACTCCGACGGTCTGCCGCGCTTGTTACGTTCACCCAAAGATACTCGACAGCTATGGAGCGGGCATTACCCTGGATGAGTTTCGAAGAAAGGCGGAGCGCTCGATAAAGCGGACTCAGCCCGAGTATGAAGTCGAAGAGTTAGCTCTATTGAAGATGCTGGGGGCGCAAGGAACGAAAAAGCAGGGATGAGTGCGTCGCGTAAGCGACGCCTGAGTTTAGCCGTGCGTTTCAACGCACGCAGAATGAAAATGACGAATCGTTCGCGTCGCGTTAACTGATCCGCGCACAGCCGAATGGTAAGACACCAGCGTCCCGGGATAAAAATTGACTTGAAGACCGTGGTGAGATAAGCTGCAACCGTTCCTTACCTGAAGTCACCGGAGATGTGGAGACTTCTTTTGATTGCCTCACGTAAGCCGTAAAAGTCCACCTTTTATAGCAAGCCTGAGCACATTCCTCTTTCTGCATAACCAGGTTTTTGCAGTTCACTCACAAGGAGAACCTCTATGAAGGAAAAATCTTCCAAGCGCACGCCTTACACCCTCTCGGCTATCCTTCTGTTGCTAGCGATGCTCGGGGTTTTTGGGAATTCAAAGACCTTTGGGTACGATCCTCCCACTGGCTATCGTCCGCGATGTGAAACCATCCCGGTGGGCTGCGGCAGCTTCGGCTGTAATGGGCTGCGGCCGAATTACAAGTGTAGCCTGTATGTTGAGACTCCGGGTGCGACTTGTACTGACGGCGGCCCATGCACCACCGACGGCGGGAGTAACTAAACGCCCCGACCTCCAGAGGGCCGTTTTACTCAGCTACAGGCTGAGCCTCATCACGATTAGTATTTTGCGAAGCGTTTAGATAACTGACGAATGACCCTCTGTTGCTAAACGCTTCGCATAAAAAAGAGAATGAAGAAAGCCACACGTTATTTACTCACCCCGATCTGTGTTTGCCTGCTCACGGTTCTGATTTTTCATCCGTTATCAGCAGCCGCCCAACAAACCGGTAGGCCTCCAAATCCCTGGCTCATCCGCTCGCATACGATCACGGACGAAATCATCGCTGATAGTGCGGCGCTTTCAACCTTTGATCGCGCCATCGTATGGGCGCAACTCGGCGCGGCCTGGTGGAAGGATGATAAGACAACGGCCAGGGGATGGATGCTCGAAGCCGTTGAAGCGGTCGAGTCAATCCCGTCAAGAGAAACGATAGTTGAACGCCATGACCGGCTGGCCACTGCTCGCACTCTGCTAAGCCTTATCTCAATGCAAGACGAGAAGCTTGCGAAGCGGTTGGAAGCCGTTTTCACGTCCGACACGGAAGGCGCATCCGAGACGGAGCGTAGATCAAACGCGGATGCGCTGCTCGAATCTGCGCTGGCAGTATTGGACAGTAATCCAAAGCACGCCGCAGAGTTGGGAGCGGCAGCTTTGCACACGGGTAAGCCCACGCGCCTGATTATGCTTCTGTGGGGATTGCGAGACCGCGACGATAAACTGGCTGACGCTTTATTTGCCGATGCCACTGTCGTCGCAGGAGAAACGTCTGACCTGGCTTTACTCGCCACTTTAAGTAGGGTCGCCTTTCCAGAGCTGGAATCTCCAGCATCAACTAAGCGGGCACCTTCGATTGCGTTGCGCAGACAATTGCTTCTGGTGCTTGCCTCATATCTTGAGCGCACATTGAGACCCGCAGAAGGGCAACCCGGTGCTTGTGTCGCTCTTGCGCCTGCCGTTTCCGTTGGCGCTCCTTTGTTGCCGCAGTTTGAGCGTCTGACGCCTCAAGAGTCCAGAACCGTGCGACAGTTATTATTACTCTGCCAACCCGCGCCCGGCTCGTTGACGGAGCAACGAGCCACTAATGCCATGACCGATCAATCAACATGGTCTGTTGATGATTGGTTGAAAGCCGCAGACCAGACGACAGACCTGAAAGCAAAAACGGTCTACCAGATGCGCGCGGCGCAGTCGGCGATAAGAAGCAAAAACTATGAGCGAGCACTAGGGCTGCTCGATGGCATGGACGATGACGCGCGCAAATTTTTGAACCGCGCGTGGGAGGGCTTTCGATGGGAATGGGCAGCACAGTTAGCCTCCGATTATGTTAAGCGCGACGACATCGCCGGAATGCGACGGGTCATCGCGGCGGTTCCGGCCAGCCTTAGGCCATTCGCGCAAATCGCCTTAGCGGATGCCGTGGGTTCCCTCAAGCATCGCCAACTAATAATGGAAATTCTTGAAGAAGCGCGCAAAGGACTGTCTCAATCCGATGAAGTAGATTCAGAGAAAGTTACATGGTCTATGAGCCTGGTGCGTCTGTACATCAAATTCCAATCGCGCGAGCGAGCGCTCTCGGCATTTCAGGAAGCGGTATCCGCGCTGAATCGTGCCAACGTGCTTGAGCGAGAGGCGAAAGAAACTCGCGGCATCTTCGAGCACCAGTCTGGTAGTCCGCTAACTTCGAGTGACTTTCCGGCCTCTTTACTTGAAGCCGAAGAATACGCGGTCAGGAAAGCCGTTTTCTCTATCGACTCTCCATTCAGCCGCACTCAAGCGCGTCTGGGAATGCTTAAGATAGCGGTAGACGAAAGCCACAGGTCCGATTCCAGGCCCAAGGTTAAGGCGGTGGCCGAAGCGAAGGGACTAGATGAACATCAATAGTCTTTCTCGTTATGGATTCCTTGCCGGATTGATTTTAGGCTCCGGAATAACCCTCGGCCTGACCTGGCTTGTGAGAAAGACATCGGTCGAATCACCGCCGAAGTCCGCCCTTTTTCTTAAGGAAGGATTCGACTTTAGTGGCATTTCAAGCAAGGATAACAAGTGGAGAGGCCCTGACATCGGGGAGCAGATAAATCTGACGCAGTTAAAAGGAAAGGATGGTTCGACGCTTGCGGAGGTCGTCGGGAAGCGACCGGCAATGCTCGTCGCGGTTAATCCTGAATGCGGGATGTGTGCCGTTGCGGCGGATGAAATGCGATACATTCGCGACCAGATATCGAGCGCAGGTATCGGCTATTATCCTGTCTCATTCACCCCCAATAGCGGAGAGTTCCACCTCGATGCTTACACCGACTCGCTCGGTCTTGGGAAAGTCGATTTCCAGTGGTCTGCGGGCGCAGGGCCCCCGCCGGATTCAATCCTAAACATGACCAGTCCTTCGCACCTCCTGGTCGATACGGACGGGACAGTCATCAAAGTCTGGCCCGGCTCATATGCAGTGCAATCAGTTCGCGACCGAATGGGAAAACAAATTGTCGCCGATACTTTAATAATTAATGACACTCTTAACGTATCGAACCAATCGGCCCGACTGAATACTCACTAACTCTAAGAATGAGCGCGGGTGTGTCCCGGCTTCTTACCATTACTCCTTTTTCCTGACCTGCGCCCATCTGTTCCTTTCAGCGACGCCAGCGGCCACAACTTGTGTTCCACGGTTGCTAGTCCTGCTCCGACGACGGCCTCGATCACTTCGGCTGAGGACTTATAACAGGGCGCCGCCTCGTCCAGCGGCACGCGCCCATCTGTGTTTACCAGTATGCCTGCGGCCCTGTACTCATCGTCGATCTGTCGCTGGTCCAGACTGCGATTTGCTTCGCCTCTCGACATGCGCCGGCCCGCGCCGTGGTTGACGGAGTAACCGCTATTGACCGCGCCGGCTGCGGGACGAAGGATGTAGCTCCAATCCTTATTTGAACCGGGTATCAGCACTGGATGTCCCGTCTCTTCCCAGATCGTATCCTTCAACGCCGGATGTCCGGCGGGAAATGCCCGCGTCGCGCCTTTGCGATGCACCCACACATCATCGTATTCGGGATGCCATTCGCGCTGAACCAGGTTGTGACTGATCTCGTAAATCAGGTCAAGCTCGGCGCCAAAGACCTCACGAAACGCCTGCGCCACCTGCTCGAATATGATCAGGCGATTTAGGATTGCATAGTTTCCGCCCGCGGCCACCGCGCTCAGATAATCACGATAGTAGCGAGAGTGCGGAGTGAAGTAACCGAGATCGATATCAGTCGCATCCGGTCTTTCCGTCTTAGCAAGTTCAAAATAATTTGTTGCCAGCCCGTGACCGAATCCGCGAGAGCCCGTGTGCGCCTGCACAAACAGGGTATTGGTATCTTCGGACCTTTGAAGTTCGATGAAGTGATTGCCGCCGCCGAGTGATCCCAGCTGATCCAACCCGCGCTCGGGTCTGCCTCGGCCTCCCCATGGGATCTCCCACGAATCATCGACCGGCATCCGATGGCGTTCGGCACGACTACGATCGAAAGTTGCGCCATACTTCTCAACGTAATATTCCGCCCCGCCTCGGACCAGGTTATTGAACTCTCGCTCGTCCAATTTTCCCAGCTTAACGCTCTTGCCACCGGCGCCCATGTTGACCCGTTCCATCACGGCCCGATTGAACTTGAGCCGATTCTCCGCAGTCGCGGCTTCGACCGGAACCTTGGACTTCGCGCTCACCATGCCGCATCCAATATCGTAGCCCACTGGTCCCATCGCCACCGCGCCTGAGTCGATGTCAGTCAGGATCACGCAGCCAACCGGAACGCCATAACCGTAATGCGAATCCGGCGTGATCGCGACCAGCCTGACGCCAGGAAAGCGAGTCGCGTTTACTATCTGTCGATAGATAATGTCTTCGGTGTTGTTGAGCAGGGACGGTGTGAGGAACAGCCGCACGGGCACATCCCCTGTGTCTTCGGTCTGTAGCGTGTAGTAGCCGTCGCCATGCCAGCGCGCCAGATGTTTCCAGTTATCAGCGTTTCTCAGTGTCATAAGCGTTTTCATCCGCAGCATCGCCCGGCCACCTTGGTCTCCGTGTGTACTGCCAAAAACTTACGATCCAATTGACAATCGCCTCCGGGCTTTTGCTTTCATCGACTGGTACGAGCACCGTTCCCTGCCGATACGGCTTGCGCCGTTCATCATAAAGCTCATGAGCTTTGGCTCGGTCACGCGCGAGCGGCCGGACGTTAATTTCACGTTCGATTCTCTGCCAGCATAACTCAAAGGGCGCGTCGAGCCAGAGCACGTAGCCATCATACTCACCTATTAGAGTGCGATTATGTTCGAGGGTCCACGTGCCGCCGCCGAGAGCGATGACGCGAGCATCGCTTGTTTGAAGGACTTCACGTAAAGCCTCCGTCTCGATCTCTCGAAATCGGG
The DNA here is from genome assembly GCA_032160165.1 of Acidobacteriota bacterium. GTDB lineage: Bacteria > Acidobacteriota > Blastocatellia > Pyrinomonadales > Pyrinomonadaceae > QHXM01. Next base: position 22,206 of record JAVHWA010000035.1, read on the forward strand.
TTTCTCCATCTTCATCAATAATTATTTGGGGAGCGCGGCCCTCGCGCCTTTCAATGAATTGATCCAGATCAACCATCCGGCATCTGAGTCGCTCGGCAAGAGCAGCCGCCACGGTTGTTTTGCCGGCTCCCATGAACCCGGTAATGACGATTGGCTCTGCGCGTGCACTCATCTTTCTACCACCGTCTCCAGCAAATCGAAGAACTCGGGAAATGACACGCCCACGCACTCCGCCCCTATCAACTCAGATTCGCCCTCGGCGGCCAGCGCTGCAATCGTAAAAGCCATAGCGATGCGATGATCATTGTGCGCATCGAGCTTTGCGCCGCGCAGAGGCGAGCGCTCGCGAATGGTCAGTCCGTCGTCGTGTTCTTCGACGTTGACTCCCATGGCGCGCAGATTCTCAACGGTCGCTCGTATTCTGTCGGATTCCTTTAAGCGCAACTCCGCGGCATCGCGGATCGAAATCCCGCCCATTACCTGGGATCCAAGAACAGCGAGCATCGGCAGCTCGTCGATCACCTGCGAGATCACCTCCCCACTCAGTACATTGGAAGGTTGCGGCCCGGATGGAGCGAGTCCGGCGCCGCCAGAAACCAGAATGTCTCCAAATGGCTCGTCAAAATCCTGCCACGCCCAGCTCGCATCCGACTTGACGGACTCTACACGCACGTCGGCGCCCAACGAGCGAAGCAAAGGCAGCATTCGCGTACGCGTCGGATTCATCCCGACGTCTTTGATTTTCAACTTCGATCCGGGCAGGAGGGCGGCCGCAGCGATGAAAAAAGCAGCCGAGGAAATATCTCCCGGTACTGTCCCGCGATGAGCGTTGAATTGCGCTCGTCCCTCAACCGAGACCGCCTGTAGTGACATGCCATCGTTCTCTATTGCTTCAACTGAAACCGGAACGCCGAGCCAGCGCAACATACGCTCCGTATGATCACGCGTCGCCCCTGAACGTTCGATCACCTGGGTGCGCCCCTTCGTGTTGAGACCGGCCAGCAGGATGCAGGATTTGACCTGGGCACTGTCGACAGCCATTCGGTAGCTGATCGCTTTCAGCTTTCGCCGGCCTTCGATTCGCAATGGCGTGCGCCCTTCTTCCGAGCTAATTCGCGCTCCCATCAACTCAAGCGGCTCGATGATTCTCTTCATCGGACGCGAGCGCAAAGACGCATCTCCCGTCATTGTCGAGACGAAGTTATAAGCAGCCAGGACCCCTGCCAACAGGCGCATGGTCGACCCGCTATTCCCACAATCAAGCGGTTTTGAAGAAGCGCGCAGTCCCTGTAGCCCGACGCCTTCGATGACGATGTTGGCTCCGTCGACGTCGATCCTGACGCCCAGGTCGCGCAGGCAATTGAGTGTCGCCATGCAATCCAGGCTGGTCGAGAAGTTAGAGATTCGAGCGCTCCCAAGAGAGAGAGCGGAGATGATTGCTGCCCGGTGCGAAATAGACTTGTCGCCGGGAAGTCTCAATTCACCGCGGACCCCTTTAGCGGACCGAATCTTCATAACAAATCATTCTACAGCACGCCCTTTCCAAAAATCTGCGCGCGATTTGTCTCGCCGCAGCATTCGTTAGTCAGGAGCGCAGTGACTGGCTCGCTGATTGCTCAAGTCTCTGCGGTCATCGCAAAGAGACCTTCAAAACTGCTGCGCCAGGCGAAGAGCGCACCATCACAGACCCTTCCTGCCGGGCATTCTGCCCTTCATGAGGCTATTCGCCGAGCGACAAGCCGTAGCTTGTCGTCCAACAGACTGAACCCACCTCCTATCCTCAGGTATTCACACCAATGAAAACAATTAACATCATCGCACTGGCCCTTGCGCTTTCGGTAACCGCTTTCGGGCAAAGCCGAGACAGCGAGCGTGAAATCGCGCGCGCAAAGGTACGGACCCAGATCGAAAATGCGTGGTCCATGGCTTCTGTTGAACCCTTGAGCCTCATATTGATTGAGGTGAACTCAAGCGAACATAGATCGCTCTTCCCGCACGGACTTGGACATTTGCCCGACGAACTTCGGCCGCGACAAATTTACCCGGTAACAAACGAATACGGCGCGCCGCAGGTCCAGTATCTGGGCATACGTCACATCAAGGGCTTTCGATTCGCCGTGTTTCGCAGGATCGCCACCTAGTCGTATTGCGTCCTACTATCCTCTCAGCCACCGTTTCTTGACATGCGCTCTCCGCGCGTGTTAAACCGTCAAGTCTTCCGGTTCGCTTTTCGAATCCTGTATTACGTAGCCGTACCCGGACGGCTCTTGGAAAGGCCACGCCTAGTTGACCGAGGAGACGACTGAACTCGCACTGCCGAGCCGAATTGAGGCCATTGAAGAGGCTACCTTGGCTGCGAAAGAGTTCGCGAAGCGCTCGGGGCTTGGCGACGACGCTGCTTATGGAATCGACATGGCCGTGCGCGAAGCGGTAACGAACGCCGTGCTGCACGGTAACCGTCGCGATTATGCGAAGACGGTTGAGATCGGTTTCAAGAGGCTGCCCGGGGCGATTGAAATTACAGTAAGGGACCAGGGCGAAGGATTCGATGCGGGGAGTGTTCCTGATCCGACCGATCCGCAGAACATTATGAAAACGTCCGGACGCGGGATCCTGTTCATGCGCAATTTCATGGACGAGGTGCAATGGTCTCGGCATCCGGATGGCGGCACCGTGGTGCGAATGACGAAGAAGCGATAGGCAATCTTCAATTTCTCATAAGGAGATTCAGAAATGGCTGAACTTAGTATCAAAGAGCGTACGGCTGGAGACATCACAATCCTGGATATGGACGGAAAGATAACGATCGGTGAAGGCTCAGTCGCACTCCGAGGGACGATCAGGAGACTGTTGGAGGAGGGTAAGAAAAAGATCCTCTTGAATCTGGGCGGAGTTGGGTACATCGATTCGAGCGGCATCGGCGAGTTGGTATCGAGCTTTACCTCGATCAACAAAGAGCAGGGACAGCTCAAGCTCCTCAGTCTCACCAACAAACTCAAGGACCTCCTGGGCATTACCAAACTACTGACCGTATTCGACGTTTACGAAAACGAATCCGACGCGCTCAGCAGCTTTAAATAGGGGCCGGGCATCAGGTGCCGGGGGCCAGTGGACGGTCTTACCGACCCTGACACTCGACACCTGACACCCATTCATGTTTCGCGCCGCCATCCGCCGTCTGCTCGCGATCGATGATCCGCCGGAGCGGACGGCGCTTGCCTTTTCCATAGGCGTCTTCATCGCCTTCTCGCCCTTCCTCGGTTTACACACAATCCTTGCAACCGCCATTGCATTGGCATTCCGCTTCAATAAGGTGGCCATTTATTCCGGCACTTTCGTAAACAACCCGTTCCTGACGCTGGTCCCCATAATCCTACTCTCGTATGCGATAGGCGCGATCGTGATGGGAAGGCCGCTCGCGCTGCCAGCGGAAAGCGTTGAGCTTTTGAAGAGCCCTCATTTGTTGACGAGCGAATGGTGGGGGAAGTTATTCAGCCGCAGCGGCGGCGTAATCCTCTCTTTCGCGATCGGCGGGATGGTGCTCTCCGTCGTTTGTTCACTCGCAGCCTATCCGCTAACATTACGTTTTCTCCGCGCGCGACAGAAGCGCCGAAAGAATCTAATCGCCGCTGATGGGCCGGGAGAAAAGTTCACGGAAGACCAAAATCCCCAGGTCGACCCACCCAAGCCTGAGTGACACGGGCAACGGTTTTTCTGGATCACACTTCTGACTTCTGACCTGATGATTGCAGGTTCTACTGTCTTATGAAAAAACTCTATCTCGCTATTGGCCTAATGCTGTTAGTCGGCAACGCAATATTTGCACAGCCGAAAACGACCGCCTCGCCGACTCCAACTCCGTCACGCACACCGGTACAGCAGCCCGCACTTCCGCGCCAGGGTATGTTCGATCTCTCGGAGGCCGGCGTGCAGATCCGGCCTGAACCGCGACTGATAGTAATGATGGCGGCGCTCGACGCCGCGGGTTTTGATCCGACACCGGCGGGCGAGGAGCCCTCAGCATTTAGGGCGCAGTTAAGAAGGGACCTGGCGAATCTGGATCCAGAGCTGCGCAGGCGAATGGCCTACTTCTATGACCGCAATAAGCTGCGCGATACCAACGGCAAGGACCTTGCTCCGGCTGAGCAGGCCGCTCGTTATGTCTCGTTGGCCTACGCGCTCGGAGCTGCACCGGGACTGGAAGAACCCGTGCGCTCGGACGATCTTCCCAGCGGATTGCTGGAGGTCCTTGATTTCGCTCCACTGGTCCGAGAGTTTTATCGCAAATCGGGACTCGATGAACGGATGCCTGGCTATGTTAGGTCCGTCCAGACCGAAGGCGATCGTTTACGGCGCTCGACCGTTGAGATGGTTAGATCAATCCTCTCGTATCTCAACACCAGACCAATCACGACAACCGTTGAACGGATTCCCATTAAATCGCCCGGCGCCGGTGGACGCAAGAAAGACGTCACGCAGACCTTCACATCGCGACAGCACGAGAGACGGTTCGTCATTGTGCCGGACCTTTTGGCGGCGCCCGGCGCAATCAATTTCCGCGTAATAGCCGATGACTACTTCATCACCATTCCTTACTGTGACGAGACGAAACGAATCTGCCCGGGACGAGACGACTACGCAATGTCGCCCGAAGTGCGTCGAGCGTATTTACAGTACGTGATAGATCCGCTTGTCGTACGCTTCAATCGTGACATCTCAGCCCGCAAGGACCCGATCAAACAGTTGCTTGACGAGCGCGCCAAAGCTGGGATGCAGGTATCGCCCGATGTCTTATTGACTGTGGCGCGGTCGCTTGGAACCGCGGCCGATGTCCGCCTAGAAGAAACTGCGCGACTCGATGCCCTGGCTCGCGACGCGCGCGGACGTCTGGAAAAGACTACTGATCCCGCTGTGCGGAGCCAAATCGTGAAGGACCTGGAGTCGGCGCGTACGGCGGTTACCGACGAGGCCATCGCGAGACTGGCAGAAGCTTATGAAAACGGTGCGGTGCTGGACTTTTACTTCGCCGATCAGTTGCGCGGAGTCGAGTCGTCAGGCTTCGACATCGGCAACTCGCTTGCCGACATGATCGCCTCGTTTGACGTGGCGCGTGAGCTTCGCCGCCTGGAAGAGGCGGATGCGCCCCGCAAGCGAGCGATTGCCGCGCGCAAGGCGCGAGAGTCACGGACTGAGCAGGCCGCGTCTGTGACATCGTTGCCCAACGCCGCGCTCGTGAGGAAGCTGCTTGAAGTGGATAAGCTGGTCCAGTTGAAGGATTACGCTGCGGCTGAGAATCGCCTGCTCGCACTACTGCGTGAGTTTCCCGATGAGCCGCGCGTGTTCTTCTCGCTGGCAGAAACGGCAAGCCTCTCAGCCCGCGACGCCACAGACGAAGACGTGCAGAGCTCGCGACTAAACAAGGCCCTGACAAATTATCGCAATGCAGTGCAGCGTGCTGCGCCGGATACTGATCGTTGTTTGATTACCCGGTCACATCAGGCGATGGGAGGGATCCTCGAGTTTCTTGAGCGGAAGGATGAAGCATTAAGGGAACTCGACGCCGCCATAAAGATCAACGACACTTCGTGCGATGCATACGCGAAGGCAGTGGAAGCGAGGAAGAAACTGACGCAGCCGTAGTAATAAAACGCCAACGGCGTTCGCGAGCTCCAGCGCATCAGGGCAACGCCCTGGGTAATAACCACGCGAAGTATTGTGGCAACACTGAAAGTGTTGGAAAACGCTTTCAGCGTTGAACCGGAAATTAACCCAAGTTGCCCAGGGCGTTGCCCTGGGCTGACATTTGCGAACGCCGTCGGCGTTGACGCGTTACTTCTCCCTCTTACTCGTAATCGACAACCCCGGATCGCATCAGTGACTCAATGCGTGGGAGAGTTATTACGCGCGGGACGATGAGTTTGTCCATCTTGGGCAACACGAAGTTCTGGAAACTGGGAAACGGAGCAATTTTGAAGTTCTGAAGCTTCATAAGATTTCGAGGAACCACCATTCGATTGAGGGACGGAAGGCTTTGAAGCTCTGATAAATTAAAGCTCGGCGCTGGCCGCTTCTCGGGCGTCACCTTGATCGTACGCCGCGACTTGTCACGGATAATCGTCAAGGTTACTTCGCCGTCATCCCTGCGATTGAGCGCACGAATGAAATCATCGGTGTCTTCGAGCTTCTCGCCGTTTATCTCTGTGACGACATCGCCCGCCTTCAATCCGGCTTTAGACGCCGGGCTGTTTTCGCTGACTGAGGTTATCATCAGTCCGTGTCCGCCCGAGACGTCAAAATAATCCGCCAGCTGCTTTGTCAAGGAAGTAGTGGTGATCCCGATTCGACGGTTGCTGCCGAACGTATACGCGAATGCCTCGGGAGCGTTGCCCCATACTTGCGGCCCCTGGGGAGCGTTGGGCGCTTGCGGAATGTTGCGCCATTCCGGCGTCATCGCTCTGAGTCCGCGCGAACGGTCTTCGCGCTCGGCAAGCGTGACGCTGACATGTTGGTCGGACCCATTTCTGCTGATCGTAAGCCTCACGGTCTGACCCGGCGCGGCCTCGCCGATCAAACGCAGCAACTTGCGATTGCTGGTAATCGCTTCGCCGTCAAACTGCAAAATGACATCGCCCTTTTTCAACCCGGCCTTTTCGGCAGGGCTGCCCTCCGACACCTGGCTGATGCCAACACCCTTCGGTGAGTTCAAGCCATAGCGGCCCATGTTCTCTTTATTAATGTCTTCGGGGACGATCCCCATATAGCTCGAGCCATCGAAGAGGAACGAAAAGTTCATCGGCTCGGCGGGCTGCACTGACCACGTCCGTGGAGTCGCGGGAGTTCTCGGTGTCGATGGAGTCGCCTCGGTTGCGGGAGTTATTGGGGTCGTTTGCGCCATGGCGGCCGCACTGGCGACTATGACGAGAATGAACAGCAAAAGCACATTTCTTGGTTTCATGGACAGAAATCCTCCAGAGAGATTTTTGACTGTCACGCCCGAAGGCCCATCCGGTTCCAAAAATCCCGGACCATTTGAGTCCAAAGTCCAAAGTCCAAAGCCAGTTTTCAGGTTCCAAGCTAAGTTAGTCACTCGCACGAATGCTCGAACCCGAAACCCTAAACTTGAAACCGACCTTGGACTTTGGACAGCTCTTCGTTGGTCAGGCCTTCCGGTACACTTCCCGCCCGTCGCCAATCTCGACGGCGAGCTTTCCTTCTGAATTTGCCAGATCCAAGTGGGCGACCGACTCTGAGACGGCGAGGAAGCGGTGGACGTCGTCTGTTCCCGGGAAAAGCTCGCGCGCGATATCCCACGCCGTTGCTCCGGACTTCGGAATCAGTCGAATGACCTCCGACTGCCTCTCGCGGATAGCTCGAACGTAGCGGGTGAATAATTCTTCGTAATCGTTTATCGAGTCACCGTGGCCGCCATACACGAGCGTTGGAGAGAGACTGCGCAGCCTCGCAAGGCTGACCATGTACTCCTCAAGCGAATGAAATCGTCTGGCAGGATCAATCGGATCAGGGGAGAGAATCGGGTTCGGTGTGATGCGCTTTAAGACGCAATCGCCGGCAATTATTGTTCGGTCGGCCTCTCTAAAAAATGAACAGGATCCCGGCGTATGGCCCGGCGTATGCACGACCCGCAAACTCCCGGTCGTGAACTCGAGTTCCATCTCATCCTTCAGTTCGCTGTACTGGTTGTCCTCCAACGCATCTGCGTAGGTGCGCAGGGCCCCGTACATTCGGCGCATCGCCTGTATCTCGTCCTGAGGCACGCCGGCTCGCACTAAGAGTTGCCTGTGCTCTTCGTATTCGAGTCGGCCGACGCGATGTCCGGTCTCCCAGGCATGCACCAGAACTTCAGCCTCCTTGGCTTCGTCGCGCAGGGTGCGCGCCAGACCGCAATGATCTTCGTGCGCATGCGTGAGTACGATCCTCCGTAGATCGGATACGCGAACTCCGGCGCGGCGCAATCCTTCGCGAAGCGCTTCTACCGCTTCCTTAGTCTTCGGGCCTGTGTCGATTAGCGTGAGCGGGTCTTCGGCGATCAGATAGCAATTGACCGGTCCGACATAAAAAGGAGTGGGAACGATGATGGGGACGATCTTCATTGATTCAATTGTTCATTCATTCGATTGAGTCATTTCGTCCTTCAATGAACAAATGAAACAATGACTCGATGATTCAATATGCCTGGCTAGTCGACACTCGCCCTCTTTTTACGGGTGCGCTCGATGTTCTCCATTTGAATACGGCGGAACTCGTCTGCGTAGTCACTCTTCTCGCGCTTACTTTGCGTTGCGCGACGTGAACTATCGTTCAAGTATCGCTGGCCTTTGATATCCGAGTTCTGCAGCGCGTCCACCCAACCACGTAGTTGCCTGCTGATGCTCTCCACTCGAGATTTCAAATTTGAAATTTCAGATTTGAAATGGTCGGAAGCCGAGAAGTGTTCCATCAAACACAACATCGATCGTACTTCTCCGGCCGAGCCTCGGGAAATATAGAGAAAAGTCAGAAGCTCCTTTGTCGTTCCTCTCTCGAACCCTTCAGCAATGTTATTCGAAATGGAAAGAACAGCCCGCTCTAGTTGGTTTCTTAGTCCTGCTCGCCCCCGAAACCTGAGCTTGTCAGTAAAGTCATATGTCTTAAGCGCGAGCTCAATTGCCGCTTGCCACACCGGCAATTCTTCAAAGCGAGAGTATTTCATCTTCAACCACCCCTCCGGCCCATCGACTGGGCCCCTCATTACAATCTCAAATTGAAATCTCAAATTTGAGATCTGAAATCTGTGATCTGAGATTGAGTTCTCGGACCACATGATCATGGGTGGCTAATGAAAACTAATACGTCCTCTAACCGTTCCTTTCCTGGATTAACTTGAGCCCCCGGTACCCGGCCCCCGGCACCCACGTCAGTACACGTACCGGTTCGCCTTGATCAGAACGTCCGCGATGGTTTGACGCGCGGCGATGGTATTCATCGGCGTCAGACGCGTGAAGCGACGCAACGCGGCGAGGAGCGTGCGCAATTCGTCGCCTTCGCTCATGGCCGCGAGCGTGTTCTTACCGTGCGCGTCGATGCGCTCGACCGCGTCATTACAAAAGACACGAGTCATGTCTATGTATCGTGCCGCAAAGTCTGCTCCCTGGGCCGACGCCAGCTTTTGCGCGCGCAGAATTGCGGACTCCATGGCGTACGCGTCGGTGATGATGTCCGCCACGCCCATCAGTATCTCCTGCTGGTCCGCCAGGGCCATCATGTATTTTTGCGCCGCGGTTCCCAAGGTCATAAGCGCTACCTTCTTGGCGTTCTGGGCCAACTTCATCTCAGCGGCCAGCACGCCTTCGTCTTCATCCAGGCTCGGCATCGAAGGCGTCAGGATCTCATCCATCAACCCTTGCGCAGCGGGAAGAAGCGCCAGCTTTCCCGTCATAGCCCGCTTCATCAACATACCGGGGATCAGCATTCGATTGATTTCGTTGGTGCCCTCGAAGATCCTGTTGATTCGCGAATCGCGATACGCGCGCTCTGCCGGATAGTCGGCAGAGTATCCATAGCCACCGTAAATCTGGACCATCTCGTCGGCCACAAAGTCGCAATACTCCGAAAGCGCGACTTTGATGATCGAGCACTCCGCCGCGTACTCTTCGATCGAACGAAGCTTCGCCTCCGGGTCCTTGGTGTCGCCTATGGCGGATTCAATCAAGCCAACCGTGCGATAGGTCATCGCCTCGCCTACCCATGTGCGAATCGCCATTTCAGCAAGCTTTGCCTTGATCGCACCGAACGACGAGATTGGTTTTCCGAACTGATGGCGTTCGTTCGCATAGCGGACCGACTCGTGGATCATCAGCTTCATACCGCCGACGCACGATGCCCCCAGCTTGAATCGGCCGATGTTGAGAATGTTGAATGCGATCTTTGCACCCTTGCCGATTTCGCCGAGAAGGTTCTCGACCGGGACTTTCACGTCCTGGAGAATCACTGCGCGCGTGGACGAGCCTTTGATTCCCATCTTGTGCTCTTCGGCGCCGGTCTTGACTCCTTCGCCGGTTTCCACCACAAAGCCGCTGAACTTATCTCCATCGACTTTGGCAAAGACTACGTAGAGATCCGCAAAACCCGCGTTGCTGATCCACATCTTCTCGCCGTTCAGGATGTAATGTTTCCCGTCCTCGCTCAATTTTGCAGTCGCTTTGGCCGCCAGCGCATCGGAGCCTGAACCGGCTTCAGTCAATGCATAGGCGGGGACCAGCTCGCCGGTGACAATGCGCGGCAGATATTTTTTCTTCGTCTCTTCGCTTCCGAAATAAACGATGGGGAGAGTTCCAATTCCGGTTTGAGCTCCAAACGTCACGGCAAATGATGCAGCGCGTCCGAAGTTCTCGGCGACTACGACGCCGCTGGTTTGATCGAGACCAAGCCCGCCGTACTCTTCGGGAATGACCGCGCCCACCAGACCGAGTTCCGCCGCCTTGTGAATCAGTTTACGCGCAAGCTCCCAGTCGTGCTTTTCAAGCTGAGGGATGTTTCCCCTGACCTCGCCGTCGATAAACTCCCGGGTAGTATCGGCGATCATCCGATGTTCCTCGGTAAAGTCCTCGGGCGTGAAAATCTCTTCGGGCTGTCGTTCCTCGATCAGGAAACCACCACCCTTAATGACCAGCTTCTCTTCGGCTACGGCTGACATAAAAACTTTCCTTTCGTCTAGCAGCTATCAATCCGAGTCCTGTCGATTAAGGAACAGAGACTCTAAACTGTCTCAGTGAGGCCGAAACTCCGAGTAGTTGCGATCGGAGACAATCGGCCCCACCTGAGAGATGCCCGGTTCCTTACTCCACCTTCTTAATGCTGTCTACGAGGTTCTTGTATTCGCGCTCATGTTTCTCGAATTCCGCGGGTGCGGCGAAGGTAAGCATCACCACCGGCTTCTTGGCCTTCAGCATGTCGACTTCCCACGCGATCTGCTCGTTGTTGACTTCGCCAGTGCCGGCAGCGGTGTAAGCTGGCATGCCATTATGCGTGGATGTTTGACCGGGAGAGGTCATCTTCGAATTCTTGATGACTTTCTCTAACTCGTCGCCCAGGCTATCAATGGCCTTCTCGAAATCGGCAGCGGCGGGAACCCAGAAGACTACCGAAAGCGAGTCATCCGGCGTAGAGAGTGTCATCGAATCTCCCTCGTTCTTTGATTTCCAGCCGGCGGGCGCGGTGAACTGAATGCCGCCCTCAGCATGCGTATAGGTTTGTCCGGCGTCCGAAGAAGAACCAGTGCTACTTGTTGTAGCTGGGGTACTGGTTGTCGTGGCTGGTGAACTGGATGCTTTAGTGTTGCTGCTGGTGTTCGACGAATTGGTGTTCGTCGCAGACTTAGAGCATCCGAAGAGGAACGCCGGCAAAAGCGCCAGCGCAAAAATTGCTTTCAATGGTTTCACTATGAGTCTCCTTCTGGAAAAAAGTTAAATTCGCTCAAAAATTCCGGCCGCGCCCATCCCGCCGCCGACACACATGGTGACCATTCCGTATCGGCCACCGCGGCGCTCGAGCTCGCGCAAGATGGTTGCCGTCAGCTTGGCCCCAGTGCATCCGAGCGGATGTCCGAGGGCAATCGCGCCTCCATTAACGTTGACCTTTCTGGGATCGAGACCAAGTTCTCTGATGACCGCCAAAGATTGCGCGGCAAAAGCTTCGTTGAGCTCGATCAAATCTATCTGGTCCAGTGTGAGCCCGGCCAGCTTCAGGGCCTTTGGTATAGCAAACACCGGGCCGATTCCCATCTCTTCAGGAGGACAGCCTGCGGTCGCATACGCCACGAAGCGCGCGAGGGGTCTCAAACCGAGCTCCTTCGCCCTCGCATCGGACATTACAACGGCTGCGGCGGCTCCGTCAGACATTTGCGAAGCATTGCCGGCGGTGATCGTTCCCTTGACGTGAAATGCGGGTCTCAACTTCGCCAGGCCTTCAACCGAGGTGTCGCGACGCACGCCCTCGTCTTTCTCGAATACTACTTCGCGGCTGGTCTTGCGACCTTTCTCATCGAGCTCCTCAAAGGTAACAGTCAGAGGAACGACCTCGTCCTTAAACTTGCCTTCATCAAGTGCGGCTGCGGCGCGCTCGTGTGACTGAAACGCGAAGGCGTCCTGCTCCTCACGCGAGATCTCGAACTTGCGCGCCACGTTCTCCGTTGCCAGGCCCATGTTCAGATAGAAATCAGGATAGTGCTCGACCAGGTACGGATTTGGACGAATCGTGTGGCCGCCCATAGGGATCATAGACATCGTCTCGAGCCCGCCGGCTACGATGACTTCCGCCCCGCCGGTGCGGACCTTGTCGGCCGCCAGTGCTATCGACTGGAGCCCTGACGAACAGAACCGATTGATCGTCATTGCGCTGGTTTCAACCGGCAAGCCTGCGCGAATCGCGGCCGATCGCGTGACATTCATTCCCTGTTCGGCTTCGGGCATTGCGCAGCCCATTATCACGTCTTCAATTTCTGAAGGCTGCAAACCTTCGACGCGCGCAATGGCCTCTTTGATTACAGCCGCCCCCATTTCATCGGGTCGCATATCGCGCAGGGTGCCCTTAGGGGCCTTCCCCACAGCAGTCCGCACGGACGAAACTATTAGTGCATCTCTCATAACGTCGTGTCCAAAGTCCAATGTCCAATGTCCAAAGTCTGATCGTTCAAAGGTCAACCCCCAAAGTCAGAAGGATCGGTTCCCCGGTCTGACCTTGGACATTGGACATTGGACTTTGGACTAATTCCGGAGCGGTTTCCCGCTCTTCAACATATGCCCTATGCGTTCCTGGGTCCTGCGTTCACCGCAAAGACTAAGGAACGCTTCTCGCTCGAGGTCCAACAGGTATTGTTCGCTGACGCGCGTCGGGTGATTCAAATCGCCGCCAGTTAGAATGCGGGCCAGCTTTTCGCCGATCATGGCATCGTAGTCGGAGATAAATCCGCCGCGCTTCATCTGATGTATTCCCAGCTTGAGCGTTGCGAGGGCCGGAAGACCGAGCGCCAGCACGTCGGTGCGCTGTTGCGGCTCAACATAGCCAGAGGACGCAAGAGCGAGAACTTCCTGCTTTGCATCCGCGATCAGTCGATCCGAGTTCATCGAAATCGAGTCGTCGGCGCTGAGAAATCCAAAGCCGCGAGCCTCTTCCGCAGAAGTTGCGACCTTAGCCATGGCGATAGTCTCAAAAGCGCGTTTGACGAAGGGAAAGGGATCAGCGTCATCCGCGCCTTTGGGGATAGCATCCAGCGCGCGCACAACCATCTCTTTCGTCCCGCCGCCGGCAGGAATCAAACCCACTCCCACCTCTACCAGGCCAATATAGGTTTCGGCCGCCGCGCGTACGCGGTCGCCGTGCAAAGCCATTTCGCAACCTCCGCCGAAGGTCATCTGAAATGGTGCGACTACCACCGGCTTCGGTGAATAGCGCAAACTCATGGTGGCGTTTTGAAAAGCGCGAATGATGAGATTGATCTCGTCCCAATTCTCTTCCTGCGCTTCCAGCAGCAGAAGCATCAGATTCGCGCCGACGGAAAAGTTGACCCCTTGATTGGCTACCACCAATCCCACAAAATTCTTTTCGACTTCGAAGAGCGCGTGCTTCACCATCTGCAAGGTATCGCCGCCGATGGAGTTCATCTTCGAATGAAACTCGAGGCATGCGACGCCATCGCCGATGTCGATCAGAGACGCGCCGGCGTTCTTCTTAATGACGCCGGTACGTTCTTTCACAGATTTCAAGACGATGACGCCGGGCTGGTCGGGAACGGGAACGTACTGGCCCTTCGCAAAGTCGAAATACGACCGCTGGCCGGCTTCGTTCTTATAGAAAGAGGTCGCGCCTGCATCGAGCATCTTCTGCACGTTCTGCGGAATGCCTTGCCCTTCCTCTTTCATTCGCCCGACGGATTTCTCTACACCGATGGCGTCCCACGATTCGAAAATTCCGAGTTCCCAGCCGAAGCCCCACTTCATCGCTCGATCGATTTCAATGATCGTGTCTGCGATCTCCGGGATGCGATTCGCGGCGTAACGAAGCGTCCGTGACATCGTCTTCCAGAGAAAGTCGCCCGTACGATCTTTGGACCATACCAGCGCCTTCAATCTCTCCGGAGTGTTCTCGATGTTCTTGGCCATCTCCAGCGCGGGCAGCTTCACCTTTTGCGCCGGACGATATTCGAGAGTCGCGTGCTCCAGGGACCAGATTTCCGGTTTGCCGCCTTCGCCCTTCTGCTTACGATAAAAGCCGCCTTTGGTCTTGTTGCCAAGGATGCCTTTACCGATCATTTGTGTAAGGAACTCAGGAGCGACGAATACTTCGCGCTCATCATCTTCGGGCAGCGCCTGGTAAAGGTTCTTGACGACGTGGCCAAAGACGTCGAGGCCGACGAGATCAAATGTTCGAAACGTAGCAGACTTTGGACGGCCTACCGCCTGGCCGGTCATCTTGTCGACCTCTTCGATCGAATAACCGTCGTCGAGCATCGTCTTGATCGTGACCATCGCGCCGAAGGTCCCGATGCGGTTGGCAATAAAGTTGGGACGGTCCTTGGCGGGCACTACGCCTTTTCCCAGTCGTTGATCGAGAAAACCCGCGATTGAGCAGGAGACTTCGGGCTTGGTCCACTCGGTGGGGATAATTTCCACCAGGTGCAAATAACGTGGAGGATTAAAGAAATGAATTCCAAGGAAGTGTTGGCGGAAATCTTCCGATCTTCCTTCGGCGAGTTGCCGGATGGGGATGCCGCTTGTATTGGAAGCCACGATCGAGCCGGGACGGCGAAACTCTTCCACGCGTTCGTAAAGGCGTCGTTTGATCTCAGGATTCTCGACCACCGCTTCGATAATCAGGTCTGCGTCCTTGATCTTCGCCATGTCGTCATCGAAGTTTCCTACGGATACGAGCGAGGCAAGCTCAGCCGTAAAGAACGCCGCAGGCTTTGCCTTCTTCGCCGCTTCGAGGCCTGCTTGCGCGATTCGATTGCGAACCACTCTTGACTCGAGGGTGAGTCCTTTGGCTTGCTCTTGCGGCGTCAACTCGCGCGGCGAGATATCGAGTAGGATGACAGGGATATGCGCGTTGGCCAGATGCGCGGCGATCTGCGCGCCCATCGTGCCCGCGCCGAGCACAACCGCCTTTTCAATCCGAAGCATTAAGCAGGTAACCTTTCAGAAACGGGGGTCAAACGAGGAAGGCTATGATACTGAATGAACGCTCATTCAGCAAGGATGCAGGGAGTTAGCAGCCGGTAAGCCCCTGGTGTGATCCATGTAGACTTCGGAAACTGCGGACCAATTATCTTCGACCAGGAGCGGCATGAGCTGGCCAACTAGGTTCCCTCTCGATTTGTGGGACCGCCGAGCACGTGGTCCCGCGTGGCCGTTCTTCTCAACAGCTACGGGGTACTAGGTGCCGGCGCGGCCCTCAATTATGTATGGCTAAGGGCGGGGAATGTTCGACAAGCGGTCGGTCGACGTGAACGCCCACCGGCCAGTACTGAAGCTTCGCGACCGACGTAAGTTTATGCGTCTCCTACGTCTAACCCTGTTCAGCCTCCGGCCCGAGTTCGTTGGCATCGCATTTGCCACGCCATTTTTCGAAAACGGCAACACTTGTACAAAGCGATTGGCGCGATGGCGCATTTCGATTAGAAACGGGAGAGACTCGAATGATAAAACGAATCAGAACTGAGGTAGCGCGTAGCTTGATGGTAATGATGCTGGGTACTATGCTGTTAGCCATCGCGGGGCAGGCTTCAGCGCAAAACAGCGCGCCGCCCGCGTCCCAACCGGCTCCGGCGGCTCCGGCGCAGGTGCAATCCACTCAACGCAGCTCGACGACCACACAGACAGAACAAACCGTCCAGGGGGTCGATCCGCTTTGGTTTATTCTGGGCGGCATCGCCCTGCTAGCGTTAATTCTGATCGTGATTCTGGCGTCGCGAGGACGCGGAAAAGACAGTCATACTCACGTTCATGAGAGTACGACTGTGGTGAAGAAGGAATAGGACTATTTATCTTAGCGCGGCTCCGACGAGAGTTAGCGGTGGAGAGAATCGATCCACGAAACATACGACCGAACACGAAGTCCTCTTCGTGATTTTTCGTGATGTTTCGTGGATTGCTTTTGAATTTACGACGAGATTGTCGGGGGTCGCCCCGCTCACGCAGCTGCGCCTGTCCTAATACTGACTCCGTGGCGTTAAGCAAACCGGTCAGTTTGCCACTCTGCTACTCCGCAGTCGGAGTTACCGAGTCCCCTATATACTTCTTCAACCACGCATACACTTCCTGATAGAAATACCGGCTGTCTTCACCTTTCAGTATCCAGTGATTTTCTTCCGGCCAGACGATAAGACGACTGGGAATACGCAGGCGCTGAAGTACGCTCCAGTTTTCAAGCGTCTGATTTAGCGGCACGCGAAAGTCGTTCTCACCGACAGAGAGCAGGATCGGCGTCTTGAAATTCTTGGCGAAGCGAATCGGGTTCTGCTCTCGCCAAATCGGTCCCTGCTCCCAAACAGGACCACCATTATTGATCTCACGTGAATAGATCGTGTCGCTCGTGCCCCATTGAGATTCCAGATTGATCAACCCGGCATGACTGATCAGGCACTTGTAGCGTGTGGTTGTCGCCTGCATCCAATTCGCCAGATGTCCGCCATAACTTGCGCCGGCCGCCGCCTGTCGCGAGCCGTCAACAAAACGAAACAGGCGAATCGCTTCATCGGCGCCTTCGTTGATCTCGTTGCCGGGCCCCAGGAACGGATCGCCCTGAATGCTCTGCGCGAATTTTTCGCCGAAGCCGGTCGAGCCGGAGTAGTTCGTAAGCAGAACCACATAGCCAGGTCCCCCCAGCAAATAATAGTTCCAGCGCAATCCCCAGTTGTCTCGCCACATGCTGTGTGGCCCGCCGTGCATCACCACCAGCAAAGGATATTTTTTGTTCTCATCGAAGTTTGGCGGGAGCGCGATCATGTTGTGAATGCGCTTGCCTGCCTTGCTGGTAAACCAGAAGTGTCTCAGCGGCTGCCAGTCGATCTGCGAGACGCGGTCGGCGTTGAATGTCGTGAGCGGTTGCTGCGTCTGTGATTTCAGGTCGAGTCGGAATACTTCCGGCGGATTCATCGCGCTTTCCCAGTTGGCGATAATTATCGTCGAGGCGGCCCTGTCGGGAATCTTCATTCCGGTATAAACGCCGCGCGTCATGTCCATCGCGAGGCGAACTTCTCCGCCCGCCGACGGAAGGGTATAGAGCTTCTCGTTCCCTGCTTCTTCTGCCGTCAGGTAGATCGATTTGCTGTCCGGTGTCAGGGCATAGTTTCCAACCGCGCGATCAAAATTCGCGGTGATGATCGTAGGGGCTCCCATCTCGGGCCATGAGAATTTCGCGAGGCGATCCAGGTTGTATACCTTGCCGTTCGATTCAACATTGAAGATTGCATAGAGCGCCTTACCGTCAGGACGGATAAGCGGGCGACTAAAGCTGTCGGCGCCTTTGGTGAGCTGAACCGGTTCGCCACCATTGGCATTGATCTTGAACAGGGCAGAGTTTACCGAGGCATAGGCGGCGGCATTTCTCGAAGTAGTAGCGACAAACACTATCGCATCGCCGTCCGGCGTCCATATGGCGTCAAACTCTTCTCCAGAATCCGTGACGCGACCGGCAAAGCCTGGTTGGTTCACAAGCTTTGTTCCAGCTAGCAGGTCCTTTGCCTTCGCGCCCGGCTCAAGACCCTGAACGAAGAGGTGGCCTTGCGTGTCTTCGAGCCACTTGTCCCAATTTCTTATTGGAAACCTTTCATAGACACGCGCCCTGTATTTCTGGGCCTTGCGCTCGGCAGCGATCTTCTTGTTCGCTTCTTCGTCTGCGGCGCCTGGGTAGACCGTACTCGTGAACAGCAGCGCCTTGCCATCGGGTCGCCACTGCGGGGTTCTGGCTCCGGTCGAGAGCGAAGTGACGCGTACCGCCTCGCCACCTGCCGCGACATCGATCACATATATCTGTGCGACCTCGTCGCCCTCGCGCTTGGCGGAGAAAGCCAACCGCTGACTATCCTGACTCCAGGCGGCGCCGCTCTCGCCCCCTTTTGTAAACGTGAGACGTCGCGGCTTCGCGCTTCCGTCCGCAGGCACGATCCACAAATCCGACACCTGGTCCTTGTCGTCATATGCCGGCTCGGTAACGGAGAAGACAACCCACTTGCCGTCAGGGCTCGGGGTGGGGGCACCGACGCGTTTCATCATCCACATTGTCTCGTGTGTTAAAGGACTCTTGCCGGTCGCCGTCCGCGCTTTGGCGATTGGACCGATAACAGCCACGAACAGCGAATTGACGACAACGATGGTCGCGAGACCAATCAGGATACGGGTGTTGGCAAGTTTGACGCGCATTCCAATTCTCCTGCAGATGAAGTAGGCCTGATCCTTGGCGTGATATTGACTGAATTTCCCAACGGGCGGGGTGGATTGTAGCGTAGGCGACTGCAAATTCGATAGCGTGACAGTTTGAGCCGACAGACCTATCGATCGAGCGAGCGCGCCGCGAAATCTCACTAACACACTCAAATCATCGTGAGCATGGCGTTGGCCTCATCTATGTTCGTGGATGGACTTCAACCATTGACATCGGCGCGCCCCAGAGAATAAGTTAGCCACGTCTCACTCCTCGCGCGCACGCTAACGAGGCCAAATCTCGTTAGCCTCACATCTCACGTCATCAGGAGGCCTCAAGTACATGCCAACGAAAACCACCAAGTCAACGAAAGCCACGGCGTCGAAATCCAAGAAGGCAAAGTCCGCCGCGAAGGGAACCGGAGGCTCATCGCAATTGATAGACTTCACAGGAGCGATAGTTCTGCCTGGAATCAAACCTAAGAGCTACTACCTATTGGTCTGGGGTAAAAAACCGTATACCAACATGCACGTCGAACTGGACGCGTTGATCTATGTGCAGCAGCCGGATTACTGGGGCATCGAGGTGAGGGGCTCAATGAGTGGTTTTGGCCCCGCACTGATGACGCCATATTTCATCTTTAAGTCGTTGGATGGGAGTCTCGGAAAGAAAGGGATAGAGGTCATCGGCAAGACGAAGAAAAAGAAGATCAACGTTCCCTAAAGCTCCTGGATAATAGGTGAGCGCGTTAGCCTCACATCATCCCGCTCGAAGGAGGATCACATCAGATGGCAACAAAAACAAAGAAAGCAGCGAAATCTAAAGCGGCGAGCTCAGGCATGATGGGAATTGGACTCGAGAACGATTTGCATCTGTCTCGTCGAATCAATTTCACGAAAGCGGAAGTGAGGCCCGGCATCCTGCCGAAGACTTACTTCCTGATCGTTTCGGGTACCAAGCCGAATCTAAATATGGACGTGCGCCTCCGGCCATTGATCTACATCCAACAACCTGAGTACTGGGGAATCGAAGTGATCGGCACCCCATCCGGCCTGGGCATACCGGTCACTGCTCCATATCACGTCTTCAAGTCGCTTACGGGAATCATCGGCAAAAGAGGGATAGAAGTTATCGGAGCGAACAAGACGAAGAAAATCAAAGTTCCCTGAGGGTGGTCGCTGACGCCGAAGGCGTTGGCGAATGCAGCCCAGGCTAGGTCTTTTCCGTCCGGCCTCAGTAATTCGTCAGTATTGCTTCGGAAGCGAATCCCATCTGCAACAGGCGCCCTCGCGTCTGATCGATCATCTCGCGCGAGCCGCAGACCAGCGCCACCGGTGAGGACAGATCAGGCAGGACGTGATCGAGCAACGATTGAACGTAGCCGGTGGGACCGGACCAATCGTGGTCGCCGGGACGGGAGATTACCTGCCTGAGTTCGACTCCGGCGTCTTCCCACGCATCGATCTCATCGCTGTAACAGAAATCACTCGGCGTGCGAGCGCCGTAGAGCACGACCAGCTTGCCAAACTCCGCAGAGTGCTTCAAGACGTGTCGCAGCGCTGAGCGCAACGGGGCGACTCCAGTGCCCATAGCAACAAACACCAGATCTCTGCCCTTGTGCTCGTTAAGGGCAAAGCCGTGACCCACGATCTCGACCAACTCAACGCGGTCGCCTTCTTTCATATCGTAGATTGCGCCGCCCGCGCCAAACCCCTGCTTGACCAGGAACTCGAGCTCCGTGTCTTCGGGTGCACTGGCAAACGCAAAGTATGCCTTTTCGCCATTGGCTTCGAGCACCGCAACCTGGCCGGGAATGAACGCGACGGCGGGAGGTTCGTGAGGGCGATCAGGAACCATATCGAAGGACCGGATCGTGCGCGCCTCTTGTTGGACTCGATTGATGATAAGTGTAAGCGCGGTGTCTGACATTACGGTTGAACTTGCGGCGCTCGCGTTTAGGTGTGTGCCGGCTCGCTATAGAGTCGGTCGATCGTATCGCGATATTTCTCGTCGATCACGCGTCGTTTGACTTTGAGTGTGGGGGTAAGCTCGTCGCCTTCAATTGTCAGTTCGTTCTCGAGCAGCGCTATTCGCTTGACCCGCTCGAATTGGGCCAGGTCGGGCGTGAAACCAGCGACCTGGCGTTCAAAGAGATCGAGGATACGAGGGTGTTTCATCAATTCGGCAGGCGTTCGCGCATCGATACCCTTGATGTCGGCGTACGAACGCAGCTGCTCCCAATCGGGCACGATCAATGCAGATGGAAACTTGCGACCGTTTCCCACCAGCACGACCTGATTGACAAAGCGAGATGTCTTGATCATCTGCTCGATTGGCTGAGGCGCGATGTACTTTCCGCCGGACGTCTTGAATAGCTCCTTCTTGCGATCTGTAATGCGCAGAAAGCCATCCCCGTCCAGCGTACCTATGTCGCCGGTTTTGAACCAACCGTCGTCGGTAAATACCGCGCGTGTCTCTTCGGGCTTGTTGAAATAGCCCTGCATGACGTTTGGCCCGCGCGTTTCGATCTCTCCGTCCGGAGCTATCCGCACTTCGACGTTATGAATCGGTTTGCCCACAGTTCCTATCCGATTGTCTTCGAGCGTCCCGGCAGAGATCACAGGCGATGTCTCGGTCAATCCGTAGCCCTGAACGATTGGAAGGCCCGCGCCGGCGAATACGAGTGCGATCTCGTCCGGAAGCGCCGCACCACCCGAGACAAACAATCTGATTCGGCCTCCTACTCCCGCGTGCCATTTCGAGAAAACCAGCTTGGATGCGATTTTGTACTTGAGGGCAAGCATCAATGGGACCTTTTGGTGGCTGATCGTACGCGTGGCGTATTGCTTGCCCACGCCGACGGCCCACACAAGCATGGCAGATTTCACCTTTCCGCCTTCCGAGGCCTTGTCTTGTATCTTCGCGTATATCTTCTCGAACAGCCGCGGCACGCAGATCATCAGCGTGGGATGGACTTCGCGCAGATTGTCGCCGATCTTTTCCATAGACTCGGCGTAGTAGACTCCCATCCCATGATGCAGGTACATGTACATCGCCAGCCGTTCGAGCACGTGCGAAAAAGGAAGGACGGAGAGAACGCTGTCCGCTTCAGAGAACGAGAGATGACCCGATGAATCGATCACGTTGGTGGTGAGATTGGTGTGGGTCAACATCACGCCCTTCGGCTCGCCGGTAGTTCCCGATGTGTAGATGATTGTGGCCAGACTCTCGGGCTCGACCGCCCGCGATAACTCGTTGCTGAGTTGCGGCTGCTCGTTCGCGAGTTGACGACCGCGCTCTTCCACCTGCTTGAATGAGAGCGTGTTCGGTTCGCTCACTCCGTCATTGTCGAAGAATACTATTTGCCTGAGCGAGGCACAGCCGTCAATTGCTGCACAAATCTTTTGAAATTTTGCGATGTTCTGTACGAACAAAACGCGCGCGCCGGAATCGTTCAGAATATAAGCGACCTGTGGAGGTGTCAGCGTAGGGTAAATAGGAACGTCGACCGCGCCGGCGAAGAGACACCCTGCATCTGTCAAAGTCCATTCCGGGCAGTTTTCAGAAAGCAAAGCGACGCGGTCGCCCCGGCGTATTCCCAGAGAGTAGAGGCCGAGAGCAATATCGCGCGCGCGCGACAACATGTCATTCGAGGAGATCGAACGCCACTCGCCCCCTCTCTTGAAGTTCAATGCATCGGGCCTGTTGTGTAGTCGCACGGTACGCTCGAACATCTCGACTAGCGTCTTTGGCTCATCCGCTTCGAGCGGCAAGCGGTCGACCGCAGCCGTAGAGTGGTCCAGAGTCTTTGTGATCTCAGCGGTCATTTTCCAGCGCTCACTCCGTTGAGAAAAATATCCAGTACCTGATCCGCCATCGGCGCAAGTTTGTAACGACGTTTCGAGAGGATCCAGTTGGTGGCCATTTCATCCAGGGCGCCAAAGAAGACCTTTGATCCAACCGTCGCATTGAGCTCTTTTCGAAACACACCCGTCTGCTGTCCTTCTTCGACGGCAGATCGAATAAGGGTGAGGTATTCGGCGAAGCCGGCGGCGGAAAACTCTTCCATGAATTTGGTGGAGCTGCGCAGCTCTACCTGAAATACCACGGCGAGGTCACGATCAGCACCCAGCCGTTCAAGATGCAGACGAGCGATGCGGCGCAGCTTTTCGCGCGGGTCTGAAATCTCTTCGATCTGCTTGCGTGCTTCACTGACGGCATTGTCGACGCTTCGATCGAAAATCGAATGGAGGATCTCTTCCTTGCTTTTGAAATAGAGGTAGACGGTACCATCGGCGACGCCTGCCGCGCTGGCGATGTCAGCGACCTTTGAGTTGAAATAGCCGTTGTGCGCGAAGACGCGAGTTGCCGCCCGGAGGATGGCCTCGCGTTTGTCGGATACCGGCGGGCGGAGTGTAGGTAGAGGCCGAAGTGTGCTCATCTTTCGCGTAAACCTGTTTCGCTTGATTACTACGAGGGGCACTGAATGAACAGCCACTCAGGCGAGCGACTAGCCTATCCTAAAGATGCGAAAATGAAAAACGCAAAAATGCGAACCAGGAAGGAAGTAGGTCGGGATTCACTGGCACAGAGAACTGAGCCGATCATTTATTCATTTTTAACAATCGATTCGTTCGCGTTAGTGGTTGATGCCAGAGAACTGACGATAAATCAATGACCCAATGAATCAATGATCAAATCCCCCGCATGTCACCTTCTTGCATCTGCGTCCGCTTCGTGTTCCGGGATCTCTTCCGGCCCCGGGTCATCGCCGAGACTCTTGAACTGAACCGCGTCGCCACGGAAGTGGAGCTCCTGACGAGGGAAAGGAATCTCAATCTGCTTCTCTTTGAAGAGCCGATGAATTCGGTAGTTTATGTCGCTGCGTATCTGTGTATGGCGCCGCGGCCGGTTCGTCCAGACGAGCAGACGAAAGTCCAGGGAGTAGTCGCCAAAACCAAGAAACTGAACTCGTGCCTTCGGCTCCTCTAACAGATGCTCCACACCCTCTGCCGCCGTTTGAAGGGTTGCTGTCACCAGGTCAACATCTGCGTCATAAGCAACGCCTACGGGAATCGCTATGCGTGACCGTCGCTCGCCATACGACCAATTGATCAAATTCTGATTTACCAGTTTCGAATTAGGGATGATGGCCGCGATGTGATCGTTGGTCATCACGATGGTGGTTCGCAGATTGATGCTCTGCACGCGGCCTTCGACGCGCTGGTTGTTACGATCACTGATGGTGATAAAGTCGCCGATACGCACCGGCCGCTCGAACAAAAGGATGAACCCGGAGGCCAGATCGCCCGCGATGAACTGGAGACCAAAGCCTATTCCAACAGAGAGAGCCGTGAAGACCACAGCCAGCGTCGTCAAATCAAGATTGAAAGCAGTCTTAAGGGCGAAGAGGACGCCGAAGGTAATGACCAGGTAGTGAATCAGGCGAAGAACGGTGTATTGAATGCCGGGATCGAGGTGAGCGCGAGAAGCCAGGCGGCGTTCCATAAAGGAGCGCACCGAGCGCGAGATGACAATCGCAGCCACAAAGACCGCGACACCTATAACAATGCTGGCGGCGGAGATCTCAAAATTTCCGACGGTGAATTTGTAATTGATATAGCGCCAGACGCGCTGCGGCACGCTCTCGGGCTCCTGCAAGAGCGCAAGGCTAAGAGTGGCCGTTCGATTGAATGCTTCTATGAACAAAATTCGATTAAATTCAAAAGTCCAGCGTCCGAAGCCTGACTTTGGACACTGGACTTTGGACTGGGAATTCTGGCGGAGGCTGAGGGACTCGAACCCCCAAGCGCTTGCGCGCGCCGGTTTTCAAGACCGGTGACTTACCAATTAGCCTAAGCCTCCGCGAAATATTGTTCTCACAATATACCGTACGGGCGAAGCGTGCTCAACTTCCGCTTTAGTCCGACAAACTTCAGTTTGTCGAAAGGTAGCGTCAATCTCAGGCTTCTCAGACATCGTGCTCTTTCTTGATGAGGGATTTGTGAATATGTATCGCGGCCATTGCCCCTTCGGCCGCCGCGACAACGGCAAGTTGAGAGTGCGGAGTGACATCACCGGCAGCGTAGACGCCCGGCACACTGGTTTGCTGCTCGTCGTCTACCCACAATAATCCGCATTCCTCATCAAGCTTGCATCCTAGCATCTCGTGCAACTCTCCCGACATTTCGGTTCCGAAGTTGAAGAAGAGCGCGTCGCATTCGATAGCTTGTCCATCATCGAGCCTTACGCGTTCTATTTGCTTCGCCTTCGAATCGCCTTCGAGTGCAGTGACGCGCCGGTTCGTGATTGGGATTGCGAATGGAGCCAGCTTGGCGCGATGTTCATCGGTGATGCCTTCATCGTGGCCGTCTGTTATCAGAGTCAGTTTGTCTGTCCACGCGAGAAGGCCGTAGGTAAAGTCGATTGCGTCCCGGCCGTGGCCGAGGACGGCAACACGTTTGTCCGAGACTTCGTAGCCATCGCAGTCAGGACAGTGATGTACCGTGGCCCCGTAAAAGTCCAGGAACCCAGGACAGTCCGGAGTTAAGTCACGCAGGCCGGTGGCAAGCAAGAGCCGACGCGTTTCGAACGAACGCACCGGGGGAGTCTTACTGGTACCGCCGTCTCCCGTGCTCACACGAAAATGCTTATCCGAAAGTGCTTCGACCCTTGTCACACAGCCTTCGACAATCAGCCCGCCGTACTTCGTAACCTCATCGCGTCCGCGGGCCAAAAGCTCCTCGGGCAGGATTCCATCGTGGCCGAGAAAGCCGTGTACGCCGTGCGAATATAGGTTGCGCGGAGAGTTGTGATGAAAGACGAGTACGCGGCGCCGGTAACGAGCAAGAAAGAGTCCTGCGGACAAGCCGGCGGGCCCTCCTCCAATCACGATGCAATCGTAGATTCCGTCGCTCATGGGTCCTTAAGTCGTAAGCCGTCTGTAAATCCCCGGCATGCGTTCAGGCAGCGACATCACATCGTCGATGATCGTATAACCGATGTCGCCGTAGAGGTCGCGTAGCTCGGATTCTGATTCGCGGTCGATCGTGATGCAAAAGGGAGTGATGCCCTGGAGCTTTGCCTGCCGCAGAGCTTCGCGCGTGTCTTCGCGGGCATAACGCGCATCTCCGTAGTCATGATCGTAGGGCCGCCCATCTGAAAGGACGATCAAAAGCCGCGTGCGCGCCTCCTGTTGCGCCAGCCGCGAAGCTGCATGTCGTATGGCCGCCCCGAGCCGGGTGTTGTTCTGGTATGTAATGCCTCCGATGCGGCGCTCGATCTCTTCGGAGTATCGTTCGTTGAAGTCTTTCACCACATAAAACTTCACGTTGCGCCTGCCTTCCGAGGTGAACCCGTTGATCGAGTAACAGTCACCCACCGCTTCGAGCGCTTCGCTCATCAACACCAGACCTTCTTTTTCAATCTCTATGATGCGGCGCCCCGGGTGCGTATAAGGCTGAAGCGGGTGACGTCCGATGGTACGCGCGGTGGACGAGGACTGATCGAGCAGAAATGAAACGGTGACATCACGCCTGCGCCGCAGGCGTTTGGTGTAGAGCCGTTCGGATTGATGGCCGTCCGCCCGGCGATCGATGATGTAATCGATCACAGCATTGAGATCGTAGTCTTCTCCATCGATTTCATTGGCGACGCGGAGAAGGTTCTCCGGTTTCATCAGTTGAAACTGGTGCCTTATCGATGAGATGACGCCGCGATGCCGCTCGCGCGTTTGCTCCACGAAAATACGATCGCCCGTCCTGACGTGTTTTTCTATTACGCGACACCAGCCAAGGCGATGGTCGGTCAGGTCTCTGTCCCACTCGTCATAATTGTAGGCTACCTCGCCCTCCTCCAGACCTTGTTCCGGCATTTCCCCGTGAGTCCAGCTTTCGACACCGTCAAGCTCATCCGGCTCGCCCTCCGGTTCCATCTTGTTCCATGCATTGAAGAGCTCGCGGGCGTCGGACTGTTGAGAATCTCTTTCAGGCTTACTCGCCTGGTCGCTCATCTCCATGGTCGAGTCGCCGAGATCGCTATCGGCGTCTTCTTCGGTGGTCTCGGCCTGTTGTTGGCCTTGTTCTGGCGAGATCGATTGAAATAGAGAATAGACCCGACTGGTTGCCATCAACGTATCGGCGACGTCAGCGTGTTGGTGGGAAAGATAATCGAGGACGATTGTTTCGACTTCGGAAACGATCTGTCCATAGAACTGACGCGAGTCCTCGAGCGCGCCACCGCAGAGCGTGATCTGGAATAGCAGCTCGAAAGGAACCAGCGCCGGCGGAAGATCGATGATTCGCGGACGATGTTTGCGCAAGTGATCTCGCGTAAGATCAAGATCTCGCGAAAGCCCGCGATAGGTTAGGCGCAGGCGACGATCAATGCGTCCGTTCTCGAGCGTGCCGAAAATCCTGTATGCCAAAGCCTTCTGCGGAAAGACTGCGAGTATGGCGCGATAATCCGAGTCGGGCGGCAGCGGTCGGCGCGCACGGTCGGATATGCGTGCTTCGTCTTCCGGGGGGTTGGCGGTCTCGCTCTCTGCCAACTCGTTGATGTAACCATCAAGCGAGAACGCATCGCGCGCATCCAGGTTCTCGTCCGCATACAGTTCGGCGAGGGCGGCGAAGGCGGCACGCAGCCCGGAAGTGTCCAGTTCGTGTGTTCCGAACTCGATTTGACCGGCGGCGTGCGCGGCCAGAACTTTATAAAGTCGGAAATCAAGCAGCTCATCTCCGAACTCGTCAACATGCGCCGGCAAGTGAATCGTCCTGCCGTCATTGATCCGCACCTGGTCGGTAAACGAGGCAAGAGCCGCAATCTCGACGCTGCGGCCCGTCAATGCTTCGACATATAAACCAAGGAGATGCTGAACCTTCTCCAGTGAAAGTCCGGAGCCTCCGGTATGAAGCGCATCGCTGCTGCGTCGGGTTTCGAGCGCGTAGTAACTCCTTCGAGCGCGCGGGTCGGCCCTCTCGGCTGACAAGCCATCGCGTGCCCACTGTTCGAACTGCTCGATAGAAACCACTCTCAGCGCCGCCTGACTGGAACGAAAACATTCGAGCGCCGATTCTCCGTCAACACGAGCGACCTCCGCAGTCGCCTTGATGATACGGAGCGCAAGCTGAATTCCGCGGTCGGTATCTTCGGCCAGGCTCTGGAAGAACGATGGACCGGCCCGAACGAACGCGATTAAGTTCGCGTTGCCGTGTTCGGCCACTATCCATAAAAGGTCGATCCAGGACTCAAATGCTTTCGGAATCGTTCGCAGGACTTCACCACCGGCGAGCAGCACGTGAAGCGCCGCGCCTCCGCCGCGCTCGAGAAAATCTCCGGCGCGTCGAAGCAATAGAAGCGCTCTCTCGCTGGTTTGTCCCGCCAGCGCCGCGGGCATGGCGGTCCATGCGTCGGAGGCTATGCCGCCGGCGCGCGCCGCGAACGATGAAGCGAGACCAATAGTCGCAGCGAAAATCGTTGGACCATCGGCGCCAAAATCTCGCATCCGCCTGATCAATCGAGGACTGGCCTTGAGGAAGTCAGCACTGTGTTTGGCCGAGCGCTTCGAGATCTCCGCAGCGACTTCGAAGATCGAGCGGAGGAGAGATGGGTCTGGCACGTAATCAACAAGTGAGGGAGCTCGCTTGAATGTTTCGAGCGCGACCGAGCTCGAGAGTGTCATTTGTCGGGAACAGATCTGAAAGACCAGTGGCCTTGCTTCAAGAGGCACGCGCAGCAAATCGCCGACGCCCTCCGCGAAAAATGAGACGGCGGTTTCGACATCTCCCATTGCGAGCCGCCGACCCATCTCGCCCCATGCCCGCAACTCAGTTAGCTCCAGAGAGCGCGCCACTTTTGCGGCGGCGCGCAAAAACTCTATGCTCGCGCGCAACGAGACTGCTGCTATCGACGCGCTAAGCTCGAGCGTGGCAAGCGCGGCGTCCGAAGGCAGCGACCCCAGTTCGCGCGCTAGCCCGGCAATAGTGCGGCGCTCAGTCACGCTCTTAACTGAACGCAGGCGTGCCTGGAACGCGCGCTCGAGCGAGTCGTGGTCGCGTTCCGGATCGCTTGCGCCCGTCCTGGTCTCGTCTTCTGTCATGCGATCGATAGAATGAGTATCAAAATTTGCAGATTCAGGTGGAAAGGGCAATCAGCCACTGAGCGCTGAAGTACGTGCCGAGGATGATAAGCTGCGCGCTCCTAAAGCGCCCACGAAATCTCTCGAGAGCGAGCACCGAGTCCGACGCGATGAATAGAATCGCACCCACAAAGGCTTGACGGCTTCCGATTTGGCCCGTCAACATCCAACGGCTGGCAGCCACCCAACCCATCATCAGGATCGCAATCATGTAGAAAATGACGGGTGCTTTCATCTCCTTCAAATGGGCCCAGAGCAAACGCAGCATCAGGATTCCATAGATCAGGAATGGAATCAGTTCCCATGCTGAGAGAGCACGGCCGCTCTCGCGCATGAAGGCCGCGATGTAGAAAATGTGGGCAGCGAGAAAGCTTACGAGCCCGGGAATAAATCGGTCGCTCGGGAGCATCAGAAAAATATCACCAATGAGAGAGAAGACAAGACCCGCGATAATCGCCTGCCTATAAAATGAAGATGTCGGATTCTTCGATTGCAGCGCGATCAAAGTGACGAGGACGATTGTCAGCGGCTTGAATAGATAAAGAGTGAGCCGCCTTCCCTGGTACATCGCCAGGATAGTGAGAGTCGCCGAGATAAGCGTCGCAGCGGATAAGAAAGCTACCAGCATCGATTGTTCGTTAGTCCGATATTCTGGCAAAACCGAAGGCGAGAAGCACGACCGCCGCATGCATCAGGACACCGACGATCAAGCCAACGCGGAAAGTCCGGCGATTTATCCCGACCCAGGCGCGACGCAACGTTATCGCGCCGAGCGGTAGAAATAACACCAGGCCGGTGACGAGGCCGGGCGAATAGGAACGCGTTCCGATGGTCCCCAGTAGATGAGCCAATGCGTTGATCAAGACGGACGTGCCGAACGCGACCAGCAGCCATCGAAACGACCTTGCCTTGAGGACAACCAGAACGCTCACAGTCATCAAAACCAGCGCTGCACCGTTCCAGCTTAGGAAGTTCGCGCTCGAGGTTTCGACGCCCCAGATTCTGGAAATCCACCGAGGAAAGTCGCCGAGGTATTCTTCTGTGATGTGCAGCAGGAAAGAAACGGGAAACAGCCACACCCAGCTTCCGATAAAGTCAGTATCTGGAATCCGCGTGTTCAAATAACTGTTGTCACGATCTCGCGGATGCTGCGTTGCAGCTCGCGGTCGTCCGTGATCGGCGAGCAGAGCGCGACTTCGGCCGCGGCGATTGGTGGGATGCCTCGGGCGATCATTTGTGCAGCGTAGATAAGAAGACGGGTTGAGACGCCTTCTTCCAGCCCGTGCCCGCGAAGGTTTCTGACCTTTTGTCCGATCAGGACAAGATCGCGAGCGGTCGCTTCGTCCACTCCTCCCTCGCGCGCCACGATCTCCACCTCCATCTCAGGCGGCGGATAATCGAACTCGATGGCAACGAAACGCTGCCGGGTCGATTGCTTCAGGTCTTTAAGGATCGATTGATAGCCTGGATTGTACGAAACCACGAGCATGAAATCATCCGGAGCATCGAGCACGGTCCCTCGTTTTTCAATCGGCAAGCGGCGACGATCGTCGGTCAGCGGATGGATGATGACGATTGTATCTTTGCGCGCCTCGACAACCTCATCGAGGTAACAGATCGCACCGTTTCTCACCGCGCGCGTCAACGGACCGTCGTGCCAGATCGTCTCTTCGCCTTCGAGCAGGAAACGCCCGACGAGGTCCGTGGCCGACAAATCTTCGTGGCAAGCGACAGTGATCAGCGGTCGCTCCAATCGCCACGCCATGTGCTCGACGAAACGTGTCTTGCCGCAACCTGTTGGTCCCTTCAACATCACCGGCAGCCGCGCAGCATGGGCGGCGTCGAACAGGTCGACTTCGCGCGCAACGGCCAGGTAATAAGGTTCGTCGGTCGCGCGATATTCTTCTATGGCTCGTTCCATGTGCTGTTCGACAAGCTTCAGCTTGTCGCTCGTGATCTCGACAAGCTGAAACTTGTCGAACATCCATCTGAAGCTGAACTTTCTTCCGGATTCCGGTATCCTAAGCGGTTCTGTGCTGCGATACTGATGCGATCAGTGCGGCATCTTAACACCCGCCGCAAAGGGGCGGCAAACATACTAAGTTTCGGGTTTCGAGTTTCAATTTCCCGTATAACTCGAAACTCGGAACTCGCAACTCGCAACTATTTTCATGAAGATAGCAGTAGCAATGAGCGGCGGCGTGGATTCCAGTGCGGCCGCGGCAATACTAAAGGCCGAAGGGCACGAGCTCGTCGGCTTTACCATGCAGTTGTGGAACCAGCGCCGTGGAATCAGCGTCGACGAAAACGGAGAGCCCTTGCCGTCGCGCTGCTGCTCGCTCGACGACGTCTACGACGCGCGCCGCGTGGCGGAAGAACTTGGGTTTCCCTTTTATGTGCTCAATCTCGAACGAGAGTTCGAGCGCGAAGTAGTCCAACCGTTCATCAACAGCTATCTGAGCGGAGAAACTCCTATCCCCTGCGTCGCCTGTAACAGTCGACTGAAGTTTGCTTCGCTCGACCGGCTGGCTGCCAGCCTGGGATGCGATAAGGTGGCAACGGGTCACTACGCACGCGTCGAGCACGATGCCGCAGCGAATCGTTATAGGCTCTTTCGCGGACGCAACCTGCAGAAGGACCAGTCATACTTTCTATGGGAGCTGACCCAGGAACAGCTCTCTCGCTCGATGTTTCCGCTGGGAGAGTTGTCAAAGCCCGAGGTCCGCGAAGTAGCGAGGAACCACAGCCTGGCGGTCGCCGAGAAAGCTGAATCGCAGGAAATCTGTTTCGTTCCGGACGGAGACTACGCCGGCTTTATCGATCGGTATCTGGACGCGGAGAACGAATCACAGCGCCTGCCTGGTGAAGGCGAGATCGTCAGCACCAGCGGTGAGGTGTTGAGCAAGCACGATGGGATGCATCGTTACACGATCGGGCAGCGACGTGGGATCGGCATTTCGAACGAGCGCCCGCTGTATGTAATTTCGATCGATGCGCAGAAGAATCGTGTAGTTGTCGGCTCGCAGGAAGAGTTGTTGAGCAGCGATTTCGTTGCCGCCGGAGTCAACTGGATTGCTTTCGATGAGCCGACGGAACCGGTGTGCGCCGAGGTTCGAGTTCGCTATCGACACACGGCGGCGCCCGCGAAGATTACTCCTCTCGAGAATGGCCGTGCCCGCATTAGTTTCGACGAGCCGCAGCGCGCCATCACGCCAGGACAGGCCACGGTCTTCTATCGCGGCGACGAAGTTGTCGGCGGTGGATGGATCGTTAGAAAGGATGAAGGCTGAATGAGTCCAAAGTCCAAAGTCCAAGGTCCGGAGGGCGAACGCCTATCTTAATCTCGCCCTTGAATCTCGAACATTGAACGTTGAACGTTGAACGTTGAGCGGTTTGGACCTTGGACCTTGGACTTCTTCATCCTCATCCCCTGGTTAAAACCTTTTCCCGTCCGTTTACGTAAAAACATCCTGAATTGTCTCCTACAATGGGAAGAAGTGTCTTTAAAGACCGGTTTCCGGAAGAATAACTATGGCAATGTCGTGTGGGCGCAAGATCGCCATCATACTCGGTAGTCTCTTTCTCGTCTTCGTTCTGGTGGTCCTCATCGGAATCGCGATTATCGTCTCAATGTTTCGCGGAAACACACCGTTTGTTGCCGACAACAGCGTGCTGGTGCTCAGCGTCAAGGGAGAGTTGCCCGACTATGTGCCGGACACTTTCATGAGGCGAATAATGGGAGACGAGCGAACCTCTTTGACCACACTCGTCGAACAACTTAGAAAGGCGAAGGCAGATAAACGAATAGGCGGCGTATTGCTGGAGCTCGATCTACTGAGCGCCGGGTGGGGAAAGGCTGAGGAGTTACGCGGTGCGATAGCGGACTTTCGAACTTCCGGGAAACCTATCTACGCGTATATCGAGATAGGCTCTAACAAAGAATACTATGTGGCAACCGCGTGCGAACGCGTATACGTCTCCCCCACCGGCGATCTCTTTCTCAATACCTTCGCCGCAGAGGTCATGTTCTTTCGCGGGGCCCTCGATAAGCTTGGAATCTATCCCGACATTCTGCAAATAGGCAAGTATAAGAACGCGCCCGATCAATTCACGCGTAAGGACATGACCAAAGAGCATAGGGAAGTGGTCAACGCGATACTCGACGATCTCTTTAATCGATTCGTCAACACCGTCGCTGAGGCGCGTAAGAAGTCGCCTGATGAAGTACGCCAGCTGATCGACAACGCTCCGCTCAGCGCCGAGAACGCAGTCGCAGCCAACCTGATCGACGGCGCAAACTATCGTGACCAGGTTGAGAACGAATTCAAGAAGCGTCTCGGCTACAAAGATGAAGACGAGTTGCGAATTACCAAAGCCGAGACCTACAAGGAGATCTCGCCGGAATCGGTTGGAGTAAATAAAGGCGAACGGATAGCGGTGATCTATGCTTCCGGAGCGATTGGCGGCGGCAGGTCGAACGATGGTGCCCGTGGAGACCAATCAGTCGGCTCTGACACCCTGGTCAAAGCTATTAACGATGCGCGAAAAGACAAATCGATAAAGGCCATCGTCCTGCGGGTGGACAGTCCCGGCGGGTCTGCCTACGCCTCGGACATAATCTGGCATGCGATCGAAGAGGCCAAGAAGAAAAAGCCGGTAGTGGTTTCGATGGGAGATGTTGCGGCTTCCGGAGGGTATTACATCGCATGTAATGCAAACAGGATCGTAGCCGAGCCGTCGACTTACACAGGTTCGATCGGCATCTTCGCCGGCAAACCGGTGATGAAGGGTTTCTACGACTGGTTGGGCGTCTCCAGCGAGTACGTAACGCGCGGCAAGACTTCGGGAATGTTTCGCGAAACGGAAAAATTTACACCTGAGGAACGCGCGAAGTTGGAGGGCGTCATCAAGACGATGTATTACGACGAGTTTGTCCCGAAGGTAGCCCAGGGACGAGGTCGCGATCGCGAATACATAGATTCCATCGGTCAGGGTCGAGTGTGGACAGGGGCCCAGGCGAAAGAGAAGGGACTGGTTGATGAATTCGGCGGGTTAGACCGTGCCGTCGAAGTCGCCCGCGAGCTCGCCAACATTCCGGCCACAAAGGGCGTACACCGGGTAATTCTTCCTCAGCCGCGGGGCTTCTTCGACAGCATATTCGGAGGCGGCGATGAGGCGAGCATTCGGCAAAGTCTTCAACAGCACGCCACCGAAGCTGCACTCCCCGCAGACATTCGCAGCGCGTTTCAGTATGCGAACGTGATTAATCAAATGAAGCGTGGCGAGGTAATGGCGCTCATGCCGTTCGAACTGACCATTAAGTGACGTTGAACCGCATTAACGTTCGATTTTTGTCCAAGGTCCAAAGTCCAAAGTCACGAGAGCGAACGCCTATCTTAATCTTGCCCTGGAATCTCGAACATTGAACATTGAACATTGAACGTGGAACGGTTCGGACTTTGGACAAAAAGTGGAGCCTGGACCTTTATTGGACATCACCCGATTCGCTCCATCCCACCCATGTACGGCCGCAGTGCTTCCGGAACCAGCACCGAACCATCCGCCTGTTGGTAGTTCTCTACGATCGCGATCCATGTCCGGCCGATCGCCAGCCCAGACCCATTGAGTGTATGAACGAACTCAGGCTTTGAGCCACCCGCGCGCCGGAACCGTATCTGCGCACGGCGCGCCTGAAACGCTTCGTAATTCGAGCACGAAGATATTTCGCGAAACGTGTTCTGCGACGGCAACCACACCTCTATGTCGTATGTCTTCGCCGGCGCGAACCCCAGATCGCCAGTCGAGAGCGCTACCACGCGATAATGCAACCCCAGTTTTTGCAGTACGGCTTCGGCATTTCCCGTCAACGACTCTAGTTCATCGTAAGAGTTCTCGGGCAGTGAATACTTGACCAACTCCACCTTCTCGAACTGATGCTGGCGGATCAGTCCGCGAACGTCCCGACCGTGACTTCCCGCTTCGGAACGAAAGCATGGAGTGTACGCCGCCCACTTCATAGGAAGCTGCGACATTTCGAGTATCTCTTCACGATAATAATTTGTAACCGGAACCTCGGCCGTTGGTACGAGGTAGAGTCCGCGCTCGTCCGTCAGCTTGAAGAGGTCATCTTCGAACTTGGGAAGCTGGCCAGTGCCGAACAGAGCGTCGCTGTTGACGATGAACGGTGGCAGCGTCTCCAGATAGCCGTGTTCCTGGGCGTGCAGCTCGAGCATGAAACTGATCAGCGCGCGACTCAAACGCGCTCCGGCCCCGTTTAGGATGGCGAATCGCGCTGCGGCGATTTTGCTGGCGCGCTCAAAATCAAGGATACCGAGAGCATTACCGAGGTCGACGTGATCTCGAGGCGTAAAATCAAATTCAGGTTGCGTGCCCCATCGACGGATTTCCGCGTTCGCGCTCTCGTCCGGACCGACGGGAACGCTTTCGTGCGGAACGTTTGGAAGCGTCGAAAGAAGTCCGCGCATGCGTGCTTCCGCTTCTTCCCTTTGGCGATCAAGCCCCGCGATCCGTTCCTTTAGCTCACCGACTTCGTGCCGCCGTGTGCTCGCTTCGTCCTGCCTGCCGTCCTTCATCAACGCCCCGATTTCCCGGCTGGCGTTGTTGCGCGTCGCGTTGAGCTGGTCTGACTCGGCAATTACACGCCGGCGCTCGATGTCTGCTTCCGCGAAATCATCCAGTGCCGCGGTAGGGAACTGCCGCGTGTCGAGAGCAGCCCGCACGCGGTCTAAATTATCGCGGACAAAGTTCAAATCGAGCATTTGCCGTAGCCCTCTCTCTTATGGTATGAGAGACGCCTTTCGTTGACTTCAATAGAAAAGCGTCACGCTATCTGAGAGCTGATACAAGTGTCAAGAAGGCCGACGCGCTTTAGGAATGTCGGACAGGCTTGAGCTTGTCGAAATCGAGCATCCAAGCTGAAGTTTGGCGAACGTCGAGACGAGGTCCTAAACATTATGCCGCAGAAAATTCGCAAGGCTGTTTTTCCCGCGGCCGGTTTGGGGACCCGCTTTTTGCCTGCCACAAAAGCATCGCCTAAAGAGATGCTGTCTCTGGTCGACAAGCCGCTGATTCAGTATGTGGTCGAAGAAGCGGTCGCCTGCGGAATCGAATCAATCATCATCGTCACGGGTCGGGGCAAGACAGCGATCGAAGACCACTTCGACATCTCGTTTGAGCTCGAACATCTACTGCGTGAGCGCGGCAAGGATGTCGAGCTGAAATCGACGCGAGCGATTTCCGAGATGGCCCGATTCAGTTATGTTCGTCAGCGCGAAGCCCTTGGTCTCGGCCACGCTATTTATCAATCGCGTGATCTGGTCGGAGATGAACCCTTTGCTGTGATGCTCGGCGATGACCTTGTCGACTCTGAGACACCTGCGCTCCGGCAGATGCTCGACGTTTATGAAAAATATGATGCGCCCGTGCTGGGCACGATGCGAGTCGCGGGCGAAGCGATCTCACGTTTCGGAGTGATCGATGCGGACGAGGTTGAGGACGGTGTATTCAAGATCAAAGACATGGTGGAAAAGCCTCCCTTCGCCGAGGCGCCTTCGGACCTCGCCATCATCGGGCGCTATATCCTGACACCGGATATCTTCAGCGAAATCGAAGGAACAAAGCCCGGCGCGGGAGGTGAGATTCAGATTACAGATGCGATGCGCGCACTCTTGAAAAAGCGGCCCTTTTACGCAGTTCGCTTAAAAGGGGTGCGTCACGATGCCGGCGACAAACTGGGCTTCCTCATCGCGACGGTTGAGTACGCTATGAAACATCGCGAGCTGGCGCCGGAATTCACGGAGTATCTGCGCTCACTCAAACTGTAACGGCATGGTGTGGTACAGACTGGAGGACACGAAACGTTGACTGATTTAGTGAAGCCATTCTGGGGACGCACGGCAATCGTGACCGGCGCCACACGCGGTATTGGTAGGGCAATCGCGCTCGAGCTGGCGCGGCGAGGCGCCGACATTGCCTTCAATTATGCGAAGAGCGCAGATGCCGCAGAGACTCTGGTGGCTGAGATTGAGGCTTTGGGTGTTCGAGCGAAAGGTACGCAGTGCGACGTCGCCAATACAACTGATGCGGGCGAGATGGTAAAGCAGACTAAAGAAACTTTTGGCCGCATTGATTTTCTGGTCAACAACGCCGGCATCGTGCGCGACAATCTGATCCTGCGAATGAAAGAAGAAGATTGGGACGCCGTGGTTGATACGAATCTCAAGGGAGCATGGAATTTTGCCAAGGCTGCTTTGCGCGTAATGCTGCGACAGGAAGAGGGCAGCTCGATAATAAATATCTCCTCTATCAGCGGAGTTGTGGGGATGGCGGGTCAGTCAAACTACTCCGCCTCAAAGGCGGGGATGATCGGCTTGACCAAGGCACTTGCCAGAGAGGTTGCCAGTCGAAAGGTGACGGTCAATGTACTCGCCCTTGGGCTTGTATCCACGGACATGGCTGTGGGGCTGGATGAAGGCTATCAGGCAAAACTGCTGGAACAGATCCCGCTGGGACGGTTCGCCGAGCCCGGCGAGATCGCTGCTATCGCATGTTTCCTGCTCTCAAAGGAAGCCAGCTACATCACTGGACAAGTGATCCAGGTTGATGGAGGATTGGCGATGTAGAGCAGGGGCAGGGGCAGGGGCAGGACGCAGGAGCAGGACGCAGGAGCAGGACGCAGGAGCAGGACGCGGGAGCAGGAGCAGGAGCAGGAAGCGGGAGCAGCTTAGAGCCGCCTACGAAGAAATTGGAAGAATGCTCGGCGGCATGATAGACCACCCGGAGAACTTCAAGCGACATTCGCCTAGCGTAACGGGTTCAACGGACTTTCCTGCTCGTGCTCCTGCTCCCGCCACCTGCCCCTGCGGCCTGCTCCCGCCTCCTGCTCCTGCCACCTAAAGAGAGGAGCCCCGCTAATCATTACTGACTAGCGGGGCAAAACTTTCGAGGCAGGCTCGGAGATTCAGGGTGGCGTTGGCAATGAACTGAGAATCGTCACATATGTTCGATCCCGTAGTTTATAGGCGGTGCGTTTTTACGGGCGAGATAATACCGTGCGGCCTTACGTCATCTGCTTCCGCTTAGAACCCAACGCACCTTCTTATTGAGCACCGGCGGAATCACTCTGCCACACTATTTTCAACCATCTATAGAACTACCGAAGGGTGCCAACTTGGATCTTCCGCCTCAGTATGTGTGAAATTATACCGAACTTTCGTGAGCTGTCAAGCACAATCTCAACTGAATCGGAATAATTTTGTGACAAACTCCCGCCTGCGGCAGAGACGACTCATCTCATTATCTAATCTTGCTAAGAATTCTGCGTGATTGCCTGCGCTGGAGTTGTTGCGTAGAAACTTGCATCTTTCGCGGGCCGAGTGTTCCAACGCTTATGAATCCAGAGCCATTGATCGGGGTATCGTCTGATGTAGCTTTCGACGACTGACGTAAACAGAGACGTAATCTGTCTGATATCTTCTGCTTCATCGCCGGTAGGCGGGAGCGTAAGGGGCGGGTCGACGTAGAGGACGAATCGCTTCCGCTTCTCGTCCCACGGAACGAAGACAGGCAGAATTGAGGCTCCTGTTCGCAGCGCGATGGCAGCGACGCCTGAGGTGGTCGAAGCGGGTATCCCGAAGAAATCTACGAAAATGCCTTCGTGCGGTTGCGTATTGAGGTCAACCAGGATGCCGAGCGTTTCCCCTGCCCGCAACGTCCGAAGCATGGGACGCATAGCGGAGCGCTTGTCGATCGAACGATTCCCGAACCGAGTTCGCGTGCTCTCGATCAATTGTTCTATTCGTGGGTTGTCTAACCGTCGGGCGAGAAAACTCAATGGGTAACCGAATGCCGAGAGCGCCAGACTCGAAAGCTCCCACGCACCCAAATGTCCGGTAAACAAGATTACCCCGCGCCCATCGGCCCGGGCAGATTCGAGATTCTCCAGCCCTTCACATTCGATTATGCGGTGCAAGCTCTCCGGACTCGATCTACTGAGCTGGCTGAATTCGCCAAGCAGGCGGCCGAGGTTCCTGAAACATCCTCGAAGGATCTTCGTTCTTTCGCGGTCGCTATACTGTGGGAAGGCCAGCTCGAGATTGCGCGCGCCGGTACGCCGCAATCGGTCGCACAACCCGTAGGCGATGCGGCCTGCGAATCGTCCGACGGCGACCGCCGCTAAGCGCGGCAAGAGGCCCAAGCCGCCAAGCAGAAGTCTTGCGGTCCAATACTCAGCCGCTATTTGAACTCGTCCACGTTTGGCCATCTCTTCAACAGGTCAAGCGTCTTCTTGCGCTATCTGTGTTTGAACCACAAGAGGACACAGAGGCCAAATTATGAATTTTAGTTTTCGAGTTGTGAATTAAGCGAAAGACGAAAGCCGCCTTCAATTCAACATTCAACACTCATAATTCAGAATTCTCTTTCCCCTCTGTGCCTCTGTGTCCCCTGTGGTTCAAGTCCTCTGTGGTTCAATCCGTCTCTTACCAGTTTAAGGCCGCAGTGTTCGACAGGCAAACTTCCCTCAGAGCGGCCGGCACTCCCCTCAGAACGGATCGCTCGTGGCTTCATCAAACGACTTACTGTAGTTTCCTGCCTTCAAATCCCTGTCGAATTCGCGATTGAACTCTTCCATCTGGCGCTCGTTCTCGTCAAACTCCTCGCGTGTCTTGTAGAAAGAGAACTCAAAGCCCTCATCCATATTGCAACCGTCCAGATTCCAGAAAGCAGGCGTATCAAAATCCGCGGCCATCGCCTGACAGATCTCGCAATCTTCGTCGATGATTAAGTCGTGAGCGGACAGAATCATATTCACGCGACGGCGCTCCCACTGGATTATGTGGTCAGGTGCGCGCCCGTCATATTCTCCGTTTGGCCCGCTTAGCCATTCGTTCCTGAGCTCCTCCAATCGCGCCATCTCCGAATCAAGGGAAGTGTCGGCGTTTGTCTGCTGAAAACACTCGTTCAGCAAGTATCGAACAAGGTCGTAGTAGATAACGATCTCATTGGTACCGAAGCCCGAGAAACGATAAGCGCGTGAATTGGAAGGCAGCGGCGGTGGACCTTCCTTGGTAAACGACCATTGGAGGGACCGTGAATGTAAATCGAAATCAATAAACTCCTGTTTCTCCAGGAGCACGTCTCGGGGTGCGCGTCCACCGAGATCCTCCCGTTCGTGCATCAGCCACTTCTTATGAATCCTGGTGAACAACTGCTGCTCGTCCGATACGGCGGCTTCGCTGCACTCCTTTACGATAAATTCCAGCAGCGCTTTCCCAAACAGCACCTGTCGCACATCCAATGGCCCTGACGCCAGACGTGATGTCCGGCTTTGCTTAGCCACAGCTTCGTATTCCGGAACCGAATTGACCACTAGCCAGTCATCGGATAAACGATACGGAAGCACGGCGTCGTTATCCGTAAACTCATCTCGCACCCGAATACTTCCTTCGTACGAGTGTTGCGAATAACTTGAATCAGTCGCAACCAATCTCCCTGCCAGATCTATGATCAGAATTCCCGCATCGTACGGTTCAAAGTTTTCTTCTTCGCGAAAGTCGTGAAAAGGCGACGAGTCGGTCACTGGCTTAACGAATCTCGCCACCGCCAAACGCAACTCCTCGATTGTCTCCGGCTCCGCAGTCAGCGCGGCCACCAATGCGTCACCGAAGAATCCGTGCACCGTCCCGCTTATCGTCCTGGTCTGGTCCGCAATTATGAGTTGTATGTAGCTCATCTCTTCCTCCCCTAGTCAAAAGACGTTCATCATTCTCTAAGGGTGGAAGCGGGGCGTGGAGGTAGGCATCGCACTGCGCCTGGCAGCGCCTGCTCGATCGATTGGTGGAACGGATTTCAATCCGCTGACGGGTGGCGCTCTTCTAAAGTGAGGAAGAGCAGCTTTCGGCTTCGGGGCGAGTTGTTTTCGGGCCGCTGTGGAGGCGGTCTGTTTCCTCATTTAGGGGCGCCCGTGAAGGACGCCCCTAAGGTTTCAATCCGGATCCCGATGAGGCAGATTGGAAAGGGCCCTCAGGCCCGGCGTCCGGCGACAAGCCGGTAGATCGCCAGCAGGACCAGGGCGCCGATCACGCCAAAGCCTATCTTGGCAAAGAAGCCCGTGTCTCCAAATCCCGCAGTCGGCCTGGCGAGTTTCAAATAGTGAGCCAGCCACCCGGCCAGGACCGCACCGGCAATGCCAAGCAGCATGGTGATGGCGCAACCTCCGGGGTCCTTGCCCGGCATAAGAATTTTGGCGATTACACCTGCGATCAGGCCCACGATAATCCACGATAATATGTCCCAGAATCCCATATAGCCTCTCTTCTTGTGAAAGCACGCTCTACCAGCGGGCTTGCGATTGTGAATAACACTCGCATGCCCTGCCCAGAGGAGAGGGTCGAGCGAGCTTTCAAGTCGATCAATAAATCTCGACTACTTCATAGTTCCTGACTGTTCGATAGCGGCAGCGCGAATTTTATGGACGCCCGGCTCCGCTGTCAATGAAATTCAGTGACCGGCGCGAGTAGAGGACAAACGGTAGGCCTGTCGGCGGACCGCCTCGGAAACGTTTCGATTCTGAGAAATGTTCTGAAGGTCACGGGTGTGAATTCTCGGCAGGATGTTGATCGCAGTTGGGATTGGGGTCCGTGGGTTACGCACAAGGTTGAGGATAATGGGGTACGAGCGGGCCCATGCGCGGTTCATCGCAATGGCCCGCAGCACTTCGTCGGAAACGGTCCGCATCGCAGCTATGCTCTCAACTTCCTGATCGGTGACGCGCGGGTTGTGAATAACGGCCGATGCCACAACTCGATTGGAATCGCGTATCAGGATTGAGCGGGCCTCACGGTCGCCTTTGAGGCCAAGCTTGACCCGGTCCCTGACCGTCATCAGCATGACGCGACGGATGAGCGAAATGCGTTCCGGTTGAAGCTCTTTTCCCTCTCTGCGGCTGTCGGCAATGATGCGCTCGGCGTTGGCTACGCGCTGCTCATACGATTCCTCGATGAGTTCTTCGAATCGTTCCAGCGCCAGCCACGAATCGTCAATTTCATCGTCTGAAACTTCGAT
This sequence comes from Acidobacteriota bacterium, assembly GCA_032160165.1. Taxonomy (GTDB): domain Bacteria; phylum Acidobacteriota; class Blastocatellia; order Pyrinomonadales; family Pyrinomonadaceae; genus QHXM01. The sequence continues at coordinate 63,838 of JAVHWA010000035.1, forward strand.
ATGCGCGGCGATGGTCCAGGCGTCCTCCACCGAAAGCCATTCAGAGGCGCCGACGGATTCAGATTTTTCCATAAACTCGGCCGCGGCGACCTGCCCGCGCGCGCGCAACTCTTCCGCGATCTGTTGTGCCCCGCGCTCTTTCTCGAAGAATTCGCGCCGCGTCTCACGCACGCGTCGTTCAGCTTCCGGAGTGCGGGCTGGGTTATTAATGACTGCTTCGATTATGGCGGGAGTACGAATCAAGCGCTGTTGATTCACCGTGATGAGTTCCAGCAACGGGCCGTCTGAAGTGTTCCCCGCCAGCAGAGCGATGGCTTCGTCCGGGGTTCGCGCATTGAGGGTCACGGCCTCGTGGATGTCACGGCCAAGATCGGCCCTACCGGCGAAATAGCCGAGCACTGAAGGCGCAACGTCGGTCGATGATGCCAAGCTAAGTAGCCCCTCGGGCTCCTGAGTCGCGAGCGTTTCCTGGGCGGCGCTAACAATCGCGGGCACGCCACTCGATTGTAGAGCGACTAACGCCTCCAGCATGTCTGCCTGATCGAGAGGTAACATCCCGCGGGCCGCGGCCATCTGAGCACCCTGGGGCGCTGTGCCGGCAACGATGGCCTGCACGACCGGGTTTGAAGATGTGGCGTTGGTACTCACTCTGATTGGGCTCTTTAATAGAGGCTGAAATTGTATTCGATTTGAATGAATTGAGAGACTGGCTGCCCGTTGACCGTCGCGGGAATAAACTTAATACTTCGGGCGGCCTGAACGGACCCTAGCGTCAGACCGAAGGGAAGTCCCTGGATAACCCGGATGCCTCTGACCTTGCCGTCGAAGGCGAAGACTGCGCGGATGACGACCGTTCCCGCGATGTTATTCTTCCTGGCTTCCTCCGTGTATTGGGGTTCTGTTCTTCGCAGGATCCGCGCTTTCGTCATCACTTCACTGGGAGGATAAACCTTGTTCAGGCGGCCATTCTGGTTCTCGTCGCCCGCCATTCCCTCGTACTCGCGCAACACTTCCGAGCGTATGACCCAGTCCTGAACTTTTGAAGACGAAAGCTTTGGGCTGAGCTTCAAGTACCTCTGTGCGCTTTCAGCCGCTATTAGCAGTTGAGTCTTAAATTGCTGGCGAACCTTATCCGAAGGGAAAGTTGAGAACATCCATTCAAGTATGTTTTCCCCACCAATTGTCGCCCGCTCATAAGCCTTGCGCGTGTCCTTCGGTTTGCCCTGCCGTTCGTATGCGAGTCCAAGATAGTACCAGCCGGCGACCATGTCCTCGCGCCTGTTAAGCGCGTTGCGGAGCATAATGATCGCGCCCTGGTCATCGCCCCTATCGTAAAGTTCTATGCCGCGCTTTGCTTCGTCCGCCGCGGACATCGCCGAGATTTGCTGCGCGTAAAGCCCGGCGTGCGAGCCGCCGAAAGGAACTTCAGCGCCAATGAGAATCGTCAGACAGACAAAAGGCAGAACAAAACGGCGAATGCTATGCATGGAGATGTTCTATAGTTCTGCACGGTCATTCAGGCGCCGCAACACTTCTTAAACTTCTTGCCTGAGCCACAGGGGCACAGTTCGTTTCGACCGACCTTGGGTTGGTCCCGCGTGACGGTCTTGACCTTGCCCGCTTCTTCGCCGGCTGCGGATGCGCCCTGGTTCGGACCGGTAAAGTTAAGCGAAGAACGACGCGGCGCTCTGCGTTGACGCAGCGCCTCCGGCGGTTGCTCCGCTACGACCTGAAGGTTGAAAAGGGAACGGATCGTGTTCTGATCGATGCGATCGAGCATCTCCTGAAACATATCAAAGCTCTGCTTCTTATACTCGACCAGCGGGTCCTTCTGGCCGTATCCGACCAGCCCGATGCCCTGCTTGAGGTGGTCAATCGAGAGCAGGTGATCTTTCCATTGTGCGTCGATGATGTTGAGCATGATGATGCGCTCGTAAGTGCGCATCGCTTCGACGCCGATCTGCTGCTCCTTCTCGGCGTACGTGACCTTGAGCTTTTCCCAAATGCTGTCTTCGACTTCTTCCGAGGTCCCGGCTGCGAAATCAATCGCTTCGCCTTCCGCATCAAAATCGTAAATGGCATGAAGCTGAATGCTGTAGTTCTCAACGTCCCAATCTTCTGGGTCCGCTTCCGGATTGATGTATTGTTTCGTCAGGTCCGCCAGCAGGTCGCGAGCAACGCCTTTTTCGCCCAACAGAAATTCGCGCTGGTCCGGCTCTTCCATCAACTGACGGCGCAAGGTGTATATCGTCTCGCGCTGTCTATTCATGACGTCGTCATACTCGAGCAGGTGTTTGCGCGATTCAAAGTTGCGGCCTTCGACAGACTTTTGCGCTGCTTCGATCCGTTTTGAGACCATCTTCGATTCGATGGCGACGCCCTTCTCCATTCCCAAACGCTGCATCAGGGCCTTAACGCGGTCGCCCGCGAAGATGCGCATCAGGTCGTCTTCGAGGGAGAGGAAAAAGCGAGACAAACCCGGATCGCCCTGGCGTCCCGAACGTCCTCGGAGCTGATTGTCTATTCGGCGCGACTCGTGCCGTTCGGTGCCGATGATGTACAGACCGCCGAGGCCCACCACCTCTTTGTGTTCTTCTTCGACGATGCGCTTGGAACGAGCTACCGCCTGCTCCCATTGATCGTCCGAAACATCATCGGGGTCGATCTCTTCCTTCTTTAAGAATTCGCGCGCCATGAACTCAGGGTTGCCGCCGAGAAGGATGTCCGTTCCGCGCCCAGCCATGTTGGTGGCGATGGTGACGGCGCCACGGCGTCCGGCCTGCGCCACAATCTCAGCTTCGCGCTCGTGATACTTCGCGTTCAGCACGTTGTGTGGGACGCCAACCTTCTGTAGGCGGCGCGCGATGAGCTCTGAGTTTTCGACTGAAACCGTACCGACCAGCGCCGGCTGCCCTTTCTCGTGGCATTCCTGGATCTCCGAGACGACGGCGTCCCATTTTTCAGGCAACGTGCGATAGATAGAGTCGGGAGCATCCTCGCGAACCATCGGCTGGTTCGTGGGTACAACCATCACATCGAGTTTGTAGGTCGAGTGAAATTCGGCGGCCTCGGTCTCGGCAGTTCCGGTCATGCCCGAGAGCTTTTCGTAAAGCCGGAAATAGTTTTGCAGTGTGATAGTCGCCAGCGTCTGGTTCTCTCTTTCAATCTTGACGCCCTCTTTCGCTTCCACTGCCTGGTGCAACCCGTCGGACCAGCGGCGCCCCTTCATGAGGCGGCCGGTAAAGTCGTCGACGATGATGACCTCACCTTCCTGCACCACATACTGATGATCGAGCCTGTAGAGCGTGTGCGCCTTCAGGGCCTGCTCGACACAGTGGAGCAGCTCCATGTTTGACGGATCGTAAAGATTGCCTACGCCCAACAAGCGCTCGGCCTTGTCAACGCCATCTTCGGTCAACACCGCCGTGTGCTGCTTTTCATCGACAACGTAGTCGCCTGTCTTCTTGCCGTCGACCTCCTCGCCTTTGCGCAACTGAGGAATGATCTGGTCCGCTTTGTAATACTTGTCCGTCGCTTCGTCCGAGGCGCCTGAGATGATTAAGGGAGTGCGCGCTTCATCTATCAGGATCGAGTCGACCTCGTCGACTACCGCGAAGTAGTGCCCACGCTGGACGCAGGTGGCGAGGTCGAATTTCATGTTGTCGCGGAGATAGTCAAACCCGAACTCGTTGTTTGTTCCGTAAGTGATATCTGCGGCGTAGGCCGTCTGGCGCTCAAAGTCGTCCATGTCGTTTTGAATGCAGCCCACCTCGAGGCCCAGAAAACGGTGGATCTGTCCCATCCATTCAGCGTCGCGAGCAGCCAGATAGTCGTTGACCGTCACCACGTGAACGCCGCCACGACCCGTCAGCGAGTTCAGATAAGCGGGAAGAGTAGCTACCAGGGTCTTACCCTCACCGGTGCGCATCTCCGCGATCTTGCCCTGGTGCAGGACCAATCCTCCAATCAACTGGACATCAAAGTGGCGCATGCCGGTGGAACGCAGGCTGGCTTCGCGCACGGTGGCAAAAGCCTCGGGCAGCAATTCGTCGAGTATCTCGCGTTCGAGCCGCTTGCGATCTTCGGGATCGCGAGCGTCGGCGACGGCACGCGCCACGGTTTCTTTGAACTGGGCAGTGCGGGCGCGCAATTCATCGTCGGAGAGTTTCTTAACGGACGGCTCAAGCGCGTTGATTTGATCGATGATCGGCTGAATGGACTTAAGGTAGCGCTGGTTACTGCTGCCGAAAACTTTGGTTAGTAACTTGTCAATCATGGTCGTTCAGGTCCTATTGAATATTATGAAGCGCACGGTTAAGAAGCGAAATTCAGACGCTTCGGCGCGTAACAGGCGATTGTAGTTGAGCCGGGAAACCTAAGGCAAGCGAGTGCAGTTTTGAAGGGCGTGCGCGTCCGATCGCAGACTCTGCTCAGCTCACGGCTGGCTCATTTGCCAGCACATCTGAGAGATCTGCGCGTGGTAGGTTGGTGACTATCAGGACCTGATTGCGTTCAACGAGAGGCTTGGTACTTTGATAACGAAGAGGTTGAGATTGTATGAGTTTTCGAGAATTTGCGATTGAGAAATACGAAATGTTAGCTGCAGCGAGCTTCCCCGCCTGATAGTGAGAATGCGTGTCGGCGGTTACGTTTACGATCAAATGTGAGTGCAGCGCCGCAGTAGAGTATCTAACCCCGTCTTTGACTGAGCGCACTGCCATCCGCGGAGGCACACCTACAGCCAACAGACCGATACAGCCGGACAGCACGGTGACGAAAAGCGAGGTGTTGATAATTTTGTTCGGCTTCGACATTGCTCGAAATCTATCTTCTCACAAACCAGGAGTCTTTCCAAAACCAGCCCGCCAGGGTGGTCAGGTTTACAGTGAGCTAACCGAATCGATGGTTTACAAGAGCCTTAAGAGCGCCAACGGCGCGAAATGTAATAGCCTGGGCCAGCGGTCCAGGAAATGTTCGCATCTAGAATCCACACGCGCTGTAGGCGCGCAATAAAAGGGTCGGCTCTCAAAGCTATTTCGCGCTTTCAGCGCTCCGATGGATGTTTGTGCGCGAAGACCTGGGCCGTGGGCCCAGGCTATTACATCCCGCGCCGTTGGCGCTTCGAATGAAAGGTCTCGGCGTAGAGCGAAACTTCAAACTGCCTCTTAGCTCGCAGGTACCTGTTTGGATATCAGCGCGCTGGCCGTAGCACGCGACATGGAGAAGTTGATGATTACGTCTTTGCCCTGCGAAGTCACGCTACTGCTCTTCCAATATATGGCTTCATCTTTGTCGCTCAGACTCGCCCCCCAAACAAGGGCATTGAATGCCAATGCCATTTGCGAAGCTCGCACTTCACTGTCAGCCTCTGAAGCTGCACTCGCAGTGAGCAGACTTTCATTTGCCTTGACGGTTAACACCATTCGATTGGTGTCTTTGAGAAAAACAAGGGCGTGGCTATCGCTCAGCGCCGAGATGAAATCCAATACCACCTCTCTTAACTTCACGTCGCCCTTCAATACCTTGGGCTCGATATTGTATAGCGACCCATCAGGCTTGCGGTCAGCGGTAACTACGATTTCGACCGAACCGCTTACATCGAGTTCGCCCGCATCCTTCTTCTTTTTCCATTTGGCAATCGCATCTTTGAACGGCTTCGAATTTATTTTTGGCGGGCGCTCGACGTTGTTCTCGGCTGCGATCTCGTCCAGTTTCTTATTCCGTTCATCCTCCGCCTTGGGTAGGTCGCCGACGACGCTCTGCGGATCGACCGGAGTTTTGGGCGTGGCGGTCGGTTCAGGGGTAGGAGTCGGGATCTGGACAGGCGTTGGCCCTGGCACTGGAGTCGGCTGCACAATTACCTCAGCCGGAGGTGCCGTAGCGCCGACACTGAAGTATCCGTCGGGATATCGAAAGTCCCGACTTACATCGACCATCACTGCTCCGCGTATCTGGGTCTTTTCGTAATCTTCGTCCACGTACTCCGCTACCGACACGTCGCTGAGGATGTGAAAGGCATCGCGCAATATGGGTACATAGACGAGCGCCGCCAGCGCCAGCCCATGCAGCACAAACGAAACCACCGCGAGCTTCGATAGCTTACGCCAGCGCGATGTCTTATTGACCTCGAAATTTGAGAAAATCTCCGCCATTTTCTTATCCTGCTCGCGCCGTTAAACCCTCTGCCGAGCCACGTTCTTAGACGCGTTTAGCCGCTCCTGCGTTGCGAGCGACCATATATAAGTTACCACCAGGCAGCCCCTATTCCCAAAGCCAGTCTAACTCAAATCGTGGGTCTGCTTGAGGACTCTGAGATCTCATGCTGTCGGGGAAAGTAGCAAGACCCAAGTCTTAGTCCGCGAAGCGGACTCTTGAGACTAGCCCAGCGATTCATCGCTGGGGGAACAGTTCGCATTTGAACATGCAGTCCGGGAACCGGACGACGGACGGCCTTCCCTGTGCTCGCCCCGGAACGGTTTCAGTCGCCCGCTTCACGGGCTCAACCGAATCTCCACACTCTTTACCCAGCATTGAAATGCTGGGCTATTTTCAAGAGTCCGCGAAGCGCACTAATACACTCTTTCGAATTTGCTTCTCCGATCCCACTCTCTAAGCAAGGGGAGAATCAGATCGCCTGAGTTAGAATGACGCGATGCCACGGAGACGTGTTAACAAACCACAGAAAAGGGACCGATCAAAGTCACAGAGGTCCGGGGAGAGCCAAGGGCCGCCACCTTCGATCCCAAGTGACGGCCCTGAGGCCTCATCGACCACCCGTACGCACGGGCGCCCCGGGTTTACGCGCGAGTTGCGCCACCTGCTCGAAGGCATCGGCGCGCCCGATCCTGCTCCATTCAAACCCGACCCATTCCAACTCGAAGCGCTCGCCGCATTGGAACACGAAGACGTGCTGGTGACCGCGCCAACCGGAAGCGGCAAGACCTGGATCGCGCGCGAGGAGATTCGTCGTCTTATCACGGCGGGAAAGAGGGCCTGGTATACGAGTCCGCTTAAAGCTCTAACGAATTCGAAATATCAGGAGTTCATAGCGGAGTTTGGTGCCGATCAAGTCGGGATCCTCACAGGCGATAGAAAAGAGAACGCTGATGCCCCGCTGATCGTCGGCACCACCGAAATCTATCGCAATCAATTGTTCGACTCACTTCGCGGCGGCTCGAATATTCGTGCCGACCTGGTAGTGCTCGACGAAGCGCATTACTTCGCTGACGAAGAACGAGGACATGTTTGGGAAGAAGCGATCATTCTCTCGCCGCCGCGGGTCAGGCTGCTGTTGTTATCCGCAACTATCGGAAACGCGCATGAGTTCGCGGAGTGGATCGCGGAATTGCGTGGCGTCCGATGCGGAGTGGTCGAGCGCCCGGGCGCGCGTCCTGTCCCTCTTCGCGCCGCCTTTCTTTATCCGGACGGTTCACTGATACCGCTGCTCAACGAAGCGGGCAGACTTCACCCCGAAATTGTGCGCCTGGGGGAGCAGCAACAGAAACAAGATCAGGAAAGAAGACAGCGAAGCGATTGGCGCCGCAGACGCTGAATGCAAAATTAAGCAGGTAAAATGCAAAAATGATTGAAAGAGACACTCGCCGCGTAGCGGCGGGATGAGTCGAGCCCGGCGTTTCAACGCCGGGAATGGGCGGCCGGATTTCAATCGTCGCGTCAGCGACGATTGAACCTGGAGGCGCGTCGGTTCATGCGTCGCTGACGCGACGCTGCCAAGCAGAAGCGGTAATGAACTCAGAACAGTTTTAGCGTCTTTTTGCATTTTGCATTTTTACTTTTGCATTTTCCGAGGGAAAGATAGCCTTGAAGTTAAAGATGCCCGACATGCCTCCTGCTCAGCTTCTGGGGGCGCTGAAGTCTTACGATCTTCTGCCCGCGATCGTCTTCCTTCCGACGCGTCGTCGTTGCGATGAGGCCGCGTCGGAAGCTGCACTCTCGCGCAGATTGGATGCGCCGGAGCGGCGCGATGCGAGGCGGGCCATCATGAACGACTTCGTGCTCGAGCATCCCGAAGTGCGAAAGCATCGCCACTGGGAGACGATCATCAAAGGCGGCGTGGCTGCGCATCATGCGGGACATATTCCCGCGTGGAAACTGGTCATCGAACGATTGATGTCGAATGGACTGCTCGATGCCATCTTTGCCACAGCCACAGTGGCAGCCGGAGTGGACTTTCCGGCGCGGACCGTCGTCATCTCAAACGTCGATGCCCGCACGTCCGGCGGCTGGCGGACGCTCTCCGCTTCAGAGCTTCAACAAATGACCGGCCGGGCCGGCAGACGTGGCCGGGACAAGGTCGGCTTCATCGTGGCTGCGCCGGGATTGCACCAGGATCCGGAACGCATAGCCCATCTCCTGATCTCTCCGCCCGAGCCGTTGCAGAGTCACTTTCGCGCGACGTATTCCACCCTCCTCAACTTGCTGGATGCTTACGAAAGCTTCGCGCAGGTTCGCGAAATTGTAGAGCGAAGCTTCGCTCACCGAGATGCTGCACGGCGGATCGTACGGCTCGAGCGCGAACACATCGAAGCCGAAGCACGCGTGCGGGCAAAGCTCGATCAAGCCGGTTGCGATCTACCAACGAGCGCGGCGCGAGCGCTCGAGCGCCTCGCCAGCGCGCGTACGAGGCTCCTCGAAACCCTGCCTCAGACGAGGGCCGAAGTCCTGTTTCGCTGGCTTGACGAAGTGGTAGTACCGGGCCGGGTTGTCGCGATCGGACGAAACTCCCGGCGCCTCGTTTTTGTGATGCGACGGCGCAATGGAAATCTTATTGGCATGCGAGAGGACGGGCGCGGCGCGAACCTTCCCCTCGGCCGAGTGGGCAGGGTCTTTGCACCGGTTTATCCTCTGACTGAAGAATCCATCGAGGCCGCGTTTGCCGAAGTCAGAAGCAATGGACGCGAGCTTGCTCTTGAAGAGCCCCGGCTCAGCCAGGCGCGTACCCATGAGGACGATGCCGTCAACATCATCAACGACATGATCGATGAGATAGTCCCGAGAGATTTGAGCGAAGATCAAAGAAGAGTCTGCAGCGAGGCGCTGTGGTCTGTGATCGACGATGTGGAAACGGCGGAACGATGCGAGCGAAGCATCGAGAGCATTCGCTCTCAGGTTTGGGACCCTTTCGAGCGGCGCGCGCGGGTTTTGGCTGCGTTCGGTTACCTGGACTTCCCCGCCGAGCGGGTAACAGATCGCGGACGTTGGCTGGCGGACCTACACGTCGATCGACCGCTGCTGGTCGGAGAGGCCGTCGAAAAAGGACTCTTCGCGTCACTCGATACCACGCGCACAACCGGCCTGGTGGCGGCGATGACCGCGGATGAAGAACGCGACTATGGCGAGCTTGAGCTCGACGATGCCCTGGTCACTACACTTGCGCGCTTTGAAGAAGTCGCCTACAAAGTTTCGACGGAGGAATGGAAGCAGGGTCTGGAGCCCGCGCCTCAGATCAACTTTTCTGCGGCGGCTACGGCTGCGCGTTGGGCTGACGGTTGTGAATGGATTGATCTGGTGAGGGAGACGCGCGCTGAAGAGGGCGACCTTGTGCGAATGCTCTCGCGTACGGGCGAAGCCCTCTTGCAAATCGCCGGACTCAAGCGCGCGCAACCGGCAGCCGCGGATGTCGCGGCGCGCGCGAGCAGCGTAGTCTTGCGAGAGCCCGTTCGTTAGATGTCATTCCTCTGTGCCCTCTATGCTCTCTGTGGTAAATATCCTCGGCCAACTGACCCCGAAATTAGCTCGGACGCAGAACGCGTTTGAGGGTGATCGCGGTCATGATCAAACGCAGAGCTCGCAGAGGCCGCAGAGGAAAGACAGGAAACGAAAGAATACGACTGCGTGCGATGAAACGGATTCGACTCAGACGTCTGGGCCCGAATGCTCAATTCTAGTTCTTCCTCTGCGACCTCCGCGTCCTCTGCGTTTAATATACGTCTACGCGAAGCTGCGGTGGATATCGGGGAATAAAACCTTGAGCGCGATGAAAAGCATCCTCTGTCTGTTCCTGCTTATGATCTACTGCACGGCCTGCGCGCATTCCAATTCACCACAGAAAGCACATGGATTGAATATGAACGAGGAAAAGGGTAGTCCCGTGGTTTACACCGCGCTTGGAGACTCGACCGGCGTAGGCACGGGGGCGAAAGAAGGCGGCGGTTATGTCCTGCGCCTCTTCAAACGAATTGAGAGCGAACACCCGCAATCGCGCCTGACGAATCTTTGCGTCAGCGGAGCGACGACGGAAGATGTCTTGCGTGGACAGATCGGCGAGGCGATCAATTCACGTCCGACGCTTGTCACGCTGGGCATCGGCATCAACGACATCGGGCATGGAATGGATGTCGATAGGTTTGCGCGCAACTACGAAGAAATCATCAGTCGATTGAAGCGGGAGACTACGGCGAGCGTTGTTGTCACAAATATCCCCGACATCTCGTTTGCTCCTGTCGTGTTTGAAAGCGGACGAGCGGCAACGCGGCGTACAGTCGAACTCTTCAATGAACGGATCCACTCGATCGCGAAGCGTTACGAGGTTGCCGTGGTGGACACGTTTACCGAGACCCACAACATGATCCCCACCCATCCTGAATTCTTCTCGGAAGATGGCTTCCATCCTTCGGACTCGGGATACGAATACTGGGCAAAGACGATGTGGCCTGTTGTTAAGCGCGCGTTGAGCTTTTCTCGTAGCTCATATTGAAATCAAGATATGGATGTCGACCAACTTCTTTCAAATTTGAGGAACGGCGACTCTGGCAAAGCGTTTGATGCTGGCAAAGCTTTGTTGAGAATGTCGCCCATGCCAATCGAAGAAGTGATAGAGATTTTGCGTGAAGCTGAAGGTGTGCATAACCGAGTCGCAGCCGCTTATGCTGTGTCGTGGATGTGCGGCAAATATCCAAAGAGCCACAGTACGCTTGCCGCTGCTGCACTTCTTGAAGCCTTCAATAATCCGACAGAAGATGTGGCCGTCAAAGCGCAAGCACTCGAAGGCTTCGCATCGCAAACACCTAGAAGAGGAACAAAGCTGTGGCGGGAAGTCGAAGCCGCGATCTTATCAGCATTGTCAGAGGAGTCAGTCGAAATCAGGTTTTGGGCGTGTTATGCGGCAGGCAGCATTAAGTTGAGATCAGCGTTGCCGAAGTTGAAAGAGTTGTCCGAGCAAGATACAAGAGTTTATCGCGGGTGGTGGCGCGTGTCGGAAGAGGCCGAGGATGCCATAGAGTGGGTACACGGACGCAAGACCGAAGACCGGACACCGATGCCAATCGAGGCAGTGGATTCTAGCTAAGGCAAGCCCAACAAGTCATTCGAGCGGACTGCCCGATAGCAACTCTTTCAAGCTTGTCTGCCCAGATTAGCTTGGGTGCTGTGCGCGCGGGCAGTCGCTCACTTCCGGCGATAGACCAGCGCCGCTAATCCATAACCCACGGCTAACATCCGTCCTGATTTGGTAGGGACATCGGGTCATCCCGTCCGTCCTCGCTCGCGCCTCGCTCCCGGTGCATGTTCCGCCTGCCGCATGTTAGAATCGCGTTCAGGAGTATTGGTCGGAAACCTCGCACGGGCGATTTTGTAATCGGGGGGTTAATTATGCCGGAAACGAATGAGTCGCCAAACAGTCCGTTGAATGCCGTCAAGGATGCACTTCGTTATTTAGGAGAAGCGTCCTATGCGATTCTGCCTGAAGACATAGCGCACCGTTTGGCAGAAGTCGAACGGGCCTTCTGGGGCGGCGTCCGCGGCCTCGTGGACAAGGAACTGAAATGGATCGACGAGCGCCTCGAAGGCGGAGACCGGCTGCGAGAAGAATGGCGCCGTGGCCGCACCAGTAGACCTGCGGCGGGAGAAGGCATCTGAGAGCGGTTCAGAACGCTTTCTCAGCAGCGGTTGAGTAAAATTATGGAAGTCTTATTAGCCGAGGAGTTCGGGTTTTGTTTTGGTGTCGAACGCGCCGTCGACATGGTTGAGGATGCGTTGGCCGGAGGTCAAACCATTCATTCGCTCGGGGCCTTGATTCATAACTCGCAAGAGATGCAACGGCTGGAAGCGAAAGGTGTGACGACGATTGCATCGCCCGCGGAAGCCGAACCGAGCACTACAGCAGTAATTCGCGCGCATGGTGTCACGCCTCAGGTCCAGCGCGAACTCGAAGACAAAGCTTCTCACGTGATAGATGCGACCTGTCCGTTCGTCACGAGGGTGCAGCATTTGGCCGAACGCGCCGCAGCCGCGGGCCGAGATGTCGTGGTCGCGGGAAATCCGGACCATCCCGAAATGATCGGAGTTGTCGGATACGCCCCAGCCAACACTTACGTCGTTCGCGATGCGGAGGAAGTCGCGGCGCTCCCCATGCTTCGTCAGCCGCTGGTCGTTTCGCAAACGACAATCAAGCTCAAGACCTTTCTAGATGTTGCCGAAGCCGTCCGCGCCAAGTGCGATACTGAACCTCAGGTAATCAACACAATTTGCTCTGCTACTCGCGATCGTCAGGATGCTGCGCGTGCTCTGGCGGGCCAGGTCGATGCCTTCTATGTGATAGGAGGCCGTCACTCGTCCAACAGCGTCAAATTACTCGCTGTGTGCAAGGAACAGTGCGACCGTAGTTTTCTGATCGAGACCGCAGACGAGATCAACCAGAATGATTTGGAAGACGTTGATCGGGTTGGTGTGACGGCGGGAGCTTCGACTCCCAACTGGCTGATCGATCAGGTTGTGGAAAGACTGCGTGAGATAGGCAAGCAACAGCCGCTAGCCGCTTCATAAATCATCTTCAATTGAATCGGCCTGGTCCAGCACATGGACTATCCGGCGCGCTTCCTCCGAACCGTATTCGACCGCCTGCCGCTCAAGGGCCGCACGCGCGATTTCGGAATCGACAGGATCGACCAGCAAGCCAACCAATAAAGAAACAGGGGCCTGGGCAAGCGCTTCCTGGGCCAACGCCCGTACAACGGGATCCACGCAGCGCGCCAGCTCGCAGATTTCGGTGGGGGCAAACCTGGCGGTAAGAGTGTCGGCCAGCTGATCTATGCGCGCGTAGTCGTGCAAATGGTGCGCGCGTCCTACAAGCTGGGCGAAGACTTCGGCTGATTGTGTCTGGCTCTGAAGTACCAGGGCTGTGGTATCGGCGATGCGACGCAGCTCTTTTTCCTGCTCCACATTCAGCTTGCTATCAGCATCGCTGGTGCGCTCGTCTAGCGCAGCTAGCAGCCGACTGAGCTCGAGGTCGGCTCGCGCATCATAAGGACGGCTTTCGGTCCGCGCGGGTTGCGCGGTCGCCGAGCCGGAAGATTGCAAGGCCTTCTCGACCAGGCTGCGCGTGGTCGAACGCAGACCTTCCCATACGCTTGCTACCCGTGCTCCGAACTCTTCTATAATCATTCGCAACTGATTGTCGTCGCGCATGTGAGTCGCGCGTACTACCTCCGAATGCGCGTACTATACCGCGAAAGATTAAAAAGCAATAGCGAGCAGGCATATGAGAAGAGCACCAAGCAACCGCAGGTTGCTTTGACTCAATATCCTGCCGACGGCTGTTTACTTTCCGCTTCCTTCGGCCAAACTCTTTTCGTTATGGTCTATGATTTCGGCGATGGCCGAGAATGGGATCTTGATGATCTCGCCATCACCACGTTCGATCTTGACACTGGGGGTAGTCAACGCCTGGGTGGTCTTCATGCTTCGAACAATGCCGCGTATGCGATTGCCGTCGCCGGTGATGACTTCGATGTTGTCTTTGCCGTAGAGAGGGCGCAAGGCTGCGAGGGCTTTTGTTACTTCCACTGGTTCTTTCCGCGCTTTCTTCTTATGCTTACTACAAGTCCCGCGAGTCGTGCTGCAGAGACCTGAATAGGACGTTTGAGCTACCTAGATGGTTTGGCTTCTAACACTATACTTCGCCTGGCCGTTTTACGGAAGTTAGGCGCTGGCCAAACCAGATGCAACCTGACGGATGCGCGGGGCGTATAGAGCAACAGGCAAGTGGTAGGCTGATCGTCTGATTCTCTTCAAAAGTGTTAGAATGTAGCCATGCAATCTCAAGTTTCCACGGATAATCGAACTGCGCGTGATGGGGATGGTTCCAGCTGTCCCAATTGCAGCGCGTTGATGCCACGTGACATGCGTTTCTGTCGCGCGTGTGGGTGCCGTTTAGGCGAAGGCATTGAGGAATACACCGAGACGGTGCGTCTAAAGGACGGGCCGCATACTGACAAGACCCGGCGACCTCAGACAGCATCGAGGGTTCCTTCGGCCACCGGCCCTCGTGACTTTGGCGAGATGGCGCGCGACTCCCGCCGCCGGGCGATCGAATCGATGACCGGCGGTCTTGGTCGCTGGAAGGTAGGACGCGCTTGCAAGCGAGTTCCGCGCTGGATGATCTGGGTCATCGTACCCATCTTCGTGGCTTCACTGATCGGCGGACCAGCTTCGATTCGGCGCAGAAGCGCCGCAACCAGCAGCAGCGCCGCCTCCAGCGCGGCCCATTCTTATATTGGAAGCGAGTACAAGACGGTTGATGGTGGCGCCTTCGTCGAAGATGTTTCCCCTCCGGGATCGGCTGCGGATCTGGCCGGGCTGGTCGGTGGCGACGTCATTACCAGTGTCGACGGCAAGCGGATCACCAGCGAGAGCGATTTGAGCAATCTGTTGTCGGAGATGCCCGTTGGCAAAACGGTAGAGGTCGTATACACGCGTGATGGAGAAACCAGGACGACGAAGCTAACCACCGTTTCTGAGAGCGAGAACGAGCGACTCGCCGAGGCCTTCGATTCGAGGCCGCAAGGTAAAGGCTTCCTCGGAGTCGATGACAACATGGAACGCGTGCAGATACAGGGCACGAAACTTTATGGGGTTCGACTCGACGGCGTGAGGGAAAACCGTCCAGCCTATCTCGCGGGTTTGCAGAACGGCGACATCATCATAGAGTTTGATAAAGTCCCTATTCGCACGGAAGGCGAGCTAAACAAGCGGATCGACCGCGCGCTTCCTCGCAGTACGGTCAAAGTCGTCGTCATGCGGGGCAATGAGCGCCTCGAAGTAATGGTCACCATGGGTAAGGAATAAATCAGGAGCGCGTCGCGTGTTCTATCAAGCGCGCTTCAATTTCGCGCCTGACCTCTTCACGGTCCTCTTCCAACTCATCCTTCTCGAACGTCTCGAACAAGGCGTACTGAGTATCCGAAACCAATCGCAGCTCCCAGGCCTCGCGCTCAGCGTGCGACGGACGCGAGAACCACAACGCGTCAACTGACGCTTCCTTCACCGCCGCGTCTTTCACAAGTTCCTGATCGGATGCACGCAATTCCATGAGGGTCTGAGGACAAACGAGCAGACGTTCGAGACGCCAGCCGTGCTTGCCATAAGTCGCCATGATCTCGGCGATGCGTTCAAGCTGGCTCATAACCTGTTCCTACAAAGGAAGGCCAGCCGGGAACCATATTCGGCTGGCCTCTCTCGCTTTTACTTCGCAATGCCTGCTCCCCGATTACTCGCCGCGCTTATCAAAGGCGAGCTTCCAGGCGCCGTCTTCCTTCACAAAATGAAGAGTCTCCCACTTGTTGCCTTTTTCATCCTTGATTTCGAGCGTAGCCGAATCTCCCTCGATCTTTTCGTTGCGAGTCTCGGGAACCTCTGGGGGAACTTCCTTGTTGGCGGCCTCGAGCCCTTCGTCCATCACAGCGTCGACCGTCTTGTTGGTCCGCTTGGCCTGCTCTTCCATCATGGTCAACGTACCCTTCGAGAAGAGGCCTTTGACAGCAGCGGTGTCCTTTGCCTTGATCGCTTCGAAATACTCCCGAAAAGCATCGGTCGGGGTCGCGGCCGCACTCGACTTTGCAGAGGCCGACGGTTTCGGTTCCGGTGTGGCCGTTGGCTTGGACGTTCCATTGTTGCTGCCAGCCGAGTTCGCGGCGTTGGTGTTCGACGCAGCTTTGCATCCTGCCAGCAACGTGATGGCCGCTAATGCTACTGCCGCAAGCGCGGCGATCCGTAGTCTCATACTTGTCTCCTAATCTATGACCCGCTGTATTAACAGCGACAGCCGGTCCAGGTTGAAATCACGCTCATATAGAATGGCGCGCTCGTGGCCCATAACAGTCTGCGGGGCATCCAGCACGACAAAGCGCGCCGGCTAAGAATCCAGTTTCCAGACCCCATCTTCTTTCGTAAGCTTTGTGGGCCTCCAATTGTCAGAAGCGCCCTTTACCTCGAGCGTCGCCTTATCGCCATCTATCTTTTCATTTCGCACTTCGGGGAACGCAGGTGGAACATCGACGTCGACAAGGAATTCGTCGAACGGCTTGCCCGCTTTCTTCGCCTGCTCCTCGAGCTCAGCGAGCAGCTTTTTAGCGATCGTCTTCTTCAGCGCCGCGGCGTCTTTGCTCTTCGCGGCTTCATAAAAAGCTTTGAAGCCTTCTGTAGGTGTCTGGCTCTTCTTGCTGCACGCCGCGGTCATCGCTATGACGACAAGCGCTACGAAGAGGAACGCGAGATGTTTGCGTAAGCTCATAGTATCTCACCTGGTGAATTCGCTCAGCCCTACGTGACCCAAACCGTAAGTTTGCGCTTTGACATCGGGCGTTCCTGCCCTGGAAGTACCGGCGACAGCCTGCATTTATTTCTGAACAGCCAGCCGTTTCACACGCAAACTAACAGTTTGCGCTACATTACCGTTTGCATGGAATCTGAGAGCTGCGAAGTATACATCATTCAAGCGCAAGACCTATAGACGCGACAGAAATTTGTCCATTGAATCATTTGTTCACTGTTCATTGACCTGCTTGTTTCTGCGCAAACGAGTGGGTGCTTCGGAACGATAAATCGATGACTAAATAAATCTCCATCGCCGCCTCTTGTTGACCTCGCCAGTCGCGGCCAATTATGATCCATGACGAGAACAAGGAACTGGTGCCAGACTTCCAATTGTCGCTAACTGCGGCGCTCGCCACCATATTCCGTATTTGCTTTGAACCGGATGTTACGTTCAGAATTCGCCTTTCGACTGCTCCGGCCCTCGCGCGCGCGACGCTCGCGGACCGGCGCCTCATTGTCTTTCGCTCTGGTGGTGCTGATGCTTGGATCAGTAATCGGCGTGGGTTGCGCTTCAGTAACCAGCAAGACCGCGGACCCGCTTCGAGATCAATCTCGTCCGGGCAAACTGAACGCGGCCAATACGACTTTGGACGAGAGCGGATCGGCGAGTCCGTCAGACAAGAAAGATATGCCGGATAACAACGAGAGAGAGAACATTGCTCCGTCCCCGTTTTATGCCGCGCTCGAACTCGCGCTCAAGCGGCGCAAGCTGAAGCTCGCCGATGTCTGCGACGTTAGTGACCCAGTCTCGCGCCGCGTGCTGGAAGACTATGGGGCGATGTTTCTTACGGACGCCGTCGTTTTGCCTCCGCCTGTCTGCATGTTTGCCAACGAGGAAGCTGTCGACACCTTTCAGGCCGAGGCCCAATTCACACCTGCGTCTATCGGCGGAGCGCGAATAGAGTTGCAACCCGCGGCGATGAGGGCCCTGCTCGCCGCCCGCGAAGAGGCGGTTAAGGCCGGCCTGAACATCACGCCGCGTGGCGGCTCAGAGGCGGCTCGCCGAAGCTACGAAGACACTTCGCGTTTATGGAATACACGTTTCTTTCCTGCGCTCGCACATTGGAACAGCCTCGGCCGTCTCTCGAAAGAAGAGGTCGCGCGACTGCGGAGCCTTCCACAGAGCGATCAGGTTCGCGAGGTACTGGAGCTAGAGAAGAAAGGCATCTTCTTTAGCAAAGACTTTTCCAAGTCGATCCTTTACTCGATAGCGGCGCCGGGAACATCGCAGCACATCGCGATGCTCGCACTCGATGTAGACCAGTTCGGTGATGCTCGCGTGCGACGTATCCTAGCCCGTCACGGGTGGTTTCAGACGGTCAAGAGCGATCTGCCGCATTTCACGTTTCTTGGACTCGAAGAAAAGGACTTGCCGGCGCGTGGGTTGCGCTCTGTCGTTGTTGGCAACCAGGTGTTCTGGATTCCAAACGTCGGCGTAGAATAATCGAAGACGAATGCAGCGTTGCCCCACATGCCAGCTCACCTACGTCGATCCTACACTTAGATACTGTCTGGAAGACGGCACCGCGCTGATCAACGATCCGTCGAGCGCCGCGGACCAAACCTTATCGATGGACGCCGGATCCCCCGGCGGCGAGCCCCCGCCAACGGAGATTCTCGACTTTGGCGTGCCTCCGACTGTGCGCTCCTATGAAGACGAAGCAACCGCGCAAAGGATAAAAGCCGGCGCGACCGCGAGGCAGCAGGCGCGACGTACCATCAATGACTTTCCAAACGTCGTCGCAGGGCCTGCGCCGCTGGCGCGCAAAACGACGTCGGTGGTCGCGATAACTGCAATCGCAACGGTTCTTGTGCTGGCGGTTGGTGGACTTGGCGCTTGGCTGCTGATGAGGGACAAGGGCACGCAACCTGGGACAAACACTCGAGTAGAAAACGGATCGTCGAGCAATACTTCAAATACATCGAATAACACCGGGCCGGGCTCGATGAACGGCAACTCGAACGGAGGCTCAGTCGTCACGTCGACGCCCCTTCCGACTCCTACGCCTCCGACCACTCCGACGGTCACACCTCAACCGACCGCTTCTACGGACAGTTCGTCAGCGCGCAGGGAGGTGCTTGAGGCTTTGAATGGCTGGACCGAGACGATGCGGCGGGCAGATCTCAACGGACACATGGCCTATTACGCGAGCACGCTACACACCTACTACAACGCTCGTAACTACAGCTCCGCCGGCGTGCGCGCGAATGTCGCACGGGCGTTCGCAAAGTACAGTTCGTTTGA
Source organism: Acidobacteriota bacterium (assembly GCA_032160165.1). GTDB lineage: Bacteria > Acidobacteriota > Blastocatellia > Pyrinomonadales > Pyrinomonadaceae > QHXM01. Next base: position 82,694 of record JAVHWA010000035.1, read on the forward strand.
TGTGAAGTTGAGCAACGTCCAGGTCGACGTCGACCCCTCGGGTACGAGCGCAATCGCTAGCTTCACGAAAAGTTTTGTCTTCAGCGGCGGCGCTGATCCCTATACAGGTTCGGGGCTCAACCGTTTCTGGTTCGAGAAGATTGGCGGGCGCTGGTTGATAACCGGCGAAAAGGACCTTGGGAATTAGATCAGGGGCCAACGGAGAGCCACTGATGCTGGCATACACCATTTGCAAATCAACCTAAGCGGCCTTGGGGTATCAGGTGTCGTGAGCGTTGTCGAGCGGGTCAGAACCGCCTGCGTCAGCGGGCGGAACGAAGTGGGGCTTAACACAGTTTTCGGTTGACTCGATCACTTCGCACTTTGTCCCAGCCGGTTACGCAGCTGGTTCTGACCCGATTGCGCGGAACTCGTTACCAGTCTACATTCTTGTACACGCGCGGAGTAACGCTGACATGAATGAAGGGTAAGTCCCGAAAGCCGGCAGGCGCACAATCGTCGGCTGCCTGAGCCGCAATAACAGTTTCCGGGAGGATTAATGCGAATCAAACTCGTGACTATGCTGTTGCTGGTTTCTCTGGCGGTGCTTTTGCTCAATGGTTGCGGCAAGACCGCTTCTAACAAGACGACCACGACAAACGCAACTGCCAGCCCGAAGGCGACGGCTGAAGTATCCAAGTCGCCGTCGGGCACCAGCGTTGGGACAAAGATTTCCACCCCAGACGCCGCGGCAAATGGGCTCCTGGAGGCATGGAAGACGAAAGACGAGTCTGAGGCGGCGAAATACGCGACCGAGGCTGCTTTCAAAAAACTCTTCAAGGAAGGCGACGGACCCGAAGGCTTGTCGTCGCAAGGTTGCAGTGACGAAGATAAAACCTATGACTGCGCTTACACGTACGAGGGTGGCGCGTTGATCATGCACGTCAAAGGGGACGAGGCGGCTGGCTACAAGGTTGACTCGATAGAATTCATCGCAGACTAATTCGGGAGAAAAACATAATGCTGAATCGATACCAGGCAGGTACAGGTAAAGTCATTTTGGGAGTCATGCTTTTGTTGTCGACGACGGTCTTTGCCGGCGCGCAGAGCGACCGAACGCGGCGCGTTCGCTTCCCGCGAGGTCGAACGACGACGGTCATCAAGGATGCGGTCGTGCGCGGCACGGTGGATCGCTACATTCTGGGCGCGAGAAAAGGCCAAACGTTGACCGTGCACATCACGTCGGTCGAGGACAACGCGGTCTTTGATGTTCACCGCAGTGGATCCAAGGCGAAACTGGCAGAGGAATCTACGGACTGGACCGGCGTGTTGCCGCGCACGGGTGATTACGTGATCGAGGTTGGCGGCACCAGGGGCAACGCGACCTACACGCTGGAAGTAACGATCAGGTAGTAAGGCTGGCGTGGCTGATCGGCAGGAACCGCGGATCGCCGCTCAGGAAGTTAAGCGAATGTCCTCAGCTTTGGCGGACTCGCTCTGCGCTGGACGTCGTGGCAGTGAGGTCAGTACCGTAACGCGGTAGCGTCGGGTCATGACTCCCAATCATTATCGACTTATGGCGTCGAGGTTGTGACTGTTGTGCTTCACTTCGGACAAGCTAGACCCGACGCTACCGCGTTACGGTACTGACCTCATCATGAAGCGGCTCGCGATCTGATTGACTCTGAATGTTCTGCGCTTGAGAATCAAGCGATAGCTCTGACTTCGCCGACCTTCCTTGCGACGACAAGGGTTTCCCAGTGCCCACTATTTTCCTTCGCCTGGCGACGCGGAAATGCTAGACTACGCCCTCGCCTTTTCCACTTCGAATGAGGCGCGCCCCTCTCCCGTATCGCACGGGCTTTTACCGACATTTTTAACTCGCCGCACGACCCGCGCCCTGGTCTCCCCTTAGCTTGGTCCTGCGACCTCTTGTCCCGAAAAGAGGATCACCATGGATGTCCCCCAAATCATCGCCGGCCGATTCCGCATTGAGTGTGAGATCGGGACGGGCGGCATGGGCACTGTTTACCGCGCAACACAACTTGGCCTCGAGCGCCCCGTCGCCGTTAAGATCATCAAGCCTGAGTTCGCTTCCGACCCGGACGTTGCCGATCGCTTTATGCGCGAAGCACGTACCATGGCGCGCCTTCGTCATCCGCACGCCGCGATGATATTCGACGCCGGCAACCTGCCGGACGGTCGTCATTTCATTATCATGGAGTTCGTCGAGGGGCTTACGCTTTCAGAGACCCTGGAACGGGAAGGTCGCTTTGCTGCGGAACGCGCCGTAAAGATCGCTTCAGACATCTGCAACGTCCTGGCCGAAGCCCATGCTCTCGGCATAGTCCACCGCGACCTTAAGCCTTCAAACATCATGATCAACGATCGCGGTATTTGCGTGCTTGATTTCGGCGTGGCCAAAGTGCTGGCGACGTCAGCGGATTCCACGCAAACCCACGCCACCACCGGCTCAGGTGTCATTGTTGGAACGCCGCGATACATGTCGCCCGAACAGTGTCTGGGACAGCGAATCGGTGCCCGCAGCGACCTTTATAGCCTCGGCGTCTTGCTCTACGAGATGCTGGCAGGCCGTCCACCTTTTACAGATCCCTTGGCGTCGGCCGTGCTTGTCAAACAGGCGACTGCGCTTCCACCGCCGCTGCCAAAGCTACGACCAGACATTCCTCGCGCTCTGGTCGTGGCGGTCCACACATTGCTCGCTAAACGACCGGATGACCGGCCGAAAGATGCCAGGGCAGCCCAGAAACTCCTGGAGAGTACCGTCGCCAGGCCGGGGCGTGTGCTACCAGAGTCGCAGCCCTTTTCTTCGACCGTCGCGGCCCTTGCTACCGGCCGCAGCTTATTTTCTCGTGCCGCGACCGTCGTGGGCCTGATAGCAGTCTTCGGCCTGGGCCTTTTGGTCTGGGGACGCAGCGCACAAACGAAACAAGCTACCACATCGCCGGAGAACCCTTCGGCATCGGCGCCGGCAGCCGCGTCGCTTGAACCTTCGATGACTGGTGCGCGCCTGCAGAAGGTTGCTACCTCAGAACCCCTCTCGGTTGATGTAGCTCGTAATCTCGTCAGCTCGGTTTCGCACGGAGACGAGATCGGTGATGTGCGCGTTGTCAAAACCGACCAGAAGAAAGGTCATGCAGTCGTAGCCATTCATAATGAATCAGGCGAAGGGACTACCCATCTCTTCGTGATGGAGAATCGAGGCGGAAGTTATCGCGTAACCAGTCGCGCCCCGCTCGATACTGCGGAGTTTCGTGGCGCCAGTTGGATATCAGCCAGCGAAGACATCGATGGCGACGGCTATGACGAGGTGATCTGCACCGGGTCGAAAGCGAGAGGACGCGACTCGGGATATAGGATTGTGCTCTATGCTCCACGCACGCGCCGGACTTACAGCATGCGCATAGAGAACCGTTCAGGCGACCCGCGGCGACTTCGAGCGACCTTCTCCAGAGACGCGCTCGCGCCCGAAGCGTCACGATATCGCGCTGCTCTGCAGAGACACGCGCGACTGGCGATTGCCGCGCTGTAAGCCAACGAGGGCTTCGTAGCTTATTTTGGCTTGCCTGATCGATTGGATGCAGATCGCCTAACCTCCCAATCCTCGACCTCGCCGTCGACGATTTTGAATAACGGGTGGGGATGTGGTTCGGCTATCGATCTTATCTCACGATACTTTTTAGCGTCCCTCAGCTTTAGCTTTCCTTTCAGGTGTCTCCACTCGTAAAGAACCTGCCCCCGCGTGCAGACAATCTCGCCGTCGAACTCCACAGGAGCGATCTTCGCCTGGTTGAACCGGTAGTTGCGACGAGTCGCCTCGTCATAGACAGCCCGAAGATAACTTGAGATCGCGCCGATCGAGTCGGAAGAGGATTTGAATCGATTGAGCTGAGGGTGGCTGAGATAGCCTCTGGTTTCGCCTCTCAGGACTTTCTGCGCCAGCAGCCCTTCGCGCCAGACGGCAAGCAGGCCCCTGGTGTCGAGGTATTGGGGGTGGATAGTCCACAATCTCATAGGTCCACACACTTCGCGCTATTCGCATTCATCGATGAAAGACTTGAGGGCAGATGATAGTTCTGCGCGCGACCGTGCGCAAAGTTGCGGTAAGCGACGTGGTCCTCGCGCGCCGACAGTGGAGTGAGCGGCGCAAACGAAGGACCTGGCGGAATCCGTGCGGAGGAACTATTCACGAAGCCGCCGGGATTGACACGAAAAGGGAAATGTTTCGTGCCGCTTCGTGTGAACTAGTAGACGGATCCCGCCTAGGCGAACAATGCGAGATAACTATGCATTTCCAAATTGGGACATTAACCGTTTTCAGGCGTCGTTGCCTGAGCCACCGCTTATGGCTTATATTGCTCTCCTCTCAAACAAGGCAATTCAGAACCACGGTCGAAAGGTGCAGTTATCAAAATGCCGAATAGCGTTCCCATCACGGTTGCACACGGCGACGGCATCGGCCCCGAAATCATGGAGGCGACCCTCCAGGTTCTGAAGGAAGCCGGGGCCCGAATTGAAATTGAGACGATCGAAATTGGCGAGAAGATATATCTCGCCGGCAATAGCGCGGGGATCGAGCCGAGCGCGTGGGATTCACTGCGCCGCACCAGGGTTTTTCTAAAGGCCCCAATAACCACTCCACAGGGCGGGGGCTTTAAGAGCCTCAACGTCACCGTGCGTAAGACGCTGGGACTGTATGCAAACGTGCGTCCCTGCGTCTCGTATCATCCGTTCATAAAGACCAAGCACCCAAACATGGATGTGGTCGTTGTTCGGGAGAACGAAGAGGACCTCTACGCCGGCATCGAACATCGACAGACAGATCAGGTGGTTCAGTGTTTGAAGTTGATTTCGCGCCCCGGCTCGGAGAAGATCGTGCGCTACGCCTTCGAATATGCTCGGCGGCACAATCGAAAAAAGGTCACATGCTTCACCAAAGACAACATCATGAAGCTGACCGACGGGCTCTTCCACAAAGTGTTCGATGAAATCGCCGCTGAATATCCCGATCTCGAGAACGAACACTGGATCGTAGACATAGGCGCCGCCAAGCTGGCGGATACTCCTGAAGCGTTTGACGTGATCGTAATGCCGAATCTTTACGGCGATGTCCTGTCAGACGTCGCGGCGCAAATCGCAGGTTCGGTCGGCCTCGCGGGGTCCGCCAATATCGGCGAAAACGTCGCCATGTTCGAGGCCATTCATGGATCTGCGCCGCGTCGGGCGGGTCAGAATCTGGCGAATCCGTCGGGCTTGCTTCTGGGAGCGGTCCTGATGCTCGTTCACATCGGCCAGACTGATGTTGCCGAGCGGGTGCACAACGCGTGGCTTCGAACTATCGAAACCGGTGTTCACACATATGATATTTTCGCGGACGGAGTGAGCACGCAGAAGGTGGGGACGAAAGAGTTCGCCGAAGCGGTGGTAAAGAATTTAGGACAGAAGCCGGAAACCCTGAAGCCGGTAACGTACAAAGACGGCGGGAGCGATACTCAGTCAAGTACAGGACCCGCGCGTGAGCGAACGAGGCAAAAGAAAGAGTTGGTCGGGGTAGACGTATTTCTGGACTGGGTAAAAGGAACACCCAATGAGCTGGGCGACTCGCTCTCCAAAACCGCGGGCAATCGACTCAAGCTGGCGATGATCAGCAACCGCGGCGTAAAGGTTTGGCCTGGGGGGCATACCGAAACTTTCTGCTCAGACCACTGGCGCTGCAGATTCATTCCAGAGCCGGAAGGAAGCGCGATTAGCCACGAGGAAATAGTCGGATTGCTCCAGCGCATCGCGGCAGCGGGTTTCGACTTTATCAAGACAGAGAACCTGTGCAACTTCGACGGTGAGCGTGGCTACTCGTTGGACCAGGGGGCGTGAGAGTCTCGCTGAAGAACAGAGAAGGAGCGAGGAGTTCAAGTCACTCGCTTCCGCTCCCAAGGATTTCGTAATAAGGAGGGAATAAAATGAGCGACAACGAAAGTGCCAAAACAGCTTCGAACCCGACGCAGCCGGAAGCCGAGCCAAGTCCGTCTGAGAAGTTGGAAGGCGATCAGCCGACCGGCTCGTTAGTGCCTGGGGCCGAGAACCCAGACAGCGAAGAAATCAAAAACGAAGTCAATCCAAACACTGAGTAAACCCCAACATCATGGAAGACGAGAATACCAAGACCAACTCCGCCAGTTCGTCCGCTCGACCTCTGGTCGCGGTCGTGATGGGAAGCACCTCCGACTGGGAGACGATGCGGCACGCGTCCGAGATCCTGACGCGCTTTGATGTACCTCACGAGTGCAAAGTCATGTCTGCACATCGCACTCCTGTTCAGTCGGCCGATTTCGCGTGCGCGGCAGAGGGACGAGGCCTGGAAGTTATCATCGCGGGCGCCGGGGGCGCCGCCCATCTGGCCGGCGTAATGGCCGCCCAAACCGTGCTGCCGGTGCTCGGCGTGCCGATGGAGAGTCCGGCGCTAAAAGGGATGGACTCGCTGCTTTCGATCGTACAAATGCCTGCGGGAGTGCCGGTGGGAACTCTCGCGATCGGAAAGGCCGGGGCGACTAATGCCGGATTGTTTGCGATAGCTATTCTCGCCAACAGTCGGGCCGAGCTGAGAGAGCGGCTTCATCAGTTTCGCTCAGAGCAGGAAAAGAAAGTGCTGGCGGCAACGCTTCCTTGACCTGATCAGGCTCTAAAAGGTCGCGATCGATGTTCCTCCTCATAGGCTCGGCCGGGTTCCAATCCGGCCGGCTGCGCAATTTCTCTTGGAAAACTTCCCAAATTGACGCAGAATGTGCACGGTCGCGAAGCTCTGAACTGAAGTCCTGCCTCAAGTGTCAGTCCTGTGGCTATACGCCAAGGATGATTCACGATTTCCGCTCGAAAGAGGAAGCCAGTTGCCATGATCGGCCAGACCGTCTCTCATTATCGGATTATCGAGAAACTCGGCGAGGGTGGGATGGGCGTGGTCTATTCTGCTGAGGACACGCATCTGGGCCGGCACGTTGCAATCAAATTCCTCTCTGCGGCCACTTCAGACAGACATCACTTCAAGGCTCGTTTCCTGCGAGAGGCTCGCGCCGCCTCGATGCTGAGTCACCCTCACATCGCGACGATTCACGATTACGGTGAGACAGTTGAGGGCTATCCCTTCATCGTCATGGAGCAGGTAAAGGGCCGAGCCTTGAACCAGGTGCTTCATGAGGGTGAGCTGACCCTCGGTCGGGCAGTCGAGATTGTAGAGGACGTGGCATCGGCGCTGGGCGAAGCCCATCATCATGGCATTGTTCATCGCGACATCAAGCCTTCGAACGTTTTCCTCAACGAGCGTGGACAGGTAAAGGTTTTGGACTTTGGCCTGGCCAAGCAGTTGAACGAAGCGCCCATCTCCACTTCTCCAGATGCTCGCACGCTGCTTGCAACTCATACGCGCAGCGACATAGTGGTCGGTACTCCTCTTTACCTCTCCCCGGAACAGGCGAAGAGCGAGCCCGTGGATGGACGTTCTGATCTGTTCGCGGTGGGGACGCTGCTTTACGAGTGCATTACGGGACAGCCCGCTTTCTCCGGCGCCAGCGTTATCGAGATCGGCGCTCAGATCATCCACATCGAGCCTCCCGCTCCATCGACGATTAACCCGGACATACCGCCAGAGCTTGATCGTATTACGCTAAAGGCCATGGCGAAGAAACCGGACGATCGCTATCAGACTGCAAAGGAATTAATTGAAGACCTGCGCGCGGTCTACCCCGCAGTAAGCAACAATGCGCAACGGATCAAGCGGTTGGGAGACGATCCCCACCGAACAGGCGAGCCAAGCGGAACCCCTCGCTCTACCCGATCGAGCGCGCTGGTAACGCTTACCGATGGCCTGCGACGTCCACGAGTGTCGCTCGCCTTCGTGCTGCTGGCCGTTCTGTTCACCGGACTCGCTCTGTGGGCCGTGATTTACTGGCGGCGTCCTGGTCCACACATAGTTTCAAAAGATGCTCAAGGCTGGTACGACAAAGGGATGGACGCATTGCGAGGCGGTGAGTACTACCAGGCGAGCAGGGCGCTCAACAAAGCAATCGAAATCGATGACAAGTATCCGATGGCGCACGCGCGCTATGCGGAGGCCTTAATGGAGATGGGGTACGCCGAGCAAGCCAAGGACGAGTTGCTTCAAGTTTCTTCGTTGGTTCCGGATCGAACAGTGCTTGCGCAGACTGATGCACTCTATCTGGACGCTATCAACGCCCTGGTCTCGAATGATTTTCCGCGCGCCATCAAAGCTTACGGTGAAATCGCAAAGCTCACGCCGAATGATGCGCAGGCATACGTAAATCTTGGCCGCGCCTACGAGAAGAACGAAGAGCTTCAGAAAGCGATTGAGAATTATGTTCAGGCCACGAACCGTGATCCGCAGGACGCCTTAGCTTATCTTCGCGTAGGGGCTCTCTACGGACGACAGCAGAACAAACCGTCGGCACTGTCATCTTTGGAAAAAGCGGAAGCCATCTACGAGCCTTCGAGCAACGTCGAGGGCCGGGCAAGTGTTCATTTCGAGCGGGGACAAGTGTTGATCAACTCCGGCGATCTGGAAGCGGCTGGAGCTGAGTTACAGCAGGCCCTCAATCTGTCGAGCGCCAGCGGAAACGACGCTCAACGAATCAGTGTCCTGCTGCAACTGAGTCGCCTCGCTTATACCCAGAGCGCAACCGGCAAGGCGGAAGAGTACGCGAACGAAGCCATCAACTTCGCCCAACAACGCGGGCTCAACGACCTGCTGACACTGGGACTTAAGAACCTCGGCTACACTTTTTTTGTAGACGGCGACTACGCGGCGGCCGAGAAGACCTATCTTCAGGGGCTGGACTTTGCCGCCAGGAACAAATCTCGATTACGCGAAGCTGAAATTCAGCAAAATCTGGGCCAACTCTACATCCAGCTATTGAGAACCGACGAAGGACTGGCTCTGGCGCAACAGGCGCTTGCGTTTTTCGAACAGGGCGGCTATCGCTCGAATGTTCACGCTTGCCTGACAATCCTCGGACGCGGACATCGACGGAAGGGCGAATTCGAGGTTGCGCTTGACATGTTTCATAAGACGCTCGAACTTGCACGGCAATCAGGCTATCAGCCGCAAATAGCCTTCTCGCTTGGAGAGATTGGCACTGTTCTGGCCGAGCAGGAGCGATACCCAGAGGCTCTGGAGCAATACAATCAGAGCTATGAGATCCATAAATCTCTGAACGATCGGCGCCGAATGTCGTATAACTTAATGAACCGCGGCAACGTCCTTTGGCGGCTGGGTCGTTACGATGAAGCGCGGGCTTCGCTTAGTCAGGCAGAAGATCTGGCGAAGCAGCCCGACACCAACGTCAAAGCGGTGCTTGCCGAGATTCCTCTATGCTATGCGCTCCTCGCGCTTAGTGAACGTCGGTTCAAGGACGCGCTGATCAAGGGCCGTGAAGCGCTCGACCTCGCCGGAACTCAATACGCAAGCGTTGCAGTTCAGGCCAAGTACACCCTGGGGCTTGCGCAGGCGCAATCCGGCGCGTCTCGCGAAGGAAAGCAGGCATGTCAGGAAGCGGTGGAAATGGCGACCCGTGCCGGCGATGCCACCCTGCTTTCGAGAGCCTTGCTGGCGCTCGCTGAAGCATCCCTGGAGAACAATGATGCTGACGGCGCTCTAACTAACGCACTCAAAGCGCAGGAGAGATTTAGCCGGGCCGGACAACTGGATTCAGCGTGGCAAGCTCTCGTCATCGCATCTCGCGCAAGCGCGCTTAAGAAGGACCGAGGCGGTTCGGGGGAACAACTCGCGCAAGCGAAGGAAGCGTTCTCAAGTTTCCGACAGCGGTGGGGTGCCGAGGGTTTCGACAGCTACCTCAGCCGGCCGGATATACAGTTTTCGCACAAGCAACTCGGCGAAGCCGTCCCAGACGCCGAGAAGTAAAGACAGACAACCACAAAAGGAGATACTGATATGGCAAACGGAAATGCGGGCGACCCTGAAGTACCAGGAGTCCCCAATCAACCAAATTCCGCCAACGCCGGCGACCCCGAAGTGCCCGGCCAGGACAACGACACGATGGCATTCGCCGAACAGGAAGCTGTCGCGGGAGATCCGGAGATTCCCGGTAGCGCAGAGTAAATCGACAAATAGGTCGACAAAAACTGAGGCGCCACTCGGTGGCGCCTCCCTTGCCCCTTGGTTGTTATTTCCGGCTCACGCACGGTGTAAAGTGCGAAAGCATCGAAAGCGTTTGGTCGGGTAGCATGGCGCGAATGATCCCTCATGGTCGTTCGCGCTGTGCTTAGTCTTTCACGAAGTCAATTTCAGCATGCAGACCCGCGCGACTCTGGGGACCGCGGCGGTCTCATGGGCCCGCGCTAGATAACTGCGTTGGTATTTATCACTCGAAAGATAGCCTTCCTCAAGCCGTCCAATTCAGGCTTCATCACACTTGCCTGAGCGCCACATTCGACAGCCGAACGGAGCCGCTCCGGCGTATCTCCTGAATAGAAGATAATCGGCGTCCGCGGGTCAAACGCTCGGATCTGCCTGCAAAGCTCCGCGCCGGTTCCGTCAGGAAATATCGAGTCAAATACGAAGAGATCGAAAGAGCCGTTCTGAGCCAACGTCAATCCGAGAGCCAGGCTGGCTGCGGTCTCGACCTCGTAGTTGAATTGGGCCAACCAGAATTTGATCATGAAGCGAGTATCTTCGTGATCGTCGACGAACAGAATGCGGGGAATGTTCTGCATCGCGAACCTCTCTTGTTGTAATGAGGAGGGGGAACCCGTTATTTGGGGTTACGGCCTGACCGCCATGAGCGGCTGCGATCAAGCACCAGCTCATGGCGATCCGACTTCCCCCTTGATTCCCTTGTCTTGCGATGTATTAGCAAGGGGCGTAGACTGTTGTCTGTACGGTAGCTGACAGAGCAATATTTTATTTGTTGGCCTACTGGTTCTTTTGAGAATTCAACAATCGCCATCGGGACTTGCCTAACGACCACCTCCTTTTGCCGCCTGCTGTGTTTTCCACACGCGATCGCAAAAAGGAGGAGGACTTGATGGAAGTCTCCACAAATCCACAGAGCCAAAACTCACTTCTCGCGGCCCTTTCCAATTCAGCATATCGAAGTTTGCTACCCAGTCTGACGGAAGTCTCTCTGCCTCATGGTGAGATCTTGTATGATCCGGGCGGACCCATCGACCACGTTTATTTTCCCCTCAATTCGCTGGTGTCTCTGGTCACCATTATGCAAACCGGTGCATCCGTCGAAGTCGGTTTGGTGGGCAGCGATGGCATGGTCGGTATAGCCGCGCTGATGGGTGAGCCGATATCTCTTGACCAGGTAATAGTGCAAATCGCGGACGGCGCCATGAAGGCGAAATTGTCCGTAATAAAGGATCTCTTCCTGCGTGGTGGGGAATTCCAGGACCTTCTGCTGCGCTACACTCGCGCACATCTTAGACAGGTGGCACAGACCGCGGCATGCAACGCGACACATTCAGTTGAAGAGCGTCTGGCGCGGTGGCTGCTTATGTGCAGAGAGCGTGTCCATTCTGAGCAGTTGGCGTTGACGCAGGAGTTTATCGCCGACATGCTGGGGACGAGACGCGCCACGGTAAGCGCGGCCGCGAGCGCGTTACAAACTGAAGGGTTGATTCAGTACCATCGCGGTCACATTCGAATTGTCGATCAGAAGAGTCTTGAAGAGTTTGCCTGCGAATGCTATGAGGTAGTGAGGACGGAATTCGAGCGACTGCTCGGCCCTAATGCCCGCTCATAGTGCGATAACGACCCAAGTCTCGCCTTGCTGCGTAGCGATCACCACCGACATCCGGTTCTTACAAGCAACCAGCGGCTTTTTAAACCCGCCTGCGTGTCAGCAGCCCGATGATCGCTACGAAGATGGTGGCGCCGATGATCGACCACACAATAGGAAACCTGGTGTCGCCGATCTGGATGGTAAACAGCTCCGGCCAGCGAAGCCAACGCTGCAGCACCATTCCAAGTATCGCGCCGATAAACCCGAGCGCGATCGAGACCAGACATCCGCCGCGAGAAAAGCCGCTAATCGCCTGTCCAAGCGCTCCGCATAATCCCGCAACCAAAAGTAGAATCAATAAATCAATCCAGGTCATCGCAATACCCCCAGCGAGTTTTGAGTTGTGAGTTATGAGTTTTGAGTACCGTTGATGACGAGCGCTAATCACAATAAAAAGTCGCCTTACAAGTCGCAACTCAAAACTTAAAACTCAGAACTCAAAACTCTGATTACTTCTGGCACGACTGTTCGCCGCTTCCATTTGCCATGCGGTTCGCGTCTGCGCCGCAATTCCAGCGAACCGGGGCGCCGAAATCCATTGCATCCGTGTACTCGTAATCACCCTGATTGCTGTTTGTATCCTTCGTGTTGATTACGTCGCGCCCGATCTTTACCTTGTAGCTGCTGGTCTTCGCCTTGATCGCTTCACGGATTCGCCAGGTCGTATTGTTGCGCACGACGATAGGCGATTCTTTATCGAGCCCCATCACATAGTCGGCGGAAAATTCGCCGATTCCCTCAACCTTCAAGTGGTTCTTCCTATTGTCGTATGATTGTTCGACCGCTGCGTAGCGCACGCTCTCGCCGATCTCTTTCGCTTTTGCTTCCGCCTCGTCAGGCGACGCGCGTTCGATGACACGCGCCATGATCAGGCGAAGTACTTCGCGCTGGCGCTCGTTTGCGCGCGCATCCATGAACATGTAACGGCCGCTGCGCAGATCAGCCGAGCCGAAATGCAAATCATCCAGCGCGACGTCTCCGTAGTTTCCCTTGCGAATGTGATAGGAGTAGAACGGATAGCAATAAGTATGCGGCGACGGACCCTGGCCGAAGTTACACGAGCAGGGAACTGAGCAGGTGCAGGCTTCTGTAAGCGCGCCCTCGATCTTCCACGATTTCGCGACGGTGTTTGAGGCGGGCTCGGCTTCGCCCGAAGGCTGAACTGCGGTCGCTAACTGGTTGCTAACCGCATTCGACCGCGCACTCCGCTGCCTTGCGATCAGATAGGCTGCTGCTCCCAGCAGGCATACGGCCAGGAGTATTGCGAGCAACACCATTCCCAAGCGTCTTCCCGAGGTGGCCTCAGATTGTGCGTCGTCCGCGTAAACTTCATTGGAACTCATTTGGCAAATAGTGTCTCGCGGAATGCCTTTGCGGGCAAGTGCCGGCGCAATGCTTAGTGAGTTGAATCAATGATCAAATTGATTCCGACCTTCGCTACTGTCCTAAATCGTTTCGAAAGACCTCGCCGCCTTTCATCACAAAGCGCACACGCTCAAGTTCAGTGACATCCTTCAAAGGATCGCCGGTGACTGCCACGATGTCAGCATACTTCCCCGGCTCTATCGCTCCCATGTCGCTTGGTCGTTCCAAAAGGTCTGCAGCCACGATGGTGGCCGATTGGATTGCCTGCATTGGCGTCATACCGTAGCGGACCATGTAGTTGAATTCTTTGGCGGCGTTCTCGGTCCACGCGAAACCGCCGGCATCCGTTCCGAAAGCGATCTTGACGCCTTTCTTAATTGCAATGCCGAAGGCCTTCGCCTCGAGATCACGCATAGTCAACCAGATCGGATTGCCGGCCGCGGCGCGACCTTCGGCCACGTAAACGCCGACGTAAATCGTAGGACACCAGTAGGTGCCCTGTCGGACCATGCGGTCCATCAACTCTTCGTCCAGGCCGTATCCGTGCTCGATCGAATCGACGCCCACCTTGAGCGCGGCGTCTATGCCGTCGCGTCCCATGGCGTGCGCGGCAACCCGCCGGCCAAGACGATGGGCCTCATCTACCATCGCTTTCATCTCTTCATCGGTAAAGTTGACCCAGCTGTGGAGCACTCCGTCTTTCATGTAATAGCGACGATCAGCATAAAACTTTATCCAGTCGGCGCCGTAACGAACCTGCTCTCGCACTGCTCGACGAATGTTGTCGGCGCCATCGACAATCTGTACACCCTCGGGCATCTTCAGTTCCCAGGAATAGCCCAGCAGCGGATACATGCCAGTGGCGGAGAAAGCGCGCGTCGAGACGAACATGCGCGGCCCGGGGATAACCCCGCGATTGATCGCCACCTTTACGTCAACGTCGGCGTACATCGCGCCTTCTGTCTCCAGATCTCGAAGTGCGGTGAAGCCGTTCATCAGGGCAATCTTCGCAGCGACTGTCGCGCGAATCGTGCGGTAAGGAATCGATTCCTTCAGCAACTGAACGTCGTAGTCCTCGGCCGTGATGTCGCCCTGTAGAAGGATATGCGTGTGACAATCGGAGAGGCCGGGTAAGACGGTGGCCTTCGATAGGTCAATCAGTCGGGCGGATGATGGCGCCTGTCGACGCATTGCCGTCCAGTCACCGACCGCTTTAATGCGGTCGTTCTCCACAAGCACCCCCTGGTCATTTACGACACGACCGGCGCGCGTGTCGATCAGCCGCCCGGCATGAATAAGATATGGCGTTGGAGTGCGTTTCTGCGGCCAGACGCTGGACGCGCAGACAGTAAACACCAGTAAAAGCAGGGAGAATAAGCGGACCTTCATTTGTTTCTCCTTGAGTTCGAAATGCAAGTTGTTAGTTTGTCTTGCCGGCCAAATTAAGCTCTTTCCATTTTCCCGAATGACTGTATAATCGAACGTGGCCGGCAATACAACGGCCCGTCTCAACTGAGCACCAGATCCGAGACCGCTAAGCCCCCGGTTAACTCAGCCTCATCACAACCATATTTCAGGAGTTCGAGGTAAGAAATGCGTAAGATATTTGTCGCCACTCTGATTATCGCAGCATCGTTCATTCCCTGCCTGGCGCAGAGCCAGGACGAGTCGTCAAAGAATGACGAGAATGTTCCGAACATGGGCCGCGCACCCTCACAGCCAAATGGCATCGGACGTTTGGATCTTCGGATAGAAGACGAGAGCGGGAATCCTGTTTACAAGGCTTTCGCCAAGCTCGAGTCCAATCGTTCGGACGGCTTCTTCTGCGAGTCGTGGAATTATTCGAACGAGAAGGGCGTCGCCGTGCTTCCCCCGATTCATATGGGCACGCTGAAGCTGATCATAAAAATCAAAGGGTACGAGACCCTAAAGATCGACGTCCCCATTGAGTCGCTGGCGTTGCCAGTCCATGTAACGCTTCACAAGAAGTGAGGTCCAGCCTCAACTGACCCGCACGCGACGTTCCTCGCCCTGCCAGATACCGCCAGGTTTCGCTCCCGAGTCCGGGCGTTCAACCAGCGCGATCAGTTCCGTAAGCGCGCTCTGAAGTCGGCGTGCCTGTTTCAACGTCAACAGCAGAGTTGGCGCTCTCTCACCATGACCTTCGAGCGTCAAGGCCAGCAATTCATCGGCAAAGATGGAGAGCCGTATGTGGCCATCTCCATTGCGGCGACCCGTGCGGATATCTACCTCGTGCTCGATCAACGACATCGCGACTCCTGAGATCGGTGATAGGTGATAAGTGATAGGTGATAGGCAGACGATGTTAACTCGTCATGTGCTATCTGTCACCTCCGGTGTGCCCTGTCACTTGTCACTGTCCATGCTCTTCGCTATCCACTCGCGCGCGACCTCTTGCTTGTCTCTGCGATTTCCATCTACTTCGTAGTTCAGCCGACGCATATCGTCGGTTGAAAGTCGACCTCTGAGAAAATCGAGCACCTCTTTTGCCGCCGGTATCCGCGCGAGAGTGTCGCGCCGTATCAGAATCACGGCCTCGTAGGGCGGAAAATAGTGACGGTCGTCTTCCAGTTGGACCAGATCGAGCGCGCTTATCAAACCATCGGTAGAATTTCCTGCGATCAGATCCACTTGCTTGTCCGCCAGTGCGCGATAAGTAAGTGAGAGATCCATCTCGCGGGGGGCGGAACTGAATCGCAAATTGTACGTGCGCGCGAAGCTGGGATAGCCGTCGGCGCGCGACATGAAATCCTGCCCGAAACCCGCGCGCCAGTTAATCGCGCGCGGGACAGCATCCGAAATCGTTTTCAATCCCAGGCTTCGGGCGTCATCGCCGCGCACAAGAATCGCGAACGTATTCTCGTATCCGAGTGGCGGGCCAACCTCGACGTTGAATCTTTCGCCGTAGTCGCGCTTCACTGTCTCGTAGACCGTTCGCGCATCGGTGTTGAGCGGATACTTAAGGATCGCCATATACGCCGTGCCCGAATATTCCGGGTAACAGTCGATCTGGCCGGACACGAGAGATTCGTGAGAGACGTTGCCGGCCAACTCAAACTGTCTGACAACAGTCACTCCGCGGGCTTCGAGCAATTGCGAGAAGATCTCTGCGAGTAGGACCGACTCAGTAAAATCCTTAGAGCCGACAACCACCGAGCCCGCATTCGCGGGACGGTTCGCTGTCTCAACTGCTGCGCGATTCGCGACCCGCAGTGCGATATATCCACCAAGCACGAGCGCAACCGCAATCGAGAGTAGGGCTATCAACTGAGCGCGCACGCGTTTCTTCCGCACCGCACCGGTCACACTGGTGTCGAAATACTTCTCAAGCAGTCCCAGTCCGAAGTCCGCATAGAGCGCCATCAACGCAGCCGGGATTGCTCCGGCGAGGATCAGTCTATTGTCGTATTGGCGTAACCCGCGAAAGATATAGGTCCCCAGCCCGCCGGCGCCGACGGCTGCCGCAATCGTGGCAACGCCCACTGAGATAACAACGGCAACTCGAACGCCCGTCAATATCACGCTCATCGCCAACGGCAGTTCAACCTGCCAAAGAATCTGGCGGTCTGTCATCCCCATAGCGACCGCAGCTTCGCGGACATTCCTGTCGACGCCGAGGATTCCGGTGACGGTGTTTCGAATTACAGGAAGCAATGCGTAGAGGACCAGCGCCACGATGGCGGTGCGAGCGCCAATGCCGCCAAGCAACGGGAGTGGAATCAGAAAGCCGAAGAGCGCCAGACTCGGCACCGTCTGCATCACGTTTGCCAGCCCGAGCACGGGCGCGCGCAACGAAGGCCGGCGAGTGAGGAGGATGCCGAGAGGGACCCCGATCGCGACAGCGATAGAGGTAGAGATGACCACCAGCATGAGGTGCTCGCCGCAAAGGCGTAGGATGTCCTGCCAGTTGTTTCTCAGGAACTCTCCCCACCCGCTCATGATTCATGCCTCCTACGACAGATCAGAATCGAATTGATCCCCTTGTCGCGTGCGAACTGAGCATCTATCCTCTGCGCCCCTCGGTGTCCGCTGCGTTTAATATGTCGTTGTCCCTAATTGTAATGTCTCGATGTAAGCGCGTGCGTGGTCTTCGTTCGAATGCAGGAATTCTTCGGGCGTCGCCAGAAGCAACAATCGGCCTGCATGCATCAGCCCGATTCGTGTACCAAGAAACAGGGCTTCCCGCACATCGTGGGTCACAAAGATAACGGTCTTATGTAAGCGTTGACCAAGCTCTTTGAACTCTTTCTGAAGTGCCGCGCGCGTTAACGGATCAAGCGCGCCAAATGGTTCGTCAAGCAAAAGCAGGGAAGGCTCAACAGCCAACGCCCTGGCCACGCCGACGCGTTGACGCTGGCCCCCGGACAACTCGCGCGGATAACGCTGTGCGAAGACGGCGGCATCAAGTCCGACTAGTTGCAGTAGCTCGGTTACGCGGGCTTTGACTTTGACCGGGTCCCAACCTTCGAGCGACGGGACCAGCGCGACATTCCGCTCTACCGTGAAATGGGGGAAAAGTCCGGCTTCCTGAATCACGTAACCCGTCCGGCGGCGCAGTTGAATCGGGTCCCAATCGGTCGTCTTTCTTCCCTCGACAAGAACGTCGCCCGCTGTGGGCAACAGCAGGCGATTGACGAGCCGGAGAGTTGTGGTCTTACCGCAGCCTGATTCGCCCAGCAGAACGAGCGTTTCGCCGCGCCTTACTGTCAGGTTGAGATCGTCGATTATCCGCGCCGAAGCGCCTGCGACGCCGTAGTTGACGTTGCGAAATTCGACAATCGGTTGATCTGTTTGCGCCTGGCTCATCTTAATTCTTCCGGAGTGTGCCGGTCTGCGGCCGTGCGACGGCGAAGGAATGTCCGGCGCGAACAGCCATTTCAGGTTTCTGTGACTGGGCGAACGTAGCGGCCGAGGCAATCAGGCTCGCTGAAGAGAGTACGTATAACAATCGGTTCATCATCGGTTCGACTCGCCAAAGTGCTTACTGATGGATTGATTACTACTGAAACCGACCTTGGGCGGCGTAAGTAGGTACCGCCGATGAAAACAAACAAAGGAGTGTGATAAAGCGCTCCGCGCAAAAAACCGCGGCCCATTTGGCCACTACCTCACGCAATTCGCAGATACTCAATCACCCGGTTCATCGAACCGTTCCACGTGCCGTGCCAGTTGTTGAGCAGAATGTCCGAAGGGCAGATGCCGTCTTCATTCACCTGCTGTCGGAGCAGGTCGAGGTATGGAACCTCATCCGGCGCGACTGTCTCCAATCCGACGACCGCGAGCGTGACAACTTCTTTCGCTAAGGCAAGGACGTTTACGCCGGCATGTTTCGCATCGAGGGCATCGCGCGCCACCGCTTCCCTTAAACCAATCGCGTCCGCATGGCTCAGTCGCGGCGCGAGCCTTAGCGCTTCGTCGAGAGTGGCCGCGTCATACATAAGGCCTTTCCAAAAAGCCTGCAACGCGAGCGTGTGCCTGGGTCTGCCCGAGTCCGCGCTTCGCAGTTCAATGTGCTGCTTAAGACGAGCATCGGTGAAGAGCGTCGTCAGATGATCGGCCCAGTCGCCGAAGACGGGCATCGCGCCCTCGCAGCCGATAGCAAGGAAGTCTCCAAACTTCATACCGGTGACGGTGTCGAGGTAACGACCATCTCGTTGCGCGAAAAGCATTGGAACGTCGAGCGCGTACGAGACAAACGAATCCGGAGAAAAATCATCCGTAAGTGTGGGAGGTGAGATCCCGCAACGATCATTATCCGTTTCCAACCAGGCAGCAGCGCGCGTCGATTTGTATCCGGAAGGTCTTCCGTTTTCAAACGGGGAGTTTGCAAAGATGGCTGTGACAATCGGCGCCAGGCGATTACCCAAGAGAAACTTCCTGGCGAGATCTTCAAATGAGCCATAGTCGAGGTTCGCCTGCGTCGCGCAGGTTCGCGTCATCATATCCCAGGCCCGCGATCCGCGCTTGGCGAGATATGGGCGCATCACTTCGTACCTCGCCTTTGGAAACCATCGCTGCTCTTCAATCGTATGGAAGGGATCAAACCCGACGGCCAGAAACGTCAGGCATTCGGCTTCACCGATTTCATGCAGACGCGCGAGATATCGACGGATCTCGTGCTCGACGTCCTTAAGACTGCGTTGGGGCGCGCCGGAGAATTCAATTTGTCCGCCGGGTTCAACGGTCAGTCGGTTCATCTGGCCTGCGTTCACTTCCACCAGAAGATTGTCTTCAAAAACGAGATCGCTCGAAGAAGGCGCAAAGCCCGCCAGGACTCGTTGAACCTGTGCCGGATTGAGTCGGGCGTAGTCTCGCCGAGTGTCGTAACCAAAGAGTTCCAGTTCGACACCGCACATCCACTCAGACGGGGGCTTCGCACCTCTCCGCAGATTTTCCACGAACAACGGCGCCGCATCTTTCGTCACCTGATCGGTCAGCAGAGGGAAGGCCTCGCGTCGCTCATCGAGGGCGAGGCCAACGTCGGCGTCGTTTGCCTTTAATGTTTCGTCTCGAATCATCTGAGTTTGGTTATTTGGAGTGCGCTGACGGGTCAGCACCTTAAAGCGGCGATCCCGATATGTCGGGACCGCACTCCAAAATACGCGCGGCCAACCGGGCTAATTCGGTTCCCCCACTGCAACAAAAAGGCTACTGCTAAACTGTTCGTGATCATCAAGCCATGTACGCCGTCGTTCAAAGCCTGTCGCCGTCGCCAGCTGCGAGAGCCCTTCGAGATCATACTTGTAGGAATTCTCAGTATGAATACGTTCGCCTTCCTCGAAGTGGATTTCAAGCTCGAGCCTTCGTATGGCGACGGTCTGATTGCGTGAGCTTTCGATATAGACCTCAACCCGTCCGATCTCCTGGTTGTAAACAACGCGATGCCGAAAGCTCCTGATATCGAAAGTCGCATCGAATTCGCGGTTGATTCGTGTCAGCAGATTGAGATTGAAGGCCGCAGTTACGCCGAGGGCGTCGTCGTAAGCGGCCTCAAGAATCGGCGCGGATTTTCGCAGATCGACTCCCAGCAGAAGAGCGTCGCCTTCTCGCAGGACGCGACGCATCGCCTTCAAGAACGCGCGCGCTTCGCCGGCATCGAAATTTCCGATGTTCGATCCCAGAAAGAGCGCCAGCGTGGCTCCACGCTTCTCTTCCGCAAGCGCCGCCAGGCCATCGTAATAATCGCCGGCATATGCGCTGATCCGGAGTTTAGGATACGACTGTAAAAGCACGCGCGAACTGGTCTCTATCGCGGAAGCGGATATATCGACAGGTATGAACAGGAGTTGTGACTGTCGCTTTAGTAAGGCTTCGATGATGATCCGCGTTTTGAGGGCGCTCCCGCTTCCCATCTCTATCAACGAAACGTCGCGGCCGCCTGCCTCGATTACCATCTCATCGGCGTAGCGAGTGAGGACCTCATTTTCCGCGCGTGTCAGGTAATACTCTGGCAAAAGACAGATGGCATCGAATAAAACAGAGCCCAGCTCGTCGTAAAAGTATTTTGGAAAGAGTCGCTTCGACTCGGCGGTTAGCCCGGCACGCACGTCCTCGCCGAAGCTGGGCGGAGAGTCCGAGCGAACGAGATCACGAATGGTGAGCCTGCCGGTGCCGGCGGGTTCGGAAAGTGCTCGAGACATTTGCGCCCTTCGGTGAGAATTCTCAGATGCTCCTGATGGAAGGAGTTCAATTCCACCCGAGATTCGGATTTGAAACCGAGATCGTCTGCTAACGTCGTCCTGTCCGATTTCGTCCTTCTGTTATGATAGCTTATCAGAGATCAATGTCCACCTTCGATGTCCGACAAGCTTCAGCTTGTCGTTTCATGCGACAAACTGAAACTTGTCGGACATCCGGATAGGGGAGGGATGCGAGTTGGCGAACAAGCTGGCGGAAACACTTGCTCAGCAGATGGCACAGACGCGTGCGAACACGCTCGCATTGTTCGACATCGCGGAAGAAGAAACTTTGCGCCAGAGTCCGGGATTCGGATTCCGGCCTGTGATGTGGCATCTCGCTCATATCGGCGTCTTCGAGGGCTATTGGCTGATTCAAAAACTGCGGGGTCAGGCGCCTCTCGACGAGCGCTACGAAATAATCTTCGATCCGATTAAGACGCCGCGAGAAGAGTCGAAAGACCTTCCATCACGTCGCGAGATGGAGAAGTATCTTGAGCGGGTTAGAGAACGCGCACTCGACCATTTGTTCGCCATCGATTTTGATCAACCCGAGCCCCGTAATGCCGCTTACCTCTACCAGCTTGTGCTTGAACACGAACAGCAGCATCAGGAGACGCTCGCCTACCTGCTTCACCTGCTGGATCCCTCTATGAAAACGCGCCCCGCTGGAGCCGGAGCCCAGAGTGCTGAACCCTCAAGCCAATCCATTGCATCGGCAAAAGAGATGATTTTGGTCGAAGCAGGTCCTGTGCTGGTGGGAGCAACGGGAAACGAATTCGCCTATGACAACGAGCGCCCTCCGCGGACAATAAATGTTCCCGCGTTTCGGATAGACAAGTATCTAACGACGAACCAGGAGTATGCGCAATTCATCGACCAAGGCGGCTATAGCCGAAGAGAGTGGTGGAGCGATGAGGGCTGGGCCCGGCGTGAGCAGGAGAATTGGGAATCTCCGCTCTACTGGACGCAACGAAATGGAAACTGGAGCGTGCAAACAATGTTCGATGAAGGTGTATTCGCGCCCAGAGATCCCGTGGTGGGCGTCAGTTGGTACGAAGCGCAGGCCTACACGCGTTTTTGTGGGAAGCGCCTGCCAACCGAAGCCGAGTGGGAAAAAGCCGCATCGTGGGATGTCGAACGAAGCCACAAAGGCCGCTTTGCCTGGGGCGACGAGCAGCCTTCAATCGAACTATGCAATTTCGATTATCGCTTCTGGGGAACGACTCCCGTGGGAAGCTTTCCCAGGGGTGCGAGCGCTGCAGGATGTCTGGACATGACCGGCAATGTGTGGGAGTGGACCAACGATGCTTTCAACGCGTTTCCAGGGTTCGAACCGTATCCCTACCCTGAATACTCGGAAATCTGGTTTGACGGTGACCATCGCGTTTTGAAAGGCGGCTCGTGGGCAACGCGCTCATCAGCCCTACGCATCTCTTTTCGAAACTTCTTCCGCCGGCATTTTCGCATCGCTTTTGCAGGGATTCGCTGCGCGGCGGATGCGTAAAGCTCTATTCATTTCTCAGCATAGCTATCAAAAGTGCAGGGATTGCCCAACGCAACTAAATTCGGCAAGGTTGCGTAATAACCTATATCCGCCCCGATTGAACGCGGGGAACACTGTCAAGACTCGCAAGCTTTTCAATGTCAATCGCCTTAGGCACAAGTCTCGGTCGCTTCGAGATTCGCTCCCACATCGGCGCGGGCGGGATGGGCGAGGTCTATCTGGCGATGGATACGATGCTTGACCGCGAGGTCGCATTAAAGATCCTGCCACCCGAGATAGCGTCGGACCCACAGCGGATGCAGAGATTTATTCAGGAAGCGAAGACTGCTTCGGGACTGAACCATCCCAATATTTTGACGATCTTTGAAATCGGCGAGTCGGGCTCTACTCACTTTATCGCGACCGAGTACATCGATGGCCTAACCCTCCGGCAACACATGGCAGGAATGCGTGTGAAACTGTCAGAGGCCCTGGACATCGCCGCTCAGATCGCAGCGGCGCTAACAGCAGCGCACGCAGCCGGCATCGTTCACCGCGACGTCAAACCCGAGAACATCATGCTCCGCAAAGATGGCTATGCGAAGCTGCTCGACTTTGGATTGGCAAAGCCGACCGAACGACAGGCCTCTGCGGTCGATACGGAAGCTGCGACCAAAATGCTGGTCAATACTTCACCTGGAATGGTGATGGGCACGGTCAGCTATATGTCTCCGGAACAAGCGAGAGGTTTTGTGCTCGATGCACGGACAGACATCTGGAGCTTGGGCTGCGTGCTCTACGAGATGGTCGCTGGACGAGTGCCGTTTGCCGGCGGGACTACCAGTGATGTGATCGTCGCAGTGCTGGATCGCGAGCCTCCGCCATTGCCCGGTGGTGCGCACGGCACGCCGCTCGAGTTGCAAAGGATCCTTCGCAAATCGCTTCGCAAGGACAAGGAAGAGCGTTATCAAAGCGTCAAGGACCTGCTGGTGGACCTGCGCGCCCTGAAGCAGGAAGTGGACTTCGAGGCCAAGCTGGAGACTTCGGTTCCGCCGGAGTCGAGGAGCCTGGCGGCCTTCAACACTATCACGGCGCAACATTCCCTCGAGAGCGAACGCGACCGGATGGCGCACACGAGTCATGTCCCCACCACTCGCACGACGATGGGAGCCGATCGACCGCCAAGCCGTGTCAAACCGAACGAGACCCTTAAACAGATCGCGGTACTCGGCATCGTCATCGCCTTCGCCGCCGGGGCGACGGCCCTGGTGTATTCTTACCTTCATGGGAAGGCCAAGCGCACTCCGTTTTCTTTTCAATCGATGAAGCTCAGCCGGCTGACCGCCACGGGCAAGAGCAAGCTCGCAGCCATCTCTCCGGATGGGAAGATCGTCGCCTACGTCGTCAACGATGCAGGACTGCGCAGTCTGTGGGTAAGACAGGTGGCGACCTCACGCAACTTGCAGATAGTCGAGCCTTCGGAAGTTGATTACTACGGTCTGACGGTTTCGCCTGACTCGAATCATGTTTATTACCTGACGGGCAAGTTGAACGAGCCCTTGCGCGATCTTTACCAGGTATCCGTTCTCGGTGGAAACCCGAAGAAGATCATGTCGGACGTTGACAGCCCGATCAGCTTTTCACCCGACGGAAAACGGTTCGCATTTACTCGGGGAGAGCCGAAGACCGGCGACATGTCTTTGATCATCGCCAACGCCGACGGCACGGGAGAGAGACGAATCGCGGCCCGCCGCGCGCCACAATTTTACGACGCGCCGGCCTGGTCACCGGACGGGACAATGATCGCATGCTCGGCTGGGGACGCGGTGGCCGGCAAATCGATGACAGTGGTAGCGGTGAATCCCGAGAACGGAACTGAGAAGCCGATGACTTCGGAGAAATGGCTGGGCGTTGCCAATGTGGCGTGGCTCTCCGATGGGAGCGGGATCGTAATGATCGCTGCCGACCAGGATTCAAGACTCTCACAGCTGTGGCACGTTGCATACCCGGGCGGTGAGGCGCGTCGACTAACGAACGACTTGAACAACTATGGCGGAGTGAGTTTCGCCGCACAGGCGGATGATCTGGTCACCGTGAGATACGATCAGAGCTCGAATATCTGGATAGCTCCAGGTAGCGTTGTCTCGCTCGCGCAAGCTTCTCGATCAGGCTTCGCAGTCGATGTCAGCAAAGCGAGGCAAATTACTTCGGGCGGCGTCCGGTACTATGGTGGATCCTGGACGCCCGATGGCAGAATCGTTTATTCATCCGACGCCAGCGGAGCGCGCGATCTGTGGATAATGGATCAGGATGGCGGAAATCAGAAACAGCTGACGGCGGAAGCGGGAAGCAATTTTCAACCAGTGGTAACACCCGACGGCCGATTCATTGTCTTCATCTCTGACCGCAATGGTAACAAGCATAATATCTGGAGAATCGACATCGATGGAAGCAATCCCAGGCAATTGACCGAAACAGATTTTAGTCGCAATCCCACGCTCACACCCGACGGCAAGTGGATCGTCTTCACGGCATTCGGAAGCAAGAGTCCGACGCTGTGGAAGGTTTCAGTGGAGGGCGGCAAGCCGATCCAGATAATTGATAATTTCTCTGTCGCGCCTGCAGTCTCGCCCGACGGCACACAGATCGCTTGCTACTTTTGGGACGAGACGCCTGAATCCCAATTGGAGATTGCGATTGTCCCGTTCGAAGGCGGCGCCCCAACCAGGAGATTCAACCTTCCAGCTTCCATGGTTCGCTGGTCACCGGACGGTCGCGGCTTGATGTACATCGACAACCGAGCGGGAGTCTCGAACATTTGGCTTCAACCTATCGACGGCGGAAAGCCTGTCCAGCTCACTGATTTCAAGAACGATATGATCTTCGCCTTCGAATGGTCGCCCGACGGCAAGCAGCTTGCTCTCGCTCGCGGCATCAACACGGGGGACGTGATTCTGTTTAGCGATCTGAAATGAAATGTCCAAGGTCCAATGTCCAATGTCGGTTTCGAGTTTCGAGTTTAAGGTTTAACGCTCAAGGTTCGAGGTTCGAGGTTCGAGGATGCGTGCCAGTGTCCAACTTGAAACGTGGAACGCGAAACCCGAAACCCGAAACCCGAAACCGACCTCGGGCTCTTACACGCCTCGCTTGAACCGCCCAGCAAATAACCCCGCCGCCCTACGTCTAGCCATTCGTCCTCATTAAAGATAAACTCATGTCGTTGGTTGAGTTTATCCGGTGGAGAACTGTGGATGCCCGCGCCTGATACGGTTTTGCAAGGTCGCTATAGGATCGTTCGCCAACTGGGGCGAGGCGGCATGGGCGCGGTCTATGAAGCAGTCGACGAGCGGTTGAGCCGCACGGTCGCTCTCAAAGAGACTCTCGCTGAATCGGATGAATTGAAGCGCGCGTTCGAGCGCGAAGCCCGCCTCCTCGCCAACCTGCGCCACCCTGTATTACCAAAGGTCATTGATCACTTCTCCGAGGACAGCGGGCAGTTCCTGGTGATGGAATTCATCCCCGGAAGCGACCTTGGCGAGTTGCTCGAACGACGTTCGACTCCCTTTTCCGCCGCCGAAGTTTTGCGCTGGGCCGACGACCTGTTGGATGCTCTCGAACATCTTCACACGAACGAACCTCCAATTATCCACCGGGACATTAAGCCTTCGAATCTTAAACTGACGGCCAAAGGAAAGATCATTCTTTTGGATTTTGGCCTGGCGAAGGGAGCCGCGGGTTCGATGACACGCACGACCTCGGGCATGAGCGTCATCGGTTACACGTTGCACTATGCCGCGCTCGAGCAAATCCAGGGAGAACGAACCGGGCCGCGCAGCGATCTCTATTCTCTCGCGGCGACTCTCTACCAGCTTTTGACAGGACGCATGCCGATTGATGCGCTCAAACGCGCGGCGGACCTTTTGAACGACGACGAAGATCCTCTTCCGTCAATCACCAGCCTCAATCCAGGTGTCCCGGCAGTCTTCGCGTCAGTGTTGATGAAAGCGCTTTCGCTTAAGCCTGCACTTCGTCCCGCAACCGCCGCTGAAATGCGCGCATCGCTAAGCGAGATCACGCCAGTCTTGGCGCGGGCCACCCCGGTCGATGCGGATGAGATAACGCGGGTCAGTGGCACGCCGGGGACCCCCGGCCGACTCCCAGCGATCGCAATTGGCGGCGACAAGACGATGGTCCTGGATTCTTCGATCGGCGGCCCTCTAGTACCGAATGGATCGGGAACTCTCGAGCACCTCCTGGATCCTGAGACAAGTCGAAGAAGGAAGATGTGGTTCATTATCGGCGGTGCCCTGCTCGCCTTGATTCTGATTGCGACCATAGTCTTACTTGCGCGCCGATCAGGCGATTCGACCGTCACGCCACCAACCTCGCCGACCGCCTTCGAGAACATACCCCTTCCGTTTCGCGACGCGGTGCCTTCGGTTGTTTCGCTGAGTATGCAGGACGCAGAAGGAAGGCCGTTGCGTCAGGTGAGCGGTTTCTTCTTCAAGACCGACGAGCTGGCCACATCGCTTAGTGCTATCGAAGGCGCTACCCAGGGTCGCACCTCCTTCGTGGGACAAGGTGGTGCTCTTGAGATAACTGGAGTGACGGGTGTCGATCGAGAGCATGGACTGGTGACGCTGAAAGTAGCCCGCGCGAAAGCTCCGGCGCTAGCCATCGGCGGGAAGAAACAAACGACGATAGGCGAGAAGGTTGGGATCGTCGGCGCCGGCTTGAAAGCGGAACCAGCTTACGCGCCGGGCGCGATCGCAGGTTATCTCGACGACGAACGGATGGAGATCAGTCTTCAAGCTCCGCCAACCATTGTCGGAGGGCCATTGTTGAACGACCAAGGCGAAGTGATAGGCATCATCACCGATTCTCCCGGCGGGCGTGCCACGGCCGTCCCCGTAAATTATCTGGCGGACCTTATCAGGCGCAAGCAACAACCTATGACTCTCGCGCTCGCCGGCGCGAAAGACGTCTTATTTGACGGCCGTAATTCTGAGGGCTTTAAACCGGCGGGCATGGATAAAGAGGTGGAGAAGAAAATCATCGAAGCGGTTTCTCACTCCCATCGAGAGAAATCTGTTCCGCCTCCCGATGCGAGTCCTGAAGCCTCTCCCCAGGCGGGGGCGACTCAGCCGCAGGGAGACCGTCCGTGGTATTTGCCGGAGGAAATGTCCAATGCCGTCATAACCAGCGTATCGAACGGTACGTTTACGGCCAGCGGTTCTCAGCAGACGGCTTATCTGATTGACACGCGGTCAGGCAACGCATCCGAAAACTTTGGGCCGAAGTACCTGGCGATCTTCTCCGGAGAGAATTACGTCGCAGACTTTCCTGTGCAAAACCTGTCCTTCATTCTCCAGAGCTACGATCTCAATCACGATGGGATCAACGAGCTCCTGCTCGGCTATTCATCGACGGCTTCGGGGGAGGTACAGAACGGAGCGAAGCTGGTGCAGATCGCTCAGGGGAAGATCAAGGTGCTGCGCGAGTTTGGAACGACCTTTCGTTCGAACTGTGCAGCCGAAGTCGCCAGCGAAAAAGGAATCGAAGCTTCTGTTATCTTCTCAGCGCCCGCAGCTGCGAACCAGTTTCCCGAGTTTCGCGTCGACAGCTACCGAGCCGGCTGCCCAGCCGAAGGTTCCCAGGTAGGGCCGTCGCAATGGAAGTACGTTTCCACCGGCAAGTGAACGCTCAAGCGTCGGCCAACTCGTGCTCACAAAGACTCACGTCAGGTAAGCATTACACTCATAACACCACGTAAACGACGACGACGATAACGGCAGCGATCGAATGATGGGATGATCGCTCTCGCGGGCGTGAGCTGTTGCGTGGCCTTTCGAAGACTCGCAGCAACCGACGTGCGAGCAGGTAAGGCAGACTCGAGTCGGGCCGGCTGCGCCACATTCCGCGCAAGCGGTCGACTCCACATGTGGCTCTGGAGGCACGTTGGCAAGATGCGGACATTTGGCTTTGGGAATCGCGGCCATTAGCTCTTCTCCTCTGCTTCCGGAACGGGGGCCTCTTCCAGGTTACGGACTACCTCATCGAAATCCTCATAGTTGGGAATCACTCGACGCGCGCCCGTTTTCCGCAGTAGGTCAGCGTGCTCGCCGCTTCCTATCCCGAGAAACGCGAAGCCCAGATTTCGTGCAGTGCGAACGTCCCACACGCCATCGCCGATGCTGACTATCCGTTCAAAACTCGGTTGCTGGTAGTAGGCCAGTGCCTTCTGAAATGAGGCTTCGACAATCTTCTCTCTGGACAAGTTATCCTCGGCCGACGCAACCTTCATCGAGTCAACCCGAATGTTGGCCGTCATCAACTTGAGGGTTGCGGATGCGGCCCAGCATCCGGTGGCGATCCCCACCGCCCAACCAGGGCTCGCGTTCTGAAGCCTGTCTATCATCGAAGAGGCGCCGGGGATTTCTGCGAAGAGCCCCGGCTCTGCCGAGCGCTGCTGGTTCAGAAGAGCTTCGAACCTTTCTTTAAGAGCATTCATCTCTTCGTCCGTAGGCTGTCGTCCCCATCTTTGCTGAAAGATCTGAAGAGCGATGGCCGGGTCGGTTGTGTGCGGATATTTGGACCAATCCGTCTCGATGTCCGTGATGTCGTACACGTCCGCGAACGCCTGCACGAAGCATGCGCCGTCCACCAGATTCGTATTCGTCAGCGTGCCATCGATGTCAAAGATTGCCAGTTTCATACAGGCAGTATACTTGATGGGGTTGCGAGATGAAGGGAACGGGAGACTGTCGCCAGCGGGTAAGCGAGGGAAGCGAGGGAAGCGAACAGAGAATGGAATACGCGGAAGTCCGTCACCGAAAATGCATGGCCGGGGTCGACTACATCGTGAAACCGTCAATCACAAGCTCGACTTCTTCGGCAAGGAACGGTATCGGGAGCTCGTACCTTTGTTGCAGCAATCGGCTGTTCAATAGCTCGCCGGCCGCTTCGGCATCCACCGGTCTGGAGAACAGGAACCCCTGGCCGCCTTCACACTTGAGAGCACGCAATTGTTCCACCTGCTCGATCGTCTCGATACCTTCGGCCACGACTTTGAGCCCAAGACTCTGCGCCAGAGTTGCGATGGTTCGCACAATCTCCCTGTTCTCATCCTTCTGAGACATCTGACTGACAAAGGACCGGTCAATCTTTAGGGTATCAATTGGCAAGCGATGCAAATAGCTCAGGCTTGAGTAGCCCGTCCCGAAATCGTCAATACTTAACTCGACGCCAAGTGCCTTTAATTGCCGGAGGGTCCCGGTAACAGCGTCCATTTGCTCCATCACTACGCTCTCAGTGATCTCCAGTTTGAGACTGTGGGCGTCAAGCCCAGTGTCTCGCAGAACTCGTGTAATCTGTTTTAGAAGATCAGGCTGCGTGAACTGCTTGGCGGAGAGATTCACGCTGATGAACAAAGGCGGATCTGCCGGAGCTTGCCGTTGCCACTCGCTCATCTGGCGGCACGCTTGCTGGAGTACCCATTGACCAATTGGGACGATCAGGCCAGTCTCCTCAGCGATAGGAATGAAGTCCAACGGCGAGATGAGTCCACGCGCCGGATGCTGCCAGCGAACGAGCGCTTCAAAGCCAGTGATCTCGTGCGTCGCCAGCGAAACGATAGGTTGGTAATATACGCGCAGCTCGTTACGCTCAACGGCCCGGCGTAAGTCCGTTTCCAGGTGCATGAGCTTCATCGCGTGATCATGCATCCCCTTGTCAAAGATTTCATGCCGTGCCTTGCCCAGCAATTTGGCGCGGTACATCGCCGTATCAGCATCGCGCAAGATGTCCTCTGCGCGGTCGTAACCAGTAGTGCTCGGGGCAATCCCGATGCTGGCGGTGGTGAAAATCTCCTGGGCTCCTAATTTGAAAGGCAACGACAATTCCAGCTGTATACGCTCGACGATCTCAATAGCCTCACTCCAGTCTTTTAAGTCCTCGAGGAGGATCGTAAACTCGTCTCCGCCGAGACGCGCAACGGTGTCGATCGAGCGAAGGCAGGTTTCCAACCTCCGCGCGATGCAGACGAGAAGTTGATCGCCGACCAGATGCCCCAGACTGTCATTGATTACTTTGAAGCGGTCAAGGTCGAGGAAGAGCACCGCGAACGAGTGATCTTTGTTGCGCTTGGCGAGTTCGACGGCATGTTTAAGATGGTCCATGAACATTGCGCGGTTCGGAAGACCGGTCAATCCGTCGTGGAAAGCATCGTGAACTAATCGTTCCTCAGCTCGCTTACGTTCCGTGATGTCCTGAATCTGGAAGATGAGATGCGACGATTCTTTTTGAGGGGCCCTTACGAGGGAAAGGCTTGAGAGCACCCACGCAATTTGCCCTCGTTTATGAAGATATCGTTGCTCCATTTGGCAGGTGGTGATTTCCTTCGCGACCAGCTTATCGATACCGACCAGGAGGGCCGCGAGATCGTCCTCGTGAACAAAATCCTGAAGAGAGCCGGATAACAGTTCCTCTTCGGAGTAACCGAGGATCTCGGATAGCGAGCGATTGACCTGAAGCCAGCGTCCTTCCGGCGACACGAGCGCCATCCCGGCGGCCTGGTCAAAGGCACTCTGAAAATGCTCGAACGCACTGCGGTAGTGGTCTTCACTCTCCTCCAGGGCTTTCCTGATCCGCTCCTGCTCGGCAATGTGGTGCGAAAGCTCCGTGACATGGCGTTCGGCGGATTCAATGTTTTTGAGGTAGGTGAGATAGGTGACGTAGACCACAGCGACAATTGGGATCGTTACCAAAACGGCATAAAAGCCTATTGCGCCCGTGAGCTTTGCGATAATGCCCGCAGCCGAGGCGCCCGCTACATATGTCACCGAAGACCAGAGGTAATATTTCGACCAGGTCTCCCAGATTGGCTTATTGATCTTGCATGCCTGGCAAACGGCCGCAAGGATTGAGTTGGTGAAATACTGGACCAGCGCCATGAGGCAGAGGGCAACGATGAAACTGGGGGAATAGCTGCCATGCACAAGATCGTCGATGCTACCAAAGCACAGGCGCAGGGTCGTGACTGTGAGAAACGTCGAGAACGCCAGCATCCCCGAGTTGAAAAGGACAGTGAGGGGCTTTTTACTGATGCGAAGAGTAGAGCAGGTGCCCTCAAGGGCGGCGAGTAGGATAGCCGCCTCTCCACCGTAGAGCAGCAGCGTAAGAAAGACCAGGGTATCGGCGACAGTGACTTGCCCGCTGATGCGCGGTATTTGAACTGCGATGCGGGAACCGACGGCCACCGTAAGGAAAGCCAGCAGAAGAAAGCGAAGATCGAGTCTATCGTAAGGAAGGTGGACAGCAGAGACAATACAGACGGGAACGCCTAAGCCGAATATCAGCCACATGAAAGGGTTGGCAAAACGTTGTCGGTCCGCACGTCCCATGGGAATCTCGATTACCTTTTCTTCTGGAGGAAAATCGTATCGTAGCAACTGCGCACCTTGTAGCCCGCCCTTGGGTAGAGCGCGAGTGCTGCTTTGTTCCCCTCGTTGACAAGGAGGGTCACTGCGGCAGATTCCATAAGAAGCGTGCGGCTTAGTTGTGAAACGCAGCGGAGGCCATATCCTTTACCGCGTTCTTCAGGGCTGACCCAGATGCCTTCGAGATACTTGACCTCGGGCGTCTGAGCGATGATGTCCGCTTTGAAGATCAGCCGTCCATCTTCGACCCATACCCAAACCCGGCCCTGTTCTATGCGGCGCGCGCAACGGCGACGGAACCCCTCCGGGTCCGTATCCAGAGGGTTGACGCCGCATTCCTCAAAGGCCATCTCGGCCTGTACTGTCGCGACCATATCCAGATCATCAAAGGTCGCCAGGCGAAGCCCGTGCACTTTTTCGCGGACTTCGACCGGCCACTTTTGCTCGAAGAGTACTTCCCGACAGGCCAACCGCAGGGACTGCCCCGCTTCTGCGTAGTAATTCCAAAAACGTGCGATCGTTTCCTGCTCGCCCATGATTACGTGTGCGGATTGACATTCCTGCGCCAGCCGCGCGAAGGATTCCAGAACGGCGTCCGCGTTTCCTTCAATGAGCGTCGTATGTCCGATGAGAGCGATACCTTCAAGCGAGCCCTCATTATTGCGACAGCCATAGAAGGTGCCGCGATTGAGAGGGCTCACAAGACCGTTGTCGCGGATATAACTTGCCATGATTACGGTGTGGAGCGGACGACGGGCGAGAAATGCCAGAACTTCTTGTTCGTGCTCGCCGGTAAGCGACTGGACTGTGAGCGAACCGGCCGCTTTAGCGGGTTCTGCCCATCGCGTAGTCGCAGCTGTATTTTGTGAAGCCAGAGCTGGGGACATGGCCGTTCTCCTTGGGGGATTGCTGAAGTCGTTGAGTCTACGGATTTATTCGGACGGAGCTACGGACCTGTGTCAGTAGCCCGCGTAGTCGACTCCAGAATCCACCACGATCGGCATCCAGGAAGCATCGCCATTGACCATTGCAGACTGCGCAATGACCACGTCGCCGACGATCACGCCGTCGCCGACGATTACGCCGTCGCCAACTATTACGCCGTCACCGACGATTACGCCATCACCGACAATGACTCCAACGCTGCAGAATACGGTCCCATCACCAACGATAACGCCCGCGCTGATCATTATGTTATCGCCGACAATGACGCCGGCCGAGAGCATTTTCATATCGCCGACAATCACTCCGTCGCCAACGATCACTCCGTCGCCGAGCAGGACGCCGTCGCCTACGATCACGCCGTCGCCGAGCAGGACGCCCAGGCCGTAAATCTTTTGATACTTGGTTATGAGGGAACTGCCCGAGACATAAGTCTTGCTCAGGATCAGGCCGCGTGCCCATGAGAACGACTGCCCCGCGATCGTGGTCTGCGGCGATGGTGCTGTAAGAGTGGTGAGGAGCGGCGCACCTACCAGTGTGGTCGCGGTCAAATCGGTACGCACGAGTTTAGCTAATCGAACCGCGCCCTCTATGTTGACCTGACCTGCGCCCTGCTCGAACGTATTGAATCCGGCGAGGGGCTGCGCCGAATACATCAGCAATGCCTTCACCATGTTCGGCGTCAATTTGGGATTGGCCTGCAGCATAAGCGTCGCTGCGCCAGCTACGACGGGGGCCGCCATCGATGTCCCGCTGAGATACATCATCTTGCGTGCATCAGTGGAACTGACCCCGGCATCCAGGGCAGGATTCTGCGAGACGAGAAGGTTATTTCTCGCTTCAGCCGCGACGATTTTGTTACCCGGCGCGACGATCTCCGGTTTGATCACGTTATCGTAGTGCTTAGTTCCCGTGGTATCAGTCCAATAGCTTCGAGTGGGACCACGCGAGCTGTAAGAGGCCACTCCGTCGTCGTTGCGTGCATCCGTTCCAAACGTGTTTGTCGCGCCAACGGTGATGGCGGAAGGCTCATTGCCGGGCGAATGTATTTGCCCGTATACCTTCTGCCCGCTGTCGTTCGTACCGTTATTACCGGCAGCGGCGACAACGACTACGCCGGCATCAACTAAACGACGTACCGCTTTGCACAGTGGATCATTCTTGTAAGAATCGATCGCCGCCGCGCCCAGACTCATGTTGACAACGCGAATGTTATAAGCAGCACGATTGGTCATAACCCAATCGAGAGCTCCCAGGACTGCGGAAGATGTTCCGGCGCCTTGAGAGTTGAGTACACGCAGATTGATCAGATTGGCATTAGGCGCAATGCCCAGATAACTGCCGTTCGATACTGCCCCATTGCCCGCGGCGATCGATGCGACATGTGATCCGTGACCGTAGTCATCGTTGTTGAATCCCTGGCCGGTGAAATCCTTACTGTACGTCACACGCGTTAAGTAATTCTGGCCCTCGAACGATTTGTGACTGTTATAGATTCCAGAATCGAGGACGGCGATGCCGATGCCGGTGCCGTCGAGGGTTGTTGTTGTTGTACCGCCGACCAGTGAAGTGGTGGTCTGCTGGCGCACGGCGTCCGCGCCGGTCGTTAGTGAGACGTGACCAAACGACTGTGTATCTCTATCTAAAGAGACGTATACCACTTCATCGAAGGAAGCCAACTCTCCCACAACGCTCGCCGGCAACTCAACCGAGTAGAAATTGAAGGTTTGAAAATGGGCACGTATATGCACGCCGTTACGGTTGAGCAGTGCGTTCAGCTGTCCGCTTGGTTTGCGGCTTAACTGAAGTATGACCTTGACCACACCACCATCGCTGCCGTTCCTGGGAAGGTCCTTCGATATCTTTGAAGATATGGCGTTGTCGCCGTCGCCTGATCGGTTGCTCGAGGCGGCCTTGGCCTTATCAGTGACAAGGATGCCGCTGGTTAAAGTCAGCAGCAGCGACAATGTCGTGAGCCATGTGAGTAATTGAGAACGCTTGAAAGTTTTCATTTGTATCTTTCTATCCTTTATGGGGGCTTCTGAGAATTGCTGATCACTCGCTGGTTAGAGCTCTACTTAGCGGTGCGAGCCAGCATCACTTTGGCAAGGCCTGTGCCGGGATCGCCCACGGTCGAAATCCACGAAATTCCTTAGGATTTCAGAAAGTTTGGACGAATAGTGGGGATCTGCCGAATCGGTCACGGCAATCATTTTGAGATATAGAGAATGTCTTACTGACGTGGGATCGGTCAGAGGGTTGGCCGAGCGGCTTCAATTGGATCAGCAGGCGGGGTGGTCCAGTTTGGCTTCCACTTTACTCTCCGCTACACTTGATTCATCCTAAAATGAGCGAAAGCCGGGCCGAATGGGTGAACTGACTGAACAGCGATGGGGAGTGCTGAGCGAACGCGGCTGCGAAGCGATCGGGCTGGCGTATTCCGACGCCCTCGAACTCGTTCGCCAACTCGCCAGCGAGAAGGTCTCTGGTCTCTCAATCATCACAAGCGACGCTGCCCGCCGCGCCTCACTCACTGAAAACGCTCCCGCCCGCGAATCGCAATCGAACGGCGCAAGACCACGAGGCCGTGAATAGTGAATGGTGAATGGTGAGTGGTGAACGTGAATAGATGGACCTTTCTACGATTCACGATTTACTATTCACCATTCACCCTTCTCGACCTGGAACCTTTTTCTAATCCGCACGCATCGTTGCAGACCGTCCACAACTTCAAGCACCTTGAGCCGTAGGTCGCGGTCGAGACTACTCTCGCGCTGAAGGAAACTTTCGACGATCGATTGCGCCTCCGCGCTGCACTGGCCGCCGATGAAAGCGCCAAGCCATCCGTTGATGAAGAATATCTTGCGCGTGCGTTTCAGCTTCGGCAGCTCTTTGAGGGCGGGCTCGAGATACGGGAGCGTCAGCGGGGCCTGCTGGATCGCATTAAAGGGGCCGAAGCTGGCCTCGATCCAGCTCTCGGCGAGTTTCGAATCATTTAGATAAGCGTCGAAGTACTTCTTCTTCGTCTCGGCATTACCTTCGGCGGCGCGCGCGGCAAAGGCGTATCTCCGGCCGTCATCCGAAGTATCCGCCTTACTCTGCGTTGCCAGCAGGCCGGGAGATGCTTCGTCATTGCGGATCGTCAGTGCAGTGATGATGTCGAACCGATCGCGCGAGCGCAATTCCATCCCTGGGATTTTGATTTCTCCGCTCAGGATCTTTTTCAGTATGGCGCGCGCACCCTCCGTCATCGCGATGCCCTGGAAAGCGCGAAAGTAGGTGATGCGCAAGCCCGCGGTCTCGGCACTCAGCATCCGACTTGACAGAAGCTGCTCAAGTTCAGGAGCGACCTCGCGCTTCTGTGCGTCTGAAAGATACCGATTGAATGCTGTCTGCACGCGGCTGAGCACGCCCTGGGCCGTCACCTCGTCGCGTTCCTTTGGAATAAGCTTTATCGCAAGCTTCACATAAGTCGCGGGTGCAAGCTCCGCTTCTCGCACACTGTCCCAAAGCGAGCCCCACAACAATGCTCGCAGGAAGACATCATCTACGTCTCCCAGCCGAAGCAAAACGTAGTCACGGCTCTTCTCGTCCAGTAGAAACCGTCCATAGCCGTAATCTTCATAGTTGGCGAATACAAACGTGGGTCTGCGCCTGCCGACAGCTTCTCTGACGTTCGTCACCCCGCGACTTGATATCGTGACGTCGATAGTCTCAGGCTTAGCCGATTCATGCGCCAGCAACAGCCTGACGCGCAAAGGCCACGCCCCTCCTTCACTGAGGACGTCGTTCTGTTTGAGCGTCAGATGGTTGATGCGCCCGGCGCGATCTACGCTCCAATCGACGCTCACGTTTGCCACCCCGCGTCGCTTCACCCATGCCGCGGCCCACTGGTCGAGCTTTAGTTTTGAGCTTTGCTCGAACGCCTTCACAAGGTCCGCCCACTCGGCATTGTTGAAAGCATGTTCCTTGAGGAACGCCCGGACGCCTTGTTGGAATTTATCCGCACCGAGAAAAAATTCTGCCTGCCGGAGCATTGAAGGGGCTTTCAGATAGACGATGTTCCCATACGCGGACTTTGCCGCAGAAAGGTTGGGGATCTCCTGATAGATGGGAGTCGTTCCCTTCGTAACATCGGTCGCATAAGCTCCAGGTTTCGTACGCTGGTAGAAAACTTTCCATGCGTCGTATTGCGGGAGGACCTTCTCGATCGCCTTATAGGCCATGAAGGTGGCGAAGCCTTCTTTCAGCCAGAGGTCATCGAACCATCGCATGGTCACCAGATCGCCAAACCACTGATGCGCGGCTTCGTGGCAGATGAGTTCGGCGCGCGCCGCGAAATCGTTCGCGGTCGGATCAGAGGGAAAGAAGACGCCCTGTTCGCGCAGAAAGGTTGCGCCCGCGTGCTCCATCCCGCCGTACGCAAACTCCGGAACGATGACGATGTCGTATTTGGGAAAAGGGTATTTGAAATCGAAGTAGGTTGCGAGAAAGCTCAGACACTCGCGGTGAAGACGAAAGACTTCTTCCACATCTTTTTTGGCGCGCTCGGCTTTCGATTTGCGCACGAAGAGACGCATAGGAATCTGCGAGCTCTCGTCTTTGAACTCCGCGAAAGGTCCGGCGGCGAAGGCGAAGAGATACGTGCTAAGCGGCTCGGTTTCGCTAAACTGCCAAAAGCTGTTCGTCCCGCTACGCGTCACGATGCCTGCCGTTGTGTTCGAGATTACCTTCCACGCGGTGGGCGCGGCCACCCTTAGGGAAAACCTTGCCTTCAAATCCGGTTGGTCGAAACAGGGAAACGCCGTGCTCGCGTCCGAGGGCACAAACAGCGTGTAGATGTATTCCGATTTGTCTTCGCGATCGAGGTATCGCGTCACCGCGCTTCCCGAAGGTGAGATGGGAGATTCAAACTTGAGCCGGATGACGTTCTCGCCTTTTACGAGATAGGTCCCCGGAATCAGGATATGATCGTTCACCTCCCTCGACTCTTTGACTTCGCGTCCGTTGACTTCCAGGTCCCAAACGCGAGCGCGTCGCTGTCCCTCCTTGGGCGTTGCAGTTCGCCAATCAATTACGAGCTGGTCGGGTTCGCCGTCCAGCGTGACATGGATCTCCTCCGTCCCCGTCATCATCTCTGCGCCCGGCATGAGCTCGACGGTGAGGCTATAACGAAGGTTGCTGTAATGCGCCGCGCGATAGCGCGCAAGTTCTCGCGCCACTCCGGGCTGCGGATCGGATGTGGTTTCCGGGCCCGACGCACGAACCGCGGCGCACGCGATTATGAGCAACACAATCATGAAGACCGTCCGCAAGCTCATTGATGAACTCCCCTCAGGTTGTGAGGCGACTTGGTCACAGGCGTTTAGAGTACAAACTTTAGTTTGCTTGATTGTGCAAAAGCGGCAATCTAAACGCCTGTTCGCCACGACACTCACTCAATCTTCAAAACAATCTTGCCAAAGCTTTCATTCGATTCCATGCGCTCGTGAGCAGCGCGGACTTCGTCCATCTGGAAGACTCTATCAATGACCGGTCGTATCGCATCACGGGCAAGCAGTGGAACGACGTGAGTAGCAAAGCGCCGCGTAGCCTGTGCCTTCTCTTCGATCGAACGAGCGCGCAGGACGGTTCCCATAATCCTAAGTCGCTTTCGCATCACGATGCTAAAATCGAGAGGGGCGTTGGAACCGGCGGTACTTCCGACGAGCATCAAGCGACCTTTCATCGCAAGCGCGTCGAGATTGGCGGCGAGATATGCACCGCCAACAAGATCGAGGATGACATTGACGCCGGCGCCCTTCGTCCATTCACTTACGGCGCTCGCGAAGCTCGCCGGATCACCCGCTACCGCCACCGCTTCATCGAGGCCGTACGCCCGTGCCCTCTCGAGTTTTTCGGCTGTGCGCGAACTGCCGTAGACTGTCGCACCTGCTGCCCGCGCGATTTGCATTGCTGCGAGACCGACTCCGGAGCCGGCGGCGTGGATCAAGAGGCTTTCGCCCAACTCGAGCCCTGCCTGAGTAAAGAGCGCGTCGTGGGCCGTGATGAATGCTTCCGGCACCGCGCCTGCTTCAACCCAATCCAGATTCGATGGGATCTCTACCAGAGAGCTTTCCGCGACGAGTGCATATTCGGCCTGCGCGCCGCCGGCAACAATGCCGAAGACACGCTGTCCAACTTTAAGAGCGCGGACCTCTTCGCCTATCTCCGCGACCTCACCCGCGAGCTCGAGTCCGGGAATGTTCTGAACTGTCCCGGGCGGCGCCGGATAAAAACCGCGTCGCTGTAGAATGTCTGCGCGATTAAGCGCGGCCGCGCGTACGCGGACGAGCACCCGATCGGCGGTTGCCGATGACGGACGTTCGACCTGGCGCACTTCCAGTCCTTCTACGCCGCCGTGCGAAACAATCACCACCGCACGCATTTTTTCAGTAGGCATAAGACTAAGACTCCCGGCTTGAATTGCGGCCAGCATAACAGACCGACTTGAAAAACTCTCAGATTTCAAAGCTCGAAGGTTGTCCAAAGTCCAAGGTCCAAAGTCCAAAGTCCAAAGTCAGAATACGTTCACAGTTCAATGTTGCGATACCGAAGTGTGAGGTTAGATTTCGGCACAGCAGGATCCGGGACGGGCCTTGGACATTGGACATTGGACGCAGCGAGCGTCACTTTCCCAACGAGGCTCTATGTTAGAGTTCTCGATCGTGAAGACGCTCATCATCATCAACCCCGCGTCAGCCCGCGCACGCGACGCGTGGCCAAAGGTAGAATCATCTCTTCGCGAGAACCGCATCAGCTTCGACAAACACGAGACCACCCACGCAGGCGACGCCACCTCTCGAACTCGAACAGCCTTGCGCGAAGGTTACAAACTGATCGCTGTCGTGGGAGGCGACGGCACGCTCAGCGAAGCCGCGGCGGGATTCTTCGAAAGCAACGATGCGAAGACAGACTCGGTGCTTAATCTTCCCTCATCGATCAACGATGAAGCCGCCCTTGCCATCCTGCCTGCCGGAACAGGCGACGACTTCTCACGCGGGCTTAGTGGTCGCCGCGAACCGCTTGAGTTGTGGCTGGAAAAGCTGGCCGCGTTCTGTCATGGAAATGGTCAGACCGCGGCGCGGCCGGTAGACGTGATTGTCGGAGTGGCGTCGAAGGGAAGCTTTATCTGTCTGAACGTTTCTACCATTGGACTTGGCGCCGAAGTTGCGGCGCGCGTGGCGGCCCAGGGAAACTTTTTGAAGAGCTTGCCAGGGGAGTTGCGATTCACCACAGCGGCTTTTGGTGGGCTCGCCGCCTGGCGCGAGAGACGAGTGGTGGTGACGATAGACGACGGCGAACGCATTGATAGCCGTACAAACCTGATTGCCGTTGCCAATGGAGTCTACGCGGGAGGCGGGATGATGTTTGCGCCCGACGCCAGGCCGGACGACGGATTGATAGACCTGGTGCTCACGCACGACCTGACTCGCTCGACTATCCTGC
Source organism: Acidobacteriota bacterium (assembly GCA_032160165.1). Taxonomy (GTDB): domain Bacteria; phylum Acidobacteriota; class Blastocatellia; order Pyrinomonadales; family Pyrinomonadaceae; genus QHXM01. Next base: position 122,919 of record JAVHWA010000035.1, read on the forward strand.
GCGAGCTGCCACGCATACGTCGAGGAAAGCATGTGGAGAACGCGAACGTCCGCATTGTTAAGACGAGACGCGTCAGAATTGAGTCAGGCGATGGCAGAGAAGCGCTGCTGGTCGAAGCGGATGGCAACGTTCGCGGATACACGCCGGCGGAATTTCAAATCATGCCGAAGGCGATCAGAGTGGTTGAAGGAAAAAGGTAAAAGTAAAAAGGTAAAAGTAGAGACCAGGAGCGTCGGCTGTCATCCTCTTTTGCCCTTTTATTTTTACCTTTTGCCTTCTTCGACTCGCTCGATCTGCTCGACCTTCGCCAGCCTCCTGACGTGTCGTTCCTCACCGGTGAAACGAGCGGCGACAAATGAACGAACGAGTTCCATCGCCAGTTCGGGCCCGATGACTCGGGCCCCCAAACAGAGGACGTTGCAATCGTCGTGTTCGCGCGATTGGTGCGCAGAGTAAGTGTCGCTGCAAAGGGCCGCACGCACACCGTGAAGCTTGTTGGCAGCTACGCAGGCTCCCACGCCGCTTCCGCAGATCAGGATGCCGATCTCAACTTTGCCGGTTTGAATGGCGCGCCCGACAGCGATGGCATAGTCGGGATAATCGTCGGGACGTGTCCCGTCGTGCGTCCCAAAATCTTCGATCTCATGGCCGGCCCCGCGCAGCTCTGCTATCACTCGCTGGTTGAGTGGAAAGCCTCCGTGATCTGCGCCGACAGCGATTTTCATGATGCTAGTCGATAGCATGTAATCCCATTCACACCTCGCTTCAGCGAGGTGTTGAGGGAAGCCCCTAAAGACCTCAGCCGTTTCAACGGCTTTTTGGTGAAAACCGTTGAAACGGTTAAGAACGAGGACCGCCTCCGCAGACACCTCGCTGAAGCGAGGTGTGAATGAGAGGGTCAATCCTTAGCATCACGCTCGGGCCCGAACCTACATTTACAACAACGAACGCGCTTGCTTCACCACATTCTCGACATTGAAGCCAAGGTTCGTCAGGGCTTCGTCGCCCTTTGCGGACGCTCCGAAGCGATCGATGCAAACGAACGCACCCCTGGATCCGACGTATCGGTCCCAACCCATCCGCGAGCCGGCCTCGACCGCGACGCGCGAAGTAACGGCAGGCGGCAATACATCATTGCGATAGCTTTCGGGTTGTTCATTGAATAATTCCCAGCAGGGAAGCGACACGACGCGTGTTGGTGTTCCATCTTTTTGTAAAGCTTCGCGTGCATCGAGTGCCAGTGAGACTTCGGATCCCGTCGCTATCAGGATTATTGAGGGAGCAGTCTTGCCGCCCGTCGCTTCCGCCTCGGCCAGAACATAGCCGCCGCGCCCGACGCCGTCCGCCGAACCATAACGAGTCTGATCTATCACCGGTACCTTCTGTCGCGTGAGGATAAGCGCCGTCGGGGCTGTACGGCGTTTGATGGCGATGCGCCAAGCTTCGCGCGTTTCGTGCGGATCAGCCGGTCGTAAGACATAGAGATGCGGGATCGAACGCAGCGCTGCCAGATGTTCGATGGGTTGATGCGTCGGGCCGTCTTCTCCCAGACCTATCGAGTCGTGCGTGAAGATGAAGATGACCTGGACCTCGGATAGCGAGGCGAGACGAACGGCGGGTTTCATGTAATCAGAAAAACACATGAAGGTCGCTCCGTAGGGTATCAATCCGCCGTTCAGGCTGATGCCCGTTAAGGTAGCGCCCATGCCGTGCTCTCGCACGCCGAAGTGTATTGTGCGTCCTTCATAAGAGCCCGGCTCAAAGCTTCCACCGTCCTTGATGTCAGTGTTGGTTGACGGCCCAAGATCGGCGGAGCCGCCTATCAGCATGGGCATCGAAGCCGCCAGCGCGTTGATGACTTCGCCCGATGCGGCGCGCGTCGCCATTGGCTTCGCGTTCGCAAATGACGGCAGATTTGTTTCCCAGCCGTCGGGTAGATCGCCGCTCATCGTCTCGCGCCACGCACGCCCCAGCTCAACATGTTCGCCTTCATACTTCTCTACCAGTGCGTTCCATTCCTTTTCCAGTCGGGCGCCGCGGTCAATCGAGTCGCGAAAGTGCGACAGCGCCTCATCGGGAACGTAAAAGTCTTTGTCCTCGGGCCAACCGAGGTGTTTTTTGGTTTCGCGTACGGCTTCTTCGCCAGGTGCGTCCGAGTGTGCCTTGCGAGTACCGGCCGTAGGCATCCCATAACCAATAACTGTTTTCACCGAGATCAGCGAAGGGCGATCGGTGACCGCTTGCGCTTCGCGAACCGCGCGCTCGATGGCGTCCAGGTCGTTGCCGTCATCAACCGTCAGGATGTGCCAGCCATAACCTTCGAAGCGCTTGGGCACGTTTTCGGTGAAAGCCAGCGAGGTGAACCCTTCGATGGTCACGTGGTTGTCGTCGTACAGATAAATTAGCTTTCCCAGTTTCAAGTGGCCGGCGATTGAGGCCGCTTCCGATGCGACGCCCTCCATCAAATCTCCATCAGACACGATCGCGTAGATATACGAATCGAGCAATGCGTATCCAGGTTTGTTGAAGCGAGCGGCCAGATGCGCCGCCCCCATGGCCATCCCCACCCCGTTAGCAAAACCCTGTCCCAGTGGACCGGTTGTGATTTCCACGCCGTTGGTAAGGATGTTTTCCGGATGGCCTGGAGTTTTCGATCCCCACTGTCGAAAACGCTTCAACTCGTCAAGCGGCAGATCGTAGCCGGTTAGATACAGGAGCGAGTAAAGCAGCATCGAGCCGTGTCCGGCTGAAAGCAGAAAACGATCACGGTTCGCCCACTTCGCGTTCTTCGGATTGTGGCGCATGAAACGGGTCCAAAGAACGTAGGCAAGCGGAGCGCAGCCCAGCGGCAAACCGGGATGGCCCGATTCGGCTTTCTGAACGGCGTCTATCGAGAGCGCGCGAATCGTGTTGATGCAAAGTTGATCGAGGTCGGCGGTGGTGTTTGTTTCTTTCTTCGTGCTAGCACTCATGGGGAATCCTCACTTGATTGCGTCGTGTTGCTGTTTCTTCGGGTTCGTCCGAGGCCGTAGCAAGGTTGCGCGGGTCTCACACAGTCAGAACGTAGAAGGAGCGAATAGAGTGGACCGGGCTGACGATGCTTTTTAACTTGCTTGTCGCCTCGAAAGCAAGGAAAACGCGGCGGGCCGTTTCTACTCGCATTGGTTTTTACCACAGAGGACACATGGAATTAGTTATGAATTTTGAGTTATGAATTTTGAATTCAGAGAAAGACGAAAGCTTTCTTCAACTCAACATTCAGAATTCAGAATTCAGAATTCCTTCTCCCATCTGTGCTCTCTGTGTCTTCTGTGGTTCAAATCTGTGGTTCAAACATTTGAATGGAATTGCCACCTCTCGAGGTGTTAACCTTCCATGTTCGCGAGCCGATTCGCGAGAAGCAAATAATGAGCGCTGAAACCCTCCATTGCCCCACCTGCGGCGCCGCAGCCTCGAGCTCTTCGACGCACTGTTCCTTCTGCGATGCCCGGCTTGCCACAGTCGCCTGTCCGCGCTGTTTTGCGATGATGTTCGTCGGCAGCCTCCACTGCTCGCGTTGCGGCGCAAGGGCCGCCCGCGAGTCAGATCTCAAAGGCGAAGCGCGACGCTGTCCGCGTTGCCGGGTCGAGTTGAATGCGGTCGCGGTAGGCACGGCCAGTTTGCGCGAGTGCCCACGTTGCGACGGTATCTGGGTCGATGTCGAGTCGTTCGAGCGGATCATCGCCGAACGCGAAGAGCAATCGGCGGTGCTCGGGGCCGCCTCGGTGGTGGAAAAGAAATCAACCGCAGGACTGGAGCCTAACAAGGTGCGTTATGTTCCCTGTCCGGATTGTGGCCAGTTGATGAATCGAGTCAATTTCGCTCGATGCTCAGGTGTGGTGGTCGATGTCTGCAAAGGGCATGGGACGTGGTTTGACCGCGACGAATTACACGACATAGTAGAATTTATTAAGAACGGCGGACTGGAGACTTCACGCGCGCGTGAGAAGCGCGAGCTCGAAGAGGAACGCCAACTTCTGCGCCAGGAGCAACGCGCCGCAGCCTTGCATCACAGGCCGCTGATGAGTGTGAGTGATGGCGAAGACCGTCGATCAGGCGTTGCCTCCGCCGCCACTGAATTGCTGAAATTAATAGTGGGAGAATAGAAGGAGACGTGTCGCTAGCTTAACGGCAAAGTCTGCGATCGAAGCCAACACTTATAAGTAAGAGGGCACGCTTCGGATTCGCGTCAATTTGTGGGCTTCCAGATGTACTTCCCTGTTGTATCTATGTAACCGATCTTTTGTCGCTCGCCCTGCCTGCCATCAATCCCAAAACGATCTTCTCCGATCTTGACCTGCGCTATCCCGTTTGCAAAGTTGGATGCGTCATCAAACTGCAACGCGAAGACGAACTTTCCGGAGCGGTCGACGTAGCCGTGCTGATTGGTCAACCGGACAACAGCCAGCCCGTCAGAAAATATCTTTGCCTGATGAAACTGAGGAGCGATGACGAACTTTCCGCTTTCATCAACGTAACCGTAGAGCCCATAGCGTTCCGCGCGCGCCGAGATCATCCCTTCGGACCATTCGCCCAGGTCGAAGAGTATTTTCGGCTCGAAGAGATACTTCCCGGCCCTGTTCACAAAAGTTGTAGCTTCTCCCCTGTACACTTGCGCCAGCTCACCTGAAAAGGGCGCGCCTCGGTCGCCCTGCTGCAACCTGATCACGAACTTCCCCGTACGGTCGATATAGCCCGACTCGCCGACGCGGTCGATCGTTGCCAAGCCGTCTTTAAAGCGGCTGGCGAAGGAGCCCTTGTTTTTCCCAACGGTGATTACCACTTTTCCGGATTGATCGATATAGCCAAGCGTGCCGTCGGCCTCAGTGACAAGAGCCAGCCCTTCAGAGAATTTGTCCGCCGCGGTGAAGCGCGGCTGGATAACAATCTTTCCGCTGGTATCAACATAGCCCCACTTGTCAGCGACTTTGATGGCCGCCAGATTTTCGGAGAAACCCTTCGCAGCCTCGAACCCCGCGGCCACTACCTCGCCTTCAGAGTTTACGTATCCCCACTTTCCGTCGTTCACGACGAGCGTTAGCCCTTCGGAGAATTGACCCGGCGATGCTCCGCCGTGCATCATCGCGTCTTCATTGACAAGCTGTGATATGAACTTTCCAGACTTGTTTATGTAGCCAACCTTGCCCGGCTGGTCCGAAACTTTCACCCTAACACGTGCGATCCCATGTAAGAACGAATCGGCCTGGTCAAACTGGGGCTTCACAATCGCCACTCCCGCCTTATCGATGAAGCCCCATTTACCCTTTATCTTCACGGGCGCCACACCTTCCGAGAAAGCGCCCTTTTCGCTATAGCTCGAACCTGCATCCTCGAACTGCGGCGCTAAGACCACTTGGCCTGTCTGATTAATGAAGCCCCACGCGTTGGCCACCTTTATCGCTGCCAGACCTTCAGAGAAAGCACGGGTCATGGCGAACTGAGGAGCAATCTTCATCACGCCCGCTTCGTCGGCAAAGCCCCACTTGCCTGCGATCAGCACGGCCATCATCCCGTCGCTCAAATTCTCAAAAGCATCGAAGGTTGGCTGAACGATGAGCTTGCCCGTCCGGTCTATGAAACCCCACTTGCCTTTTACGATGACCGGTAACAGTTGACGCGGTTTGTCTTTTTGCCCGTAGGCATGAGGCGCCAGGGCCACTGCGAAGATGAGCGCGATGAGAAGGGTTGCGACTTTTCTCACGAAGTCTCTTGCTATTGCGCGAATCTCTGGCGGTATTCAGCGGAGTTCATAAAACCGTTGATCATCACGCGATAATCTCCCGTAGCATTCATGACCTTGATCCACTCAAGATACAGAATGTCCGGATCGCGGCGGAGATATCCGAAGTACTGCATTACGACGAACGCCTCGTTGAAATATTTGGCGTTGATTTCCGGGCTCTCGGCTATTGCCCGCAGTACATCGGCCCGCGACTTTCGACCTGCGGCAAGATCGGCAATCAACTGGTCCCTGGTGGAAAGGGTTATGCCGGCACTGTTCGTTATCGAGTTAACAAACGCTGCAGGATCGGTCACAGCATCGTACTTGTTTCTAAACTCCGAACGTGACATGAAATCGTTAATGAAGGCCACGCGGCTCGCTTCCAGCTGCTGGTCAGTTTGAAAACCACTGACGCGCCGCAGGTCGGGAATGAACTCTGTATAGCGAGGAACTCTGCCAAAGGCCGACGAATAGAATTTGTAAACGAACAAGCCGCGGCCTTGAAACTCAGGGGAGCGGAAGAAGGCGGAAGAAATTTCTATGCGGTCACAAGCGGGATTGCCCGGCGCACAGTTGTTCAGAATATCCAGCCATCCCTGAAAACCTGCGGGATCAGGATCCCGACCGAGAAAGTCTCCGTATTGCTCCGCGATGAAGAATTGAGGAGTGTCGATCGGATTGACCACAGAACCTTCGTCGCCGTTCAAAACGCCGTTCGAGTCACGGTCGATCCCCAGCCGCCGTCCTGAGCCGGTTGGAACGCCTGTGAATGTCAGCTCCTGGTTGAAATCAACCGCAGCCACCAGATTTTGCCACGAGACTGGAGTGTCGAACTGCTTGTCCGGCTGGAAGAGGCCGTTGCCGACGTAGAAAAACCCTCTTCGAACATTGCCGAATGTTCCTCTAACAATCAGTTCGCAGTTCGCCACGTCGGCCTGTCCCGTCAAGAGATTAAGTCGATCGGTGACGAAGGTGGAAGTCTTATTGCCCGGGTTCACCGTGACCTGAACTCCCACCGAGGGCGCCGTGCCCGTATCAAAGGACAGAACGAATTGTGCGACGTCGAGCCGCTCGGCATCGCTATTGAAAACGAATACTGGAGAACGTAGGAAGGTAAGCAACGAGTCGAACGACCCATCATGAACAAAGCCATAGCCGGAAAGTTGTTCACCGGGCGCGTTTGTCATCCCCAGCTTTTGATACAGACCGCGGAGTTGGGGAACTTTGAAGTCCTGGGATTCCGCCAGTGCGGCCGCGGGAATAATCAGTTGATCAGTTCCCGAACGGAATCCGGGCGAGGCGGTGTGACATTGATTACACGTCAAGGCCCTTCCATCAAAGAGCCGCGTATTAAATAGCTGCGCGCCGCGCGCGGCGCTTGGCCCGGTCGGGGGGTTCGGATTAGTACGATCCAGATTCTCCAGCGGATTGGGAGCGTAATTAAGGCTTCGAATAAAAGTGTCGAAGGCGCTCATCTCATCCGATGTCAATTGGCGTGTACCGCCAAGGAGGGAAACGAAGGCGGGATTGAACGCAGCCAGATTCGATCTGTCTCCTCGCCAATGCAGCGGCTCGGTTCCCACGATGCCGCGCAGAGATTGCGTCGTCATCGGCCCTTTCATGGGATGAAAGCTCGAGACAACCGTGATGGGAAGGCCACCGGGAACGCCACTGGTCACTAACTGCAAGCTTCCACGCGGGTCGCCGAGGTCCCACGCGATTCCATCTCGATGTCCATTCGCATGGCAACTCGCGCACGAGAGATCGCCGTGCGCGGAAAAACCACCGTCGTACAGGAAGCGACGACCCTGGCGAATGGTCAGAGGCTCCGGATTATTGCCCACCGATACATTCGTGAGAACACTTCGCGATGCAAGATCGACCACGCTCACCGTGTCGTCGAAACGATTAAGCACATAGAGCCGTCTACGGATTTGATCAATAGCCAAACCGGAAGGTCCCTGTCCCACGTCAATGCGAGCCTGCACCGCTCCCGATGGGTCGAACACGCCGACTTTCGCAGAGCCTGTTGCTGCCACATAAAGCGTTCCGTCTGAATCGCGCGCTATGTCGGCGGGGCTTGAAAGACTTTGACGGCGTTCATCGTCAGTGCCGGCAGCAACGTTGTAGTTAATATGCGGATTGATATCTACCGGAGTAACGCTCCCACCGGTCGCGAAGTTTATTACCGAGATACGACTGCTGACGAAGCGCCCTTTCAGGTTGGGCTCGAAGCGAACTTCGTTGTGGGCTTCCGTGTTGACGACGTACAGCCGATTCGAAGCGCCGTCGGGCACCGCGTTGCCAACCAGAGTGCCTACGCCTCGTACTTCCTGGCTGACCGTTGCGGTTTGGCCGCTCGCATCGAGGGCCACTACGTCAACGTCCGCCAATGTGTATGGAATAAACTGCGTCCAGCGTGAATCGCCGCGCTCATCGACCCAGTTGGAACCGCTTCGCTTTACGATCAAGCTGGGGTCAGGAGGCGGAGGTAGAATAGGAGACAGCGAGGGAGACGGAGGAGGCGCGCCGCCCGCGAGTTTCACTTGCTGGAAGGGAACGATCGTAGTCTGATTGCCGGATTCAAAGACAGAGACGAACACCTGACCGCCGGACGAGTCGCGCGCAAGAGAGCGAGGTTGCTTGCCGCGGATATTGATGACCTGCGGATTAGCGGCCGGGGCAGTCGGATCATAGACCTTGACTTGATTCAGGCCCGACACGCAAACGAATGCCATCTCTTTGGCCCGACCTGCAAAGACCACGTCCGTCGGCTCGTCACCCGTATCAATCGTGCGCACCACGTTGCCATTCGCAAGATCAATCACGCTTACCGAATCGGACAGCCAGTTCGTTACCCATGCCTCGCGCTCGCTGCGCACCGCCACACTCACCGGCTCGAGCCCGACTGGTATCTCTTTCACCAGCGTCAAGGTGCCGCCGCTAAGATAAAAAACCGAAAGAGAATTGTTCGGGGTATTGACGGCCAGAAGCCGCATACCATCGGGCGTGATAACCAGCGGATGGACCTGCGGGCCCTCGAAATTTTTGTATGCGGGTGGCGCGGCCTGCGCGTCGACGCGTGGCATCTCACGTCGAAGGATGATCCAACACGCGGCCGTGGCTAAAGCGAGTAGCAGGACTAATCGCTTGATGACAATTCGCTTGGGGGGTAAGTGGGGGAACATACAGGTCCTGAAAATCCACGAAGGCCGAAACCTTCAAATCCGGCAGAGAGTTCTATAGCATCTGTTTAGACGGCTGTCGAGCGGCTTTGGTCGTAGTTTTGTTCGAGAGTCCGAACAGCCAACCTCGAAACCGATGGATGCGAAAGCGGACCCGGCCGGAGAGGGAGCGAGTCGCGGGCCGGCGCTGGACTGTGAGCTTGACCCCGGCCTCTATTACGGTCGGATCAATCTCCCGACGCTGCTTCCTCTACCATGTTCGGGATGATCTCGCCATCAGGCATGATGATCCTTTTGTGGTCCGCTGTAACGATCTCGCCCTCGATCGTCACCTCCTCACCGGTCGGCATGGGGACGGGAAGACTATCCAGAAAGCGCTCGGCATCAATCGCCGCCATACATCCGGTTCCCGCGGCTGTGACTGCCTGTCTATAAAAGGAGTCCTGCACGTCGCCACATGCGAAAACACCCGCGACGTTTGTCGCCATAGAGTGCCCGCTGGTTTTGAGATAACCGACGGAGTCCATATCCAACTGGCCCTTGAAGAGCCCGGTGTTTGGTTTGTGGCCAATCGCTACGAACACGCCTTCGCATGGGAAAATACGTTCCTCACCTGTCTTCGTGTTCGCCAGGAGCACATCGGTCACACCGTCGTCGGGATTGCCCAGGATCTCTTTAACTGCAGTGTCCCAGATGAATTCGATCCTATCGTTGGCAAACGCTTTGTCCTGCATGATCTTCGATGCCCGCAAAGTGTCGCGACGATGAACGACGTAGACGTGCGAGGCATAGCGCGTAAGAAATGTAGCCTCTTCCATGGCCGTGTCGCCGCCGCCTACAACCACCAGACGCTTGTTTCGGAAAGCCGGCAACGGGCCGTCGCAGGTAGCGCACGCCGAGACGCCGTTGCCTCCCAGGCCGTTCGGGACCTTCGCCTCGCCAGGAATTCCCAGCCATTGAGCTGACGCTCCCGACGCGATGATAAGCGTCTCCGCTTCGATTTGATGACCCTCCTGGGTATAGAGCTTGAATGGACGCTCGCTTAGGTCGACTCGCTCGATCATCGCATCGAGAATATCTGTTCCGAACCTCAAGGCCTGCGCTCGAAACTGCGCCATCAGCTCCGGCCCCTGAATTCCATCTGCAAAGCCCGGGTAGTTTTCTACCTCGGTGGTGATCATCAACTGTCCGCCGGGGATCAATTGCTTTTCGCCGTCGTTGGCATCGATGATCAGCGGGTGCAGATTGGCGCGAGCGCTGTAAATCGCGGCGGTCAGGCCTGCGGGCCCGGACCCGATAATGACGACTTCCCGGTGAATTTTCTCTGGTTTCATGAGGGTTTGGCGGATCTCCTTTGGAAGTTTCCGGCATCGCCTGTTCAAGGCCTTTATGCCAGAAGAGTGTAGCCTTTTCGGTTGCGCGTATAGTATAACTAGATGCGCTGGAGTAGTCGAATATCGAAAGCTGAAGGCCGAACTGTGCGGGTGCTCCTCAATTCTTCTCCGACCGGACAAACCCGCCGCTTATCGAGCGACTTCGGGAAGCAAGGTTGACCACACTAGATAGCAACGCAGACCCGCGTGGGAAGCCGCTCGAGATCATCGCCGTGCTCGGCGCAGGCACGATGGGACACGGCATCGCACAGATCGCAGCCGCCGCCGGATTCAAGGTAATTCTGCGCGACGTCGACAAGCAGGCGCTGATTCGGGCCGTTCAGTCGATCGAACAAAATCTGGCCAAAGGGATTGCCCGCGGCAAGTTGACCGAAGACGATCGCGATCAGACGCTTCAGCGAATTCGTGGCGCAGTTAAGTTGACAGAGACGGCTGACGCCGATTTGTGCATAGAGGCAGCGCCCGAGGTCCTTGAAATCAAGCAACAGGTTCTGCGAGAGTTTGAGGAAGTTGCTCGGCGTCCGTTCATTTTTGCATCGAACACTTCATCGCTTTCGATCACAGAGATCGCGCGTGCTTCTCGCCATCCCGAGCGCGTGGTCGGCATGCACTTCTTCAATCCCGTGCACATCATGCGTCTGTTGGAAATCGTAAAGGGAGAAGAGACGAGCTCAGAGACGGTTGAAGCCGTCACTCAGGTGGGACGGCGCTTAAGAAAAGAGCCGATCACGGTCCGAGATGTTCCCGGATTTGCTTCCAGTCGTTTGGGTATTCTGCTTGGACTCGAGGCGATGCGAATGGTCGAACAGGAAGTCGCCAGCGCAAAAGATATAGATACCGCGATGGAATTAGGCTATAACCATCCGATGGGTCCGCTGCGTTTGACCGATGTGGTGGGATTGGATGTGCGTCTAAAGATCGCCGAATACCTGCACACGGCCCTTGCTTCCGAGAGTTTTCGTCCGCCGGAAATACTGCGGCGCATGGTTAGCGAAGGAAAGCTCGGCAAGAAGTCGGGCGAAGGATTTTACGTGTGGGAAGACCGAGGGTAGTTTTAAGTTGGCAACTTAATTTGCGAAGGATCTAAAACTCAAAACCTGATACGAACACGACAGCAAATTCGAGGTTGAAACATGGGTAGGCCATTTCAAGACGAACTTAAAACTCAAAACTTAAAACTCAAAACTCATTCGGCGGAACTCAAAACTCAAAACTAAAAACTCAAAACTATTTAATGAGCACCCCCTACAGCGACGAGAAAAGATTTGCACTGCGCATGGCGCTGCGGCTTCCCATCGTTGTTTCCGGGCGAGCTGAAGACGGGGCTGCCTGGAGCGAGCCGACAGAAACCGACGATATCTCGACCGGCGGCGCGCTCTTCCATCTTAACCAAAGAGTGAATAAGGGAGAGCGCCTCTACCTGCGCGCGCATCGGCCGGACGGCGCCCCCATCGAAGTTACTGTCGCGGTCGTTCGTGTGGCCCCCGCGATCTATGGGACGGCGCGTGTCGGCGTTTCCATCAGCGACCCGGTTGAGAACTGGCTGCGGCTCTTTGTCTCATGGGTTGCGGACGAGCAGCCGCTATCTCCCGAAGCCGAAGTCGAACCTCCCTCCCCCGAATAACAACACATCCTGGATTCCGGAGTATCGGAGCACCGCAGAGTTATGTCACAAACACAAGAGACATTGTCACAGTCTTACGAGACGCTTTTGGTAGAACGACGCGACCGCGTCGCCATCATTACAATTAATCGTCCTGACAAACGGAACGCCTTGAACATTCAGACGCGCGCCGAGGGAGCGCAGGTACTGGAGGCGCTGGCCGTGGATGAATCGATCGGCGTAGTGGTCTTCACCGGCGCGGGCGACAAGGCATTCATCGCCGGAGCGGACATAGGGGAATTCGCCGGGCGCACCGCGCTCACCCAGCGAGATGTGATGATGGCGCGTTCACTCTTCACTGCGATAGACAGTTTTCCCAAACCCGTGATCGCGATGATCAATGGCTATTGCCTGGGCGGTGGATGCGAGCTCGCGCTTGCATGTGATCTAAGAATAGCGAGCGAGACTGCTTCCTTTGGCCAGCCCGAGATAAACCTTGGCATCATCCCTGGTGGCGGCGGAACGCAGCGCTTGACTCGCCTTGTGGGTGAGGGAAAATCGATGGAGATGATTCTCACGGGCGAGATCATCGACGCGCAAACGGCGTATAGCATCGGACTGGTCAATCGTGTCGTCCCGGCCGCGGACCTCGAAGCGAAGACGATGGAGATTGCCAATCGGATTGCGGAGAAGAGCCCGATCGCACTAAGGCTGGCAAAGGAAGCGGTAAAGCTGGCGTCGCGGTCGAATCTCGACGAAGGGTTAAGACGAGAGGTTGATCTCTTCGCGCTTTGCTTCTCATCTGAAGATAAGAACGAAGGTGTAAGCGCGTTTCTCGAAAAGCGGAAACCTGTGTTTAAGGGCAGGTAAGCTCGATTGCGGAATGCGGATTGTGGATTGAGTACGGGTAGTCCGCAGGTCCTATCGGGCTTTGCGCCGCCGAGCGCGAAGCGAAAGTTTGCACGGGCTGCTCGCCGATTTGCAACTCAAAACTCATAATTCAAAACTCAAAACTTTGAAAATAGTCGCACTCATTCTTGGAATAGCCATCGCCGCCTGGGGCGGCGTGATAGTCTACCGCGCGCTGTTCCTCGACCCGAGTGCGACCGCAGTGATTAATGAAGCTACCGGTGCGATACGCGAGGTTCCCAACATGTTTCGCGTTGCGCTTGGCACCATAATGCTGATTGGCGGAGGCTGCATAGCTTTCTACGCCGCCCGGCGGAAACCACTGTAATGATATTGACAGGGCCCATCGCTTTTCTTATTCCTGTCAACTATCAACTCGTCCTGCCTCCTGCTCCTGCGTCCTGCTTTCTTGACGCCCCCTAGGCCCTCAGTTACTCTCATAGAACGTCGCGGTAGCGCCGCATCTCACTAAGGGGCCGTAGCTCAGCTGGGAGAGCGCATGACTGGCAGTCATGAGGTCA
>JAVHWA010000157.1:0-9085 GCA_032160165.1 Acidobacteriota bacterium
GCTTTACCCTTATCACCATTCCAGAGCCTATGAGCGTGGAAGAGACGACGCGTTATTTTGCTTACCTTAATGATCGGGGAATTCCGGTGGGCAATCTGATAATTAATCGCGTCGAGTCTGAGCACGATGACTGCCCTTACTGTCGCGCCCGCGTTGCGGCACAGGTTCGTCCACTAAAAGAGGTCTCCCGGAACTTCGAATCATTGACAATGCACCGTGTCCCGTTGTTTCCGGACGAAGTAAGAGGAATCGACTCGCTCCGGCGTTTTGGAGAACTTGTATGGGGTGATGCCGATTCGGCACCAGTCCTGAGCCCGGTGCGATCGAGAGCGCAGGGAACAGCTGTGAACGAGTCGGCCCCGGGTTCAGCAGAGGCGTCCACAACCTGGAAGGTCGATGAGCGCAGGCTCTTGATCTTCGGCGGAAAAGGAGGCGTCGGCAAGACAACTTCCGCTGCTGCGACCGCACTCGCTCTGGCGAAAGGGCGGTCAAGGGATCGGCTCCTTGTCTTCTCAACCGATCCAGCGCATTCGCTTTCCGACAGTTTCGACGAGAAAATAGGCGAGTCGAAGCGAGGGGTTGCCGGACTGAAAAATCTGGATGCAATGGAGATTGACCCGAGCGCGCAGTTTGAGGAGTTAAAAAATCGGTATCGCGCATGGACCGATGAAATGTTTGCTTCACTTGGGGGTTCACGATGGGAGGTCCAGTTTGATCGCGAGGCGATGCGCGATCTGGTAGCGCTCGCTCCCCCCGGCATAGATGAGATAGCAGCGCTGAGCGCGATAAGCGATCTGCTGGATCAAAATCGTTATGCCACGATCGTGCTTGACACCGCGCCGACTGGTCACCTGATTCGCTTTCTCGAGTTGCCCGAAGTTGCCTTATCGTGGGTTCATACATTTATCAGGCTGCTATTGAAGTATCAGAACATTGTGCGATCAAGCGGCGTAGCAGAGGAACTGATCGCACTTTCCAAAAACATCAAGCGCGTTATCTCGTTACTAACTGACCGGGCCGCCTGCGAGTTTATCGGCGTCGCAATTCCAGAACGAATGAGTCTGGAAGAGACCGCAAGGCTGGTTCAGGTTCTTAAGCGACTCAAAGTGCCGATCAAGCGCGTACTGATTAATGGAATTCTGCCGGCAGATGCTTCCGCCTGCGATTTCTGTCGCTCGAGGCGCCGCTCTCAACAAATAATGCTGGAAAATTTCCCGTCGACATTCGCAAAGGAAATCACCCTGCTCACGGCCCCGCAGCAACCGCATGACATACGTGGCCCCAAACGCTTGCAGGAACACTTTAGTGCGTGGCAACGTTTGAAATTGGAACCTCGAGCTGAGACACGGCCAAAGAAGCGCGACTCCCATAGGACCAGGTCGACGAGCTCGAGCAAATCTGGAGCGGGTGTTGGAAAAGCATGAGAGCCGGCGATCCAAAACTTACGGAACGCGAGACGAAAAGCGGAGAGCCGGCGCGCGTCTTCTACGTCTACTGCATCGCCGAGCGCGGTCCGACGAGCGCATTGTTGAATGACATTGTTCCCGGCGCTATCGAGGCCGATGGCGCCCTGGAGATGGTTATCAAAGACGATCTTGCGGCCGTCGTCAGTTCCGTACCGGCGTCGGAGTATGGAGAAGAGGCCCTGCAGTCGCGTCTTGACGATCCAACATGGACTGCGCTCAGGGCGATGCGCCATGAGAAAGTGGTCGAACACTTCGCGCGGAAATCGAGCGTGGTCCCTTTACGCTTCGGCACCATTTACCTTGAACGAGCAGGCATCGAGAAAATGCTTCGCGAGCGAAATGCGGACTTGCGAGCAATCATTGAACACCTCCGCGGTCGAGAGGAATGGGGAGTGAATGCTTATTGCGACCGCTCGGTGCTTAAGACGAATATCACCGAACTTAGCGAGCGGCTGCGCGAATTGGCACGCCAGGCAGAAGAAGCAACGCCCGGAAGGTCTTATCTCATTCAAAAAGAGATCGAGGCGTTGCGCGAGAAGGAAGTGCGTGCTGCGGTCAAACGCGTTGCCGGCGCGATAGAGCGCGAGTTATCAAATTACGGAGAGGCCGCAACGCGGCTGCGAGTGTTGAAGGACGAAGCGACCGATCATGGAGAACTGATTGCGAAGCTGGCCTTCCTCGTCGACCTTGAGCGCTTCGGCGAATTTCGTGCGGCGGCCGAACGCCTTGCGAGGGAGCACGCAGCGGCAGGTTTTCAACTTGAATTGACCGGACCGTGGCCGGCCTATAACTTTGCCGTGGACGGATAAGCAATGGCCGACGAAGCGTTAGAATTACTGGAGGAGAACGAGCTGTCGTTGCTCGAGACGCTCGATCACGTGCTTAATCGCGGGCTGGTGATTGCGGGTGAGATTACTATTTCCGTAGCCGACGTCGACCTGATCTTTCTGGGCCTAAATGTACTTCTCAGCTCGGTTGAATCGGCGCAGGAAGCATTTGGAAAGCGGGGCGCCCGATCAGTAATCGATGATCTAAACCGAGATAAGTGATGCGTGACACGTGCGGTGATAGCCGAGCAGCCCCATCGGGCAGACCGCACTTCTCGTCCATGATTTGTGAACCGTCACGCTCCAACAAACCATGAAGCTCTATGCGTACTGTGTGACCGAGGAGCTGCCTGCAGGATCCGTCGATTCCATGCCCGGCATCGACGGCGCACAATCTTTCCTGATTCAATCGGGGAATCTGGCTGCGGTGGTCAGCGCCGTCGACGTAGAGCGGATCGACGTCACACGCGAACACGTACTTGGGCATGAGCGCGTCGTTCGCGGACTACTCTCGATGACGACACCATTGCCCTTTCGCTTCGGGACCGTTGTTGATGAACCAGAGCTTCGCAGTTATCTGGAATCGCACCACTCTTCGATCCTCTCGCAACTCGAGCGCGTCCGGGGCTGTGTGGAGATGAGTGTAAAGGTCATTTGGGACCTGGAGAGGATCAAACGCGAGGCATCAGAGATGGAAGAGGCCGAGGACCCGCACGGCCAACACCAGGCTACGAATCAAAGCGGCACGGCTTTCCTGGCGGCTAAGAAACGCGAGATCGAGGGAGCGAGTCTGTTGAAGGAGAGGGGCGAAGCGGTTGCAACCTGGCTCATGGAATGTTTGGGTGATTCGGTGCGCGATGCTGTGATGAACGTCCAACCATCTCAGCCACTTGTCCTGGCGGCGGCGCACCTGGTTGAGCGCGGACAACTTGAAGAATACCGTGCGGCTTTAGGTAGCGCGCGCGAGGCGCGAAACGAGCTACATTTCTTGACGAGCGGTCCGTGGCCGCCGTACAGTTTTACAAATATTAACTCTTGAGTTACGAGCATGGTTCGGAGTAAGCTGATAGAGCCTTCCCCTGAGGTCCCCCTTCCGGTAGCACCGGAGATCGATACTCTTCACGCGGAAGAGTTTGTCGAAGAGCTCCGTTGCGTTGCCGATACATTGCCCCCACGCATCAACCTTGATGCGCAAAGTGTCGAGCAGGGCCTGGCAAAACTTGTCTTGACACTTATCGAATTCATTCGTCGCCTGCTAGAAAAGCAGGCCATCCGGCGAATGGAGGGCGGCGATTTATCGCCCGAACAGATAGAACAATTGGGACTCGCTTTGATGAAGCTGGAAGAGAAGATGCAGGAATTGAAGGCGCAATTCGGATTGGCTGAGGAAGAGCTCAACCTGGATCTGGGTCCAATCGGACGCCTGGTCTGAAGACGAGCGATTGATTGGCAATGATCTCGAGGCGGCCTGCGTTTTGATTTGTTGCAAAAAGCCGCCCTCTTAAATTGGAGGGGCGAAATTGTCGAGCGAGCGATCAAGTTTGATTACAGCGCGTCCACCCGGACTAGTGGACGTTCTCGACCGCATTCTGGATAAGGGTTTGGTGATCGCGGGCGACATAAAGGTCTCGCTCGCGAACGTAGAGCTGCTGACTTTGCAGATTCGCCTGCTTATCTGTTCGATAGATAAGGCTGAACAGATAGGCTTGAACTGGTGGCGCTATGACACGAACCTGACGACACGCGCCGAGCGCGCCGAGGCGGAAAACGTCGAGCTTCGTGAGCGTCTGGCCGAACTCGAGCGTGAGGTAAGACAGCTGAACACTCCGTTGACCAATAGCAAAGCGCCAACCACTTCCAAGGCCCGCGCCGGCGGCGCTAAAAAAAGCAGCGCGACCAGGAAGAGAACGAAGCGGCCCAGGCCATAGCCAAGGCCGCCATTCAGTGGTTACGGTAGATTGCTCAGTGTTTGGAAACCTCGCGCATTTTAGTGGTGGTTCAACTTTCGGAAAAAGGACACAAAGCACATGGCTGTTGAAAGAGCGCCGGGCGGTACAAGTCTAATAGACGTGCTTGATCGCGTGCTTGATAAAGGCATCGTGATCGACGCGTGGGTGCGCATCTCGCTTGTCGGCATCGATCTGATCACAATCGAAGCCCGTGTCGTAGTTGCGTCGATAGACACCTATCTGAAGTATGCAGAAGCCGTCGGCCTGACACCCGCCGTATCGCGCCCGGCAATTACTCCGGGCGTGGCAGAGCCGCTCGAGGATGATTCGCGGCGCCGAACTTCGGTAGACGTAGAGCGAGGCTGATTCTCCGCAGTCAGCGGCCGCTGTTCAGTTGTCAGTTCGATGATTGCCTGGCCACTGACTACTGATCGCTGTTTTTATGGCTCAAGTCCCGACAGAGTTATTCCTTCCAATCGTTCCGACGATAATCGAAGCGGACGCGCTTGATGCGCGTCTTCGTCTTTTCGCGCTGTTCACCGAGACGACGACGCAGATGCTGGCAACGCCGAAGCTGTACGAGCGTCTGCAACTCGCCCTCGAAGCGATCCTCACCGGTTTGGGGCACACACAGGCCGCGATCGGCATGATCAATCAGCGCGATGCGACGATGCGTATACAGGCAGCGGTTGGCTTTGAGGAGAGCGAAATAACGGGAACAGTGATGCCGCTCGACTCGAACGCGGCGTGTGTTCGAGTGGTTGACGAAGGTCGTCCCGTTTGGATCTCTCTGGATAATGACGAGTCGTCCCGGGCGCTTTTTGGAAAAGTGAAGTGGAAGCAGGATGTGCTGGCACTTCCACTTCTGGGCGTCCCCGAGATGCCGCGACGGGGGGACAAAGACGCAGGGAAACCGCCCGCTAGCGGGACCCATTGGTCACTGTCTACACCTTCGTGTCTGGGTGTGCTTTTTGTTGGCGGGCAGGAAAACACCCTCGAGCCCGCGTCACTGGCGTTCCTCACCCGATTCGCCGATCGAATAGGAATCATTGCCGCTTCCGCTATTCAACAGGAACGGCTGGTAGCCACAGTAAACAAATTGCAGCGCGAGCGGCAGTGGGTCGAATCAATTATGAAATCGGTCGCGGACCCGATCGTCCTCACCGATTTGGATAACCAGATCCTTTTGCAAAATCGCCGCGCCGAAGATCTGTTCAGCGGCTCGACCGACGCGGGAGAAGGCAAGCGGCGCGCATTGAAGATGAATGACCTTCTGTTCTCGGCATATCTTTCGAGCGCGGCTGTGTCGTCATCCGAGGTCGTTCAGCGCGACATCACGCTTGTCGATCCTTTGGAAGGCTCGGACATTCACTTTGAAGTGATCTCTACCCCGGCGCTTAATGCCAAGGGCGAACGGCTTGGCCTGGTATCCATCTTTCGCGACGTGACAGACCTGCGCGAGGCCAATGAAGAGCTGGCGCGCAACTTCACCAAGCTGCAACAAGCCGAAGCGGAAGCACGGCGCGAGCGTGATCGGCTCGACTTGATAATCGAGAACGTTGGTCATCCGGTTGTGGTCTGCGATGCCGGCGGGAATTTCATTCTCTTCAATCGACGGGCTGAGCTTTTCTTCCAGCTCGAAGACGCCTTTTCGCCAAGCGCGGCAACAGCGGTGCGCACCAACTCGGTTAAGTTGACATCGTTTATCTCGGCGCTGGCTTCCGCTTTCGAAACCGATCGCCAGGCAGAGATTGAGTTGATAGATCCCGGCAGCGGAGAATTGTTGCCGATGGAGATCACGGCCGGAGAAGTGCTCGATGCCAAGGGCCAGGTTACCGCCGTCGTTTCGATCCTCCATGATTTAAGCGAAATGCGCGAGCTCGAGCGCCGCCGGGTGGAGCAGCAACTATTCGAATCGGAGAAACTGGCTGCCGTCGGCCGGCTGGCGGCGTCGATCGCGCATGAGGTGAATAATCCGCTGGAGGCGATAAAGAACTCTCTGTACCTGATGCAATCGGACCAGGACGCGGAGAAGAACGCTCGCTTCCTCGAGATCGCTCGCAAAGAAACGGAGCGCGTCTCCCACATCATCCGTCAAATGCTCGGCTTTGCCCGACGCTCCGGAGAAGTGGGCTGGGTCGATGTCAACCAGGTGCTGGAAGAGACGCTGGTGCTGCTGGAGAAGAAACTCAAGCAGTCTGGTGTGCGCGTGACGGAAGCGCTGAGTCCTCAGTTGCCGCTGGTTCGCGCGCGGGCCGATCAATTGCGACAGGTGTTCCTGAATCTGCTCTTGAACGCCCAACAGGCTATCTCTGGCGGTGGCGAAATTGTCATATCCACCTCTCGTTTCGAGCAGGCCCTTCAGCCGTCAATCTCAATTCAGATCAGCGACAGCGGCGTTGGCATCCCGGGCGAGGATCTCGCGCGTATATTTGAGCCCTTCTATTCGACTCGAAAGAAAGGCACAGGCCTCGGGCTTTGGGTAACACAGGACATCGTGCGCCAACATGGCGGTCGCATCGACGTCAGCAGCGAAAAGGGAAGCGGCACGACCTTTACGATTATGTTACTGGTTGATTCACCGATTCTTGAAGACGAAGAGAAAAAGTAGCTTAAAGCCAGGTGTTCCCAGAATGAGTTATCCAGGCGTTGAAGAAAAGCGATCGGAGCGAGGAGCCGACACCAGTCGACCAATCTCGCACGATGGAGCGCGCCTGCTCGTGGTCGACGACGAGGAGAGTCTTCGTATTACGACAGCGGCCATACTCGAGCTCGAAGGGTACGAGGTCGAGACGGCGGCAAGCGGGAGGGAAGCAGTCGAACGACTGCAAGACGCGGACTTCGATCTCGTCCTAACCGACCTGCACATGGATGGGGGCGACGGCCTCTCCCTTTTGGCGGAGATTCGTCGGCTAGCGCCACTTACCATTTCCGTCGTTCTCACCGGGTTCGCTTCAGTTGAATCGGCGGTGGCCGCGCTCCAGTTCGGAGCCTACGACTATCTCGTCAAGCCGTGCGACATCGATGAGATGAAGCATACGATTCGGCGAGGGGTTGAACATCGTCTTCTAATGCTGGCCGAACAGAAAGCCAGAAAGGACCTCAAGCGTCTGAATCGAGATCTCGAGCTAAGAGTTGAAGAGAGGACTGCGGCGCTTACGCGACTCAACGAAGAACTTGCCGAGGCGAATCGCGCGAAAGACATCTTTCTCGCGACCCTCTCGCATGAGCTCCGTACACCTCTAACACCCGTGCTTGGCTGGGTGAATCTTTTAAGAAACGGAAATCTTGATAACGAGGGTGCTGCACAGGCGCTCGAGGCGATCGAACGAAACGCGCGCCTTCAATCGCGCTTGATCGATGACCTGCTCGACATCTCGCGAATCGCCACTGGAAAACTGAACTTCGACCCGAAACCAACGGACCTGAATTCCATCGTAGAATCAGCGCTCGAGACAGTTCGATCTTCCGCGGCAGCGCGACCGGTTGTGCTCGAAGTGGAGTTGGCGACCTCGCCTTTGATCGTGATGGGCGAGCCTGTTCGTCTCCAGCAGATAGTGTGGAACCTTCTCTCAAACGCGATCAAATTTACCGAACCTGGCGGTACGGTCAGTGTGCGTACCGAATCAACTGCTGACGAAGCGCGGGTAGTCGTCAGGGATAACGGGATCGGCATAGCCCCTGATTTCCTTCCGCATGTGTTTGATCGGTTTCGACAGGCAGACGGCACGCCCACGAGAAGACACGGAGGATTGGGCCTTGGTCTGGCGATAGTCTCGGCGCTGACCAGGATGCACAACGGACATGTTAAGGCCGAATCAGATGGATCAGGCAAGGGATCGATATTTACGTTCGCACTGCCACATGCCATCCGAGCAGATTATGAAAGCGAGGTCGGGGGCTACGACGCGCCGTCGACCGTAAGTCAACAAGTTCTCGTCATCGAAGATTCTCCCGATACGTTGGAATTGCTCTGTACTCTCTTCCAGACGCGAGGCTGTGAGGTAATGGCGGCCCGCTCGGGAGCGGAAGCGCTGACACTCGCCTCTTCCAGGTGTCCGACCGTTATCGTTTCAGATATAGGCATGCCTGAAATGGACGGCTATCAACTTCTTGCCAAACTCCGCCTTCTTCCCGGTCTGGCCGACGTTCCGGCGATCGCGATTTCAGGCTATGCAATGGACGAAGACCTTAAGCGCGCCAGCTCCGCGGGCTTCGTCGCACACTTGGCGAAGCCCGTCGACGCCGAAGCGCTATTCGCGCTCATCCAGCAAGTCACATCATAGACAGTTTGTTTTGCGGAACCGCAGACGCAATGGAATCGTCAATGATTCTGTGCCCACCGAAATCCGATTGACCTAAGGTCCGAGTTAAGATAGAAAGCGGACTGAGTTAGAAACCTACCCGCCTGGAAAGGAAAAATTTATGGCCATAGCTGTTATGTTTCGTCCACGGCCGATGAGCACGGGTCAATACGATGATTGCATCAGGATGCTCGAAGAGGCGGGCGCGGGCCATCCGCCCATACTCTATCACGCCTGCTACGAGGGCGATGGTGGGCTCAACGTATTCGATGTGTGGGAGTCGAAAGAATCGTTCGAGAGCTTCGGGCCTACGCTGATGCCGATTCTGCAGAAGTTGGGAATCAATTCGGGCGAACCCGCCATCAGCCAAATTCACAAAGCTATTGCGTGAAATGCTTTCTGCTCGACAAACGCTGATAGTGGCAGGTGTGCTGCTGCTTTGGCCGACCGCCGCGTATCCACAGACGAGGTCCGTCGAGAACGGCGAGGTCCTCGTAACAGGTTCGCTGGCGGAGCTTAGAACTATGCGACGGGTGCTC
>JAVHWA010000013.1:0-42938 GCA_032160165.1 Acidobacteriota bacterium
CTCACGGTTAGCGAACATTTCGTGGCATCTCGGAGAAGCTTATAATATCGCGTGTACAACCAAGCGCAAGTCCCGAATAGAACAGCGCTATGCTTAGCATCGGGCGTCTCGCATTGCGTTCGGGAAGTTGGCGTGCGCGGTAGACCGTGAAGTAAACTGAAGCTGAGTATGAAGGTCACAAATCACGCCAACCTACCGCCCGGTGAAATTGCCGGCATTGAGGCTGAGCTTTCGGGCCAGCCAAACCTGGCTAGCGTGATGAACTGGGCACTATCACATCCCAAAGGTGTTTTTATTTCATCAGTGGTAGCTGAGGTTATTGTACAAGATGAGTTCACGCACGACGTGATCGTCCCTTGGCACGATGGGCTGGTGCTGGTCTACGATACAACCTGACTGGGAGGAATTACGGCAGTTGCCGTATGGAGCCATCAACCGAGTGCTAATGAGCTTCTGGAAGCTCGGCTAAGAGATGGGTGGACCCCGACGCCATCAATGTTGAGGAGCGGTGATGAGATTCTTGGCCACGCAGCGTGCGCGGTTACTGATAAATCAACTTGGAAGTGATGCACATAACTCCACACCGCCGATAGGCCGATCCGCCCCGGCGCCTACACTCTAAGCTTAGTGCGTCGAAACCTACCCCAACCCGGCTCGATCCGTGTAAAAGCGTGTCTGGGGAGACGTGCTGGCTCTGTTATTAGCGCGAATAACTTTATATATGGACACGCCACGCGGCGCGGTTTAGTTCGTAGTCTCCGATTTTCGACTCGTATCTCATCGTTAGCCCGATGTCATCTAATCCTTCCAACAGGCAATACCGGCTAAAGTCGCTCATCTCGAACGACGCATTTAGACCGAGATGGTCGAAGACGCGTTTCTCTTCCAGATCCACCGTCAACCGATACTCATGAATATTGGAAGCCCGCTGAACGATTGTTGCGACATCAGGCTCGGCGAGCGCGACCGGAACGATTCCGTTCTTTAGACAATTGGTGGTGAAGATGTCGGCGAACGAGGGCGCGATGATCGCCCTGAAGCCGTAATCCAGCAACGCCCATGGCGCGTGCTCGCGCGACGAACCGCACCCGAAGTTACGACCGGTCACCAGAATGGTGGCGGCCTCGAACCGCTTCTCATTGAGAATGAATGACGAATCAATCTCTCCGCTTGAGTTAAAGCGCCAATCGTAAAAGAGAAATTCGCCGAATCCCGTTCGCTCTATGCGCTTGAGAAACTGCTTGGGGATGATCTGGTCCGTGTCGACATTTTGTCGATCAAGCGGCGCCACAATTCCAGTATGAGTGCGAAAGGGTTCCATCTGCTTCCTATTGAAAGTTCCAATCGCGCACATCCGTGAACTTTCCTTTGATCGCCGCTGCCGCGGCCATGGCTGGACTGACGAGATGCGTTCGTCCTCCTCTGCCTTGTCGACCTTCAAAGTTTCGGTTACTGGTCGACGCGCATCGCTCGCCCGGCTTGAGTATGTCGGGGTTCATCCCCAGACACATCGAGCATCCGCTCTCGCGCCATTCAAAACCCGCGTCGAGAAAAATGCGGTCGAGCCCTTCGAGTTCAGCAGCCGCTTTCACCGCTTGCGATCCCGGCACCACCATCGCGTGCACGCTGCTGTTCGTCTTATATCCTCTGACGACCTTCGCCGCGGCCCGCAAATCTTCCAGCCGCGCGTTCGTGCACGAGCCAATAAATACACGGTCGATGGAGATGTCAGTGACCGCCGTTCCCGGCGCAAGATTCATATACTCGAGGGCGTTCTTAACCGCCAGCGAGTCAGCTTCAGTAGTTGCAGCGGAAGGATGCGGCACCACTCCCGTAACCGGCGCCACCATTCCCGGATTCGTTCCCCATGTGACAAACGGTGCGAGCCCACCCGCGTCTATCTTCACTGTTCGATCGTAACGGGCGCCCTCATCGCTAGTGAGCGTCGTCCAATAAGAGATCGCTTCGTCCCAATTCTCGCCGGACGGAGCGAACGGTCTGCCTCGCAGGTATTCAAATGTCGTCTCGTCGGGCGCGACCATGCCCGCCCGTGCTCCAGCCTCGATACTCATATTACAAAGCGTCATGCGCCCTTCCATCGACAGGCTGCGTACGGCCTGGCCCGAATACTCTATGACATGACCAGTGGCTCCGTCGGTGCCGTACTCGCCAATCACAGCAAGCGCGAGGTCCTTCGCAGAGACGCCGGTTGGAAGCGAGCCCGTGATTTCTATGTTCATCGTTAGGGGCTTGTTCTGCTGCAGGCACTGCGTGGCAAGCACGTGCTCTACTTCGCTGGTGCCGATCCCAAATGCAAGCGCGCCGAAAGCGCCGTGAGTACTTGTATGGCTATCGCCGCAAACTATCGTCATGCCCGGTTGAGTCAATCCCAACTCGGGTCCGATGACGTGAACGATCCCCTGTTCCTGTGAGTGGATGTCGTAGAGCCTGATGCCGTGTTCAAGAGAATTATTGCGGAGAGTCTGAATTTGTTTCGCAGCTATTGTGTCGCTAATCGGCAGTTGCCGGTCAGTCGTCGGCACGTTGTGGTCTACCGTCGCGATGGTCAAGTCCGGGCGACGGACGCTACGGCCAGCGACGCGCAGACCTTCAAAAGCCTGCGGCGACGTCACCTCATGGACCAGATGGAGATCGATGTAGAGTAGCGCGGGCTCGCCTTGAGGCTCGCAGACGACGTGAGATTGCCAGAGTTTCTCGAAGAGAGTCCGTGCAGATGCCATGCCTGAATTATCTTCTACCCCTTGTCGTAAAGCCAGGCGCGCGCGCTCTCCCTCTTTAGGGTCGAATCCGATGGCACTACCGTGAACTGGCAGCCATTTCTCGAACTGAGGGATGCACTCCGTCGACCGCGGGAATCAGAGACCCCGCCCTGGCGTCAGCCGTAAGCAGCGAGAGAAGATCCTGATCATAAATGCGTTTCTTGCGATCCGCTAGTTCGGTAAAGCTCTGATACGCACAATCAAGCTCGGTCGCCTGAAGCGTAAAGCCGAGCTCTTCGTATCGTCGACTAAGTGCGTGGCGGCCCGAGTGTTTGCCGAGCACTATTCGGTTCGCGGGAACGCCTACAGATTCAGGCGTCATGATCTCGTAGCAAAGAGGATTATTCAGAACACCGTGCTGGTGAATTCCCGCTTCGTGCGCGAAGGCATTGCGACCCACGATCGCCTTATTCGGCTGAACGTCAAAACCTATTAACGAGGAAAGCAGTTGGCTGGTTGGATAAAGCTCCTGCGTGCGGATATCGCACCTTACAGGAAGCCGATCGGCGCGTACGTGCATCGCCATCACTATTTCTTCGAGCGCCGCGTTGCCGGCGCGTTCACCGATGCCATTAATCGTACATTCGACCTGCCGGGCGCCAGCTTCGATGGCTGAAAGGCTGTTGGCTACGGCCAGCCCAAGGTCGTTGTGACAGTGGACACTGATCGTCACGTTTGAATCTTTCACCACGCGTTCGCGGACCGTCCGCACCAGGTCACGATACTCTGTAGGCGTGGTGTACCCGACCGTGTCGGGAATATTGATAATAGTTGCGCCTTCGTCAACTGCGGCGGCCAGTACCTCGCATAGATAATCCATGTCGCTGCGGGTCGCGTCTTCGGCCGA
This sequence comes from Acidobacteriota bacterium, assembly GCA_032160165.1. GTDB lineage: Bacteria > Acidobacteriota > Blastocatellia > Pyrinomonadales > Pyrinomonadaceae > QHXM01. Next base: position 3,628 of record JAVHWA010000013.1, read on the forward strand.
GAATTCGATCTCTTCTGCGAACGACCGCGCCAACCGCACCGCGGAGCGCGTCATCGCCAATACTTCCGAGCGTGATTTCTTAAGCTTGTGCTCGAGATGTATATCCGACGTAGCGACGAACGTGTGAATGCGCGGGTGCTCGGCTTTCTTCAAGGCCTCGGCGGCGCAAGCGATGTCAGACTCGACCGTTCGACACAGAGCGGCAATGGCAGCGGTGCGACACTTCTCGGCGACGGCGCTTACAGCGGCGAAGTCCCCACCCGATGCGATGGGAAAGCCCGCTTCGATGACGTCTACACCGAGGCATTCGAGCTGTTCCGCCAGCATCACTTTCTCGTCTAAATCCATGGAGCATCCGGGACTTTGCTCCCCATCCCTCAAAGTGGTGTCGAATATTGTGATCCGCTCTCTGTCCATAGTTATGCCCAATCTCCCTTCGAAGCCACGGAAGTTAAAGCCCCGGGCGCTGAAAGTCAAAGTTATTATTTTGATGATTCGATAAGAAGAGGTGATAATATAAGCCCACGTTCTGAAAGCATAAGGTGAGTTAAGGCACCTCCATGGACATAAACCAGCTCGAAGTATTGATCGCGGTCGCGCAGGAGCGTGGATTCTCGCGGGCAGCCGAGCGTCTATATCGCACGCAGCCCGCAGTTAGCCAGGCGGTTCGCCGACTGGAAGAGGAAGTTGGAGCACAGCTCTTCGACCGCTCGTCGAAAGATGGAACGCTGACCGATGCGGGGCAGGTTCTGATGAAGTACGCCCACCAGATGATTAATCTCAGAAAGGACGCGCACGAAGCGATCAAGGAGTTGAAGGGCCTGCACCGAGGCAAGGTGACGATCAGCGCGAACGAAAACACGGTGACGCACATCCTGCCGATCATCTCCAGCTACAACGCCAGGCATCCGCATATCAAAGTGGAAGTCCGCCGCGGACGTGCCAGCCGGATACCATCGGAAGTGCTGGCGCGCGACATAGAGATCGGCATTGTCTCGTTTCGTCCCGTCGATCCTGCATTGAAGGCCCTGTCGGTGGGGAGCGACGAGATGGCGCTGATAGTGGCGCCCAAACATCCTCTGGCCCGTCGCAAGATGGTATCTGTGCGCGAACTGGGAGTGGAATCGTTTATCGCCCACAACGTGAAGTCGCCCTTCAGGGACCGAGTGGTACAGACCTTTGAAAAACATCGGACGCCGCTCAATATCACCATGGAGATGCCTACCCTCGAAGCTATCAAGCGGCTGGTCGAGCGAGATGTGGGCGTCGCTTTGATTCCGAGTATGGCCGCCGAGACCGAGGTCAAGATGGGGCAACTGGCCGCGATAAAGGTCACCGAGATGCGCCTCAAGCGGAGTCTATATCTTATCTATAGAAGAGGAGCGAGGCTCTCTCACGCCGCCAAGGCGTTTCTCAACATCGCTACTGCCATGAACGCCGGCGCGGCAGACGAGGACTAAGCCGACTGCACGCGCGCATGGCGGAACCAATCTGAATGCCAGCGGATTGTGAAGTACTGAAACCTGAACGGCCCAATTATCGAACGTGCAACATATCTTAACTCGTCGGAGAGCACGGTGTCGGAGAGCGCGGTTGACAATTGCGGCGCGCTTAAATTAATTTGCTCTTGATGGGAGGTCGTCCAATGGTAGGACTCCAGACTCTGAATCTGGCTATCGGGGTTCGACTCCCTGCCTCCCAGCCACAACACGGCCAACGTAAGCCGTCCTCAGTCCAATCGAGAATTAGTTCGACACCAAGTGATTAGGATTTACGCCGATGGCGAGCAGCTTGCCATTCAGGGACAATAAAACCCTGGTGTTAAGCAAGCTGTCGATAGCCGGTTCCAACTGTTGTATCGACACGCCTCTTCCACGACGCGCGCTTAGCTGAGAGCTCAGCGCGGTAGGCGTCTGCGCAGTGTCGCAGAGGCGATAGATGTCCGCCTCCAATTCTTCCGCAATCCAGTTTCTCTGGCTCGCGCAAGGACGGGTGTCGAAGAAATGTAGTCGATCACGTTCATCGTAAACTTGCAAAACAGGCGGCGAGCCAGTCCATAAGTCGTTCCATTCTCTGACAACTTCCTGCAAATGATTCTGACCAGGCTCGTCTGAAATCGCGCGATGCATATGCCTCGGAAGCCCACTATCCTCGAATGAATAGGCAAGGCGCATTAACGATTCATTGGGCAACGGGTAAACGTAGGAATAGGCCCGACTCGGTTCGAGGGTGAGGCCGAAGTCCCCCGGGCGCATGTGATAGGGACTGAAGCGATCGTAGCGAACTCTGCTCACTCCTGTTGGCGGTTGCAGATGAAAGATCGACGGCAACCAGCGCGCCATCTCCTCGTACCAACAGTCTGATTCACCTGGGATTCCGCAAAGCATGTTCCACGCGGCATCAATACCGAACTCGCGCGACCACTTCAATAGTTGTAGGTTCATGAGCGCCGAGTTTCCCTTGGCGATCAACGCGAGCACGTTGTCGTCAAGACTCTCGATGCCGGGTTGGATCCATCGCACGCCCGCCTTCGCCAGGAGCTCGACCTGCTCACGCTTGAGATTAGCCTTGGTCTCGTAGAAGAGGGAATAGGTCTCGTCAGACTCCGCCAGTCTCGGCAGCACCGTCTTGAAGAACGACATATCGAGGATGTTGTCGACAAATTGGATGCTCCCGATCCCATAGCGCCCCTTCAGCTCTGACAATTCAGTGAGAACCCGGTCCGGGGATTTCGAACGATACTTCATCCCAGCGCCATTCAGGCCACAGAAAGTACAGTGAGACTTCTCGCCCCACCAACAGCCGCGAGAGCTTTCCGCCAACAGCCCTGGCTGGATGAGATTTGATAAGGTTGAAGCTCTCAGCGCCTTAAAGTAGTGATCGTAGTCCGGCAGTGGAATTGAATCCATATCGCGGATCAGAGGTCTGGCAGCTTGCACAGGTTCCTGCCCAACGATGGGAAACACGTTTCTTAGGTGACGTTGCGAAATTGCGCCTTCAGGAAGCAAGGCTGGGTCGACAGCGCGGCGGTGCTCCAGCAGCACTTTGCACATATCCGCGAAGATCGCATCCGCTTCGCCGGAGACGATACAGTCCACCCACGGGAACGCCCGCAACGTCTGCACTCCCATCTCGCCTTCGCAATTTGCACCGCCCATCAACAGCACGGTGTCCGGACTCAACTCACGAATCCGCTTGAGCAGTGCGAGAGACGCACAGTGTTGCTGGAACACTGAACTGCAACCAACGAGTTTGGGTCCGCGCGCGACGATTGAGTCAGCCAGCCGGTCCACATAGGCCGCACTCTGCGCGCGCACCCAACGCATCTGATCTTTTCGCTGTTCGAGTTCGGCAGGGAAGCCGCTGCATCGTACTTCAAGAACCAGGTCCAGGTATTCCTCGTCCTTTTTCACATCGTCGGGAAATAACCGGCCAGCGAAGCACCATTCACCAAGCAGGTGATCGGTGGGAGTTGATTGCATCGCCTGATAGGCTACCAACCCAATGGTTTCGGCCAACCCGAAATTCCCGTAGACGACTTCGCTCTGGATGTTTGTATTTTGGAGCGATGACCGCAACAAGCCAAGAGCTATCGACGGTCGTTGGGCCTCCGCGAATGGCATCGAGACGAGAACAATATCCATCGCGATCACAGGGTCCTATCGCCTCAGATTGCGAACGATGAGTTTGAGATGCAGGCGATCAGCACGTCAGGCCGCGCCGACGCCAGCCGCCTCGCGATCACCTTCATAGAACGTCCACGTCTTATCAAAACCGCCGACTGGGCCTGGGATCGGGCTGTGATCCTGATGTACCCATTCGTAGTAGTTTGCTACTTCGGCGGTCAGGCTCGCCTCTTCCTTCTTTTCGTGCTCGGTCAGGCGATCCAGATAACCGGAATCCCGCTGGAGAGTCTCTAGCGGCGTTGCCTCGATATGATCGACTGCGCAACGAAGCGTATAGCATGCAACGCGGTTGCAAACTGACGTGAGGTATTGGAGATAGCTCTGTTGAGAATCCGAGACCGGATTTGGGGCGCGCAATCTCAGCCGCGCCTCAAAAAGTAGACCTCGCAGGATGTGGCACAGTCCCTGGTTCGTGAAGTTTCTCTCGTAAAACGTATTCACCATCCAGTCGTAGAACAGATCCAGTTTTGGATCCAGGAACTTGTAGTCCGGCTCGAACGCCGTGCCCAGCAGACGCCCTTCTGACTCTAGTCTTCTTTTAATAGGCGTGCCTGCGTACGGCAACATTCGACAAAACGGCGCAACCGACCAGCCGTCGCCGATGAAGGCTTCAAGGAAATCTACGTTCTGGCGGATGCTGCGAAAGGTCGAATAGGGATCGACCAACATGAAGCCAAAGTCAAAGGAGAGTCCGAACTCTTTCAGAATCCGGCCGGCCCTCAAATGCGCCTCGGGCTTGAGCCGTTTGCTCATATTCAGGAGCCCTTCTTCGTCGCCGGATTCGACTCCCATATAGACGTGCGTCAGCCCGCCGGCAATCAATCGCTCAATCACGTCTTCATGGATTTCGTCGGAGCGGCAACTGATCTTGAAAGCCATTTCGCCAGCCAGACCTTCTTCCGCAATCAGGTCTGCAATCTCCATAGCCCATTTCGCGGCTTTCTTGCCGCCCGCCAGGAAGTCATCATCCTGAAACAGGAAAATGGGGACTCCTCGATTGCGATGTAGATCGATCATCTCGTCGACAATCGCTCTCGGTGCGCGCAGGCGGCGGAGAGGGCCGCCCTGCTCCTCATAGAAAGGTCGAATGCTGCAGAAGGAACAATCCCAGGGACAACCTCGGCTGCCGAGAACTGACGCGGTTGGCATCGGATGTCCTTCGTAGTTGATCGACTCCCTATCAGGCCATGGCAGCGTGTCCAGGTCCTCAACTACCGGCGCCAACGGTGCGACGCCGACTTCACCGTCATCCTGGTGAAATGCGATGCCTGCCAATCCGCGCCAATCCGCGCCGCTGCTGAGACAATTCAACAGGTTTACCAGGGTCGTTTCGCCGTCGAATCGCACAACAGTATCCAGACCCGGTATGCGCTTGAGAATTTCAATCGGTTCGAAACTGGCGTAGTGGCCACCCATGGTGAAATGGGCAGACACTCCTGCATCTCGAAGGGCCCCGATCACATCGCCGAAGTCCGGAGCCATGTACTGAAAGATTAATGAGAACCCGACGACGTCTGGTTTGATCTGATGTATCCGTTTGAGGATCTCGTCCGGATTGGAGCGATAGGTCATGATAAACGCCTGATGTCCCGAAGCGCTGACCGTCGACATCAAATAGCGCAGACCGAGATTGTCCTGGTCCTGGAAACCAATCAGCAGGACCTTCTGTCGGCGATCTCCGGGATCGTATGCGGGCATCTGCATTGGAAGGGATGGCAGTATTCGCACGTGTACACCTCCGCCGTTGGGCAGGAAAAGCTTAGTGGTGAATGGTAAGAACAGCCGCGTTCGTCGGCTAGCCCTTTTCCTGTTTCTTTGCTCTGTCTAGTTGTTTTGAGACCAACGCCTGCAGCGAATCGAGCCGCGCCTTTTCGGAATTTATGCTATGGAGCGTGGATTCGAGCTGCGAGACTGACAATCGACCGAAGTCGATCGGTGCCGGATCAACTACTTGGCCAGGTCTTCCCAGGGTCCTGGCTGCAAGCAACTGGTCCGAAAAGACGCCTCCGGGGAAGGGTGCAGGATCGCTCACTGTCGTGGGTGGCCACGGCGCAGGGTCAACTACAGGAGTGGGCCATGGTGCGGGATCGACTATGGGCCAGCGGGGCGGGCCCCAACCTCCCCAATGCCTCGGGTACTGTGGCCACGGCGCCGGATCAACAACAACTCCCCCTGGCGGTGTAAATCCACCCTGCCCAGCGGGGGGCCGTTGAGAGAGGGCGGCTTCCATTCGAGTCAATCGCTCTTCAAGTAATTTGATTCTGTCGTCTGCCATGATGGTCTCCATTGAGGTGATTGTGTGGAAAGTTGGTCGAGAAGAATCTCGACGAGGACAGTGATGGGTAAAGAGATGGGAGTGGACATCTCACCAGTTTCCTTTGAGGGTGTTCGGCCTGATCGGGATTTGCGAGAGGTTTCCGATTCGTGTGCCGATATGAGAATCTGGACTTCGCTAGAATAATGCGCTCGGATTCCAGAGTCAATACCGTTGCCAGTAATGCTCGTCCGCCTTTTGTCGCCTGAACGCGGGAGTTCGGGAGGCACTTGATTGGTTCAACTTTCACTTTCTGCTTCCGTCAATGTAAACTGCCGCACGCAGGAATCACCAAGAGTCGACGGCAAAGCTCTCAGGTTCCTGGAGACTCACTTCCTTCTATTGCCCCACGAAAGGAACTCACCGATGAGCGATACACCACGCCCCGAATCTGATGATCAAGCGTCCAGCAGTTTCTCGACTCAAGTATCATCGAACAACTCATTCACGATCACCGTGCCGCTGACAATCACGGTTCGCCTGGGCAGCGCAATATCAACACCCGATTCAGCTATGGAAGAAGAGGGTCGAGTCGCAGAATCTCGCCCTTCTGAATTCGGCGAGGAGGCCATCAGCATCGACCCGAAATACGATAATCGAAAGGGCTATGATCCGATCTTCCTCGGGACCGGCAACAAGCGAGTTCCTTTGCCCGAACTGTCAGAAGAGATGAAGGCAAATGTCGCAATCAACCAGGCGGCCACCGATGAGGATACCCACGTCCTTCCCTATCATCATTACAGCGTTGTGATGAATAAAGAGCGCCGGTTGGCCTACTTCACCGCCGTCAACATCGATGGTGGAATCAGCTATCGCATAAAACGGGACCCGGATAGGTGGATCTACGATCCTCGAATCGAAAAAGACGAGCAGACTGGTAATGAGGTCTATGCTGACAACCCGCTTGACCGCGGCCACCTGGTAAGAAGGCTGGATCCGGCGTGGGGCAAGTCGGAAAAGCTCGCCAAGGTCGCCAACGATGACACGTTTCACTATACGAACTGTTCCCCACAGCACAAGGACTTCAACCAGAACCAGTCGACCTGGGCGGGCCTGGAAGATTACATCCTGAACAACGCGGGTTCTGAAGAGCTCAGAGTTTCGGTTTTTAGCGGACCGGTGTTTGGATCCGACGATGCCCAATACAGAGGGGTGTTATTGCCGAAGGAGTTTTGGAAGGTGGTTGTGATGGTTAAGGAAAACGGCAAACTCTCCGCCACCGGATATCTATTGAGCCAGGAAGGGCTGATTGAGAACCTGGAGGAAGCCGCCTTCGCATTCGGCGCTTACAAAACGTTTCAAGTTCCCGTCAGCTCTCTCGAGACCACGACCGGGCTCAGCTTCGGCAACCTTTCCAGCTTTGATCCAATCGAGGGCTTGGAAAGCGTCGGCTTGCGTGAGGTCAAGACTCTGGACCAAATAGTACTGTGAGATTGGCCTTGTCCAGAACGCTTCGAACCTTTTGTGCATTACGCACGCCACAAATCTTCGCGTGGCGACTCTTGATCCTGAACCAGAGAGACTTTGGAATACGGCCGGACTTGGCGGCGCTCTACTGGAATGACGGGCACTACATTCCAGCGCCTCAGGCACGTCTCTTACGGATCCGCGTAATTCACGCTTCCTGTTTACTGTTCTGGTCGGTTATACTTTATCCGCTCGTCCTGCCCCGTTCCAAACTGTTCGTCGCTGCGTATGCAAGCGCCGAAAGTTTGACAACCGTAGCACAGGCAGCAGAAGTTTCTCTGCGCGCCCTGACAGGCGAGACACGGACTTCTTCGGGTCGTGTGGATTCACCGACCATAGATTCACTTTTGAACGACAGCCACCCGGATCAAGTCACCGCCAGCTCTGCAATAGGTGCACGAGCGTATACCGCGACTTGGCCGATGTTGCGGCCTTGGCAATATTGAAACGTTCACGCTGACGCCAGGTTCGTGAGCACGCGGGCCTACTCTGATTCGCCTGCTCCCTGGAGCCGCAGTTGACTGTTCATGCCGCAAGCGCAACGGTGGCTTGTGGGGATTCTTTTGATTAATCCAGATTTGTCTCGCGCGATGAAGGCGGAGGGACTCAGTTTCCGTCCATGCGCGCGCGGCTCGCGCCACTACCTTCGTAAGTCGAAGCAGGCAAGAACGCAGCATACGACATGCGAAGTACACCGCGCTCAAGTATCACCAACTCCGGGCGAACAAACTTTACTCGCCCATCGTCAGCTTGACGCAGGACGCCTTCTTCGAAGGTCCGTCAGCGCTTGCCTCCCACTTCACATCATTCAGAGGACCATTAGCGAATCGAGAGACGGGCGAAGTCGTCCGCCTCGCGGATCTGAGCTCGCAGGCGAACATTTCGCGGGTTCACGTTCGATTCGGTTCCGGTCCCCTTCTCAGGAGAGAGTTCAGCAACAATGTCAAAAGAGTTAATTGTGAGCGTCAATGGACGCGAGAAAAAGATCGCCATCATCGAGAATGAGCGGGTTACAGAGTTCTACATCGAACGCGGCGAAGAAAATCAGGGCATCGTTGGAAACATATACAAGGGCCGCGTGATGCGTGTCCTTCCGGGAATGCAGTCGGCGTTCGTGGATATAGGTCTCGAACGCGACGCCTTTTTGTATGTCTCGGACTTCTTCGACGAGGAAGAAGAGTTCGAGCGTATCGTCATCGACAAATCGAAAAAAGCCGATGCCAGCGAGGCGACAAAAGCCGCGCAGGAACACATCGAGCAGTCGAGGATCGAGCGCGAGCGTCACATGGAAGCTACGCAGGAGCGCGCCGAACCTTTGCTTGACGCCGAACCGGCCGTTGAGATAACAGGCGAGGTCGTAGAGTCCGACGAAGCGCTCGAGACACCGGCCGCCGAAGGTTCAGCGGAGGCGACGGACGCCAGAGAAACGGACTCCGGAGGCCGAAAGCGGGGAAGACGCGGGCGCAGGCGCGGCCGAACCGGTGAGGAACATGTCTCGGACGCGGGTGCTGACCGAGCGAGGACTGATAGCAACACCTCGTTCGACATCGACGCGGTGGCCACTCCCTTCGTCGCAGACAGTGCGTCCTTCCAACGCGTGATCGACGACGAGATTGCCGCCGAGAACGGCGCGATGTTTAAGGACGCCAGGCTTCAGGAGCGCATCTTCGATCAAATACACGCGGTCGAATTCGATATGGAAGATCTGCCTACGGCCGAAGTTGGTTCCCTTCTCCGCGAAATACCCGGTTCCGGCTCATTCCAACGCGTTGACGATAGCGATCTCGCAGCCACCCGCGCGGAAGGCGAACCGGCGAGGGTTCGCGAAACCGTGGCCGCCCACGTAGAAGCATTCATTGACGAGATCACGGAAGAGACAGCGGACTCCGGAGATTTTGAGCGGATTAGCGATGAAGACGGCGGCGGCGATGACGAGACCGAATTGAGCCGAGGTAAACGACCGGCCCCGAAGCGCGCGCCGAGGAAAGCGGTTGAAACAACCACAAAGTCGAAACGGCCCGCCAGCAAGTCGGCGAGCAAGACTTCCTCGAAGAAGCCCGTAGCCGGAAAGAAGCCGGCGAGCGCGAAGGCCAGCTCGAAGCGCAAGCCTACGCAGGAATCTGCGGAGGGCGAAACAGACGTGGCGGTCCTCGAAGGCGAGGCCGAGCGAGCCGAATCGGCGGACCTAGTGGCGACAGAGGCCGCGGACGGAGAGCATTTCGAAGCAGGCACGGGAGGCAACGGCGATTACGAGGACGCTGAAGCCAGCCTCTCTTCAGGCCGCTCGAGGGGTGAGCTTGCTACCAGGCGCGGCGGTCGCCGTCGTCGTCGGCCGAGTAAGGCCCAGGAGACCGATGGTGAAGAACGAACGGATCCCGTCGAGACTGTAGTGGAGGCAGAGCCGGTGGTCGAAGAAAAGCCGGTAAGTAAGCCGGTAGCCGCAGCCCCTCGTGATAGCTCTCGGCGAGATCGGCCGGCGAGGCCGCCTCAGTCCCGTCCCGAACGTCCTGCGCCGGTGCGTGAGGAACGCGCAGGTGGAAACGGCGGTCGCGGCCCGCGCGAGCGAGGCGGCGGAGGCGGAGGCGGACGTCGAGAACGTCACACACCCACCATCACAGACCTCTTACGCGAGGGCCAGGAAATTCTGGTTCAAATCGCCAAGGAACCGATTGCCAAAAAGGGAGCACGAATCACTTCGCATATCGCATTGCCAGGACGTTTCCTGGTTTACATGCCGACTGTCGAGCATGTGGGGGTGTCCCGCAAAATCGAGTCGGATAGTGAACGCGTTCGCCTTCGAAAACTGATTCAGATCATACGAGCAGAGGAAGACGTCCCTTCCGGCGGCTTCATCGTTCGCACCGCAGGTGTCGGCATCAGCGAAGAGGATCTGCGTGACGATGCCCGCTACCTCGTGCGAACGTGGCTGGACATCCGACGCTCTGCCGAAAAGATGAAGGCGCCCACCATGGCCCATCGGGATTTGGATCTGGTGCAGAGAATTTTGCGCGATCAGTTGTCCGATGAGTTCACCGCGATCCGCGTCGACTCGGAAGAGGAGTACCTGCGCATCGTGGAGTTTATCAATCGCATCCAGCCGCGAATGGTTAAGCGCGTCAAGCTCTATACTCGCGACACACCAATCCTCGAGGCTTTCGGAGTTCAGGCAGAGATCGACAAAGCTATCAAGCCGCGCGTCTGGCTCAAGTCGGGAGGTTATCTCGTCATCAACCAGACGGAAGCTCTGGTGGCCATCGACGTCAATACCGGTAAATTCGTCGGACGCGGCGGAACGCGTCTCGAAGACACGATTACTCGCACCAACCTGGAAGCGGTCGACGAGATCGTACGTCAAATCCGCCTTCGCGACCTCGGCGGAATCATCGTGCTCGACCTCATCGATATGGAGGATCGACGCAATCGCAACCGCGTGATGCAGGCACTGCAGGAAGCTCTGCAAGGCGACAAATCTCCAACCAAGGTGCTCTCTTTCAATGATTTCGGCCTGGTGATCATGACTCGCAAGCGGGTCAAGCAATCGCTCGAGCGAACGCTTTGCGCGCCGTGCTCGTACTGCCAGGGAGCGGGGCTGATCAAATCGCCGCAGACTATATGTTACGAGATCCTTGATGAAGCTAGACGCCTCGGTAAAGGACTGGGCGACGCGGGAGTCAAGCAAACTACGCTCAGGATCAACCCTGAGGTTGCCCGCATACTGCGTACCAGCGAGCGCGATGTGCTTACTGAAATCGAAGATTATTTGGGTGCTGTTGATATCACCAGCGATATCCTGATCCACCAGGAACAGTTTGATTTCGCCTTCGTGTAAACGCGGATGTCGGTGATCGGTGATCGGTGATCGGTGATCGGTGGTCAGATGCTTGATGTCAGGAAAGATGTTAGATGATAGATGCTGGAGGTCAGCCTGGTAGCGCGTGATACCTAGAATCTGACCTCTAGCATCTAGCATCTGACCTCTAGCATCTGCCCTCTGACCTCCTCTTCTTATGGGTAAACTCTGGAAAGCCATTGGAGCCGCAGGCGCTGGTATGGCGGCCCTTGCGGCAGTCAACGCTCGCATACGTCGCAACGCGGTGGCGCCCGACGACGCAGCGTTCGGCGGCGAAGCTCGTTCATTCGAATGGCGCGAACGAAATATCTTTTACAAGGTGGCCGGCACAGAGAACACCGCCTCACCTCTCGTCTTTGTGCATGGGATCGGCGCGGGCGCCTCGAGCTTCATGTGGCGCCGCAATTTTGACGTCCTCGCCCACGATGTTCCTGTTTATGCGTTGGATCTGCTGGGTTTTGGATTCTCGGAAAAGCCCGCCGGCGTTCCTTACTCCGCCGAACTCTACGTAGAGCTCATCGCCGACTTCATAAGAGAGGTTGCGGGTGCGCCGGCGCACATTGTGGCCAGTGATTTAGGGGCGGCCTATAGCGTGCACGTCGCGGATCAGCATCCCGAACTCATTCGCTCGCTCATCTTAGTTGCGCCTACGGGCGCCGACTCTCGAAGCGCGCGGCCCGGGATGGCAGGGGCAGCATTCTACGGTCTAATGCAGTCTCCCGTGCTTGGGACCTCGTTTTACCACGTCATCGCCAGCGAGCGAAGCATACGCAACTATGCACGTAAAGAGCTCTTCTACGAGCGGTCACGCGCAACAGATCGTCTGGTCGCGCACTACTATGCGACTAGCCACAGGCCGGGAGCGCAACACGCTATAGCGGCATATCTTTCGGGCTACCTCAATACCGACCCGGTATCGGCGTTCGCACGTATCATACAACCGACGACATTAATTTGGGGTAAGCAGGACGAGAACAATCCTATCGAACACGCGGCCGAGCTCCTGCGAGTCAATCCGCGCGTCGGGCTGGAAATATTCGATCGCTGTCGAATGATGCCTCAGGAAGAGCGGCCGGAAAAATTCAACGCTCTCGTGCGGGACAAACTTACGGCGCGATCCGCCGCCGCTTAGGTAACTCGGAGTACCCTACAGACGCCCATCCGCGCCAGGCTTTCGTATCCACATGAATGACACGGTCTCGACTCGCCTGGGAGATATTTATGTTCGTCGTGAGAGCGACGTTGTAAAGGTTCGTGAGCGAGTGCGAAGACTGGCTCGCGCCATGGGTTTCGATTCGACTACCCAGATCAAGATCACGACCGCTGTCTCGGAAGTAGCGCGCAATATCTATGAATATGCGACATCGGGTGCGGTTTCACTCGCTCTTGCCGAGCGCGGTGGAAACTTTGGCCTACATGTGATCGCGCGTGACGAAGGACCGGGAATCGATGCAGCTACCTTGAGCTCGATAATGACGGATGGCTATCAACGCTCGCCCGCCCTCGGCGTCGGCCTCGCGGGCGCGCGCAAGCTGATGGATGAATTCGATATTCAGTCCCAAAAGGGAGAGGGCACAAGGGTGCTCTTCATCAAATGGATGCCCCCGGAAACGACCGATGACCTCAGTGATCGCGTCGAAGAATTGCGCGCGCATCTGGGCGACGCCGTAGAAGACTCCGCTGTGGAGGAGTTACAGCAACAGAATCGCGACTTCGTTACCATCCTCAGCGAACTTGAAGAAAAGCGTGAGGAGCTCGAGCAGGCTAATCGGCACTTAAACGACGCGAACGCAAAGCTTCGCGAACTGTCAGAAATGAAGGACGATTTCCTTGCTCTGACCACACATGATCTTCGCTCGCCACTTACAATCATTAGCGGGGTCATAAGCTTTTTCACCTCCGGTCGGCTCGGCGAGCTTTCACCCGAACAGCAGAATATGGTTGCGATGATCGAACGCAACACTCAGAGCCTGATCGAACTGGTCAACGATTTGCTGGACGCCTCCAAACTTGAATCGGGAACGATGCGTTTGGACATCGACTCTATCGATCTGCGAAGTGTGCTCGACGAACTGCGGGAAACTATGGAACCTCTTGCGAAAGAGAAAGGGATCAAGTTGGCCGAGATTCTGCCTGCGGATCTGCCGCCGGTGAAAGCGGACCGGGCCAAGCTTCGTCGGATTCTGCTGAATCTTGTCTCCAACGCGGTCAAGTTTACTGAGAACGGCGGGCGAGTTGATCTGCGGGCGGAGACCGAAGGCGCGTTTGCCCGAATCTCAGTCACCGACACCGGCGTGGGTATAGGTCCGCAGGATGTCGAGCGTTTATTCGACAAGTATCAACAGGCGCGCAGTCGGGCCACCCGTGGTGAAAAGGGCACGGGGCTCGGACTTTACATAACCCGGCAGCTGGTCGAGTTACATGGGGGCGAGATCACTGTCGAATCGGAAAATGGCAAGGGCTCAACCTTCGCTTTCACGCTCCCCCTGGAATAGTTTTGAGTTATGAGTTTTAAGTTTTGAGTTGAGGCGCTCCAGCTCATAACCATTAACTCGTAACTCAAAACTCAAAACTCAAAACTTAAAACTCAAAACTACTTCCATGCACTATCACCTCATCGGAATCTGCGGAACGGCGATGGCTTCGCTTGCAGGTATGCTTCAGGCGCGCGGAGCGCTGGTGACTGGATCGGACGAGAACGTTTATCCTCCGATGTCGACCATGCTTGAATCTCTTGGGGTCAAGGTGATGCAGGGTTATGACGGATCGCACCTCGATCCGGCGCCCGATTGCGTCGTCATCGGAAATGCCATCCCGCGCGGTAACGCAGAAGTCGAAGAGACGTTGAACCGCCGACTGCTCTATCGCTCGCAGGCCGAAGTCGTAAAAGAAGAGTTTATTCGCGGCCGGCGGTCACTGGTTGTGGCTGGAACTCACGGCAAAACGACAACCACCAGTATCGCGGCGTGGGTCATGGATCAGGGCGGACTCGATCCCACATTTCTGGTCGGCGGAGTTGTACAGAATTTTGATCTCAGCTTTCGCGTTACCAAAAGCGACTACTTCATCATCGAAGGCGACGAGTATGACACGGCCTATTTCGATAAAGGGCCCAAGTTCATGCATTACCTTCCCGAGCTGGCTATTGTAGGGAACATCGAGTTTGACCATGCGGATATTTACAAAGACCTCGACGCGGTGAAACTGGCGTTTCGCCGATTGATGAATCTGGTTCCGGGCGACGGTCGATTGATCGCCGGTTGGGACAGCCCCCATGTTCGCAACGTCGTGGGCGAAATGGGAGCGAAGCTTTTTACTCGTCTCGAGACATTTGGCACCTGCGACGACGCGATGTGGCAGGCACGCGAGATCGACTACGGCGGAGAGTTGACGCGTTTTCGAGTATCCCGAGATGGCCTGGACTGGGCAGAGTTTCGCACCTCACTGATCGGGGATTTCAACATACGCAATTGTCTTGGTGTAATCATCGCGGCGGATGCGTGGGGAATCGAACGCGGGGCGATTCAGGATGCGCTCGCATCCTTTAAGAGCGTGCGACGGCGCATGCAGGTCCGAGGTGAAGAGCGCGGCGTAACGGTGATCGACGACTTTGCACATCACCCGACCGCCGTGCGCGAAACGCTTGGGGCGTTGCGAACAAAGCACAAGCATGCGCGACTGGTCGCGGTCTTCGAACCAAGGTCGTGGTCTTCCAGGCTCGCGGTCTTTCAGGAAGAATACGCTCGGGCTTTCGAATCAGCGGACTACGTCGTAATCGCAAGCGTCTTCGACAGCAGTAAGGCAACCGAGAAAGGCCGCGTGCTGGACACCGGCAAGCTGATCGACGATATACGCCTACAGAGCAAGCCCGCCTTCGGTATAGCGGGGATAGACGAGATCGTCAAACATCTGGCACCCGCGCTTCAGCACGGCGACGTCGTGGCGATCATGTCCAATGGCGGATTTGGAAGCATTCACGAGAAATTGCTGTCGGCCCTGCGAGAGAAGCAGCCAACAGAACTCTGATTCTTATTTGAACTTCCGGGTTCCGCGATTCCTTAACTCGATCAGCTCATCAACAGTCGGTCTGTTCGGACCGCTCTCCTTCACCCGTCGGATGAAAGACGAACTAACGCCATTGCTACGCAGGCGAATCAGCTCCTCGATCGATAGTTTTTCGTACCCTAGTTGTTTCAAGTCCTGAATGAAGCTAGCGCTGACGCCGGACTCGCGCAACCTGGCCAATTGCTCGAGCGAGAGCTTTGGATACCCTTCGTCCCTAAGTGCCTGAATAAAAGAGGCACTAACCCCACGCTGACGTAATCGTATGAGCTCGTCAAGGGAGAGATTTGTGTAGCCCTGTTTCGCCAGCACTTCAAGATAGGTCGTGCTCACACCCTGGGACCGCGCGCTGATCAGATCTTCAGCCGAAAGGTTGCGAAACCCGTAACGCTTCAGTTCCTCGAGGTACGTCAAACTGACACCGTTATCGCGTAGCGAGAGTAGCATCTCGATTGACGCCACCTTGGCGCCGAATGCCTTTAATCCTTTAAGAAACTCCAGGCGCACGCCATGCTCGCTCATTCGTACCAATTGGTCCATCGAAGGAAGGCCGTAGGCCTGCGACTTCAGCTCTTCCAATACAGCGAACCCGACATCCGTGCGCGCGAGCGTGAAGAGTTGCGAGTCAGTGAGGGTCCCGCTGATCCCGCGCTTATTCAGTTCGGGGATGAACGCGTGATTAGGGGCGAAAATGAAGTGGCCCGCGCCCTTCCCTGATCTGAACCAGCCTTCGCAATCAATGCTGCCCGCGTCGCGCTTGATCTGAAACTTCACTTCCACTCCAGCGGGCGACATCGCCTGATCACGGGAGAGTCCTTGCAGCTGATTCAGCGCGATGCCATTCGGATTGATCCAGCTGTTATCTGAGTCGCCTTTCCGTTCCTCGTATCGTAGAGTGAACTGAACAAGACCGTCATCGCGCTCTTGAAGATCTGCCAGCCACTGCCCCGCGAGTTCCTGCTGGGCAGCCGGCATCATCGACTGAATTAGAGAAGTCGTACTTAGAAAGGCTGGAAACGCCGTGATGGCCGCCACAGCAAACACCACCACAAAAACAGCCGCGTTTCGAACGCGCGGGTTAGCAGGAGTCGGATAGTCAGGTCGCGTCATAATGGATTCTCCAGGTCGTTTGGAAGACGTTCGCGCGTCACGCGCGGGCGGCACATAATTCCCTCTTTATGGATGAAACACCGCGGGGCGTCGATTTGTGACAAGAGATATCGCCTTGATTATCGATTGGGCGCCCATCGCGCGATTCACGGCCGCTCGGCGTCGACGATCAGTGGTAGCCCACCGCTGCAGCAATCCGGCCGGAAACTTGTTCTGGCGCGTTAAGGTTGCTAGACTCCGCGCGCATACCCAAAACCTGAAAGTTGACTGCGATTATCATGAACATCCTGGAACGCCTTCGCCAGCGCGCCGCGGCTGATCCACAACACATCGTTCTGCCCGAGGGCAATGAAGCGCGCACAGTGCTGGCTGCTTCGATATGCGCGCGCGAAAAGCTGGCGCGGATTACACTGCTCGGCGACGAAGAGCAAATTCGAGCGGCAGCACAGGAGACGGGCGCAGACCTTGGTGGCGTCGAGGTGATAGAGCATAAGCGGGCGCCCGACTTCGACAAGATGGCCGATGTCTATCACGACCTCCGCCGCGCCAAAGGAATGATGCCCGACGAGGCGCGCATCGCTCTAAAAGACCCGCTCTATTACGGCAACCTGATGGTCCGCATGGGTCGGGCTGACGGATCTGTCGCCGGGGCAACCAACACCACCGCGCACACTGTTCGCGCCGCCCTCCACTGCATCGGCGTCCGCAAGGGCTTTAGTCTGGTGTCGAGTTTTTTCGTAATGGCGCTGCGCGATCAAAGCTTTGGTCACGAAGGCGCGTTAATTTACGCCGATTGCGGGGTCGTCATCGAACCGTCCGCCGCAGAGCTGGCTGAGATCGCAATCGCATCAGCCGAGTCGTGCCGCGCGCTGCTCGATACGACGCCTCGGGTGGCCATGCTTTCATTCTCAACCAAAGGTAGCGCAAAACATAAACTGGTGGACAAGGTTGTCGAAGCCACACGCACCGTTCGTGCGCGTGTGCCTGACCTGGAGATCGATGGAGAAATGCAGGTCGATGCAGCGTTGATCGCGTCGATAGCAGAGTCGAAAGCTCCCGGCTCGACTGTGGCGGGAAGGGCGAACGTTCTGATCTTCCCGGATCTACAAGCGGGGAATATTGCCTACAAGCTGACGGAACGACTGGCGGGAGCAACGGCCATCGGCCCGGTGCTGCAGGGTTTAGACAGACCCGCCAATGATTTATCGCGTGGCTGCAAAGCGGAAGATATCGTCGATGCGGTGGCAATCACCGCTGTACAGGCACAGGCGCGCAAACGGAATTGAGAATCAGGAGAGCAGGTTTTCGCAATAATATTGGTGGCGGGCAACTCGCGGAACAGCCCAGCGGCATCAAAGAGGAGCAATCAATTTTCCCGCTCTCATCCGATGGAGGTTCCCACATGGCGTTACGGCGTTTCGGCCTTGTTTTAGCGGCAATCGCGTTCTTATTTCTCTCGTCATCAACCACAAGGGCCCAATCGGGAAGAACTGCTGCAACGCCTGAATCCACTCCGTCCCAGCAGGAAGAGCAGGACCGATTGAAGGTCTTCACGGAAGAAATTCGACTGCCGCTTGTTGCTTTCGACGACTTTGGCAATTTCGATCCGACGCTGGAGATGACTGACATCCTCGTCCTGGAAGACGGCCAACAACAACAGATCCGAAGCATCAGACACATTCCTTCGAGCGTCCTGCTCGTCCTTGATCTGGACAATCAGATAACTCTGGCAAAGAACACGAGCACAACGCGGGAGGTGGCACAACGGGTCGTTTCGCGGCTTCGCAAGGGAGATGAGGCGGCGGTACTTCAGTTCGGCAACGGCGTGAAAGTTCTACAGAACTGGACCACTGAACTCGCTCCCATTTCGGACGTGCTGAAGACAAAGCTGCTCGGCGGCAAGCGTGGAAGACTTTCGGAAGCCCTGGTCGCCGCGGCGGGAATGTTGAAAGACAGAGCGCCGGGCAGTCGACACATTGTCCTTATAACTGATGGCATCGAGACTCCTGGTGGAAAAGTGGCCTACAAGGACGCCGTCAAACAGTTGATGGCAGCCCAGGCGACGGTTCATATCATCAGCTACACTGGTCTCGTGCGCCAGGCCATCGCCGACCGCAATGGCAAAAGCATCGTCTCGGCCGGGACGGGCAAAATCAAGAACACGAACATCGGGCAGGCCGATCCGACCATGCCGACCGGTATTAATCGCGACATACAGTCCATTAGCCTGGTCACGATCGACACCGATCGAGCAATGCGTCGCTGGTATAAGAAGTATGCTGATAGTACGAGGGTCAATGAGGAGCGACTCGATTCCCTGGCCCAGGAGACGGGCGGGCAAATACTGATTCCCGCGTCAGAAGATGCCTTCCTGGCGCAGGCCAATGTGGTGGCGCGCGATATAGGGGCTCAATATGTCGTAACCTACAGGCCTATGCGTCCACTCGCGTCGGCAGCTCCCGGAGAATACAGGAAAATCGAAGTGGCAGCTCGTCGGACCGGACTGAGGTTGCGTGCACGTCGCGGATATATCGCTAAGCCACAGTAGATACAAATGTGGAAATGCAAAAAGTGAGGCACATGAAATCGTTTCCTGTGCCTCACTTTTGCGTTCTGCATATTCGGTTATGCATTACGACGCGAGCGCTACCGTTCCAGCTTCCAGCTGAGCAATGACTGCGGGCTCCATCGTGAGTCTCTCTTTGCGTCGCATCACAGACAGTCTATGCATTTCTTCCCAGTCTTCGCGAGGTACTCGATGAAAAGCCTCGACGACCTCAGGATCGAACTGACGCCCCGCCCAGGCTTGCAACTCTTCTGCAGCCGCTTCGTAGGATCGACCTCTTCGATACACTCGGTCGCTTATCATCGCGTCAAACGCGTCCGCCACCGCGAAGATGCGGGCGTTCAAATCAATCTCGTACGCCTTAAGGCCAAATGGATAACCGGAACCGTCCCATCGTTCATGGTGTTGTGCCACCACTCGGGCAGCTCCTTCCAGAAACTCTATCTCACGTAAGATCTGTTGTCCGTGTAGAGGATGTTCGCGCATCCTCACCCACTCGGTTTCGCTCAACTTCGCGGGCTTGCGGAGGATCGCATCAGGCACTCCGATCTTGCCGATGTCATGTAGCAACGAGCCGAACTCGAGAGCAGTCAACTGTTTTTTGTCCAGACCGAGCTCTCGGCCGAGTCGCAAGCTGAACGTCACGACGCGTTCCGAGTGGCCGTGGGTTTCCGCATCGCGTGTTTCCAGGGCCGCGGTTAACGCTTTTAATGTCGAGCGATAAGCGTCCTCGAGTGACATCAGTGCGTTATCAAGCTCAGCGGTTCGCTGTTCGACCAGCTCTTCGAGTTGATTCTCATGTCGACGCCTGGCTTCGTGTAATTCGTAATTCTCCAGCGCCCGTCTGACCGCGACTTCGACTTGTCGCAGATCAAACGGCTTCATGATGTAATCGAAGGCGCCGACTCGCAACGCCTCGATTGCGCTTTCGATCGTTTGCATTCCGCTGATCATCACCACGACCGTTTCAGGAGAAGCAGCAAGCGCGTGCGGGATCATCTCAATTCCGCTCATCCCTCCCATCGTGATGTCGCTGACGATTAAGTTGAAGCGATGACAGGTGAGTTGTTCGAGGGCCTCTTCGGCGGAAGATGCGCAATCGCAATCATAGTCAAGACTCAAGAGGTCAAACAGCATCTCTCTAATTCTTGGTTCGTCATCGACTATTAGGACGCGCGCACGACGCGAACTCGCTTCAAGCATAGCTTTTCTATTGACCTGATTTTTAAGGATTGGAGAGGACTCCCGCGAAACTATTCCTCTCACACGGCAAGAATAACCTTTAAATTGTTGATAGGGGGCGCGCGTCAGAACCGGGACGCGCCCATCGACGGGCAGTAACATTCTATTATTAACACGATTTTTTGGCAATAAACATTTTTAACCCACTAAAGGCAAGGCTTTTACACCACTTAGTTGACGGGCTAAGCGGGGACACTTATGATGGCCAAACCATCCGGGCCGGAGTGGCGAAATTGGTATACGCACTAGACTCAAAATCTAGCGAGGTCACACTCATGTCGGTTCGAGTCCGACCTCCGGCACCAACGAAATAAGTACCAGCGTTTCCCAAACGCAAAGCACTAGTCGGTGCTCTGCCTCTCGAACTACAAGAATTCGCAATTTCATCCCTCGACGATTCGGAACCGACGACCGACACAGTGTGTCTGTCATTGTTGTTTTCTCTCGGGGTATTTCCACATGCGGATTTCCGTTCGCTTAGAGTTCGCCGTTGGTGGCACGATGTTGGCTAAAAGCCGTGGAGAGTCAGCTTAACCATTATTGCCATGGCGAAAAAATTTCTTTACAGCAACGAGATCGGATGCTAATTTCTCCGCGCTACTAACGTGAACTGCTTGACTGGTCAGGACTTAGGTCCTTCCTAACCACACTCTGTTGTAGCTTCCGCATTTACTTACACAGTATCTTGAGCTTCTGGGTTGAAGCTCTCCTCGTTTCGGATATTTCAGTTCTTCGTCAAAACACGGGTCACTGCCGGCTATCTATATCTATCTGTCGAGTGGAAGAGGTAATGAGGCATGGTTAAGTTGATGAACTCAATCGTCGGACGCGTATATTCATATGTGGACAGTCACATCCACGCTCACAGATACGATATGCGCCTGCCGATGAGTGTGTCCCTGCTTGAATCGAGGAGAGTGGCGAAGAGAGTCCCCAGTCCGTCAGACATGTCGGGTTACTTGCGCGATATTAGCAAGACCGGCTTGTCGCTGGTGGTGCCGTCGCTTCGCTTCGGCAATCGCTTCCTCGTCAGCGGCCATTATCCCCTTCGCGTCATGGTCGAGCTCCCGAACGGCACAGTTGATATTCAGGTGGCACCGGTTCGCTATGACAAACTTCATGAAAAGAGCGATCGCAAATACCTAATAGGCGCCCGAATCATGCAGATGACGGATTCTGATCGTAGACATCTCAGTCAGTACATTCAGGAAGTGAAGAAGAGCAAGCCTGTCTCGTTCAGTTTCGCGCGCGAAACCAAGTAGAGGCAGTTGTCCCCTCAATCAATGATCAAACTCGTTCCGGCATAACTCCGCAAACAGTCCCACTGGATTCGCGTTGCATCTTGTCCAACTCGACCCTGCCAGCCTTACTTACCTTCGATCCCGTCTTAGTGTTCACCCTTTGCCTAACCGTGGATCAGAACAATTAGCTCCAACCGATTAAAACTCTGACTGACTCTCACTGTAGATCCCTGAAGTATTTTGACTGAGATTACGACGTCCTCGTGGCCCTCCTCGACCAGCATGTCAGTGGCGCCGTGATCGCCGAGACTGGATCGTGGGCTGGCGAGTGAGGCTTGAGGAATCCGTACGAAGAAACGGTCACCCTCCACATACGAGATGTAATCGTTGAGCGAGGCGTCGGATGTGAGGGTAATGATAGGGCCGCGGCCGGTTTCCTTGCGTCGCAACGTCACGATCCGTTTTCTCTCTTGCGCCGGGGGAATTAATGAATTCGAAGCCGATTCAGACCGCGATCGAGCGGGAAGCGCAGCACCGTTTGCGACCGCGGAGTGTGACGCCAAAATCATCGCGCACAAAAGGATCGTGCTCGAGCCGGAGAGGAGTGGGGGAGTTTTATTGTGCCGCATCAGTTGGGGGTTGGTGAAGCTCTGGAGGTGCGGAGTGCCGGCGACAGATCGAAACCGGCCCGGGGGCAGAACGTCAACATACTATAATCATATCGACTACAAATTCCCAGAAAAAACTCTCGGCCAGTCACCCACCTTTAGCTAACGCGCGCGTATGATATTCTTTGAGAGCTACATCTCTCGATACAAATCGCAGTCAGGCGTACCGCGGTGAACTTCACCCGATTGGTTTATGACCGACCCTGGAAAACATAATCACGCGACCGTCACGTATTTGCCGGACCTGCTGTATACGGGCGGTCGATTCGAAAGTGGCGTCGGGCTGGCCTGCGATTCCGGGGGCCGCATCGTTTCTCTCACTCGTGCCGCCGGCATTACCGGCGAGATCGTTCGGCTTAATCGACGCGCAGTTCTGCCCGGCATGGTCAACGCGCACTCGCATGCTTTCCAAAGATCGCTGCGTGGGCGGACGGAATATCGAACCAGCAGTCACGACACTTTCTGGACGTGGCGAGAAATGATGTACAGCGCTGCCACCCGCCTCACTCCCGACGACATTCGAGACGTCGCACGCATGGCCTTTCTCGAGATGGCGCTCAGCGGGATTACTGCGGTCGGTGAGTTTCACTATCTTCATCGGACTGCCGAGGGAGAGCCATACAACGATCCAAATCTCTTGTCCAAAGCGGTGATCGGCGCGGCCCGCGAGGTCGGCATTCGCATTGTATTGCTCAGAGTCGCCTACGCGCGGGGGGGTTATAGGGTCGAGCCAAATCAACGACAACTTCGTTTCATGGAATCAGACGCGGAGACTTACATTCGTAATACCGACGCGTTGCGAAACGAAGTCAACCGTTGGGACGCCGACACGACGTGGGTCGGCGTCGCGCCGCACAGCATCCGCGCGGTGCCCCGTGAGTATCTGCGTCAGGTTGCGGAGTACGCGGCGAGCATGGGAAGAATTCCCTTCCATATGCACGTCGCCGAACAGCCTGCGGATGTCAAATCCTGTATTGAAGAGCATGGGCAGTCTCCGGTTGAGTTTCTGAATCATGAAGATATCCTGACTGAGTACTTCACAGGCGTTCATGCGATTCATATTTCTGAAGCCGAGGCCCGGCTTCTCGCAAATGCTCGCGCCACGGTTTGTGCCTGTCCGACCACAGAGCGCAATCTGGGCGATGGGATCGTCCCCGCCCACGTCCTCTTCAACGCAGGGGTGCCTGTCGCGCTGGGAACTGACAGCCAGATACAAATTGATTTACTCGAGGATGCGCGCGAGCTTGAGTATCACTTGCGCTTGAAGGAACTGGAACGGACGGTGCTCCCGCCTTCTGGAGACTATCCGCAGACCGCGCTGGCTGCGCGGCTTTTTGATTGCGCGACGATCAACGGCGCGCGAAGCATAGGCGCTGAAAGCGGACGGCTTTCACCGGGTTCTCCCGCAGATTTTTTTACTGTAGACCTGGATGATGCCTCGATCGCCGGGGCAGCTGTCGCGGATTTGATTTCCGTTGTCGTCTTCGGTCTTTCACGCACGGCGATCAAAGATGTCTTCGTCGGCGGTAAACAGATCGTCAGCGAAGGAAGACACGCGCACCAGGAGGAAACCGTCACGAAGTTCGCCTCTCTGCAAAAGAAGTTGTGGGCCGGGTAGAAGGTGCGCAGTGCACGAGACCGGCCGTTGTGAAAAAAACTTAGGCAAGCAGTTCGTTGCTGGTTTCCGTCAGCAGTCCGGCCAAAACCCATCCGGGATAGCAATCAGGTGGGTGGATTCGTACGACCACTCTTTCGTTTACCATCGGAAACTTCCATGAGCGTTACAGAAACCTTAGCTGAGTTAGTCGCGATTGACTCAACATCCTCCCGGTCAAATTCTGAAATAATCGACCACCTATCAGCGCTAACAGAAGCGCTCGGGTTTCGCGTCCGCCGCCTGCCATACATGGATGACCTTGGCGTAGAGAAGGTCAATCTAATCGCGATCGCGGGTACTGATTCCGATTCCAATGAGGTGGAGCTGGCATTGGTCGGACACACCGACACCGTTCCGTTCGATTCGACCTGGATCGAAGCGCTCAAACTAACTGAGAGAGACGGCAATCTCTACGGACGAGGGGCGTGCGACACTAAGGCTTTCATCGCTGCTGCGCTCAGCGCAACCGAAGTGATCGACCTGGAGAAGCTCAAACGTCCGCTTGCGCTCGTTCTCACCGCCGACGAAGAAATCGGATGTCTGGGAGCAAAGCGCCTGGCGGATGCGAAGGCGGTCCACCCCCGATATAGCATTGTTGGCGAGCCCACATCTCTGCAGCCAATTCGTGCAGGAAAGGGTTATTGCCTCGCGGAAATAACGCTGCGTGGCCGTGAAGGTCATAGCGCGTATCCCGCGCTCGGCTCATCAGCCATTTTTCGTGGTGCCCGTCTCGTCAACCGTATCGAGCAAATCGCTGAGCAACTCCAAGCCGACCAACGCGCTGCGTTTGAACCGCCACACACCACTCTTAACGTAGGCTTAATCAACGGCGGCACGGCCAAGAATATTATCGCCGGCGAATGTCGGTTCACACTCGAATGGCGGCCGGTACCGGGGCAAAGTCCCGATCATGTCCTGAATCTCGTGCGCGGAGCAATAGAAGACGAGCGAGCGAGCGACAACGACTTCGATTGCTCCATCGATGTCACACGACTCGATCAGGGAATGGAGACTCGACCTGATTCGAAGCTCGTGCTGATGCTTGAGGAAGCGACGGGACAGAAGTCGGGCACGATCGCGTTTGGAACCGAGGCGCCACAGATGGCAGAACTCGGCGCAGAGGCTGTTGTCTTTGGTCCGGGCAATATACGCGTCGCGCATCGTACCGGCGAATTTGTTCCCGTTCGAGAGCTCCTAGAGTGTCAGGCGATACTCACCCGCGCGATCGAGCATTTCTGCATGTAGTTTCACTAATTGCGGGTTTTTTTCTCGGTTTTTGCGATCAGCAGGCAAACGGTCTCGACTGAGTTACATCGAAGTTCTCTACCTGTGACCTGGCGACGGCTGCAGATCAAACACAAAGGGGCTGTTCAAGTTTGGCTTGCTCGATCCTGGATCCTATACTCTCACCATTACCTTTCCGGGTTTCGAGGAGTTTAGGAGGCAGAATCTGAACTTACGCTCGAATGAGGAGATGCGGTGCGACGTGATTTTGGATCTGCGCGGAATTGTTGGAGTGGTGGTTTTCGAAGAGCCACGCAGCAAGGGCATTAACGTCGACGGCGTGCGTGTAACGATTAACGAGGAGTGACTACTGCCGATCACGCGTGACATCGTTTTCATTTTGGTTTTTACCTATTCATTATTAAAGCAAAACAAAACTCATGATATCTCGAATACCGCTTCGTTGTCTGGCTCTGATCTTAGCCTTCGCTGTAATTTTCACGCTTGCTTCTCCGGCTGAAGCTCAAATAAATAACGCCCCACTGACAAGTCAGGAACTCGTGCAACTCGTCTATCAACTGCCGAGGCATCCGGAGAAGCGAGACGAAGTCATTGAGGCGATCCGGAAACGCGGCATTGGCTTTGAGCTGACCAGCGGCTTACGCTCGGTTGTTGCGACTAAGAGCGGCAACGACGTCCTACTGCGCCGGACCCTCGAGGAAGCGGAACGCCGCCGGCTCAATCCGACTACCGCGACCCTGCCTCCGGTCGCGGAAGCAAATGAGCTTCTTGCCAGAGCACGCGTCGCAACTCTCGCGGCCAGTGAAGCGATGCCCGACTTCATAGTCAAACAGCAAATCACGCGTTCGCGCGCGTTTGGCAATACGAACAATTGGGTCACACTCGACCGTCTTACAATAGCCGTCAGCTATCGCTCGAGCGCGGGCGAAGAATACAAACTGCTGGCGATCAATGGCCTTCCCACTGGTACTGAACCGAGGGACGAGAACAGCTATGAGCAGATCGGGGGGACCAGTTCTACGGGAGAATATGTCTCAATGCTGGCGGCGCTCTTTAGCGAATCGACGCGGGCGGACTTTACGGCGGTGGACACGGACCTGCTGCGCGGACGTCGCACGATCGTTTATGAATTCGACGTCAAGCAGCAGTTTTCCAAGCAAAGTATTAAAGCGATGGGCAGCGCCAGTCAGACCATTGTCACGGGTTACCGCGGCAGAGTCTGGATTGATCGGGAGACGTTTCGTGTGTTACGCATCGAAGATATTTCGACATCCATCCCCGAAGGTTTTCCCATCACAGCCGCCAATAGCCGGATTGATTATGACTGGGTGACTATCAACGAGAAGAAGTATCTTCTTCCCTCCGACGCCGAGATCAAGCTGACGACATCATCGAACAATCAATCCATTCAGACTCGCAATGAAATACGCTTTCGCAACTACCAGAAATTCGGGGCCGAGGTCAAAATCATCGAAGATATCGAACCCGATGAGCCCGAAAAGAAACCGTAGGCGAAGCGGCTGCCTTAACTGAGTGTTGTCCACTTGCCCCTGATTTCCATTCGGCCGATCTGTCCGTGTCTCAGCCGCGCGGCTTTCCTGCCATCGTCCTGACCTTGAATGCTTGCAGACTATTCACACCGTGCTCAAGGTGGAATACAATCGGCCCGCCTTCGACACCGGTTCCACTATCAGGGTCGACCCAGAGAGGCCATATCAATAACCATCCTCGCTCTGGGTGATATCGCCCCGTAGTCAAAAAGCAGTTTGGACCTCAACCACTAATCCGTCCGCGGGCAGCTGGCGGAAGAGCGCGCCTGGAAGGGAGCACAGATGTTCAGCTCGAATGCACTCAATAACATTATAGCGGTTGTAGTTGTCCTCCTCGCGTTGAGTCTCGTCGTCCAATCAGTCCAGACGGCCCTCAAAAAGCTGTTCAAGATTAAGTCGCTGCAGATCGAGCAATCGCTCGTTCACCTCTTCTATTACGTGCTCGACAAGGACGCACTTTCGTCAATGGCCACGATGACTGACAAGTCGCCATTCCTTCGGATGGTGATGCGTGCGCCGCATCCCGCGGAACGCGATCCAGCGGTGAAGGCCCTTTTTCAGGGGGTGATGGATAAATTCCGCCAACTCGGTCGCGTAACACAAAGCGGCGCTTTGATGCTGGACTCGATCTCCAAAGAGGATCTCAAGAAATGCATCCAGGAGGTGATAGCCGACCAGGCCGCGCCGGCTGCCTCCGGCACTTCGATCAAAACAATAACTCAGGCCGAGACTGCGAGCCTCCTGGCCAAGGTGGATGCATGGTACGACACGGTCATGCAGAGTTTCGAGGAACGATACGTCCGAAGTATGAAAACGTGGGCCTTGATCATCAGCGCGGCTGTCGTCATCCTTCTCAATGCTAATTTCTTTAATGTCTATCGCAACATCGCAATCAGCGACGTTATGCGCAACAGCATCTTGCAAACGCAGGGCGAGATATCGAAACGCCTGGCGGAAAAGGCCGGCAGTGCGGCTACACAGCCGCAGGAGCTACAAGCGTGGTTCGATCAGAGCCGCCAGGCGATTCTCTCCAACGCAGAGTATTTCAGCGGCTTTGGCTTTACAAATATCAAGCCTCGCCAGGTGTGGCAGTGGTTGGTGCGCAGCGGCGGTTGGGAGAACGTCGACATCTGGCCCTGGTTCGCCCATGGGATATCAGTCCTGGTCGGGCTTACGATCATGACGTTACTGCTGAGTGTTGGCGCGCCGTTCTGGCAGGACGTGCTCGAGTCTCTATTCGGCGTCAAGAACCTGCTGCGCAAGAAGAGTGACACCCGAAATGTCGAACAACTGAGTGGACAGGGTCAGCCCAAATCGTAGCGGGGATGCTGACCGCGGCCCGCGCGGCGCCTCTTGCGCTGCCGGGATTGGTGGGTCATCATCAGGGTCAAAGGACCCGGGTTTATGGCCAGTATCGCGCGTCGATTACCACAGAACATGGCAGGCGATTTCTATGTAGACGATACCTGCATAGACTGCGACGCCTGTCGCCAGATCGCGCCCTCAATCTTCCGCGATGACGGCGACCAATCGATCGTATATCACCAGCCACAGAGCGGAGACGAGACCCGACTCGCATTAATGTCGCTCGTGGCCTGTCCCACGGGATCCATAGGAACTATCGGCAAATATGATTATCGCGCTGGGGTCGACGCTTTTCCCTTCAGGATCAGCGATAACGTGTACTTTTGCGGGTTCACGGCTGAAGACAGCTTCGGAGCCTGGAGCTATCTTATCGTGCGTCCAAAGTCCGATGGGGGTAACGTTCTGGTCGATTCGCCCCGTTTTAACCGACAACTGGTAAAGAAGATTCGGGCAATGGGCGGGATTGAAACCATCTTTCTTACTCACCGAGACGACATCGCGGACCATGAAGCCTTCGCCGCCGAGTTTGGAGCGACCCGAATTATGCACAAGGCGGACGGCGCCGCGCGACACGGGATCGAAAAAATAGTTGAAGCTGATGCTGACCTGCGGCTGGATGACGATCTGGTGATCATTCCCGTCCCCGGACACACGCGTGGCCACATGGTTCTGCTTTACAAGAACAGATTCCTCTTCACCGGGGACCACCTCGCATGGTCTGCTGCGCGCAAGACGTTGACTGCGTTCCGGAGTGTCGCCTGGTACTCGTGGCCGGAACAGACACGGTCGATGACAAAGCTTCTCGAGTACGAGTTCGAATGGGTCCTCCCCGGACACGGCCGTATACATCAAGACACAGCCGATTGTATGCGCTCTCACCTACGCCGCTGTATCCAGTGGATGAAAGATACTGCCTAATCGCGATTTTTCGCTTTACTCGCGGGCAGATTTCGGGTAATTATCTTTCGGCAGTCCACCTGCCGGAATAATCCCGACTGGAGCGAACAAACAAAACTTAATGATCCCCCTTAAACGCATCCCCCTGCTCCTGGCTATTTTTGTAACTTTTTCAGCAACCGGGTTCGCGCAGAAATTCTGCACGGCCCCGCCTCCTTCGCCTTATAAGCACAATGCGTTGATCGTGACGAGCTTCGATCAATCAACCGGCAGGTTGAAGACGACGCTTGAACATCCTCGCTCGATGGGTGACGGCGTATATCTCTACGCCTCGTTCTTCTACGTCGATCGCCGGTTGCATACACTGCCAACCATAGACATCTATTTCATCGCCCCCTCCAAGAAGCCAAAGTATCGAGAAGCGCACGAGCTCTCGCTTCTCGCGGACAATTCGCCGTGGGAAATCGTTGGTCCGGCGCAGTACTCCTCCGCCGGCGCGGAGCATGGAATGACACTGGAAAAGATCAAGGTCACCTTGACGTACAACGCTCTGGTTAATTTGATCAGTTCAAGGCACGTCACCGCGCGGCTAGGCGCGACCGACATCGAGTTGAGTAACAATCACCTCGAGTCTCTGCGCGAGATTGCCAGCCTAATGAGTCCGCCCGCACACATCGCCAGGAAATAACAGCCTTAGGTAATCAAACAACTTACGAAGACGGGCGCGTGCGGTTTAGCGCCCGTTTTGTTATAAAGACAGTAGCCAGGATTCAGAACTCAGGACTCAGAAGAAAGAAATGCCTTGATTCTGAGTACTGAGTTCTGAGTCCTGAGTTCTGCTTTTATGGATCCCCAACGCATTCGCAATTTCTCTATAATCGCCCACATCGACCACGGCAAATCCACGCTCGCGGACCGCTTACTCGAACAAACCGGCGCCGTCACCGGTCGCGAGATGTCTGCTCAGGTGCTGGACAACATGGATCTCGAGCGTGAACGCGGGATCACCATCAAGTCTCACGCGGTGCGGCTTGATTACAAAGCGCGCGACGGCCAGTCCTATATTCTCAACCTGATCGACACTCCGGGACATGTGGATTTCTCGTACGAGGTTTCCCGTTCGCTTTCGGCCTGCGAGGGAGCGCTGCTGGTCGTCGATGCATCGCAGGGGGTTGAAGCGCAAACGCTCGCGAACACTTACCTAGCTATAGACAACAACCTGGAATTGATTCCAGTCATAAACAAGATAGACTTGCCGGGCGCCGAGCCGGACAAGGCCATCGAGCAGATCGAGCAGGTGATTGGGCTCGAGACACACAACGCGGTGTTTACCAGCGCGAAGACGGGCAAGGGAGTGGACGAAGTGCTCGAAGCGATCGTGCGCGACGTGCCACCCCCAAAGGGCGACCCCGACGCGCCGCTAATGGCACTCATTTTCGACTCGTGGTACGACTCGTATCGCGGGGTCATCGTCTTGTTTCGCGTGATCAACGGTACGCTCAAACCAGGGATGAAGATCCGGTTCTTCAACACCGGACGCGATTATCAGGTTGAAACGCTCGGTGTGAACCGCCCGCGGCCTACACCGATCAACCAACTGAGCGTAGGCGAGGTAGGCTTTCTGACAGCCTCGATAAAAGAGGTGGCGGACGTTCAGATCGGCGATACCATCACCGAGAGCGCGCGTCCGACAAAGGAGCCCTTCCCTGGTTTTCAGGAGATCAAGCCAATGGTCTTCGC
The DNA here is from genome assembly GCA_032160165.1 of Acidobacteriota bacterium. GTDB lineage: Bacteria > Acidobacteriota > Blastocatellia > Pyrinomonadales > Pyrinomonadaceae > QHXM01. Next base: position 34,288 of record JAVHWA010000013.1, read on the forward strand.
TGGGCTCTATCCTGTCGACACGAATCAATACGAAGAGCTGCGGGATGCGCTCGACAAGCTGCGGTTGAACGACGCGTCGTTCTTTTACGAGCCGGAATCAAGCACGGCGCTTGGCTTTGGCTTTCGCTGCGGATTTCTCGGTCTCTTGCACATGGAGATCGTTCGCGAGCGTCTGGAGCGAGAGTTTAACCTCGATCTAATCACTACGGCTCCGGGCGTGCGCTATCTGATAACCACCACCGACGGCCAGACACTCGAGGTCGACTCGCCCGCGAAAATGCCCGATCCGGTGAAGATCGTGAAGATCGAAGAGCCTATTATTCTGGCGACCATTCTCAGCTCTGATGAATACCTGGGCGGCATACTGCCGCTGCTGGAAGAAAAGCGTGGCGTTCAGAAGAAATTTGAATATATCGCCTCTAATCGTGTGATGCTCACCTACGAGTTGCCGCTGAACGAGATTGTGCTCGATTTTTATGATCGATTGAAATCCGTCTCGCGCGGCTACGCCTCACTCGACTATCACTTCGCGGGCTACAAAGAATCGGACCTGGTGAAACTCGATGTGGTGGTCGCGGGCGAGCCCGTTGATGCGCTGTCGCTGGTGCTTCATCGCAGCACTGCCCAAGCCACCGGAAGATCGCTTACAGAGAAGATGAAACAGTTGATCCCGCGCCAACTCTTTGAAGTGCCTATTCAGGCAGCCATCGGGAACAAGGTGGTAGCGCGCGAAACCGTCAAGGCGCTGGGCAAGAACGTGATTGCCAAATGTTACGGCGGCGACATTTCCCGCAAACGCAAGCTTCTTGAAAAACAGAAAGAGGGCAAGAAGCGCATGAAGAAGGTGGGGCGCGTAGAGATTCCGCAGGAAGCGTTCCTTGCTGTGCTGAAAGTGAATGAGTAGGCACCGGGTGCCCGACACCTGACACCTGGTACCCGATACCCGGCGCCTGAAATGTTGGACTTTTTACGCCGATTCCTGAAGGTTTTCGTCGCCGCGTTGCTGTTCGCAGCTCTTGGCGTCCTCGTCTTTTACTGGACTGTCATGGCCGGCAAGAGTCTAAGATCCGATATAAGTCGTGGTGAATACCTACAGACCATTTACACGGTCCTCGGCGCGTTGGTGGGATTTATCTTCGCTCTCAGTATCATGATCGCGATCACCGGAATGCAGCAGACAATCACCGTTCCGGTTTACGATCGCGCGGGATTTCTCCAGCGATTCCAGTCCACGATGGCCAGCTTGCGCTATAAGCCTTTTCGAGAAACCGATGGCCTGCTGATCTTCAAGCCTCCGATTTTCGGCGGTCTGCTGTCGGAGAAGATCTCCGTCAAGTTCACGCACGATACCGCAATCATTACCGCTCCACGCGGCCTTCTGAGAAGGATACAGGGGAAGCTTCAGGTCTTCGCTCAATGAAAAGCGTAACCATTTTTTGTGATGGCTCCAGCCTTGGCAACGGGCAGCCCGGGACTCGAGCCGCCGCTGCGGCACTCCTGGGCTACAGAGGAATCTGGCGCGGAGTGGGCGAGTATCTGGGCGAGGCGACGAACCAGCAGGCGGAGATCGCTGCCGCTTCGGTTGGCCTCGAGGCGTTGCGCGAGCCGTGCAAAGTACGGGTCTTTACGGATTCACGTTATGTGGTAGAGACGATGTGTGGGCGATTCCGGCGAAAGTCCAACCCGAAATGGTGGGAACGTCTTGACGCTGCGGCAAAGAAACACAGCGTCGAATGGGAGTGGGCGAAAGGCCACGCCGGACATGTCATTCAGGAGGCGGTGGACCGGGTTGCGCGAGGGATTGCTGCGCTTGGTCGCGTTGATGAAGAAATTCTTCGCGATGCAATTGACCGCATAGGCGTCGCTGAGAACCTGGAACAACAGTGATTGCTGCGCGCGATGCCATCCAGAGCGCGCGATCACAAGGTCCGACACATCTCCGCGCCCCAGGGCGTGCCCAGTGCGGCCGCAAGGCTCAGTCGGATCTCGCCGAAATTCCAGCCCTTCCGCTGCCATATGGTCCCATCCGAGTACTCCACGCGATTGATCACGACCTTCTCCTTGAAGACGTCGCTGACCTTGGCCAAACTTGAAACGCTGATGACGTCGCTGGGTCCGGCAACACTGAACGCCTGAATGTCCTGCGCCTTCTCTGGCTTGATGTGTACGCCGCAGAGAAACTGGCGCCGTGTAATGCTGGCTGGATTGCTCGATTCGATGAATTGGTACTCCAGAAACAAGACCTCGATAAGCTTCGTTCCGGCATTTTGCACCTTCACTCTATAAGCGAACCCATCCACCGGCTTGGTTTGAGCAGTACGCGACTCCTGGACCATTTTTTCCATATTGGCCCTGCGGCGATCCATTGAATCTGTATTTGGGTCTGGCTGTCCCGGCGGGCCGTTGAGTCTCCTGCCTCGCTCGAAGTTTTTGTTGTCCGCTATCATCGCTTCAGCCGGAGCCGTGGTGCCGGTGTTCAGTTGCTCGACCACCTGACGGCTCCTTGTCCACTTGTGCGCGCTCACTGTCACCGGACAGGAGTCCTGAGAAACGACCGTAGTCTGAATCGGCAAGAAGCATGGGATAAGCAGGGACATGAGGACCAGAGTTTTCATGAGTGGCCTCCTCTTAAGACAACCGAATTTGGCCAAGTCTACCACCGTTTCGTTGCTGACGGCGAGTTGATTATTACCGCCGGCAGGCCCCATCTGACGAACGGAAACTTACCAAAAACAAGCAGGATGCGGAGTAGAATCGCGGTCAATTGTCGACTTACGGTTCGCTTTCGTCTTGGTTCGCCCTTATAATCTCGATCTCCCGAAGAAGTTGTTTCCAGGAAGACCGCATGACTGATTCTTAATATTGATTCGAGTGTTCTTCTCACCCTCAAAACCCCCCGGTTTGTGCTCAATGCGTTATTTCCGGCGCAGGCCTTCCGTCTTTTTATTCTGTGTCTGGCTCGTCGCCGCCGGCGCGTTCGCTTCAGTCGGTGGCCAGACACCGTCGCGCGGATGGCTCTGGCAGAATCCTCGACCTCAGGGCAACGCGATTTATTGCGTACGGTTCGCCAGTGACAAACTTCATGGATGGGCGGTCGGAGCCGATGGCGCGATCCTGCGGTCCGACAACGGCGGGTACGATTGGGAGGTCCAGAAATCATCGGCGACGACCACGATCTACGGGGTTTATGTCAAAGATAAGAACCGTGCTGTTGCGGTAGGAGCGCGAGGCGTGATCCTCACCACAACCGACGGAGGCAACAAATGGACGAGCCGGGCCTCTGGAGTGAAGGACCATCTTTATGCGGTAACTTTCGCGCCCCACGATCCCGCGCGCGGATGGGCGGTCGGCACCTACGGAAGTATGGTCGCAACCACTGACGGAGGTACCTCGTGGCGAACGCAACAGACTCCTGTCCGGACTCATCTTTACGCTATAGCCTTCGTCGATAAGAACACGGGTGCTGTTGTCGGAGACCGCGGCACGCTCATGCTTACGAGCGACGGCGGCTCTTCATGGAAACAGCAAACACCGGCAACTGAGCAGCCATTGACCGGGGTCACATTCGTCAATGCCAAGCTTGCCTTCGCCGTAGGTTACGGAGGTACGATCCTTCGCTCACAGGATGGCGGCGTCTCCTGGACGCTCATCGAACAGCTCATCCAAACTGACATCCTCTCGGTCCACTTCGCGGACGAGCGTCGCGGCTGGGCCAGCGGAGACAAAGGAGTCGTATTAACGACCGGGGACGGAGGCTCGACATGGTTCCCTCTCAATGTCCGGACGGGCCCGCGGCTGGGGACGGTGTATTTCGCGGATCTCGAAACGGGATGGGCCGGAGGCAGCGAAGGGCTTGTGCTGCGTACAGACGACGGCGGCCTCTCATGGCAACGATTGACTGAAGGCGGCCGTGACGATCTGGGAGACATCTTCTTCCTCAACGGATCCAGAGGCTGGGCTGTCGGCTCGCGCGGAAAGATTCTCTACACAAATTCGGGCGGCAAGGAATGGACCGCGAGTCCGTCGAGCACGACATCGCGTCTCAACGCCGTGTTCTTTATCAACCAGTCACTGGGGTGGGCGGTCGGCGAAAAAGGGACGATTCTGCGATCTCAAAATGGAGGCCAGTTCTGGGAGCCAGTCCAGACAGCAATCAAGGAAGACCTGTTCGGCGTTACTTTCCTGACACCCGAGCGCGGTTGGGCGGTAGGAGCTCGCGGTACCATCGTCTACACCAAGGATGGCGGCGAGACATGGCACTATCGACCGTTGAACAGCTTTGCATGGCTTGAAGACGTCGCGTTCGCCGACCCGAAACACGGCGTCGCTGTCGGTTCACAGGGCACAATAATCAGGACCGAGAACGGCGGAGAGACCTGGGAGGTTTCGAACTTCAACGGAAAAGAATGGTTGTACGACATCGCGTTCGCTGATGCTCAGCGCGGATTCATTGTGGGCGGAGATGGCCTGATTCTTCGAACAGACGATGGCGGAGCGACGTGGAAAGACCAGGAAGGCGGGGTCACGGGAAATCTTTTTGCCGTTGCTGTCGCAAGTCGCGACGACGTTCTGGTAGCAGGAGACCAGGGACGCGTGCTTCGAACCAAGGACGGCGGTGAAACATGGGAGGCGCAGCCGACGATCACCAGCGCTGCCCTGTTCTCAGTGGCGTATCGCGGCGGCGCGGATGCCTGGGTCGCCGGTCGCGGTGGCGCGATACTCCGCCGCGCGGGCGATGTTGCGACGGTGAGCATTCCGCGCCCGAAACTTCCACCGATGTTGCGCACGGCTCCCAAACTTAAACCGGTCCAGAACGGCGAAGTTACGCCAGTGATTCTGGACGACGGCGACATCCCCCGTGCGGTGCCGCGGGATAAAAAGGCGCCGCAAACCGGAAGCCAGTAGGCCTACTTCCGTTTCTACTTTTTCAACTCGAAGTCCTTCGGAACGAACTCAACGGAGACCAGCTCACCATTGAATTTCTCCCGGGCATCTTTTGCAGGGCGGAAAGTGACAACGACTCTGTTAGGCGGATTGCGTAGACCACACGATATGTCGCCCGAGACGTCAGGTGTGTAGGTTGTAAACTTTATGCCAGCGAAATCGGGTGCCCGCAATTTGATCAGCCTGTCACCGACCTTAACTGTGAACGCGACGCCTTTCGCATCGCACTCAATACGCACAAGCAAGCCGAGCACCTGGTCCTCGCCTGACTGCGGCTTGCTAATCGCGAGTTCGTAGCCCTCGTCTGAAATCGATTCCTCCGCCGGTTCCTCTCGCGATGGAGTTCCGCTGGCGGAGTCGCCGCGGCGCTTCAGCCGCGGCGCTTGCCCTCCACTGATGTCGCCGCTGCTACCCTCAGCCCCAAGCTCCTTGAATCGCGTGGCCTGCTCCTCCATTCGCGTAATCGAATCGAGCATTGATTGAGCGTTCGCTCGCAGTTGTTGATCGTCGCCGCTGCTGCGCGTCATCTGTTCCAGAAGTTGTCGCGCGCTCTTCAAGTCCTCTTTACGCATATAAAGCTGCGCCAGCATGAAGGCGAACTGACCGCGTCCGGGCGAAAGCGCCATCCCGTGTTTGAGCAGAGCAATTGACTCGTCCAGCTGATCCCCTCTCACCAAATTGACGAAAGCCAGCAATGAATAGGACTCGGGAAACGTCGGCGAGAGTTCGATCGCCTTCTTGAGCTCGGCGCGCATCTCCGCCGCCGTGTCGTCGCTATAGCCCGAAATCCTGTTCCCGGAATCCATCCCTTCGCGGCTGAGCGCAAGCGCGTAGTTAAAGTGTACGAGGTAGTTTTGGGAATTCGCGGCCACCGCTCTTTGCAAGAGCGGTTTCGCCTCAGCGAATTTGCCCTGCCGCACGCGGACCATTCCCAGCGAAGAGTTTGCCATCGCCAGATCGGGATCGAGCTGAAGTGCCTGACCGAGCCGCTTCTCCGCGCCGTTGACGTCGCCCAAGTGCAGCAACAGGTCTCCGAGATATCCCTGAGCTTCCGCCTCGGTAATCGGTGCGCTCTGCGTTTCTGTATCAATCTCGAGTTTTCTCTCGAACGTCACTCTGGTCATCCTGTAGTTTCCGCCCTGCACGTACGCTTTCAGCTCCTTCTCAAGTGCCTGAAAGTCCATTTGAAAGGCCTTTTTGAAAGCCTCTTCCGTAGGGGTACCGGTGCTAAGCAGGTCGAGGAACGCTCCAAGCTGCGGCAATCGTTTCCCGTCATTGCCCTGGATCAGATAATGCACCAGCGCCCACGACTCAGCGTAAAAGACGCCGCGCTTGTTGCCTTCGTTATAGTGAGGCGAGTTGTGATCAACTGCCAGAAGCGTTCCCAGCGGCAGCATCTTTTCCTGGCGCAGGTAAAGCAGGTGATTGGGTATCAGCTTTCCGAGAAAGGCCTTTCTCTCCTCATCCAGATAGAACGTGCTGTAATACTCGGCAAGGCCTTCATTAAACCAGACAGGCTTTGTGGTCAGTGTATTGTTGACCAGGAGATGAACATACTCGTGAAAGATTGTGTGGTATGGATCGTCTTCACTATTGCGCCGTTCAGTCGTGAGAGTGATGTAGTTGACATCCGGTCCCGGCTGGAAGTAGCCGGCGACGTTTCCCGGATTGAACGGTTTGTATGCGCTCTCGCTTTTGAAGACCACAACCGTTGTAGGGACGGGCGAGGTGAACTTGACTCCGCTGAGGACTCGTGTGAAGACATCCCGGAATTGTTCCAGGCGCGTTGCCACCTGGCGAATCTCCTTCTCGCTGGCGTTCCCTACGAGGAAAAAATTCTCAGAACGGACGCTCGTCCAGGTGTCTTTGGCCGAAGCTGGAATAGCGGACAATATCAGCAGAATACAAACTAGTTCAGTAAGGACGAGGAAGCGGCGTTTCATTAGAATCTACCTCCAGGATCGAGGGTTGAGAGGTAAAAGTCTTCCGACTCTGTGAGCTTGACTCGGGAATATACGAAGCGGTCTTCATGAATGTCAACTGCCCTCATACATGGGCAATCGACATCGACCGGGAATACGATTTCCTAACGGAGGTCGTTCACTTGCGCGCAACCGCGCTCCCGCGTCGCGGCAAGGCCCGTAGGACATTCAACGGGTATGCGTAACCTCACGCCAAAGACATCAAGGCACAACCTAGCCCCGACTTGCGACTTCCCACTCGGTGTGGATAGCTCCCTCTTCCGGCTTGTCCACGCGTTCATAAGTATGCGATCCGAAAAAGTCACGCTGAGCTTGAGTGAGATTTTGCGGCAGGCTGGCCGTGCGGTACGAATCGAAATACCAAAGACTCGCTGCCATTGCCAGAACCGGGAGACCGCGTTGCTGCGCCGTGCTGACCGCGACTCGCCAATTGACTTGAGCGCCGTTCATCCATGTTCGGAAGTCCTCGTCGAGCAATAGATTCTTGAGATTTGGATTGCGGGTGTAAGCAATCTTAATCCTATCAAGAAACCTGGCGCGAATAATGCACCCGCCTTTCCAAATCCGTGCCATCTCGCCCAGGTCCACACCCCAATTCCACTTGTCTGAACCGGCGCGAATGAGATCAAAGCCCTGCGCGTACGAACAAATCTTTGATGCGTAGAGGGCATCGCGAATCGCAGCCACCAGAGCGGGTTTATCGCCTCCATCAGACTCCGCCCTGGGACCTTTGAGTAGTTCGCTGGCCGCAAGCCGGTCCTCCTTTTGTGCAGAGATAAAGCGCGCTTCGATGGCGGCACTGATAGTCGGGATTACTACACCTAAATCGAGCGCCACTTGCGCCGTCCACTTGCCCGTTCCCTTCTGGCCTGCCTTGTCCAGTATCAGATCAACCAGCGGCTTTCCCGTTTCCTTATCCATCACGCGAAGGATCTTCGAGGTTATTTCAATAAGATACGAGTTGAGCAGCCCCTCATTCCAATCGGCAAACGTATCGGCGACCTGTGTGTTGTCCATGCCCACTACGCGTCGAAGCATGTCATAGGCTTCGGCGATCAACTGCATGTCGCCGTACTCAATTCCGTTGTGCACCATCTTGACGAAATGGCCCGCTCCATCAGGTCCTACATATGTCGTACAAGGACCGTCATCGGTCTTCGCGGATATGGCTTCCCAAATTGCGCGTATCGCTTCGTAAGCCTCGCGAGAGCCTCCGGGCATCAGCGATGGCCCCTTCAACGCACCCTCTTCACCGCCCGAGACGCCGGAACCGATGAAGTGCAAATCCTCGGCACGAAGCGCAGCTTCGCGGCGCTGAGTGTCCTCGAACCACGAGTTGCCGCCATCGATCAATATGTCTCCAGGTTCAAGAAAAGGTTTGAACTGGTCTATGGTCCAGTCAACCGGAGCACCGGCCTTGATTAACATAACGATGCGCCTCGGCCGCTTAAGCGATCTGACAAACTCTTCCGGCGACTTCGTTGGAACGAAATGCTTGCCGCTGGCTTTGCCCGCCATGAACTCATCGACGGCTTCCAGCTCGCGATTCCAAATGGCAACAGTGTAGCCGTTGCGTTCCATGTTCTGAGCCAAGTTCAATCCCATCACACCCAACCCCGCCATGCCGATGTCAGCTTCCGCCATCAATCGTTCCTCCGCATCCGCGAATATTTTCGCTGCCTTCCGCTAGCGTTTACCTGGGGTAAGCATATCACGCTGGACCTC
>JAVHWA010000043.1:0-15728 GCA_032160165.1 Acidobacteriota bacterium
TTGCCTATTCAAACAATGGCGGTACCACATGGATATACGTTCCCGCGAGTGGAGCGGGAGGAGCTCCTGCCGGCTATGACCGCTTTGTCACCAACGTTCGCTGGAGCTTTGGTGGCAATCTTAGTCACATAGGACCCAACAATACGGGCAGTGTAGGCTTCGTTACCCGGATAAGATGAACTTCTAATTCGTGACCTGGAAGTGAACATCGCAGCCCATACTCCGATGGCAGAAGCTTAGTCAGGGTAGCCGCAAGTACTTCCATAGATGACGAGCGCAACGCTCGTCATTATTTTAGTTTTGGGGCCTCGATTGGGGTCGGAGTCGCCTACCGATCAATCACCGTGGATACGTGCCAACAACCGTAGAAGAAAACGCCTGGAACTCTGAAGCCACTCGCCGGAGAGGGAAATCGACGCAGATCAAAATCCAAACGCCTCAGCCAGCCCCGAAGGCATTGAGAATTATCTGCCGCTTGTCTGAAAATCATTGACTCGCTGCCCATGCCTGGCATATTGTCCGCTGCTACGACATCAGGTTGGTCCCTGAAGCCAGCGTAGCTCGATGCGTCACCTTTCACGCGTGAGGGCTTCATGGTTTGAAAGGCGGTTTATGATGGGCACAAAACCAATGGTCTTCCCGCTGAATGCCGACGGACGTGTCTATGTTTTGCATAACGAGAACGACGAGCAGATCTGCACCGGCTCGCGCGAGACGTGCTACCGCCTGCTGGAATTGATGAATGAAGCGAAACGACGGGCCGACGAAATCGAATTCAGGATGGCGAACTCGTCGGAAGCTCTTGAATCACGAGCTCACGCCGCCGGCGCCACCTCTTCCACGTAGAACTACAGCTCACGCTCAAACTCATCGTAGGACGGTTGAACTCTTCTAGGGGATTTGCTCCAGGACACGCACAAGTCCCGTAGGTTTCAGCCATAATCGCATTGCAATTGCTACCCGAGCCATTCCTTTTGACCAGAGTTAAGTTCAGAGCAAACTTCCCTTGACGTGGGCCTTTGTCGGCGCGGGTTTTCTTCATGGAAGTTTGACTTAATAGCCGCCGGAAGGTTAAAAGACCTCCAGCACCACGCTTCGTGGTATTAATGGACTCAGTAAATGAGTGCTTACTTTCTGATTGTCTCTCTATCTCCACAACGATGACTCAACGGAGGATTTAATATGATCAAGATTCGGCTACGCCATCATCGCCTTGGGCTGATCGCCATATGCGCCCTTGTGACCAGTCTGTTGTCGCTTACGACCTCTGTTCGTTCTACGGGTAGAGCTCCCGATAAAATGAAGGCCGAAGAAGTGGTTGCCAAACATTTGGACTCCATCGGGACCGCAGCTGCGCGATCGGGCGAGCACAGCCGCGTTGCTGTGGGCACTGCCCGCGCGACATTCAAGGCACGCGGTGGTTCCGGGACACTGAATGGTCGTGCCGTCCTTGGGTCGGTTAATAAGAAGGCCTTGCTCGCGATCGCATTCAACGCTCCGAATTATCCAGGGGAGAAGTTTGGTTTTGACGGGAAGAAATTCGCCGTCGCATATGTTACCCCCGGTGTCCGCTCCACTCTGGGGAATTTCCTTCTCAGTCATAGTAGTGTTTTCAAGGACGGGCTGATGGGAGGAACGTTATCATCCGCGTGGGCTTTACTGAATCTCGAAGATCGAAAGGCGAAGATAGAATATGGAGGGACGGAAAAGATCGGCGACAGGTTAGTACACAAGCTTAAATACTCTCCGAACAAAGGAGCTGATCTGGATATCTCCCTCTACTTTGACGCAACCACCTTTCAGCATGTGCGAACTCAATATGAAAGGGTAGTCGGAGCTCGAATTGCCGGCGGGGGCATAGATAATCAGGCTAGCCAACAGGAGACGCGCTATAAGATGATTGAAAACTTTTCCGACTACAAGCAGGAAGGCGAGCTAACGTTACCTCACAGCTATACTCTTCAACTAGAGATTACCAAGACTACAGGGTCCTCTATGGACAAGTGGGAAATGACGCTCAGCGAGTTCACGTTCAATCAGGCGATTGACGAAAAGTCACTTGATGTAGAAGCCAATTAGGCCCCTTCCTTCGAAACCAATCTGGCTTGGAAGTGCCGAGGAGTGCGAGGCGCCTCTGGAGATACTTCGAGTTGTCATCGAGGGGACGCGCGGCCACGGCTTTTAAGACGGCGCGGAACGGGGTATGACGATTAGCCCGTTGGGGTGCGCCCGCATCCAATGATTTGTATAAGAATCCAAAATCTACAAGTTTCGTTCACCTTTAGCCCAGCGCCTTTTTGAGTTTAAGTTAATGCGAAGAATAACTTATCTCTGCGGTCGACCGGCGGCATGGGTCTTGCTCTTTTGTATCAAGTAATGTGACTTGCCGCAGTATGTTTTGGTATTCGAGCCGTCTTAGCTAGGGCTTTCGGTCACGATTTCCACCTTATCCTGGCGCAAATAACCATTGTCCGGCTTTTACCTGTTGGGCTTCTCTTGAGGAATGGTCTACGCAGGAGCTTCTGAAAAAAGCCAACCTTGTCTGAAGGAGTTCAAATTATGTCGAAGGAGTCCCCTATGAAGAGATTTAGTTTGGCGGTGTTGACGCTGTGCTTGTTCACGCTGTCGGCATTCGCCCAAGGTACTACAGGTCGACTTGTTGGAAGCGTCGCAGGCCCGGACGGCAATATTGCCGGCGCAACCGTGGTCGTGAAAGATAATCAAACTGGCAAAGAGCAAACAGTTCAAGCCACGGGAGACGGCACGTTCAGCATCTCCGCTCTTGATGTCGGAACCTACACGGTGACTATTACGGCGCCGGGGTTCAAGACTTATTCGTCTTCCAATGTGAAAATTGATGCCGGTCGCGATTACCCACTGAACGCGACTCTCGAGATCGGCAATATCACTGAAACGGTTGTGGTCACTGCCGGAGCCGATGTTGTTAATGCGTCAAACGGCGAATTAAGCAATTCAGTTTCGCCCCGCCAGGTTAAAGAGTTACCCATTAATGGACGCAACCCGCTAAACTTACTTAACCTGATCGCCGGTTCCAACCCGACGAGCAGCTCAATCAATGGGCAACGCTCCTCGTCTGTGAACTACACGCGCGATGGTCTTAATGTACAGGACAACTTTATCCGCAACGGTTTCGTGTCAGACGTACCGACCGTTGACGATACTGGTGAGTTCACCGTGATCACGCAAAACGCGGGCGCAGAGTACGGCACTGGCTCGACGCAGGTCTTGTTAGTGACGCCGCGCGGCGGCAGCGATTTCCACGGCAACCTTTTTGAGTTCAACCGCAACGCGAGATTTGCGGCCAACAATTTCTTCAACAACCTTAACAACGTTCCGCGAGCTGCGCTTAAGCGCGATCAGTTCGGTGGTACGTTGAGCGGGCCTATCGTTTTTCCGCATTTTGGTGAAGGCGGCCCCAAGCTTTACAACGGCAAAAAAGCATTCTTCTTCTTCAATTACGAAGGCTTCCGACTAACCAATCAGGTAGCGATAAATACGACAACACTTCTACCGGCAGCCCGCGGTGGAAATTTCACCTATGTTGATAATGGGGGCGTTACCCGCACGGTTAATGTGCTCAATGGGACCGGGTTCGCTACAGCGCTTACGGCTGGGCAGGGTGGCGTACTGACGGTTGACCCGACGATCCAGAGCAGGATCCTGGATCCTATGCCGACCGTTGGAAACGGTGCGTTGACTGGCATCAACTTCCTTCAGGCGTTGAGCATTCTGCGTGGTAACCCTGAAGTTCGCAATGCGGCGACCGGACGCGTTGACGTTGACATCAACGAAAAGAATTCCGCCAACTTTGTGTACAAGTACAACAAAAATGCGGATGCCCGAACTGACATCGCTGCCGGCTTCAGTAGTGAGGTGTTCAATACTCAGGGAGGCCCCACGACATTATATGTGGGCGCGTGGCAAATGACCCCTACGCCTTCGTTCTCTAACGAGGTTCGTGGCGGGTATCAGCTCAGCAAGCCTTTCTTCCTCTCGACCACTGACCCCAGGGACCTGCCGTTCCTGATCGGTATTCCTCTCGCGACCAACCCGGAACCCAGTTTCCAGAGTCAAGGTCGTAATACGAAGTACTACAACATTCAGGATAACGCTTCGTATACCTTTGGCAAGCACACACTGCGTTTCGGCGGCCAGTTGCAGTTTTGGAAGATTTCATCCATCAACAATGCCGGCAGCACACCGACATTTAGTATTACCACGACGGGCAATACCGCAACGCCTCCCCTGGTTACGGCGAATTTTCCCGGTGGCATCAACTCGACCGACCTCGGCAGAGCCAACAGCTTGCGCTACTTGCTCGGCGGCGTTGTCGGCAGCGGCTCCCAGACGCTTTACGCCACAAGCGGGACCTCGGGTTTCGTTAAGGGCGCAACCCAAATCAGGAACTTGAACTATAACAATTATGCGGGCTACCTCTCGGACCAATGGCGCATATCACCACAGCTGACATTGAACCTTGGCTTGCGCTACGAGTTCTATACGCCGCTCAATAACCCGGACCAGGTCTCTCTCGAGGTGGTTGTCCCTTCGGGCGCGGACGGGATTGCCACGATTCTCAACCCAATTGGCACGTTCCAGCCCGTCGGCGGCAACGTTGGCAAACCTGGAGATTTCACCAGGCCTGACAAGAACAACTTCGGTCCGAACATCAGCTTTGCATATGCGCCTTCTTTCAAGAATGGCTTCCTCAAAGGGCTCTTCCCGGGCGAAGGCAAAACGATTCTTCGCGGCGGCTACCGCGTTGACTATGTTAACGACGAGTACGTGCGTTCGCAGGATAATGCCATTCTGAACAACTCCGGGCTGGGTTCGTTTGGTGCTTCGGCGCGACTCGGTACGTGTGCCGGCTCGACGCAGTTCAGAGTGATAGGCGTAGGTAATGCCCCGACCCAGGCGCCGATCTGCGTGCCGGTCTCCGCGTTCGGCCCTGGCGGTTCCGGGACTCGCACGTTCCTGGACAACAATGTAGCGGCGGGCGGGCAGAATGGTGCCCTTGGCGGAACGATTTCATTGATTGACCCGAACTTTCAGGTCCAGAAGAACTACGAATACAACTTCGGCATTCAGCGCGAGATTGGGTTCGATAGTGTCATTGAGGTTCGTTACGTCGGCGGTTACAGCAAGGAGCTGACGCGCTCGATTGACTACGGCCAGCTGGATATCACAAAGAACGGATTCCTCGCGGACTTCCTGAAAGCATACAATAATTGTCGACTGCAAGGTGCGACGCTTGCGGGCACGGGTGACCCAACTCAACGCTGTACGGATGCCCGCTATAACCCGGCGATCGTGGGCAGCGTGCCGCTTACCCGCTTTGACTTGCTCGCTGGCGGCGGTTTCCTGAACAACAGCGTCATCCTGGGGCCACTCCGAGCTGGGACGCCGGGGGCGCTGGCAGAGACTTACGTCATCAACGGAATCAACGAACTCAACTTCCTGCCTAATAACAATGCGGGAGTTGTCAATTTCACGACCAACGGCGGTCGCTTCAACTATAACTCGCTTCAGGTTGAGTATCGTCGTCGCTTTACGAAGGGGCTGAGTCTGCAAGCGAATTACACGTTCCAGAAGATTCTTACGGACGTGACCGGCAGCACCGACGAGGTTAATCAAACACGCGTCGAGCCCTATCTCACCAACACCGACCCGAGTCGTGACTATGGACGTGCCATCTATGATCGCACGCACACAATCAACTTCAACGGGTTATACGAACTGCCATTCGGCAAGGGCAAGCGCTTCCTCAACAGTGGCGGCGCGCTGGACAGATTAGTTGGTGGATTCCAGATTTCATCAATTATCAATATCAGCTCCGGAGTGCCGACCGGCATCACCGACGCGCGCGGCACATTCAATCGTGCCGGACGCTCGGCGACGCAGCCGGCCACCACCTCGCTGACGGCCCGTGAGGTCCAGGACTTGTTCGGTGTCTTCAAAACGCCGAACGGGGTGTTCATAGTCAATCCTAAGGTGCTTTTTGCAACGGCAACAGGCGCTGGACTACCTACGCTGAGTGGCTTTGATTTAACCCAGCCCCTCCCCGCAGGCTACACAATCTCAAGCGTGCGCGGCGCTAGTGCTGTGGGCACGGCGCCTTTCGCGGGGCAGGTTTTCTTCCCCAATGCCCCGGGATCAACCGGCAATACGCAGCGCAACTTCTTGAATGGCCCAATGTACTTCAACTGGGACATGGGCGTGGCCAAGAACATCCGCATTACAGAAACCACCCGGATTCAGCTTCGGGCGGAGATGTTCAATGTCTTGAACCATGCCAACTTCTTCGCCGGCAGCAACCCCGGCATTCTCGACGTCGGCAGCACCAGTTTCGGTAGGCTGACTTCATCCGGTAATGCTTATACAGCGCGTCTCATGCAGTTCGGGATCCGCTTTGAGTTCTAACCTTCGACCCTGATCAAATCAGGATCGTTAATTCGAAGGGCGGTGCTTTTTCACAAAAGCACCGCCCGTTTTTTTTCACGTTCCTCGACCTCTCTTCTTACCTCACCACGAACTTGTATTCCTGAGTGGCGCTCTTCTTCGTTGTTCGATCAATGACTGTTGCCTGCAGGATATAGTGGCCCGGCACCAGGTCGCCGAGCGAAACTTCTGCCGCGTACGGGATGCGCTTGAGGTCTGTCACCCCGGTTGTTCCCACGCGCTTAGCCGGCTCGGCGAAGATCGGTTGCCGATTCCGCGAGACGATAACCTCAATCACAACGTCCGGAGGTTGAGCAGCATTATAGATGGTAGTGACAAAGCGTAGTTGCGAAGTTCGATCGAAGAAGTGATCCGGCCTTACCTGGACAGTCCCAGGTGTAACCGTGTTGTCCTTTTCCGAAGACGTAGTCGGGGTGGATTCGGCCACCATCAAGCCGGCGAGAGCGAAGTCTCCGCTCGCTATGTCCGGAATCTCCAACCATTGCGTGGAGCTGCCCACGCGGCCGCTCTTATTGTCACGGGCAGCCAGACGCACCTGGTAAAGACCAGGTGTGACCTTGAACTGACGGCTAAAACTTGCGCGGCGCGAAGGTGGCGGTTGTCCATCAGTCGCCTTCGTTGGAGGAAAGTTAACCTGACTCTTGATGGACGAGACTTGTTTCCCTTTGCTGTCGAAGACCACGCACACCACGTCGATTGTGGAAGCAGTTTGAGATTGTTCAATCGTCCCTTCGAAGTCGCCCGTATCAACCTGTATCGAGGCCGTCAAAATCGACCCTTCAAGGGCTGTATTGGTGTAACCAATGGAGAGATACGTCGGCAAAGCCGAAAGCGGATAAAGGGACCCGAGTGCGGTTCGAAGTTCGTCTGCTTGTGGGGAAGCAGGAGTTGCCGTCGTTTTGGTCTTGGGCTTACTCGCAGACACAGTGGTCGGCGCAGCGAAATATCCGCGACGTGACCTTACGGACAGTTCCGGGTGCCCCTTAATGCTTACCTCAACACGTTGAAATTTGTCGGCGCCGTCCGTCGGACGATCCGGCTTCCAGGCAATAAGGTAGTAAGCTGATGTTTCGCTCAGGGTATTGGTTAACGCTTTATCGAGTGCGTTTGTATTGAGTAATGCCCGACCACCGGTATCTGCTGCCAGCGTCCGCAGCACATCTTGTGAAACGGACAGCTCACCGCCATTGATCCTGGCTAACCGCCCTGATTTATCGCCAGTGGGCTTACTGCTCGCATCGGGTAATCCGGTCGTCAAACCGCGCGCATCGATCGTATAGATCACCACGCCGGAGCGCGCGGCTGCGTTAGTAATGCCCTCTAATTTCTCAGTGAGGCCGGGCTTGCTGGTGTCGAGGAAAAATCCATCTGCGATAAAGAAGACGAGCTTGCGTTCGGCCAATCGCGATGAGGTCCGCACGAGGTCTTGCAGCACCGTCAAAGTGCTCGCGGTCGTTAATGCGACCGGTTCAAGGACCTGGCGCGCACGAGCACGGACCGCTTCTTCCGCACTATCACGGTTCGCATACATCTCCGGGTTCTCCTTGAGAGTTTGATCGGTAAAGTAATTGATGGCCGTTGTATCGTTGCGAGCGATGGCGAGCGCTTCGAACTCAGAGATTGGCGGTCTTTCAAGATCTATCGACCTGGAAGAGCGCGCCCGGTAATTGATCTGCATCACCGCTGCACGCAGCGCGGCCTTGTTGTCAGTCAACTGTTGGAGGTATCCGATCTGCCCGCTGGTAGAGACGATCGCAGCTTGATCGGACTCGCCCAACTCTTCGTCGATGAACCGCTGAAGTAGTTTCCGGGTGCGTGCGACGCTGTCCGCACTGAGATGGAAATCGTCGACAAAAAAGAAGGTTGCGCGCCCGCGCGTCGTGTCATTAGAACCGGGGCCCGCCGCCAGGGCGCGCGCCTTGCCACCGCGCATCGCCAACAATCGTGCCTCTTCCGCCTGCGTGCCCGACGTTAGCTGCTCGAAGAACGCGACAGTCTGAGGGCGACCATCAACACGTACTTCAAATTGTTCAGGTTTCAGCTCGTTAACGAAGTTCCCCTGCTTATCGAAAACCATTACGTCCAACTGAACGAGATCTGAGTTGATGCGAATGACTTCGTCGTCTTGAGGTACTGTCGGCCCCAGCGTTGTCTCCTGTGAATACACCGATTGGATGAAAGGGAGAATGAGTATCAGTGAGATAAGAACAGAAGCGCGCAGTCCGAAACAGCTATTGGAAAAGAGAGAGCTGTTAGGTCTTTTCATGTTATGCCATTCTTGGTCGCTCGACGCCGAAGTTCAGCCCGGCCGAGCAGGAGGTATCCGAACCGATTCGCAGAGAAGCGGACAGAGAGATGCAAAATACCGTGTTACGCTCCGCATAATCGATGATTCGGTGTAGAAAGCGTTCAGGTACGGTTTAGGTTATGTAGTTAGAGACCCCTGCAGACTGGCTCATGAATGTCCCGCTTGGCGGTTGAGAGTGTGGCTGCCTCCGGAGTCGGGAAACTCCAATCAGTCCGCTGCCAGGCGGAGCCATCGCTATACTCGATGCGGTTGATGATTACTTTCTCTACGAAAGGCTTGCGGGACTCCCCGCCGAGGGTCTTCGCGCTGATAACTTTTGCAGCCGGTGGTGCGCCGCTGTAGACTTCCAGATCTTTCCCGTCATTTGATTTGATTTGAGTCGCACAGAAGAATTCCCTGCGAGTCACGTTTTCCGGGCTGGCTGATTCTACGATTTGATACTCCCAGAATAACGCTTTCGTAGTTTTGGTGCTCATGTTCTGCACTTTGACTTTGTATACGAATATCTCCTCTGGTCTGACAGAGCTGCGGGCAGCCTCGGTTTCAAGTTTCTTCAGTTCGTGACTTCTTATCAGATCGCCATAATTCTTTTCGTTCGTTGCTTTTTCTCTTTCGTATCGTGCTCGTTCCTTGGGCGACTCATTCCATTCAGGTTCGTCGTTCAATGCCCGAACATAACGACTCCATCTGAAGTTGGTCAGCGAAAGATCAGCACCGGCCTGTGCCAGGCACGGACGCGGCATTGCAAGAGCCGCAAGCAGCAATATGGAACAGGTCAGTAGAACTTTCATGATTAACCTCCGAACATATAGAAACATCCGGGGAGTAGGTGTTGGGTAGCGCCTGCTTTAGGGGAGCAGGCAAAGCGAGGCAAAATCCACTTCCGTGTTGATTCATAGGGGAATCGCTCCTACTTATAACACAACTCTACGGTCGCAGAGTATGCGAATTCCCCAGCGACCGTGCGATTGGATAGCTTAACTCCGCCAGAGCCCAATACAATGACAGCACTGGGTCGATAGATGTTCAGCGCTGGCGCGCGAAGATGAACGAGGCGATTGCCCACTTATCCGTTGGCTGGGAACCGGGTTTTCAAAGGCCGCTTGTTATCCTTTCATAGCCCCTCATATGCTAAGATCGGCGGTGTCGTCCGGCTTCGAATTCTGTTAGCAATCACTCTTCTCGATAGACCATGCTAGCGCCAACAGCGGTCAACCAACTGTCTCTCGTTCCTCTCGGCGCAGGCGACCTCATTGATCGCGCCGTCCGGCTCTATCGGCGGCACTTCATGACGCTCGTTCGAATGGCCGCGCCACCCGTAATCGTCTCAGCCCTGGGGTCATTGATGGTCGCGGTTGCCGGTCGCTCAGGGCGGTTGAGCGGCATGGCAGTATTCCTCCTGATGTTTGGTCTCCTGATCCAAATCGCAGGACTGCTGCTCAACGTGATAGTGATCGGCGGAGCGGCACGCAATCTGATAACCCACCTGTTATGGAATGAGCCGTTTTCCGCTCGCACGACGTATCGCAATGTGCGCGCGCGATTCGGAAGCCTCTTCGGCGCCTCAATCCTGATCGCTCTCTGGATTGGGATGGCCTTCGTGATCGTAGTATTCGTTTGGGCGCTGGTGATGCAGATTTTTCTCCTCGGAAGATATTCGAACGCGGAAACTCATAGCTGGCTGGCGACGGTGCTGGTGGTTATTTGGATTCTGTCGGTCACCTTTCTCGCGTTCCTGCTCTTCTTCCTACTGATCAAGTTCATTGTTTACGTCCCCCAGGTGTTGATGATCGAAGGTCGCGGTGTGTTTGACTCCATCGGCAGGAGCTTTTCCCTCGCCAAGGGTAATTTGCGGCGACTCATGGCGATGTATCTTTTTTATCTGTTTGCCACCTGGTCGGCCTTGATGATTTTCATGGTGCCCTTGTTGTGGTACGGCTACTCGCAGGGCGTCAACATATCGCCTTATCAAAGCCTGACCTGGCCGACCTGGTATGCCATCAGCTATAGCGTGCTCGCTCAGGTCAGCGGAATCCTGCTGGTGCCGGTCTTGATGCTTGGACTCTCGATAATGTACGTGGACGAACGTGTAAGACAGGAGGGTTATGACATAGAACTGATCGCGGCAAGACAATTGGTGATGCCGAATCAGTATGCACAGCCCAACGCCACTTACGGGCAGTACGCCATTCGCCAGTCGTCGGCGTATGCGCCGCCCGTAGCGCAGCGGAATCCGCGCGGCCCAACGTTTGGCACGCGATAGTCGATCAAAATGCGCTCGAGCTCACTCACAAAACGCACCGTCGATGAAGGGCCACTGACTGCCGAGCGGACTCGGCGCGGGCGCCTCTCCCTGCTCTCCAGCAGCCATACTATGTGGGCATTGATTGTCATGATATTTGTCGTGACAAGTGCGTACGCGATTCCGCTCAAAGAGTATCGAGAACGAACCGGTCGAGCCGTTCGGGGACTTGAACTAGCCGCAGAGTTGGGATCGCAGCGAAATATCAAAGACTGGGACCGCACGACTGCAATTGTCGATGGCGTTATCAATGGTTTTCCTCGCGGAGAGACGGTTGAGTGGAACGGTGGCACCGTTAGCGTGAACACCGACTGGCTTGCCGAGGACCTTAAGGCCTTCCAGGCGACGCCCTTTGGCGATCCGAAACGCAAAGAGATCTTGCAGCGTGCCATTGACCGGTTGCGAGCACTCGACGAGCGTTTGGAAGAAGCAGACGTCCGCACGGACCCAGTGGCAGCCACCGCCAAGGCCGAAGACAAGTCCAGGCTCCAGGAGGTCTCGGATCGTCCGGTATTTAAGCCCAAACCTCCTCAGGAGAATATTTTCCTACGCACCTGGAAGCGCTTCTGGGAATGGGTGTGGAGCCTATTCCGCAGCGGAGGTGGTCTTGCAGCGGGGAGTATGAGTTGGGCTTCTTTCATAGCCATGGTACTCATTTTTGGATTGGCGTTAGGCCTCCTAGCTTATGCGGTCTCAACACTGGTCCCCTATTTCCAGCGGGGTCGGGAAAAGCGTCAGCTGCCGGAGGCGCGCATAGTTCTTGGCGAGCGCCTTGCCCCGGACCAGACTGCTTCTGATTTGCTGGCCCGAGCGGAGGCCTTAGCGCGCGCGGGCGAGCTGCGCGCAGCTATTCGTAAAGCCTACATCGCGCTTTTGTGCGAACTGGGCGACCGCAAAATCCTGACGCTCGCACAAAACAAAACGAACCGCGACTATCTGCGAGCAGTGCGTGATAAGAGACCGTTGCTGGCTGAGATGCAAAGGCTCACCAGCAGCTTTGAAGACCACTGGTATGGATCTCGGCAAACGTCGACCGATGACTGGACGGCTTTCCGCGCGGGGTATGAGAAAGTTTTGAGTTCTTAGTTTGGAGTTGTGACTTGGATGTTAACTCATCACTCAACTATGAAAACTAAGAACTAAGAACTAAGAAATAAGAACTCGAAACTCAAAACTCAAAACTCGAAACTATTTAAATGCGTCAACGTCTGGCAATCACAATCACCGTAACCGTCGTGCTCGTGCTCCTGATCGCGCTCAACACGGCGTCCTATGTGACTGCAGAGCGGCAGCCGGACACTGAGTTTGAACCAGACCGATCAACATACAATGAGGGAAAGACGGGAACGCTGGCGTTCTATGATCTGCTTGCGGAAACGGGCCGAAAGGTAATGCGTTGGGGCGAGAACACTCAAGCGCTGCTCGACTCTGATCGCGCCACCGGGCCCACGACATTTGTTGTCATTGGAAAGACGCGGGCGCCATTCGAAGCGGACGAAGTCCAGAGTCTGTTGAGCTGGGTCGAGCGCGGCGGTCAACTTGTGCTGATTGACCGCAGACCCGACCAGCGACTGCTCCCGCCTTCGGGAGACTGGTCTATCTCTACGCAAGCGAGCGAATTGCCGGGCCGATCACTTCGTCCGGAAAGTGTGGAAGAAATGACGACGGGAATGCCGCTGGTCCAGCCGATGATCCCAAGTGTCTTTACCCGGAACCTCGACGCCGTTCTCCCGTCCAAATTCTCAGGGGCCATCAGCGTTGTCTCTAAGCTCGACAATGCTTCAACAAATCCCGCGGATGAATCGCTCACTGACTACCCATCCGAAAGAGATCGACGGGGCGGAGTCAACGGGCGAACATCTTCGTCCACTGAAAAGAGCGAACGGCCGCTGCTATCACCTGCGCCGGTCGTATATCTCGAGGACCATCGCGGGGGGCTGCTGGTCGACTACCCACATGGGGCCGGTCGCATAGTCATTCTGAGCGACCCGTTCATCATCGCGAATAACGGGATAGGCCTGGCGGATAATCTTCAACTGGGAATTAATGCGGTCACAAGTCGCCAGGGCATTGTCGCTTTCGACGAATATCATCAGGGCCGCGGTGCGACACGGAACCAACTCATTGCTTACTTCGCGGGTACGCCAATTATGTGGATGGTTGGCCAGGCGATTTTGATAGTCCTGGTTATTTTATGGACACGCGGCCGCCGCTTCGCGCGGCCTTTACCTGTAGCTCGTGTGGATCGGCGATCCAGCCTTGAGTTCGTCGCCTCGATGGCCGAGCTGCAGCAGCGTGCGCGGGCTTATGACCTGGCCATCGAGAACATATACACCAGAATTCGCCGCGTGCTTGTGCGCTATGGCGGTCTTGGTCACAATAGCAGTCGATCTGAAATCGCGGCCCGGGTGTCGTCGCGTTCGGAAAAGCTAAGCGCCGCGCGGCTGGAGTCAGTGATGCGCGACTGCGAGGAGGCCATTAATGGCGCTCCGCTTGATTCAAAGAAAGCCCTGGCTCTGGTCAGGCAGCTACGTATGATCGAACGAGTTCTGGGCCTGCGGATCCGCTCGCGCGAAACGCGGCAAACCGCCGAAGGCCTCCGGCAGGATACGCTCTAACTAAATTGCCCAAAGGAGAAGAAACAGTGATAGGTAATAAGTGATAGGTGATGAGTAAAGAGTGGCACCCAACTCTTGAAACCCGACACCGGTCACCCGTCACCCTCTCTCATGCTTCAATACGTCTCTACAACCGTCGAGCACATCCTGACGGAGCTTCGCAAAGTCATCGTCGGGCAGGACTACGCGATTGAGCAGATCCTGGTCGCACTCTTCGCTGAAGGCCATGCTTTGATCGAAGGAGTGCCGGGGACCGCTAAGACGCTAACCGTCAAAACGCTGGCGCGGATTATCGGGGCGGGATTCGGCCGGATACAGTTCACGCCCGACCTGATGCCGTCGGACATCACCGGAACGAACGTCTTCAACGTGGCTACGTCTGACTTCACTCTACGTCAGGGGCCGATCTTTACCGACATACTCCTGGCGGACGAGATCAATCGGACCCCGCCCAAGACGCAGGCAGCGCTCCTCGAAGCAATGGAAGAGCGTCAGGCGACGATCGACGGCGAGCGACACTTGCTCTCGCCAATCTTTACTGTTCTGGCGACAGAAAATCCGATCGAATATGAAGGCACATATCCCTTGCCGGAAGCCCAGCTTGATCGCTTCCTTCTCAAAATATTGTTTGACTACCCATCCGAATCCGCGGAGCAACAGGTGGTCGCAAATTGGGATGCGGGTTTCAACTCGCGTTACCTTGATAAGGTTGATATTCGCCCCCTGGCCGATGCGGATGCGATCACGCGCTGTCGAATGGATGTGCGGAATGCGCGCGTGGAGCCCGGAGTGCAACACTACATCGTTGACCTGGTAAGGCGCACGAGGCTCCATCCATCGGTGCTTTACGGAGCAAGCCCGCGCGCTTCAGTTGCGCTGCTGCTTTGCTCGAAATCCCTTGCCGCCTTACGGGGTCGCGAGTTCACGACTCCTGACGACGTGCGCGACATCGCGCGTCCCGCGCTGCGGCACCGTTTGAGTCTTCGAGCCGAGGCTGAACTGGACGGCGCGACTCCGGATTCCGTAATCAGTGACATTCTTCAGACCGCGGAAGTGCCCAGGTGAAGTCGTTATCTGCAGTTCCCTCGAGTGCAGCGACGCGTCGGTGGGCGCTTAGGTATCGGTGGACACCGAGCACGCGCGTGTCATACATTTTCGAGGATTCTCTTGCTGGCTTAGCGCCAAAACAGGTGTCTCCCCACGGCCATGGGAATTAATCTATAAGTATTGGAGCAAACAGGCTATGAGATTCAGTGTCTTTTCGTTCAGGCTACTCGCGCTCAGTTGCGTCTCAACATTGCTGCTTTCGACCGTCGCCTTTGCCCGGCCGTCCACACCGGTGCAGGAGAAGATGACTGCCGAAGATGTTGTCGCCAAGCATCTGGAGTCCCTCGGCTCAGCCGAGGCGCGCGGCAAAATCAAAAGTCATGTGATTCTGGGGACAGCGGTCGGAACATTTCGCATCGGTGGCACCGGCTCGTCGCAGGGCGGCTCTGTCATGGCGTCGCAGGGAACGAAAAGCCTGCTCGCGATTATTTACGGAAACGGTGAATATCCGTACGAGAAGCTGGGCTTTGACGGCAAAGTCCTGACCGTGGCCGATCTTAAGCCTGGATTGCACTCGCACCTGGGAACATTCTTCATGCAACATGAGATGCCTCTGCGGGACGGATTGCTGGGAGGAGCGCTTTCCGCTGCATGGCCTCTGCTGGGCCTCACTTCAGCCGACGCGAAGATAAAATACGCCGGTACAAAAAAGGTGGGCGACGTTAAGGCCTATGTGCTCGAGTACGAGGGAAAGAACAATGCGGGACTGAAGACCAGGCTGTTCTTTGACGCTCAAACCTTCCGACACATCCGCACGGAGTACGAGAAGCGGCTTCCTCAACAGATGCCCAGCGGGCCGGGCATTACCCAACAGCAGGGCGATGCGATAACAAAGCTGGTCGAGGAGTTTTCGGATTTCAAAACCGAAGGCGGGTTGACGCTGCCGCATACCTACAAGCTGCAATTGTCGATC
>JAVHWA010000098.1:0-24587 GCA_032160165.1 Acidobacteriota bacterium
TTCGCATGGGGGCCGGCCCGGAACATTTACTGGCCTCCGGACTTGAAGCGAAATTGCGGGCCGAGGGCCATTCTGTCGTTGTCGAGACGATTGAACCTGATCCCGCATCTTGGGCGGCGGAAATCCACACCGCGTTCGAGCTTGCCAGAATACTAGCGAAACGTGTCAAGGCGGCCCGAAATGCAAATAGAAAAAACAGAAATTCCGGTTCGCCAACTGGCCGACACAAGCTGTTACTTACGCTCTCGGGAAAGCAGAAATAGTCTCTGTGGGTGCAGAGGCAGCCCAAGTAGAAGGCGCTCACTTTAGCCGAAGGAATTTCACCTCCGCTTGATGAAGCAAGGCACTATCTCCGCTGGAACTTTTAGGGACACGTTCTTTTCCCGGATCCGGGGCGAAAGATCATCCCCCGTCTCCGCTTCCCAAAATTCCGGGAGTAATGTAGACTCTTGAAGACCGGTACATTCCTGCGACGGAGATGAACATTGACACCCAGCTCACCGCGCCCGGAGGAGGTGGTTTCCCGACAACAATTCCCGCCTTGGTCGGCGACTCCGGCTCCCAAAGTACGGGGATTAGTCAGAAGGCCTGGGATGCCTTGGTCCGGATCTACTGGCAACCCGTTTACAAGTACCTGCGGTTTCGGCATCAGAAGACAAGAGAAGACGCAAAAGACCTGACTCAAGACTTTTTCCTGGTGGCGGTAGAGAACAATTATTTCGAAAGGTTCGATGTAAAGAAAGCCCGCTTTCGCACGTTCCTTCGCTGCTGCATAGATCGGTTCGTTCTGAATGACTGCAAGCATTCCTCTCGGCTGAAACGCGGCGGAGGTGCCCAACACTTATCGATGGAACTGCTTGATCAAGAGGAAGAATCAGGATTGGACAACAGCGCCCAGAATCCCGACACGTTTTTTGAGCGGGAGTGGATTCGTTCGGTCTTCGAAGGAGCTTTGGTCGCTTTCGCCGCCGAGTATCACGAGAAGGACAGGACTCAATCTTACGCCCTCTTTGAAAGATTTTACCTTTCCGATGAGGCAAGCATTTCCTATGAAGACCTTGCCAAGCAATTTAACCTAACGACCACCGATATCACAAATCGGCTGGCTGGGGGGCGACGCGATTTCCGACGTATCCTTCTCGGCTACCTGAAGCAGATAAGTTTGTCGCGCGAGGAATATAGGCACGATGCTCGCCAGCTCCTCGGTTTACGGCTTCGAGAGAACGAATGCTGACAGACGCCGTCATTCAAAACCTCCAAAAGGTCGTCTCGGAACCGAGTCTGGCGAAGACTCGATATGAGCTAAAGAAGTTGATCGGCGCTGGCGGAATGGGGACGGTCTACTTGGTGCACGATCGGGAGCTTGCTCGTGATGTTGCTCTCAAGCTCGTTCAGGAGGATTTGGACGTCGAAGATTTCTCCATCAGGCTGCGCGCAGAAGCGCGGACTCTCGCGCAACTTGATCACCCGGGCATTGTGTCTGTTTATGACGTCGGTGTCCTCGACGACAAGCGAGTTTACTACACGATGAAATTTATCGAGGGCGAATCGCTAGAACAGGCGCTCAAGAACGAGCCCTCTCTTGCTTGGAAATTGAGAATCTTCCGTCAAGTCTGCGAAACGATCGGATTCGCGCATGCGCGAGAAATCGTGCACTTGGACCTAAAACCCGGCAACATCATCGTCGCTCCGTTTGGCGAGACACTTGTGGTCGATTGGGGCATCGCCCGCGCATTGTCTCAGACCCTCCCGTCGGAAAATTCGTCGCAGACCGCGGGGACGCCGATCTACATGGCTCCTGAGCAGTTGGATCCAGGTCTTGGAGCCGTGAGTCCGGCAACGGACGTCTTTGCACTCGGTAGGATTTTGCTGTTCATGCTAACCGGACGACTCAACGACAATTCGGTAGACCAAGCCACGATTCGAGGCTCGTTGGTAAAGATTTCGCGACCGCTGCGTGCCATCTGTAACAAGGCGTTAAGCAAATATCCTGAGAATCGATATCCATCAGGCTTGGAATTGATGGAAGATATCACGCGTTTTCTCGATCAAAAGCCAGTAAAAGCTTACGAAGAAACGTGGCTTGAGATTTCCCTTCGCTGGCTCCGGAAAAACAAGATTCTGTTATATTTGCTGCTGGCATATCTCCTGATGCGCGTAGCCGTCGCTGTATTTCTTAGGAAGTAAATCTAAAGAAAATCCTCCGGGTGTTTAATAGTAGAGTGAGGAGAAAGAGTTCTCCACTAACACGAACACTAACTATTATGTCAAAGCCACTTATCGGAATTATTGCGGGGGCCACCCTGGGGTTGCTGGACGGATTGTCCTCTTATCTAACGCCTGCCGTAAGGATGATATTTCTCCAAATTGTCATCGGATCCACTCTGAAGGGCCTGATTACCGGCATCTTGACCGGATTGATCGCATCGCGGACCAACAAACTGCTTCCGGCGATTGCCGCCGGCCTTGTCTTTGGCCTGCTCCTTAGCTACGGAGCGGCGGCCTTCACCCCCGATCCCAACGGTCATCATTACTATTTTCAGATCATGCTGCCCGGGGCCGTTCTCGGAGCCATCGTTGGCTTCTCCACGCAGAAGCTAGGAATCCCCGGCCGCTCCGAAAGCGCTCGTAGCGAACGATAATTTAAAGCAGACACACACCACCAACCAACATCAAATCAATATGAAAATGAGATATACAACCATCGCAATGATCGGAGCTATTCTGGCGGCTTCGCCCAGTTCACAGGCACAAAAGCCGGATATCATGAAGGGCAAGACCAAGACCGATCATACCATCATGCTGGAAAAGATCGTGGACGCGACGCCCGCTGAGGCCTTCAGGCTTTGGAGCACCGCAGAAGGCGTGAAAACATTCTTTGCGCCGGACGCACGGATCGGTTCCAAGCCAGGTGATGAATACACTATTATGTTCTTCCCAGCCGATGACCCGCAGGGCCTTGTCCATGGCACCAAAGGCGCGCGAATCCTCGAGATGGTGCCGGGGAAGAAGCTGACATTTGAATGGATCGTATTCGCGGCCGACAAGTTGAAGGGCAGTCACGCGCCACCGTACGCCGCTCCGGAGATTCGTAACGAGGATCCGCTGCCGACCTGGGTCGAACTGACATTCGAGCCGACCGCCGACAATAAAACGCGAATCGTTTTCCGTCATTACGGCTTCCGGGATGGCGAGTTGTGGGCTGAGTCATACCGTTGGTTCACGCGGGCTTGGAGCGGCGTTCTGGAGAACTGGCCGTCAAAACAGGTCGTCGCAGCGTTGGCTTCAAAAGGCTGATATGAGAGGAGGCCATGCGAACAAAGGGTGAAAATGGACAGGATTGTGCACGCATCGACTTCGTTGAGACGCAAAGCACAATGGGGCTTTCGCAATGTTCACCGTCAACCATCTGTTGAAGAGGTGGTTGACGGAGTTGGCCGAAGTGGAGGCCCGGCTCGGCGGTAAATATGAATTGTCCTGGCGCCCTGATGACAGGGAAAACGATAGCCCCATCGGTTGTCGGATAACCGCGATCGAAGCGGACAAATTCCTTGCTTTCGAATGGGGAACTCCGGAGCGATTCAAAAGCTTCGCCCATGATGCAGATCCTTTGACGCAGGTCGTAGTATTCTTCCTGCCGGAAGGCAACAAGACCCACGTCCACCTAATCCACTCCGGCTGGCGCAGTTCGAGTAACTGGGAAGAAGCCCGACAGTGGCAGCAAAACGCTTGGAGCACGGCCTTCCTGAGACTTGAGCACATGGAGAATGCGATGCCAAGGAGAACCCCGCGGGTTCTAGGCTTGCCCTTTTTCGTCTGAGCAGATTGTGCGCAAACCGACCGCGCTGCGGACTGAGCAATAGTAGTCGTCCATTAGAGCGCCTAGGCCGCCGCGGCGCGCATCAGCTCCCGGAGGGGTTCGTTGTCCGCATAAACTTGCCACTCGGGAATGTGCCCGTTTCGAACTGTCGCCCGTACCGCTGCGCGGTGCTCCAGGCGCTGCCGGCTCGAAGGTGTCCTTCGGTGGCATATGAGCCACGAGCCATTCCCAGCAGTATGACTTGCTCTTTGTTGTCGGTGTGGAGAAACCTCTCAGCGATAACCAAGGTGTAGTCTGGCGCCATTTCAAAATAAGCATCCCACCCTCCGCGCATCGACTCCCGCCTCTCAACCTCATTTCCCAAGGAGTCGGTGAAACGATGGTCGGGGCTCATGAGTGCCGCAATGCGCTCGACGTCATGCGCGTTAATGGCGGCCACAAACTGCTCTGCTACCTGGAGTACACTCATTTTAGAATAATTTATTGCTAGTTGCGCTTTTTTCCGGTCTTCAATTTGTGGTGGACCTCGCGTTTTAGTAATCCCGCCATTCGTGTGTCATGGCGCCGCAGAAACAGCCTGATACCCTGCGCGTGCCTCTTGGTATAGCACCAGGCCGGCACTCAGTCGATCACATTGGTATCGGCCATGGCCGTCCGAACCAATCGCCTAATCACTCGCCAACAACTCTCGAATGCATCGTCAGAGCGGGAATGGATTTGGCAGATGGCTACAAAAGGTCGTCGCATTGAAATTTCCGCCCAATGGCTTCGAAAGCCGAACATCAAGCGCGTAATCCAGCGCCGCAAATATTCCATCCTTGCCTTGGATGCGATCCACCCACGCCACGAATCTAGGCTTCCAGTCAGTAATGTTTGGGCGTCTTCCGGTGAGGCGACGCAATCTGCGCCACGAGATGAAACATTCATGTTTGGGAATGGTCGGAGGGATTCCTTGTAGCCTAGGCGAGAGCCCTGGGGCGGATTGCGCTTAATTCTTCTAAATGCCTCTTGTCAGCCATAGGAAGAACACGGCAGAAGCGCGATCATGCCAATCCTATGCGAAAATATCGGAACCTTCCTCAATCACTGCGAATTCGAGCGGAATTTCAGCACCCACACTGTGAAAGCCTATCGGCTTGATCTTGCCCAGTTTAATCGTTTTGCCCTCCAGCACTGCGGCTCCGGCGACGAGACGCGAACCGAACGCGAGCACCTGCGCGCGTATGCCCGTAGTCTCCACCATTACAAACCTAGAAGTCAGCGGCGGAAATTGGCTGCGGTGAAATCACTGTTCAGCTTTCTCGAGCGCGAAGGACTCGTCGAGCCGAATCCCGCACGCGACTTGCGGGTCGACGTTCGTGTCGGTCGTACGCTTCCGAGAACAGTGAGTTTTTCGACGTTGCAGAGGTTTTTTGGCTCGATGTACGCGAACTGCCATCTTCAGATGCCTCGCGCTCGATCGCGCGATCTCGCCATCCGTGACGTTGCGCTTTTCGAGCTCATGTTTTCCTCGGGCATGCGGGTTTCGGAAATCTCGAACCTGCGCGTTGGCGCCGTTGATCTCGAACGAGGAGCCGTTCGCGTTCGAGGAAAGGGAAACAAGGAAAGATTGATTCCCTTGTGCGACATCGAGGTGCTTAGCGCGCTCATAGCTTACATCAACCTCACCGAAACCATGCGAGAGGCAGACGCGTTTTTCTTTACCAACCGCTTTGGGCGTCGGCTATCTGAACAGTCGATCCGAATGGCGCTCAAACGCCACACCAAGGCGGCATCCCTCGAAAGCATCACCCCCCACATGTTTCGGCACACCGTGGCGACGATGCTCCTCGAGGAAGGCGTCGACCTTCGTTTCATCCAAAATTTCCTAGGCCACAGTTCAATCGTCACCACGACGATCTACACCCACGTGAATGACAAATCGCAACGCGACGTGCTCAGCCACCGCCATCCTCGGCGTCTGCTCGGCTCGCTGGGATCAGTCCAATCCGTCCGAATTCAATGAAGGATAACAAAAGATTATCCGATGGACCTCCAGCCAATTGAGCGGACCGACCGCGCAAGAAATCGCCTCAAGGCAGCTCTTGCCATTTACCGTGAGACAATTCTGCCCGAAGCGCAGAATCCCGAGTCGCAGATCCTCTACTGGATTGATCACAGCCGGGACGCGCTCGTCGATGAGTTTCGCTGTTTTGCCTTGGAGAAGGCCGGCGAGGTAACCGGATATCTACAGTTCAGCTACTTCCAAGAGGAACACGTCTTTTTTTTCGAGTACTTGTGCATTTCCCATCGGAGACGAACCGGGCTCGTGCCAAGCGACGCGGTGGAGGGTATCGAGTCGTATTTGGCGCAGGAGTACCGCCCGGGGTTCACCATCACGTTCGAAGTTGCCCGCAAACCGGGACCTAACGGCGATTGGGTGTCAGATACGCGACTGATTAAGTATTTCAAAAGACTCGGTTTTCGCTTGGTGGACTTCCGGTACCGATATCCGGTCCTGCAGTCGTATAATGGTGCTGCGAGTTATCCTGCCGATCTGATGATAATGCTGCCGGAGCAGCGTACCGCCGTCACGGCCTGCGAACTGCGGACGATCCTTCGTTGCATCTATTTCAAGCATTATCTCCGCTGGGATCGGCCATTCTTGCCGCCACAACCGTTCGCCGTCCGTGAGCGGCTGATCAACGAGCTGTATTCACAACAAGTCGCCAACATCAACCCGGACGACACTTTCGGCACAACCGGCGACGACAGGCGTTCCGCGCGGAGACGTTTCGTTGATCGTCTGCCACGGATTGGAGATGTCGTGAGCAAATTCTTCGCGCCGAAGATGCTTCGTTTGACGGCCATCATCGTGGTGTTGCTCGTAGCAAACTGGTGTCTGAACCGAATGGGCAGCGGGTTGCTCTTCATTCCCTTCATTCTTGCTGCCGCATTGCTCTATTGTCTTGCTGAGAACACAAAAGAGACGCGCAAACTGTTCGTCGTCATCATTTCGAGAATCAGATTCGGACGGCAACGATTGTTGTGACGTCCGCCCATGAGCGGGGCAACGACACGTGATGCAAGGCTTTCTCTACTTTCGCCGCGGTTGAAGGCTGGAAACCCAGCCTCCGGCTCAGCGAAGACCACGTGTGCGTGCCATGAACGCGGTCAAGTCGGAATCGATTTGATTCGAGAATAGAGCAAACATATTCGGGATCGTAAATCCAAATGGGTTCGGGACTACCGTTATAAACGTCCGTGATCATGTCAGCCGCGCGACCGTAGACTGGCGTGCACCAATGCCGCAAGCTGCGCGTGCTTCCGAAATCACAAATTAGAAGCCCATCACGCTGGAGCACGCGATCGAATTCACTGATCGCTTGGGCCGCATCGCAGTAGCCCAGGACTTCGCCAACGCAAACGACGGCGCCGAATGATTCAGCGGTGAATGGAAGGTGCTCTACGTTTGCGCAGACAGATTTCTTGTGACCCTGGATGGGCGCCTCGAAAAGATCGACGCATATTTCTTCCCACGAGTCGACGTTCAGTGCGTGTACGCCAGAGCCAGCATTCAAAACGACGCGCGAACACGCTCGACACTGAGCGAGATACCGGGCGACGAGCTGCGCCGTTCTGTCGCCGGCATAGGCATGCCAAGCGTCATCTGTAAGCGTTGCAACATCGTAGCGGCCTTTTAGCTCTTCACGGCTAAAATTCGGTTTGCGGGTCACAGGATAATCTTTTGTTATCCTTTATATGGAGAATCGACAAGTGCTGTTCTCAGCCTCCTCGGAAATGCGAATGGGGAAAGTTCTACTGCCGCGGCGAACTCGTCTCGCGACGATGCCGATCATCAGCACGATCGAGAGATAGCCGCCGACGATCAGTGCCACGCGTCAATCAATGTGCAGGACTGTCTCGCAGTTGGGCGAAGTTTTGCTTCACCGTCATCTCGGTTTCCGCGAGCGAGCACTGCCATTGGGCAGCTAACCATTCGATCACGTATTTAACATCGAGCGGTACTGCCGGCTTTGCGTTTTGCTTCGCAAAAGGCCCGTCAGTCTCAGTGAGAATGCGATCTCGGGGCACCGCATGAGCCAACCTCTGCCACTTCTGCGTCGAAATCATTGCGGGGTTGATCGCGATGTAATGCCCCGCCGCGACCACTTGCTCTAACAAGCGCTTAGGGCCGCTGAACCAATGGAAGATCATCGGGCCAGCCCCGTTTCGTCGTAGGCAGCTCAGCACCTCGTCCTCTGCACCGCGAGAGTGCAAAGTGACGACACGAAATGGGGTTACAACGCTGCGGATTATCTCTTCAAACGTGGCAATTTGTTCGTCGGCGGTGCGCCGTCCCTGTGACGAGAAATCGAGCCCGACTTCCCCTATAAAGTGCGCAGAGGCGACGAGTTCACGGAACAGTCGCATTTCAGAAGCATGTTGGCGCGCAGCCAGGGGATGCATACCCAATGCTGGAGTTACGTAACGGAAGCCGGCGAGACGATCGCGTGCGATTGTGTAGTGACTCGGAAGGTTCGTGACAGCAATCGTGAAAATCCTGTTTCGCTCTGCCGCGAGCGCAACCGCCTCCGGGGAGTCAAACTGGTCAACGTGGCAGTGTGTGTCGATCAATTTGCTTTGATACCAGCCAATTCGCGGATGCTACGTGGAGCCTTTCCGCCGAGCCACGAGATAAGTTCGTCGATCAACCGCTCTATGACTGCGACGTAGTCGCGTTGTTTGTCAAGCGGCACCGGACCGTTGGCTGTTAAAATGCGCGCAATCTCGTTGGCGTCAGGACGGCGTCTCACAAAGGCAAGTACTGCGTTTAGGTCCGACGCAATCTCATCGCTGGACATTGACGCATCTACAACATCATAGCCGTAAACTTCGTCGTCCAGGCCAACCGCATGAAGCGCAGCTCTACGAAAGAGACATGGAACACAGCGACCGCATGATTTCGCCTTTCGGTTCTTCCAGTGATACGTGTGACCAGATTTCGCGCACGATACGCTTAGTTTATATCCTTCCCTTAAAATGGAGGCGTTTTCACAACGCGTGAGTAACTCTCCTTTGGTGGCAAACTCGTATGGATTCTCAATGCGATGATCGAGTTCGACTGCATCAAGAATCGCTTGAACCTGGCGAAGAAACTGCGGGTGTGCAGTTCGCGTGCTGCATGCGCCGCGACGCGATGCCGTCAGCGGCGGATTAAGGGCGATTGCGCCATTTTCAGGAACGATGATTGGCACGCCCGGACCGAGCTTTTCGGCAGCGTAGCATGCCAAGCCCAGAAACAGAAGTGACCGACTGCGGAAGCTGATTTCATCACCTTTCTCCTTCAGACCTACTCGTACCTGCAGAGAATCAACTCGCATCGGAAATCGGCGCTTCAGCAAACCGAGTAACGCCAACTGGTCCGCTTTCGGTCCTTTCACAGCACGATCATGATGTCCCACCAGAAGCAGTTTTCCTTTACTGTTGCGAGTCAGCCAATCGATTGCTCCGACGAATGAATCAAGACCGCCTGAGAAAAGCGCTGCGGCATCTCCGAAAAGCGGAATGAATCTCACCCGGCGGCGCCTCACGCGTTTCTGCACCAGTGTGCGTTGGGACTCAGCAAAGCGAATTCGCCAGTTGTCGCCGGTGACGAAAGAGACGCATTCACTCAGCGCAGGCGCAATTGCTCTCCAACATTGCGCATCTGATACTGGAATCGTCACGTTCAGATCACGTGTCCAATCGTCGTCGGCGTGATCTTCGCGACTGACCGCCTTATCGATTCCGTATACAACGGCCGTGATGGTGAAGAAGTCGAACGCCTTGGACGATACCGCGGGGGCACGTTTCAGAATCTCCGAAAAGCCAACGTCGAGAACGTGCGGCTTCGCGCGACCCGGGACGTGAAGCTCAACGTCAGCAAATTCGTGAGCTGTCGCTGTCGGGTTAACCACGATCTCAATCTTCATCGCCGGCACTGAATACCTCCTGTGTACGCGTGAGGACGTCATCAACTGCTGCCGCACCCTCCGCGCCGCGCCAGTCGAGGGAAGAAAGCGGCCGGTCTAAGTCTAGGAGCTGCAACCGAGCGTCTACATACGCGCGAACCTCGCCGAGGTAGGCGTCAGTTACTTGCACGCCTTGTTTGGTGTCCACTGGTGCCGTGATGATCGTCGCAAAGCGCTCGACTATGTAGCACCCAAACAATTCGCGAATGATTTCTTCCACCCGATCAGCGGCGGCGTTGATGTTATCTTCGACACCAGGCAAATCTTGCGCGTCCTCAACTAAGTTTTGGATGACTTCGCATAGCGCAGCGCGCAGCGCGACGGCGTCAATCGTACTTGCCGGCCCGCCTAGCGCATCCGCCAGAAAGTTCGCGATTTCGGCTGGTGTTTTGTCATCGCAGGAATCTAAACCTAGTCCTCGGAGCGCCTCTCTTAAGCCCCGCTCGCGGACATCAGTTACAAATGCACCGATGGCTTGCGCTGCACCAGCCGCTCCACTGCCAACCGCGTAGCGACCCGCTCCTCTACGACCGCGTGCGCCACCACCACCACTGCCGCCACCGCCTCTACCGCCACGTTTGGCGTGACCACCGGCGCCGCGGCCACCGCCTGCGCCTACGGCAACCCGGGAACCGCCAGGAGCGACACCCGTCGAGCCGAGGCCGCCGGCACCAGCTAGTTGATGCACAAATGGGTTTACTACCGTCGCTGCTTTGCTTGGTGTTAAATGGCCGGCGCCAGACGTACGCGTGACGGCGCTTTTCACTCCCGCCCACTTCGGCCCGCCGCCATAATCACGCGAAGTTCCCATCTCAGCGCGTCCTCCGTGGCGCTGAGCGAGTTCCACCTAATGCTGCTTTCCCTGCCTTCGTATCTGGAGCTTGCTTCACGTAATCGAGCACCGGTTGAAACACCTCAGCGAGTTCGCCCGTCTGCCTGATGTGAAACACCAATTGGTCGGGAACAAAGGCGGGCAGCGCGGCCACCGGAATCGCAAGCAAGCTGTCACCGTACGCCCGCGCGCTCTCACGGCGTTGCTCGAACAACGCCACGAACGCGTCATGGACATTCCTTTCGCCCGGTAGCCTCTTAATGTGCAGTGTTAATTGTTTATGGAGTTCGGCAAGCTCGTCCGCCTCCAATTCTTTTACGATTCCGGTCGCGGTCACGCGGCGTGTTGCTTTCGACAAGAGCCCCTCTAACGCTGTACGAACGCGCGGTGGAACCATTCCCATACCGCTGACGGTCGAAGCCAGGCGGTCGCGAGCGAGCCAGAAATAGTCGCGCAGGTCGACGTCGGCCAGCTTGGGATCGAGCTGAATCCACCGTTTGAGGCGTGTTGTCGCCCAGCCATCCGGCGCTACATATTTGCCATCGCCGTCACGCTGGGAATCTCCGTCGTTCAATCTTTCCATCTGGGCGATCGCTCGCGGATGGCCATCTTCGTTCTGCTGCCACACGGCCAATTCGCGGAAGCGGTCTTCGTCCGCGTACTCCAATATCATCAGCTTGAGCAGCACGTCGTCGCGGATCGTTTCCATCTGAGCGACACTCGCGAGCTTGCGGCGCAGGAAGTATGCATTGAGAAATCGCTTCACCTGGCGCGGATTGCCCTTAAGCCCTTCACTTATCAGGCTCGAAGCGGTGGCGCAGAAGGCTAAGGCCTCGCCGAGTTTTGCGGGCACCTGCTCCGGTGCGAGCGCCGCCTGAACATCGGCAAATCCGAAACTGCGGAACCGGTTAGTCGCCCGCTGTCGGTTGCAAGAGCCCACGCACTTCGAAAACCCCGCCGCGGGAAGATCCCTCATGCAAAACAGCAGCGCCATGTAGGTTTCCACTTCGGACGGCGAGAGCCGCGGCAAGTGATATGGAACTTGGATCAACTTCTCCAAGTAATCAGTAATCAGGCGATCCTCTTCCGCACCTTGCGTCGCGCTGATTGAATCACGATACCGCACAGCGATCGCGTGGCGGACGATTCGCGGGTCCGCACCGATGACGAATGCGGTATTTTCGACGTTCAGGAATAACTTGATTGCCTCAAGATTCTCGATCAACCGCTCCGGCGAGCACCGGTCGAGATCGTCAATCAAGACAACCAACGTTTGGATGTCGCTGTCCTTGAGCAGCTTTCCGAACTCGTCCCGAAACGTGCGAATATCCGATAGCTCGTCCTCATCGGAAGCGTCCTTCAGGAAGGGCTTCTTCTCGTCGCCAGCGTTTGGCTCTTTCTTAGTTCCCCAGCTTAGAAGCCGGCCGATCAACGGGATACTTTGCGGCGCAAACTCTGGATGAGCCGAGGCGTACGCGGCGATGGCTGGCAACGCGATGGCAGACAATCCTGCTTTGCTTACCCGCATCCAATCGACGCGTTTGAAAAGCTTTGACACTTTCTCTCTGACTCTAGGACCGAACCGCTTGTGCTCGGAAAGCTGCTTTAAAATCGAGCTCAGCAGCGCGGATTTTGCGTCGTCGTAGCCTTCAAAGAGCCAGCCATTAAAATACAAAACAGCGATCGGCTCGCATTTCGCCTTTTCTTCCGACGTCTCGTGCGAGTCTGGGTCAAGCTCGCGTTCGAGCATTCGCATGATGCTCGTCTTTCCGTTACCCCAGTCGCCAAAAACACCGAGCGTGACCGGGAGCAGGCGCTTGTCCATGACGACCTCCCGTATCAGGTCGACGTGGACACGAAATCCAATCAGATCATCAACTGTTTCGTTGTCGGACCACATTGTTCGAATTGTACGCGCGCAAACCGCTCATGCGATTTCCCACAATACATCGAGACCTCGAGGCTTGCTAGACTGTGATCGAGTGGACCTAACGGAACCAAGAGCAGATTTGTCCGTTCGGTTCTAACGGCGGCAGCATCTTTTTGCGATAACCGCGCTCGCAGTGGACCACGACGGCAGTGTGCTTCGGAAAATTCCGAAGCACGTGTGGTTTAATTTTGTGCTCGTCGTGCTCGCTGTAGTTGCTGGATCGCTTCCCCGCTGAATAGCCCCACGATCGTTTAATGATCTTTGCTTTGCCGAGGAAATCGGCGCTCTCGACCGCGCCTTCTTCGTCGGCCGCTTTAAATATCAGTCGATTGCGAAGATTGAGCGTGAACACGCGGGCCTTCTCGCGGCCGAGCGGCGGGATGAATGAACTCGACGATTGCGCCGCCGCGACAACTGTGGCCTGCGCCTCGCGAATCACGTCGATGCAGTTGTAATCGCTCATGCCATCCTCGCTCGCAGTGACGAAGCGCTGCGCTTCGTCCGCCCATAGGATCAACAAATTGTCGCGACGGCGTTCCTCGGCTGGCTTGTCGAACCGGCGTAGCGCGTGCGTGTAGAAAAGCATCTTCAGAAATGTGTTCACGTAACGGCGTTCGAGTTGGAACTTTTGTGGCATCGCCACGCAGATAATCTTGCCACGGTCGATGTCGGCGAAGTCGAAGGTGTTTGCTGCGGGGCAAAACACCTGCGCGATGTCCGGAGTGATGAATGCCTGCAAGTAATTGGCGATCGTTTCTTTGACACCGCCGATTTGTTCGGGCGGCTGGGAGAGAAAACGATTGGAGAAGTGCTCTGCCAACTCGCGCCGACGAGCGGTTTGATGACTCGACGCGAGATCGGTCATCGCTTCATCCAAATCGCCCTGGTCGAGTAGCAGATGATACGCGTTCTCCAGCGTCACGTCGGCGCCAATCTCCCGGAGCGTCTCTAGCGCAGCCGCGATATGGATTTGCGCCTGATTCTTGAAAAACCCTTTGTCGCCTACCTGCCCGAGACTGGAAGCAGTATCGACAACAGCTTTCGCGAATGTATTGTATGGGATACTGCGATCGGACGTGAGGTTGTAAGTATGTCGTGGACTCCACACGGCGGGCGATTGATCGTCAGGGCGCACCTGAAGCAAAATGAGATCGCCCTCCCGACCGAAATGTCGCGCCATCTCCGAGAGCGTCTCCCAATAAAGGCCCTTATCGTCAATGCAGAGACCGCCCCACGTCGGCTCGTTTTGGAAAACCTGAAATAGCAACGGCGTGATTCCCGAACGCGTCTTGCCGGAGCCGGTGTCGCCGGTGATGAGCCATCCGCGACAAAAGTCACTACGCGTCCAACGAAAGCCGGCGAGTTTAACGACTGTCCCGCCGGCGTTTTTGCGAAAGTGCGCGAACATCGCCATGGCTGCGCAGAGCCACAGCGCACCCGCGGCGGCGTAGCCGATAGCAACGCTCATAAAATTCGCGCAAGCAGTCCGCCAATTGCGCCGCCGAGCCCAATGAGCAGAAGCTGCGTAATGAGGCGCGCGCGATTGATCCGCTGAACGTTCAGGCCGAAACGGCGCAGCTCGGCAATCAGATCGGTTGCTTGCTGAGTGAAGGCTTTCGAGCGGCGGTCGAGCAGCTCGATTGTACCGCGAAAATCCTCGAAGCTGGGTGGCGCCGCGTCTGCATCGTCGCGATTGGCGCGCGCGTGCTGAATCTGCAGCCGCACCAATTCGAGCACCGCCAGAACCGGATCGTCGTCGGCGATGCGATGCTTGTGCTGCCACTCGGCGATCGACTTCGCGA
Organism: Acidobacteriota bacterium; assembly: GCA_032160165.1. GTDB lineage: Bacteria > Acidobacteriota > Blastocatellia > Pyrinomonadales > Pyrinomonadaceae > QHXM01. The sequence goes on from JAVHWA010000098.1 coordinate 14,378, forward strand.
TCGGATCATCATCATTCACGCCGCGAAGCTTTCGGCCTGGTGCGGATCGGTCAGAAGCAGGTCAGCCGCGCGATACAACTGACGATAAAAGCGAGTCTGCCACGTCTTTAGTCGCTGCCGATCGAGCAGGTTGAAGGCAGGGTTCGTGAGCGCGGTGGTGATCGGTGAGTTGTGCTCATTCAACGCGGTTACAAGCCAGTCGTACATGCGCGGCATCGCGATCTCGCGGCCGTGGAAAACGTCGACGACATGCCGGCGGGTCTTGCTGCCGTCGTAAATCTTGAACGTGTCGCTGTGCGCCTCGTTCTTTACGACAACCCAACCGCAGCCATCGCGCAGTGCGTCCGATAAAATTCGCAACTGCTCCACGCTGTCTGCCTCGTGATTGACAGGACAGATGATCGTCAATCGTGCGCCTAACGAGCGCAGTACTTCCATTAAACCGACCTCATCGAAGAAGTCGATGAACAGGTCGGTCGAGGCCGCGCGGCAGTCGATCACGAGCAGATCGGAAGTTTCCGCAGTCGTGAACACGCGATCGATTTCGCGTCGATGTTCGAGATTGATGAATTCCGCCTCCGGGTGGAAACGCTTGAGTGTCGAGTTCTCGTGATCGCTGTCGATCGCGCAGTGAGCGATTCTGCAATCTTTCAGATACTGCACGAAGTTCGTGGCGAAGAAGCTCTTTCCGACGCCTCCTTTGCCGTTAATGACGAGATTGATTTGTTTGTTCATGTGAAGATGCGTTGGTCATAGGTTGCGCGGGTCGGCGACGCGCGGTCCGCGTGTGCGCGGTCGCTCCGCTGGCAGTTCGGTGCGCGGTGACGGTGCTGGTGTTTGTGCGAGAGGGGACGTTTCGGTGGTCTTCGCTGAAACCGCGCGACGATAACGGATTCGTCTCCGGGATCGCGGAGGCGACGCTTCACCATTCACCTCGGCGAGAAAGCGAGCAATCGTGTCGATGCCGACGAAGACACCGACGGTGGCGAGAAGTTCGCGGATGAGCCTAAGCGATGCGCCCTTTTGCCGCAGCTCGATGATGCCTTCTTTCATCGGCATCAATTTTGCGTGTCGCGTCGGTGACGGCGGCGTGAAGGTTCGGACAGCGTCGTTGAAACGCTGCGCGCGTGTGGAGATGTCATCAACTTCGCCCATCAGTTCGGCAGCGATTCAGCGAAGCGACGCAATTCCTTAGCAATGCTAAGGGGTAGGGCGTCCCTCCTTAAAAACTCTGGGTGCATGCACCCTCAGTTCTCTCAGAGTGCAGTCGGTTGGCGGCTCTCTGTTTGGAGCAACTGATGGCGCGCGATGTAGTAACCCGATGACGTGCTGTCACCGAAGGCGCAGACCAATCTCAAAAACGCAAAGGGCTATTTCGAAGAGCACTTGAGCGTCGGCGATTACTATGCCGAGAACCATAGCGTCACTGGCGAGTGGACCGGGCTTGGTGCTGCGATCCTCGGATTGAATGGTGGAGTTACGCGTGACGCCTTCATCGCACTCTGTGAAAATGAGCACCCGGTTTCCAGGGAACTCCTGACGCTACGGAGAAATACTGTCAGGCGTTCAGCGAACGACGGCCAAGTGGCGAATCGGCGGGTGTTTTACGACTTCACGTTCTCACCGCCGAAGTCCGTTTCAGTCGCAGCCCTCGTACTCGGCGACAGACGAATCGTCATTGCACACAACGCGGCCGTGAAGATTGCCATTACAGAATTGGAAGCATTCGCTGCGGCTCGGGTGCGGCGTGGGCGAACGAATACCGATCGCCGCACAGGCAACATCGCTGCGGCGCTTTTTCAGCACGACACTTCACGCGCGCTCGACCCGCACCTGCACACGCACTGCATCATCTTCAACGGGACCCATGACCCGCAGGAGGGTTGTTGGAAAGCGCTGCAAAACTACGAAATGCTTGGAGCGCAAAAGTACGTGGAGAACGTCTATTACCACGAACTCGCACGCGCATTGCGCAGCTTCGGTTACACAATTCAGAACAACGCGCGCGGCGATTTCGAAATTGCGGAGATCAGTCGCGACCTCTGCGAGCGATTCTCCAAACGGCATCGCGAAATCGACGAGAAAACGCGCGCGTTCCTTGACTCGCATCAGGAAAAGCTCGGTAGAAACGAAGCGGCGATTCGCGAACACATCGCGCACAAAGATCGTGCGCGGAAAACGGCCGGCATTGGCTCGGAGCGGCTGCGCCATTTGTGGCTGGGCCAACTGAGCGCAGACGAACTCGCGTCAATGCGGCAGAGCGGACGCACTGAACCGACGAGTGAGCGGCGTTTTTCAGCTGCAGAAGCGGTCTCCTGGGCAGAAGGCCACTTATTCGAGCGGCGCTCAGTCGTTCGAGAACATGAGCTTTGGCGCCAGGCGCTATCGATAGCGCGCGGCGATGCGATTTCGCTGGGCAGCATCAAGGAGGAAACTGCGTCTCGTCCTTACCTCCGTACTGGCGACGACAAGGTCGCGCATCGCGATGTGCTTGCACGTGAATGGAATATCGTGCAAGCCGCGCGCGATGGAATTGGCCGGCATCCTCGGCTCGCCACGGCGACGGATGCGACTGCGCTCGCTGAAGACCAGCAAGGCGCGTTGGCCGTCATTCTGAAATCGAGGAATTTCATTACGCTTTTTCGCGGCGGCGCGGGCACCGGAAAGAGTTTCGTGCTTCGGGCCGTGCAGAAAGCGATCTTCGAAAGCAAGCGGCCGTGCATCGTAGTCGCACCGCAACGACAGCAAGTCATCGACCTTGCTCGCGATGGACTGACTGAGACACAGACGGTTAAAGAATGTCTGCAACGCCGCGACCTGAAGGAACGCTCTGTGGTCATCGTGGATGAAGCGGGACAACTCGACGGGCGCCAGCTGATCGACTTGATTCGTTTCGTTGAGGAGCGTGGCGGGCGACTGCTCCTGTGCGGCGACACGCGGCAGCACGGACCCGTCGAAGCTTCCGACGCGTTGCGCGCCATCGAGCGTTATTCAGGCTTGCGCGCCGCCGAACTCAGTCACATTCGTCGACAGGACCCGAAACGCGGTCGAACGGCGGGCGAACGGAAACGCATTCGAAAGTATCGCGCAGCTGTAGAAGCAGCAGCCGCTGGCCAGTTAGGTCGGTCTCTCGAGAAGCTTGAGAAAATTGGCGCAATCGCAGAATGCAGCCTCGTCGACCAGAACACGCAGCTGTGCGACGCATATCTCGACCTTGTTGCGCGGGGCGAATCAGCAATCGTCGTTTCACAAACGCGTGCTGAAGTGCGCGAGATCAACGGCGCAATTCGCGAGCGGTTGCGACAACTCGGCGCGTTGTCGTCAGACGAAATCGAAGTCACGGCACTGGAACAGCTCGATCTCACGACGGCACAGAAACTCGATGGCAGACACTATCCGCGCGATTCCGTACTCGTTTTCAACCGCGATGTGCATGGCTGCGCTCGCGGATTGCAAGCAAAGTTCATCGCGCTGACCCTAAACCGCCTCGTGTTCGAAGCGGACGGGAAAATTCGTCATCTCCCGATCACCGCAATCGACCGTGTGAACGTTTGCCAACGCCGCGTCGTTGCTCTTTCGCGTGGTGATAAAATCCAGCTGAAGGCCAACAGCGTCGCGAAGGACGGTCGAAAACTGGCGAACGGTGAAGTCGTCATTGTCGCGCAAATCAAACCGAGTGGCGCGATTCGTTTAGAGGACGGCCGTGTTCTTCCACCGACGTATCGGCAATTCGTCCGCGGTTACGCTGTCACATCATACGGCTCGCAAGGGAAGACTGTCGATCACGTCCTGTTCTCCGACTCTGCCGTCCGCGCCGCCACTAACGCGCAGCAATGGTACGTCACCATTTCGCGCGGCCGAAAGAGCATTCAAATCTTCACGCCCGACAAGCAACAACTCCGTGCTGCGATTCTGCGTAACGGCGAGCGCGAGCTCGCCCTCGATCTTCTGCCAGCGCGCGCAAGACGGCATGGCATCCGGCGGCAAATGCTTCGTTCGCTCGGGCGCGGACGAGAATTCGCCCGGCGGATCTGCGGCCGCGCAATGCGCTCCTGGAGCAATGGGCTCATGAACGCGCACTTAAAACCAACTGATGAAATCCGAACACAACAGACGAACCGCTCCGTCCGGCCCAACGTGCTGGCAGCGTGAGGCTCCCTGTGCCTGCATTCGGATCGAAACATCCGATCGCACAGCACAGCTGTTCCCATATCAACATCTCGTCACCGCATCGCTCGACTGCAGAGGCGAAGCTGAAATTCTTAGCCTGACGTTCTCCACGCACGACGTAGAAATCACCGGCCGCAACCTGCGCGCGCTTTTGTCAACGGTGCAGGATTTCGCGGTGAAATGGCTGCGGCCCATCCCGCAACGATACGAGGCACTCGGAAATAGCGATGACGGCGTGATCACTCACATCCGAATCGAAGAAGCGAGCTGAGGAAAAATTCCTCCTGCCACTACCGCTTCCGCATTATTATTAGGGGCGTCAAGGGGTGTTCCGATCGCGCCAAACGTCTCACAGGCTGCGGCGCAGAGATCGTCTGCGCGCGCGACCCGGCGCGAGCGTTCACTCATCGGTGTACTTTTCTTCATCGCCGTCGTGCTGCTTGGCGCTCTGCTGTTGCGCGGTTTCGCGGACTGGCTTCTACCGCCCGTGAACGAGCTGCTCCAATCGTGGCGCACAACCGTGGCAGATGTTGAGCCAAAAGTGGCGGCGGCAGGTACGAGCTGTTTTGGGAACCGCATGACCGCGAAAAAAACAGCAACCTTTTTTAAATTGGAAAGGTCGATAATTCGGCCTAATTTTTTTAGGTGCCACCAGCGATCGCAGTGGCGACGCGGCAGAAAAGCATATGAAGACCATCACCGATACTACGGCAGGCAAACGCGAGGGAATTCAGATGGGTTCGGCAGTTCCCACATTTCTTGTCGTGGATGTCGCCAGTACCGCGCGTTGGTATGCCGAGCATCTGGGCTTTCAAACGGCCGGCACATTTCCAAACCACGAGCCTTACGCATACGCGAGTCTGCAGCGAGATGGTGTAGAGATCATGCTGCTTGGACTCGCTGGCTACCAGAAGCCCGACCTAACGGCTCGCAGACCGGAAGGGTTGTGGGACGCCTACATCCGGATGCGAGGCGTGCACGCATTTTATGAGAGTTTGCGCGGTCAGTCGTTCATCAAAATGCCACTGGAGAAGCGGCGTTACGGGGACTGCGAGTTCGAGGTTCGAGACCTCAATGGCTACGTGCTGGTTTTCAGTGAGTAGATTGACTGAGCTGTGAAAGAGTGCCGCTAAATATGCGCCAGCGAACGGCGGCATCGCGCTCCTCTTCCAACCGACGCGCCTCATGGCCGCCGTCGCCGAGATTGCGTCGTTAGATCGGTGCGCTCGGTGGACTGCATGTTGTAACACTCTTACGATTGTGAAGCTTCTAATAATCGGTGGAACGGGTTTCATTGGCCCTCACGTCGTGCGGGGCTTGGTCAACGCGGGGCATAATGTCGCGCTCTTTCATCGCGGACAAACAGTGGCGGAGTTGCGCGACTCAGCGATCCACATTCATGGCGAACGTCAGCAACTTGGTGATTTCGTGTCTGAGTTCGAATCCTTTTCGCCGCAAGTCGTTCTCGATATGTTCGCTTATACAGAGCAAGACGCTCGTTTGGCTGTGCAAACTTTTCGCGGTTTGGCCCAGCGGCTTGTGTGCGTCAGCAGTATGACGTCTACCGCGCTTACGGTCTTTTCCGTGGTCTCGAAACTGGAACACCAGACCCGCAACCATTTGATGAAGAAGCGCTCGGCATGTGCGAGGATGGCGTGATTACTCGCATCCGAATTGAGGAAGCCAATTAGCGAAAGAGCCGATCGCGCGGATACTCGCTCCGAATCTCGCGCAACAAGCCAGTGACAAGGGGCCATACTGCGGTGTATGAAGTATTCGCAGTTGAGGCGCGGACTTTCGCCGGAAGACGCGGCGGCCTACGTGGGCAGCAAGGAACTTTTGCGCCAGTTCGAGCGTGCAAAGTGGGTCAAACCTTTTGTCCGCGGCAATCGCCTGACGCGCTTTGACATTCGCGACTTGGACGGATGTATCGATCGTCTGAAAGCCGGCGAAATGCTTCCGACTGCGTCCGCTACACCTTAAACGCCTTCATGATCTCGCGATCATCCGGTCGTAATTTCGCATAATGCCGCTGCACAACGCGTACATCGTCACCTAGCCAGGTCGCGATGCGGTAAATGTCGATCCCTTTGCTCGCGCAGATCGAGGCGAAGGAGTGGCGCATGACATGTGGACTGATCCAGGGCACACCCTGCGCTTTCATGTAGTCGGAAAAGGCGCGTCTAAAATCGAACCGGTACCGATGTGTTCCGTGCGTCACACCCGGTTGCAAGACATAGGGAGAACGCAAACCGTATCCTTTAAGAAATTCAGCGAATTGGTCCGTCAATGGAACAGTCCGCGCGTCTCGGTCCTTCGGTCGAAAAGTTGCAGTGGCGCGAATTTCAACGGTGCGTCCCGGAAGATTGAACCATTCGGGAACAGCCTCCACGATTTCCAGTTTGCGCATTCCGGCGTGGAACCCGCAGAACAAAACATAGCGGAGGTCGTCGTTAGGCGCATTCTTGATCAGCCTCTGTGCGAGATCAAAATGGGCAAATAGGGTTCTTCCCTTTCGATCGATTCGGTCGAGCTGGACAGCGAGCACCGGATTGCGTCGGCATAAGTTTTCGCGGACGCACCAGTTGAAGAACGACCGCAGAGTAAACATATAACTTTCTGCCGTGCTCGGAGCGACGCGAGCCTTCGCTGCACCGTAGAACACCTTGCAGTGATTGGCGGTGACGCTTGCCGGAGGTGTGTCGTTCACCGAGTCGGCAAACATGGTGAGGCAGGAGCGTTTGCTCTCCGCGCTCATCTTGCTGTAGCGATTCGTGTCGCATTTGTGTTTGAGGAAACGGTCCACCTCGGCGGTGAACGACTGTGCGGGTTGCAGTTCGGGACTCTCCACAATTTCCCGCGCGCGCCGCACCGCTTCAACGTAATCGCGTGTCTCAAGCGAAACCATGCTCCGGCGGCCGTTTACCTGTTTCGCGAACCAATAGATATCGCCGCGCAAGTAAAGTCCCTTGATCCTGCCTTTGAGCATACGCATATGCTCGGGTCGGCCGCGCGAGTTATCGCTCCAGATCAGGAGCATCGGAGGACGCTCCTAGTTGAGGATTGGCGCCTTTTTTATCCGAGTGCGATCATGATCCTCGGAAGACCGATTTGTCGACATGTCAGACATCGCAAAACAAATTGAACATCTTCGCCTCGCAGAGTTGCAGTTTCGCTTGGCTTCAGCCGTCCGCCTCGCCTCGACATTCAAAACGCAACCGCGCGACCTTCCGATGGAATGGTCTCACGGGAAACACCTCGCGCGATACGATGAGATTGCGCTTTCGGCGGATGACGCTGATTACGCCGCATGGAGCCTGCATCGTTCGGCGACATTTCTAACGGCCGTTGCAATGAAGGATGCGATTCGGGCGGCGGTTCGCGATCCGAAGGCAAACGGCGATGCTGATGTGCGCTCTGCGTATCAGATTATGTGATTGATTCGGAATGCTTTTGCCCACTCGCCTTTTGATCCAGTCTGGTCCATCGACGGTTGATTGTCGCGATCGCGTGATTGCAGTGCGCGACCTTATCAAACTGGACACTACCGGGTTGCACGGGCAACGGTTCGACTGGCGTAATTATGGCGGGGCACTCGCTTTGCTGCGTCTTTCGCAGTTTGTACGGACCGAGATTCTCAAAGACGCAGAACCGCCGTCACCGGTGATTCCAATACCACGGAAAGTGTATATGCAGCAGAATGACCTGATTCTCATGACGGTGGACGAGATTCCGGCTGACGCTGTGCGGGTCGAGCTGGAGCGGCCTCCTGACGGTGGTTTACCGCTAGGAGGAGGACATGTTCTTTATTCTGCCGGCACGTCGAAATGATCGTGATTCTTCGCCGGTAAATTGTAACACTTTACTGTAACACTTCGCGATTTTACATGGATTTGCATGGCCTCATATGGAGTCGCCCACGAGGGAAAGAGTTTTTCAAGGAGGCTCCGAGCACGTTGACACGGTAGGGGTCAGAGGTTCGAAACCTCTACCGCGCACCATCTTCGATTGTCGCGCGGGCGATCGGCGCAGCGACCGCTTGCGAAAGCGCAACCCGCGAACATAGTAAAAGATTAGCGACAACCTGCATACACTGGCGCGGCTCATCCGCGAGGAAGGGCCGGACTTGCTGGCCGCATGGAGGCAGCAGGTAAAGCAACTCCCGTCCGCGCAGCACCTCGATATGCCGGCGTTGAACGACCACATCCCCCATTTCCTCGATGAACTGACGAGGGCGCTTGAATCACAATCGCGCCCGACAATTCCAGAGGCCCTGGAAGGAAGCAGTCCTCCCGCGCACGGATTGCAACGGCTCCAGGAAGCGTTCGATCTCGAGGAAGTCGTGGCGGAGTACAACATTCTCCGAGGTTGCATTCACAATCTGGCCGACAAGCACGGCATAAGTCTGCAGGGCGACCCGTTCCACATTATCAATCGCGTGCTCGACCAGGCGATCGGGCTCGCTGTCCAAACCTACGCCACGCAACAAGCCCTGGAAGTGCAGCGCCGCCGTGAGGAATATCTCGCCTTTGTCGCTCACGACCTTCGGACGCCACTCAACGCGGTTTCGCTGGCGGCGAGAGTTCTCGAAGTGACCTACGGCGATCCGAGCCAAAAAAGTGAGACGGGACAGATGCTGAAAACTCTGGGCCGCAACGTCCAGCATCTCCAGAGGCTGGTCGAAAAGATCATCGAAGAAAACACCAATCTTCAAACCGAGACCGGCATCAAACTGGAGCGGCGCGAGCTCGACTTATGGCCGCTTGTCCAGGGCCTGATTCACGATCTTCGGCCCGTGGCGGGAACCGACAGCACCAAGCTGATCAACAAAGTCCCGCAGCGTCTCGTCGTTTTCGCGGATGCGAGTTTGTTGCGCCGGATATTCCAAAACTTGATTGCGAACGCGATCAAGTTCACGCCGCGGGGGAAAGTGGTGATCAAGGCCCAGGAAATTGAGAGCGAAGGCCTGGTCGAATGCCGGGTGACCGACAACGGCAGAGGAATTTCGCCCGATCGCCTGGGAAAAGTGTTCGACGAGTTGGAAACCGATTCAGAGGGCCAAGGCGGGCTCGGTCTTGGGCTCGCGATTGTTAAAACGTTCGTCGAAGCCCACGGCGGCAGGGTCACGGTCGAAAGCACGGAAGGCGCCGGATCTACGTTTCAATTCACGCTCCCGGCTAAAGCCGGCTAAGGGCTAAGTTTGGCGCGCTTATGCCGGCGCTCGAGGCCGGAGTTCGCCGGGCCGAACGCGTTTCCCGCGTGCGAAATCGCGGTTTTCAGTTACCATTTCCATCCGCATGCACGCCATCCACGACGTCGCCACCGAGCGGCTCCAGACGGATTCGAAGATCTTCGCGTTCACCCGCTGGGACATCGTCCCGGTGCTCGCCGAGCTGCTCCACCTCACCTACTTCTTCGGGATGTTCTTCCTGTTCCCGCACGCGCCGCTCTGGGTCATGCTGATCCTCGGGTTCATCTATTCGGTCAGCATCTCCTGGAACATCAACGGCATCTCGCACAACTTCATTCACAACCCCTACTTCCGTTGGCCGCTCTTGAACCGCCTCTTCACGCTTCTCGAGTCGGTCACCATCGGTTTCAGCCAGACCTTTTACGACTGCGTGCACATGCAGCATCACAAGGGGAATGCCGACCGGCCGGACGAGCATGGCGAAACCATCGACTGGCTCTCGATTTACAAGCACGGGCAGGATGGCGAAGCGGAACATCCGCTGAGTTACATGTTCCTCAGCTTTTTCCGGGATGATCCCAAGGCGATTTTCCAAGCCGTCTACCGGAAGGATCGCCGCGAAGCCTTTTGGGGGGTAATTGAAGTCGTTTTGTTTCTCGGCACGTTCGTTACCCTCGGCATCCTCAACTGGCACTACGTCATTTTCCTCGCCGGCTTCTGGTACTTCGGCCATTGCCTCTCCTATCTGAACGGTTACTACCGCCATTACGGCGGGAACCCGGACGTGCCGATCGCCTGGGGAGTGAGCAGCTACGACAAGCTCTATAACTGGATCTGGTTCTTTAACGG
>JAVHWA010000109.1:0-26902 GCA_032160165.1 Acidobacteriota bacterium
CGGCAAAATCCGAAAGGGGAAGAACATAAAGCAGCGTGAGATTGACCAGAATGTAGATTCCAATCACCAGGAACATGCTGCCGATCATTGAGCGTGGAATGTTTCGGCCGGGATCGCGCACTTCTTCGCTGAAGTAGATGACGTTGTACCATCCATCATATGTGTAGATGACACTCTGCAACGCCCTGACGGTCGCGGCGACGACCAGGGCAAACGAGAAGACGAGATCGCTGGAGGGGGATTGAGGAGCGGCACTGACCACAGGATGAGAATTGCCTAGGATGAAACAAGCAGCTATCAGCCCGACGAACGCCAAAGCCTTTATCAAGCTGGTTATCTCTTGCGTGTGACCACCCCAACGCACTCCGCGCCACTGAAGTATTGCGAAGGCCAGCAGCGCGAGAATCGCGACTATCAGCTCTCGGCCGGCAAGCGTGGGAAACAAACCAGCCGAATACTCGCCTATCACCAGCGCGACGGCGGCAGTCGTCCCGCAGGTTGAAAGCCAGTCGCTCCAGCCGACCACGAAGCCTACATAAGGACCGAACGCTCGCCGAGCGAAAACATAGAAGCCACCCGCGCGGGGAATCATCGTTCCCAACTCGGCAACCGACAAGGTCCCAAGAAGCGCGTACAGTCCGCCAATGACCCAAACGCCCATGAACAACCATGGCCGCGGCAGTTGAGCGGCGACGTCACCGGGCGTTCGCAATATGCCCATGCCGATCACGCCACCGATGGTTACGGCCAAGCCAAAGCTGAGTCCAAGCACTCGCAGCAAACGACCGCGCCGCGGGTTCATTGGAAGATCCGCTTCTATTGAGGCTGCTTCCATCGGTTCGTCCGGGTCAGAGTGTGCGCGTCACCTTTGATAGCGATCTGGGAGCGTCGGGGTCGAGCCCTTTGGCCTCAGCCAGCAACGCGGCGAAGAGTTGGCCAGGAATGATGTAGGGAATTGGCGCGAGGTATTCATCGATCCGGGAGGGCAGCATGATCGCGCGCGTCGCGCTCCGAGCTGCACCATCGTCGGCCGTGATGACGAGTGTTTCTGCCCGCAACTCCTGCAAACGCCCCAGCAGTTCTCGCACTCCGTCCAGCATTTTTCCCGGAGGCGCGAAAAGGATAACGGGAAAGTGCCGCTCGACCATCGCCAACGGCCCGTGGAGAAAATCTGCCGAGGAGAAACGTTCGGCAACTACATAGCAGGTCTCCATCAACTTGAGGGCCAGCTCATACGCGTTCGCATAGATCAGGCCTCGACCGACAACCACACAATTCTCCATGAAGACGTAGCGCTCGACCAGTTCTCGGATCTGGCCCTCTCGTTCGAGAGCGTGTGAAGCGTATTCCGGAATCGAGTCGTAGGCGGGAGCGTTATTGCCTTTAGAAAGGGCCGACGCGAGCATGTAGAAGAGCAGCATCTGGCCGGTGAAAGTTTTGGTCGCCGCAACCGACCGCTCGCGTCCACCGCGCATGAGAAGTGTTTCGTCAACGATCTTTGTCATCGAAGAAGACGCTTCGTTGGTTATTCCGACTGTATACGCTCCACACGAGTGCGCATTCTCGAGCACGCGATTGATGTCTTCGCCCTCTCCGGATTGAGATACGCCGACGACCAGCGCCCGCGAGAGATTAAGCTTTGCGTTGTAGATCGTATGGACGGAAGGGGCCGCGAGCGAGACCGGGATGCCGGTAGTAATCTCCAGGAGGTAACGGCCGAAGAGCGCAGCGTTGTCTGAGCTTCCGCGCGCCACCAGAACTATCAGGTCAAGATCGCGCCCTTTCAAAAATGCACCGAGGCGCTCGACCTTGCTTCGCTCTTCCTGAATTGTTTTTGCCAGCGCCGCGGGTTGTTCGGCGATCTCCTGGAGCATTAATGACAAGGCGTATCCCTCTCAGGTGCCGGGTGTCGGGGGCCAGGGGCCGGGTGCCGGGTGCGCGAGGCAGTCATGAGTTTTGAATTATGAATTTTGAATGGCCGCTGCTAATGCGACATTCGCCTACCAACACCCGCCCCCGGCCCCCGTCACCCGACTTCGTTGACAGCGAGTGGTGCTCGTGATAGTTCTCTCCGGCGCGCAACACAATAATGAAAAGGAAGTGGGAGTGCAACAGATCATTTTGAGGCTGCGATGGTAACGGCAAACGAAGTAAGCGTGAACATTCCTTCAGGACGCGTGCTCTCGCTCGATGTGTTTCGCGGGCTGACGATCGCCGGGATGATCCTGGTCAACAATCCCGGAACATGGGCGAGCATCTATTGGCCGCTCGAGCACGCCGAATGGGACGGATGGACTCCAACCGATCTGATTTTCCCGTTCTTCCTGTTCATCGTGGGAGTTTCTATCACACTCGCCTTTGGTCGCCGCATCGAAAGCAAAAACGACGATCGCGGGTTGTTGCTGAAGGTCATAAAGCGCTCGGCCATCATATTCGCGCTCGGACTTTTCCTAAACGGCTTTCCCTATTTCAATCTTGCGGAAATTCGCATCGCAGGAGTTCTACAGCGAATTGCCGTCTGTTACCTGGTCGCGTCTATCATATTTCTCAAAACGCGATGGCGAACGCAGGCGATGATCGCCGTCTCTTTGCTACTGCTTTACTGGTTTTTGATGACAGTCGTCCAGTCCATGATCTACGGCACCGTCGATCTGAGCAAAGAAGGCAACCTGGCTGCGCACGTAGATCGCTGGTTGTTGGGGAAACATATTTGGAAAGGCGGCGTGGTCTACGACCCCGAGGGCCTACTGAGCACGATACCGGCCATCGCGACTACGCTGGCTGGCGTTCTCACAGGCCATTGGCTCCGCTCGCGCCGCACGCAGTTTGAGAAGGCCGGTGGGATGTTCTTCGCCGGAGCGTGCGCAGTCGCGGTCGGTTGGGCGTGGCATTTCTGGTTTCCTATCAACAAGGCTTTGTGGACAAGTTCTTATGTCGTCTTCACGGCGGGCATGGCCCTGCAACTACTCGCCATCTGCTACTGGCTTGTCGATATCAAAGGCTACAAGCGTTGGTCAAAGCCGTTCGTCATCTTCGGCGTCAACGCCCTCCCGCTCTTCGTGCTCTCTGGAATGCTGGCGCGCCTGATGACGGATGCGCACTGGCAACTGACGCGCGCAAGCGGCAAGCCGGGCCATTTACAGGGATTCATCTTCGATTACGTGTTTGCCTCCTGGACCTCTCCCATCAACGCATCGCTCTTCTATGCAATCGTGTACATCTTTTTCTGGTTGCTGTTGATGTGGTTGCTCTACCGAAAACGGATCTTCATCAAAGTCTGATAAGGACTCTCTCATGGTCCGATTGACCGCAAACAAACTGCCAATTGTTTTGTGTCTGGTCGTGCTCGCGGCGGGTCTTGTTTTGACACCGCGTGCGATGCTGCGAGGTTCGATTGCCGCACGAAGGTCCGTTTACTTCAGCGTATTAACCTATAACATCCATGTCGGTGTGGGGATGGATAAGAAACTCGACCTGCGCCGGATCGCGGAGGTGATTAAGAACGAGAACCCTGATCTCGTGGCTTTACAGGAAGTCGACCGGGGCGTCCGTCGAACCGAGGGGAAAGATGAAATCGTCGAGCTGGCGCAGCTGACCGGCATGGAATACGCCTTCGCTCCTAACCTGGACTATCAGGGAGGTAAGTACGGCGTCGCCATCCTCTCGCGCTTTCCAATACTTGCGATCGACCATCAGCGCTATGCGAACAAACGCGAGGCTGAGCGGCGCGGGTTTCTGCGAGTCGAAGTAATGATCAAGGGGCGCAAGCTCAACTTTGTTACGACGCACCTGGACTATCAGTACGCCGACGGAAGATTGTTTGAGACGGAACAGCTGATGAAGGCGCTCGACTCCGTGGAAGGACCGATCGTTGTGGCAGGTGATTTCAATGACGAGCCGACCGGATCATCGTACGCTCTAATCACCTCGCATTCCTACACTGACGCATGGCGGGCTGCGATGAAATCGACGATGGATGGATTTACTTATCCCGCTGACAAGCCGGTAAAAAGAATTGACTACATTTTCGCTCGGAAGGGCGTCGACGTGCAACGAGTCGTCACGCGACCATCTCTAGCTTCGGATCATCTTCCGGTCCTGGCGGGCCTGGCGTTGCGATAGCCCGGACCGCGCAGCACGCGACCAGCGAGGGCCTTCGTGTGCTGTCCGTTATCCACAGCCATTTGACCATTGATGATTACGTATTGAACTCCCTCGGCATACTGATTTGGATTCTCAAATGTCGAGCGGTCGCGCACCGTCCGCGGATCAAAGATGGTGATGTCAGCGAATGCTCCCTGACGCAGGATCCCGCGGTCCTTTAGCTTGACCCTCGCCGCCGGCATTCCCGTCATCTTGCGAACTGCTTCCTCGAGCGATAACAGATGCTCGTCGCGCACGTAGCGCGACAGGATCCGCGGATACGAGCCCCATCCTCGCGGGTGTCCCTTCGCGGTCGAAAGTGGACCATCGGTCGCCCGCGCCCCGCTATCGGTGCAGATCGACACGTAGGGAGCCCGCAGGGCCGCGCGCAGATCATCTTCCGACATCATGAAATAGATTGCGCTGGTAGCTCCCTGGTCCGCGATCACCAGATCGAACAAGGCGTCGAGCTCGTCTTTATTTTGTTCGGCCGCGATTTCAGAGATGCGCTTGCCCTGCAGCGGTTCAAGTTCTGTATGTACAACTGAACTGATCAGCACGCCCGAGCCACCGCCACTGCCCAGATAGATATTCTCCCAGTCGTTCGAGTCTTTCAGTATTTCGCGTTTCAGCCGCTCTCGGATCTTGGGATCGTGAAGGCGCTCGAGCATGCGTTGCGTCCCGCCCTCGAGCGCCCAGGGTGGCAGACAAGCCGTCAGCGAAGTGCTCGCGGCTGTGTAAGGATAAACGTCCGCGCTGACGTCCAGCCCACGCGCTCGCGCTGCTTCGATACGCTTTAAAACGTCGGGCATTCTTCCCCAGTTCTGTTTATAGGCCGTCTTGAGATGCCAAATCTCCACCGGAATGCGAGCGCGTCGTCCGATTTCAAAAACCTCTTCGAGAGACGAGTCCAGAGCGTTGGCTTCGCTGCGTTGGTGGGTCATGTAGATCCCGCCGTAGCGTTTCGCCACCATCGCCAGCTCAACGATCTCGTTGGTCTTGGCGAATCGCGCGGGAACATACTGAAGCGAAGTGGAGAGTCCAAGTGCTCCTTCTTCCATTGCGGAAGCGACTAGGCGTCGCATCTCAATCAATTCGTCAACAGTCGGCGGGCGATTATCGAAACCAATGACATAGCCTCGAACCTGGGTTGCTCCAACAAACGTTCCCAGGTTGAGACCGATGCCTTGTCGCTCAAGACGGACGAAGTACTCGCCAAGCGTGCGCCAGTCTACAGTGAGCTTGAAACGACGATAGTAATCCGCATCCTCTGCGATCAAGCGCTCGTTCATCGGTGCAATCGAGCTGCCTTCTCCGGTGATCTCGGTGGTCACGCCTTGCATGACTTTGCTCATCCCGCGCGGATCGATCAAGAGATTCGTTTCCGACTGGCCAAGCATGTCTATGAAGCCCGGCGCCACCACCAGACCGTGCGCATCGACCACGCGAACGGCACGCGCTTTCGCAAGTTTCCCAATGCGAACGATGCGGTCACCCTTGATAGCCACGTCGGCGACGTATCCCGGTCGCCCGGATCCGTCAACCACCTGGCCCCCTTTGATCAGGAGATCGTATTGCGGGGGAGGTTCCGCTTTGCTGCGTGGTACGGAGGGAGACAGCAGGGCAGCGATACTCAGGAGCGACGTGATTGCCACAGTAGATTTCATGCGAGGGCATTCTGACCTTATCGCTTCGCACTGGCAAGTGATTTGTAGTCGAGAAATGCGGCCCTCGGTTTTGCGCACAACTTGAGTTGGGCAGGGACAAGCGCAACTTGGAAATACTATAATCGAGCGTGATCGAACAGATAATGACTGGTAGGTGATACGTGGCTGAAGCGATAAAACATGAACACCGAGCGACGCTCGGTAGCGTGGCCCGAACGATAAATGGAAAGCTAAGCGGAGACGATGACACGCAGGTTTCAGACGTCACGCATGATTCCAGACAGGCGCGCGAGGGAACTCTTTTCGCGGCCGTGCGCGGCGAGTTGTTGGATGCGCACAGCTTCGTTCCTCAGGTGATGATGAACGGCGCCGTAGGCGTCATCTCAGAGCTCGAGTGCCCTCCGGACTTCAAAGGCGCATGGATCGAAGTCGGCGACATTCGACGCTCGATGGCATTGGCGGCGGCGGAAGTACACAATCACCCCTCGCGTGAACTTCAGCTAGTCGGGATCACCGGCACCAACGGTAAGACCACTACCACGTATCTCGTTGCCGGCATAACCGAAGCTGCGGGCGAGCCGGTGGCAATGACCACGACGGTTGAGTACCGGGTCGATAGTGTGCGATGGAAAGCTGAACGCACCACGCCCGAAGCGACGGACATGCAGCGAATACTTCGTCGCTCAGTGGAAGCGGGTTGCCGTGTGGCAGTGATGGAGAGCTCATCGCAGGCGATCGACCTGCATCGTTGCGACGCGCTCCAGTACAGCGTTGTTGTCTTCACGAATCTGACACGTGACCACCTGGACTATCACGGCACCATGGACAACTACTTCGCTGCCAAGCGTCGTCTCTTTGATGGCAGCTTGGGAGGAACTCCACGCTTCTCGATCATAAACGTCGACGACGACCGTGGACGCCAACTAGCGAGCGAGCTCGAAGGCACAGGAACCCAAGTCGTCAGATACGCGCTAAACGGAGCGGCGGATGTTACTGCCACGAAGATAGAGCACTCGCTGGAGGGTATGCGCTTCACGCTTCACACGCCGGCTGGAACAAGAGACCTGCATTCGCCATTGGTTGGGCGTCCGCACATTTACAACATCCTGGCGGCGACCGCGTCAGGACTCTCGCTGGGTTACGACCTAGACATCGTGGCGAGCGCGATCGAGATCTGCGCAGGAGCGCCGGGCCGATTCGAACGCGTAGCGCACGCGGGTGATTTCGCGGTCGTTGTCGACTATGCGCACACGGACGATGCGCTGCTAAACGTCCTCAAGACAGCGCGAGATGTGACGAAGGGAAGAATCATAACCGTCTTTGGCTGCGGCGGAGATCGCGATCGTTCAAAGCGAGCGCCGATGGGAGAGGCTGCTGCGAGTCTTTCAGACGTAGTAATCCTGACCTCCGACAACCCGCGCACTGAAGATCCGCTAAGGATTCTGGCGGATGTCGAAGTGGGAATGAAGGAGACTCTGAAGCCCTATCAAAAGATAGCTGACAGGCGCGATGCGATCGGGAGCGCGATCAGGGAAGCACGGACTGGAGATCTGGTCATAATCGCGGGCAAGGGACATGAGGACTATCAGATCATCGATCGCGAAACATTCCATTTCGATGATAAGGAAGTCGCGCGCGAAGCGCTGGCGTCGCGCGGGAACGGTTGAAGAAGTTTCGGGTGCCGAGTTTCGGGTTTCGAGTTTCGGGCGCGAACGCGCTCCTGGAATAGAATCAACTTGAATTCTCACTCTTCAGCCTAACTAGCGACCCACAACTCGAAACTCGGAACTCGGAACTCGAAACCCGAAACCCGAACCCCGAACCCCGAACCCCGAACCCCGAAACTCGAAAACCGCCACCCGTTTTTGCGTTGCGCCCACTCGCGCCGGTGCCACCCTTCGGTGACACTCGCGCGACGAGGACGCTTGAAACTTAGTTATCGTGCAGGTGGGTAAGACGGTGGTGGCGCGCCGTAACCGCCGCCCGGGCTCTTCATGACGCCAGCGACGATGAGGAGAACAGCTCCTATCGCCATCACGTAGAAAGCCCATCCAATGCTGACAGAGGAGGCTATCTGGTCGGCCAACTCCCCCGCTTCCGCGGGAGTATTCGAGAGGGCATTCTTTAGTCTGAAGAAATCGACGATCAGCAGAATTAAAGCAAAAGCGCCGGTGGCAATCAATATCTTAAACTTGTTCGTTACGGCCATGAACAAAGAAATAATACCGAGCAGCAGCAGCAATAGCCCTGACCACGCTTGCGCCGGAGAGGCCTTAATCGCGTCAAAGTAACTGAGACTTACGAAACCCGCCACGATGATAATCGGTAGGAAGATGCCGATTACGAGCAGTGCTGCGCCAATAATACCGAGGATGCGGTTATTCATTCGGGGACTCCTTATATGTGTGAATGGTTTTCGTTTTGAGTGGCGCCAATGGCCTACCCGTTTCGGTTTGCAGTCGAGAACAACAGAGCTTCTAAGCCAAGTCGGACGGCAAGTCAAGGGTAATCTGCGAGCGAACGGCCGACTTAGGTGGTTCGTCGATGGCAAACCACGCGTGAAATGCCGCAATACTCAAGGAATCGGCGGATGATTGTTAACGCGCTTCTTCGTCTTCAATCGGCGCCGCCTCGTCATATGCCACACGATTCCGGCGCGCCAGATACCAATAGACGGGCAATCCCAGCGCAACCAATCCTAATCCTACAAATGCTTTCGGATTGATCCCGATGAATCCGTCAGGCGGATACTTCAGGCGGAGCAGCATACCAATCTCAGAGAGTGCCCGACCGGGATCCGGCAAGAGCGTAGTGAAAAGTAACCACCCGGTGACCAGCAAGAAGAGCACTGGAACTACCGGATATCCCCAGGCGCGATAGGGTCGCTCTGCATTTGGCATTCGTCGCCTGAAGACGAAGACCGAGGCCGTCGTCAATCCATAGAAAATCCACGAGCCAAAGATGACATAGTCAGTCAGCGTATCGAATGAGCCAGAGAGAGTAAGAATTCCTGCCCATACTCCCTGCAGAACGAGCGCGCCTACGGGCACGTGTGTGCGAGTGCTCAAGCGTGCAAACCTCGGGATGAACAATCGGTCCCGCGCCATCGCGTATGGCACGCGCGCCCCTGTGAGGATCGAAGTGTGAAGTGTCCCGATCGATGATGCCATTAAGGAAGCCAGGATGAAACCGATCGCCACCGGTCCAAGGAAAGTCCTCGCCACCTCTGCCGCCACCGACGAGGCCTTTGGAATTGCGGCGATCTGGGTTGGTGAGAGAACATAAAAGTACGCGATGTTGACGAAGACATAGAGAGCGATGATCAGCATCGTTCCCCCGATAAGCGCGAGCGGGATGTTGCGCTGTGGGTTCTTTATCTCACCCGCGATCAGTGTCAGGTTGTTCCAACCGTCGTATCCCCAAAGCGCGGCGAGCATGGCGGCGCTGAACCCGGCCATTCCGAACATGGTGCCGGAGCTCACGCCTTCGCACATCTGGGTGCCGGTGAAAAACCAGCGAGGCCCGATCTGTGCCGCCTCGCCGAAATGGCCCCAGTTGCCGCTTGCCAGTAGGAATGCGCCGAATCCAATGCCAAGCACGAGCGCAATCTTTACGCCAGTCAGTACCGTGGCGATCCGACCGCTGACTACAACTGTCGCGCAATTGATGAGTGTGAAAAGGGCAATCAGCGAGAGTGCAATGAGCTGTAGGTAACCGAGCTCGATCGACGTGTTGAAGATATTTAATGTAAAGGAGTGGGCCTTTAGGACGCCGCCCGTCAGGTCGTTCAGGAAAATAGCGAAGGCCACCGCCACCGAAGCCTGCGAGCCGGTCTTGGCGATGAAGATCTGCATCCATCCGTAGAGGAAACCCCATCGCGGTCCATAGGCTTCGCGGACAAATACATATTCGCCGCCCGCGCGAGGCATCATCGCCGCCAATTCAGCGTAGGTAAGAGCGCCGGCCAATGACAGAACGCCAGCAGCGATCCAGACAATGATGACCATGCTGGGCGTGCCGACATTGCATGTCATCACGCGCGCCTTGAGGAAGACGCCGGTCCCGATCACATTGCCGATTACAATGGAGGCCGCGGCGACGAGCGTTAGGCCGCGGATTAGCGTCACGGTGCTAGGGGCTGGTCTCGACATGATTCAGTTTCGGGTTTCGAGTTTCGGGTTTCGAGTTCTTGCTGGCCTCAAACTAGTTATCCTTAAACTTTGTTCCTTTTAAGCCGGAGCTGCGCAAATAGTTCATTAATCCGCCAATCAGATTGCCCAGCTCGAATGCGAGTGTCCTGGCCGATCTCAATTCCTCTTGAGTGATGTAATCCTGATCGATCGCCACATAAAGTTGTGATCTAACCTCGCCCGTAGATCCCTTCGCGATTGCGAGAAACTGGAGGAACTCTCGGGTGCCACTCCTATCAAATCCCTCGGCGATATTAGACATGATCGACACGCTCGCTCTCCGAATCTGATCGCGGAGTGCAAAATCCTTCGAGAAGCGGTCTTTCTTTGTAAGAGCATACACGACACGTGTGAGCTCTCGCGCCTTTTTCCAGGCGAGGATCTCTTCGAATGTCCTAAACGTAGCCATCTGCTCTTTAGGGTGGGACCTAATGAGCGAACTCGAAACTCGGAACCCTAAACTCGGAACCTACCAGACATCATGCGTAACCAGGTCCTCGTACATATCCCGTCGACGAATGAGATCTACCTCCCCGCCTTCGCGCACCATTACCGCCGCAGGCAAAGGTCTCCCGTTGTAATGAAACATCTGAGCGAGCGAGTATGCTCCGCTATTCAGAAGTGCCAGCACCTCACCGGGCTGCACCTGCGCCGGAAGGCAACGGTAATCAGGTAAGCGCCCTTCACGCTCGATATCAAAATAGACGTCACCAGAATCGCAAAGCGGCCCGGCGACTTTGTAATTCTCGTCCGGCGTTTCAGCGGCACGCGAAGCGGAGACCAGATGGTAGTACCACTTGTAATTGTTCATCGAGAGCAGCAGGTTATAACCAGCATCAGTCAACAGCCAGACGTCGTTTGTCTCTGGTCGCCGCTTAATGTTTCGCACAGTAGTCAGGACCAGTCCGGCGTCGGCGATAATGCTTCGACCAGGCTCTAAAAGAATAGTCACACGATCCAGCAGGTGCTCGGCGCCTGCGGCACGAGCCGACTCGCGCGCTATGTTAAGTGCCGCCTTGAGGACATCGACGGGTTCCAGGTCGGCGCCAAGCATATCTCGTTCATGCTCTGGCAGTTCGTCGGCCATCGATCGATCGCGTAAGTAGTTGACCGGAATTCCACCCCCAAGGTTGATATGTTCGAGCGTATGGCCTGTCTCGCGGTGGAGCGTGACGAGGTGCTCCCACATCGTCTTAAACGCTTCCGCAAACGGCTCGACATCCGGAGTCTGCGACCCGACGTGAATGTGTATTCCGACCACGTTGACCAACTCGGGATTCTCGAGCGCGCGTCGAAACGCCTCGAGTACCTCCGAGTATGAGATCCCGAACTTGGAGGTAAGCAATGCGGTCTGCAATCCAAGATGAGAACGGGTCCCAATCTCGGGCGTCAGACGAAGAGCGATATTGGCCCGTTTGCCTGTTCGCCGCGCGGCCTTCTCCACCAGTTCGATCTCGTATATCGAATCAACGTTGATTGAATAGATTCCGGCGGTCACCGCTTCGTCCAGCTCTGCATCCGACTTGCTCGTGCCGTTGAAAATGATTTGTTCCGGCCGGAACCCGATGCGAAGCGCTTTGTATAGCTCGCCGCCACTGTTTACTTCGATATCGATCCCCGTCTCACGCACTGTCTTGAGGACTGCCATGTTCGAATTTGCTTTCGACGCGTAGCAGAAGCGGATCGGACGATTGACGAGTTGGGCGGCATGCTTTAGCCGCTCGATGTTCGAGCGAATTCGCGGTTCGGAAAAGACGTACAACGGCGAATCGTATTCGCGAACCAAGGCAAGCGAGTCGACTCCGCTTATATTTAGGTGACCCTCGTGGGTCTCCAGGTATCCGGGAATTGTCCACGCAGGTGGTGAAGCGACGGATGGTGACGACATACCAGCAAACTCCGATGTGTTTATGATTGCAAGCGAAGATAGTTCGCTCAGAGAGCCGGGTCAAGAGTAATTCAAAAGTTTTCTGCTACCCATGTCCGCAAAGAGATGCGGAGAAATCGTGGATCGACAAAACCGCGCTCCTTCTATTCACGATCCACAATTCACGATTTACGATTGCTGCAACTGCATCATCACCTCTGCGGGATTCCAATAGGCCCGCACGGTTTGGATGAGTCCAGCGTCGTTGAACTCAAAAACGTCTATTCCCTCGAACCTGATGTCGCGTCCGTTCTTGCCTTTGCCTCGACCCGTCCATTTAACGGCCGCGCCGTCTCCCGCTATGAAGACATGGTCCTCGGTCAGCGCCACCTTCTCAAATAATCCTATGATGGCCGAGAAGAACTGCCGCAGGGCCTCGTGACCAACTGCCGGCGGCGCGCCAACTGGATCGTAACTCACACCGTCCGGCGCAAAGGCCGATACACAGCTCTCGACATCCATTGCACGTATGGCAGCAAAATATCCTCTGATTGCCTTCGACATATCCTCGTGTGAAGTCATGCTATTTCCTTTCTCGATCTTTCTGGACTAATACACGCCGCAGGATTTTCCCGGACGGCGACTTTGGGATTTGCTCGATGAATTCCAGCTTCCGAATTTTCTTGTAAGGCGCTACCTGCTCGCGAACAAAGTCCTTAATCTCCTGCTCCGTGGCCGCTCCCTTTAACACGACGAATGCCTTCGGTACTTCGCCCGCTTCCTCGTCTGGAAACGGAACGACAGCAGCGTCCGCGATCATTGGGTGCGTTAGCAGTATCGCCTCGAGCTCTGCCGGAGCGACTTGAAAACCTTTGTATTTGATCAGCTCTTTCGCGCGATCAACGATGAAAAAGTGTCCTTCGCCGTCAGCGTAGCCTATATCGCCGGTATGCAGCCAGCCTTCCTGATCTACCGTCTGTGCCGTCGCTTCCGGTCGATTAAGATAACCCTTCATTATCTGCGGACCTCGGATCCAAAGCTCACCTTCCTGTCCGGCGGTTAACGGGGTTCCGGTTTCAAGATCGACGATCATGCATTCGGTGTTGGGAAGGCACTGCCCAACCGAGCCGTACTTGATCTCTTCGCGTATCTCGGAACACATGTGCGTGACAGGGCTCGATTCAGTCATTCCGTATCCCTGCTTGATGACGCAGTTGAGACGTTCGCCGCAAGTGTTGGTAAGAGTTTCACCCAGCGGCGCCGCGCCACTCATGATTAGCTTAAGTTTTGAAAGGTCATAGTTGTCGACGATCGGCTGTTTCGCAAGAGCCAAAATGATAGGCGGAACAAGATGGGCCCGCGTAACGCCGTAGGTTTGCAGCGCGTCGAGAAAGGGTTCAAATTCGAAGCGGGGAAAAACGATGATGGTCGCGCATTTGAAAAGACCAGTGTTCATGATCACGTTCATGCCGTAGATGTGAAAGAACGGCAGAACGGCGATCAGCGTGTCTTCTTCAGAGACTCGATCCAGGCCTTCGATCTGGAACAGGTTCGCCACCATATTGTAATGCGTCAACATTACACCCTTGGCCACTCCGGTAGTACCGCTGGAGTATGGAAGCGCGACTATGTCTTCACGCGGGTCGATCTCGGTTTCGGGGACAGGTCCGTCGCTCTCGAGTAAGGCGGCGAACGACGTCGCGCCGTCTGCCTCGCCGAAGACAAATACCTCGCGGACAGCAGTGCCCTGCGTGGCCTCGATTGTTTTCTCGACCAGGGCCGGAACGGTCAATACATACTTTGCCTTGGCGTCACATACCTGATGCGACAGCTCGTCGGCGGTGTAAAGAGGGTTGATCGTCGTCACGATCCCGCCGAGACTAGCAATGGCATGAAACGCAACCGCATACTCAAGCACGTTCGGACTGAAGATGGCGAAGACGTCACCCTTTTGAAAGCCTCTGGCCGCTAATCCTGCAGCCGCGCGCCGGACTGCCTCTCCCAGTTCTAGATAGGTCAGAACTCGATTGGTGAGGCCGTCTATCAGCGCAGGCTTATCGCCCAACAGGTGTGCCTTACGCAGCACGGCTTGCGTCAACGGAATTTCGGGAATCAGCACATCCGGGTGGGGGCTACGGAAGATCATATTTCGACAACGACGGCGATGAGTAGTGTCCAAAGTCCAAAGTCAGCAGAAGGTTCCAGATTTTAGGGTTTAAGACTCGGTGATCATCGTACGCGTCCAATTAACTTTGGCCTCGAGAACCGAACTTTGGACTTTGGACTTTGGACATGGAATCGTATTTTGTTTCGCCGGCGCATTGTATGTTATATACGTCGAATTCATGATCTGGCGCAATGCTATTCGGCCCAGAGTCCAGCATTCCCGTTTACGCCTCCGAGCCCGACCTCGCGCATGCGGCCTCGTTGAAGAATGAGAAGTGTTAATGAACGACTCCCACACTTCGGGTCCTACCATTGTCTGTCTCGCAAGTTACTTCAAGGGCGGGGAATTCATCCGCGAATGTAAGCGACAGAATTGTCGCGTCATTCTGGTGACGCGAGAGAAGATCCTTCACGAAGACTGGCCTCGCGAGAGCCTGGACGACATCATCGCCCTCCCGAATGATGCGGACCAAGACCTGTTCGTTTACGTTGTCAGTCAATTGGCTCGCCCTCAAGAGATCGATCGCGTCATCGCGCTCGAAGAATTCGACGTCATTACAGCAGGATTAATAAGAGAACATCTCTGCATGGACGGGATGACCAGCGTCACCGCCCGCGTCTTTCGCGATAAGCTTTCGATGCGCGTCAACGCCAGCCGAGCAGGGATCCGAGTTCCGGACTTCGTTCACGTGCTCAATTATGACGAGCTTCGATCATTCATGGACCGCGTTCCACCTCCCTGGGTGATGAAGCCCCGTACCGACGTGTCGGCTATTGGCATTAAGAAACTGAACGACGCGGAGGAAATGTGGCGAGCGATCGATGCGCTGGACGCGCGCGAAAATCTGCGAGAGCGATCGCCATACTATCTGCTCGAACGCTTCGTCTCCGGGGAAGTCTTCCATGTCGATTCGCTGGTCAAGGATGGTAAGGTGCTTTTCGCCGGAGCCAATCGGTACGGCCGGCCGCCGATGAACGTTGCTCACGAAGGCGGGGTCTTCATCACCAAGACAGTCACGCACAATTCAAATGAGCAGAGAGCCCTTCTGAGGCTTAACCGGAAATTAATCGCTCGCCTGGGTCTTATAGACGGCGCGGCGCATGCCGAGTTTATCAAGAGCACTGAGGATGGAGAGTTCTACTTTCTTGAGATCGCAGCCCGGGTCGGCGGCGCATACATAGCGGAGGCCCTGGAGGCGTCTAGCGGGATTAACATCTGGCGCGAGTGGGCCAGAATCGAGATCGCGCGTGGGCGGGAAGCGTATAAACTGCCCGCGACGCGAAAGGAATACGGAGGCGTTGTGCTCTCGCTTTCGCGGCAGGAGTATCCAGACACCTCTGGTTACACAGACGAGGAAATAGTCTATCGCGTAAAGAAGCGCTATCACGCCGGCCTGGTGGTTCGTTCCGCCAAATCACAGAGAGTGGACGAACTGACGGACGACTACGCTCGGCGCTTTGTAGAGGACTTCACGGCAGTGGTGCCACTGCCAGAGAGACCGGAGTAGCCACAGTGCGGAGCGCGGAGTGCGGATCAGGCCTCGCGAAGCGGGATAACAGACCGCAAATCCTGGCCATGTATGACGTCGCGATAGCACTATGAAAAAACTATTCGCCGCCACCGTTTCGATCGCTGTCATCCTGAGCACCGGTACACTGGGTGTGGCAAGGGTTGCCGCCAGCACTGCAGCGGGCTCTTCATTCGCACAGTCGGGGACCACACGTCTCAGATTCGTTCCCAGATTTATCAGGGTCGCCAATAAGAGACTTCGTTATACGATCAAGGCCAAATATCCCCAGGCGGTCGGAGCGAAAGATCCGCGGATTATGAGACTCAATCGGGCGATCAGCGAGCTGATGCTGAAGCAAGTAAACGATTTCAAGAAGGACTTTAAGACTCCGGGAAAGCGAATGGGCGCCGTAGGAAGTGACTACGATTCTGACTATAGCGTTCGGCATTCACGAAACAACATCGTCAGCATCGCCTTCTACGTCGACACCTACTTTGAAGGCGCCGCGCACGGAAATCATAACTACCTGGTCTTCAACTACGATCTGAATACGGGAAGACAAATAAAGCTGGCAGACCTCTTCAAGCCGAGTTCGGACTATTTGGACGCAATTGCGGCCTACTCGATCAAGTCTCTCAAAGAGAAGTTGAAAGACGAGTCAGACGCGGATTGGATCAAGAGCGGCGCAGAGGCGAAGGACGAGAACTACAAAAACTGGAACATCACCAGCAGGGGTTTGGAAATCGGATTCGATCCCTATCAGGTCGCGGCATATGTCTACGGCCCGCAGGAGGTGTTGATTCCTTACGATGCCTTGAAAGATGTGATCGACCCTGACGGGCCGCTCGGAAGAATTATCAGTCGCTAGGCGGGATGAGTCGCAGGACGAACTTCGGTCAGCGGCCAAATGTCTACGCTGATCTCTTCCGCGTAATGGAGCAGAGGATCGCCTGCGGGCGTGGCCAATCCGCGCGATTCGATCATGGTGGAGCTCAGAGCTGATAGCGAAGCTTTTCTCAATTGCCAGGGCTCATGAAAGATCCGCGAACGGTAGAGCTTCTCTTTGTGGGCCGCGTAAAGGCAGTAGCGCTCCGTGAGAAAGAATTCGAGGGAGCCGGGAACTGACAGCTTCAGCGCCTCGCCGATCGTCCAGGTCGCATCGAGCCTGGCAGCAGGGATGTCTACTTCGGTCCGGCGAGACGCGTAAACGATTGTTTCATCCTCCTGCGTGAGCGACATCTCTGCGTTGTAATAGGGAAGATGGAAAAACGTTCGGGCGGTTAAGACGGCGACCGCGCTGTTGGCATCGAGCGAGAAAAACCAGACGCCGGGCACGCCGTCCAGGTGAACGTACGTCCGCACGTTTAGTTCGTGCATCCGGTTCAGTCCGGGTACCGCCGGCAGGTATGGAGGAAACGCGCGAATGTCCGACATGGTGAACGGTGTGACAGCGATCCAGGCGCTTCCGTCAAAAGTATCGATCGCGAGCCGATTGGGAATCAACGGGCGAAGCAGTTGTTCATCGATGCGCCAGTGTATGAAGAGCAACTTACCCCACGACTGATGCATTATCGGCATGCCTGCGGGCCGCCGGCGGATAGTTAACCGCGCATCTTCCGTCGGTGGGTCTGATTTCATCACGCTACGATAGCTTATCTAACGCTTGATGAGAACGTTGTTCGTATTTCCTGCATCGTCCACCGACGTGATGGGATTGTCCGGGTCGAGTATCCAGTTTCCGTCGACAATAAACTTGTAGGTATAGGACCCCGGTTCCAGGTCCAGGCGACACACCCACGCGCCGTCCTCCCTACCGCATATGAGCTTTGATTCATCCCAGTCGTTGAAGGAGCCCGCCAAAGCGACGACGTGGGCATCGGCGAATCCCCGCAAACGGAAAGTCGTGTTTCCCTTGAGACTGGGCGCCGGCAGGACGACTCGCTGCGCGGTATACTCGGCGCCTTCAAATTCAAAGGTGACAGAAGAAAAGTTGCCATCAATCTCCCGGTTAAAGATGTATCTCGCGCCTTCGACCTCATCGAGAAACACGGTCCCCGACTTGTGCAAAAGCCTCCGCTTCTTCACCACAGAGGGCTTGACCCACAGCGCGGCATCTTCCAGCGTTACGTCAAGCGTGGAGATTGGGATTAAGCCGACCTCCAATCGGTATCTACCGACGTATCTTTTCAGGTTTTCAGGATCGATTCCGGGCGAGGCTTTGTGGTCGGGCTTCGTTTGAGAGTGGGTTGGCGCGCTGGGTTGGGATTGGGCTCTGCAGACTTCTGCCTGCAGGACGGCAAAGCCCAGGAGAAGAGTGAATCCGATGAACGCAGAGTGACGCCTCATTGTAAAAGCAGAGCCCAGAAATCAGGAGTCAGAATAAATGAAAATCAGAAAATGGTTTCAGCGTTTTATCCTGACTTCCGTATTCTGACTCCTGAATTCTGCTTTTCATCAGTACTGCCAGTTCACATTCACGAAGCCCACGCCGCTGGTGGGCACCGTGAACGAGTGATTAGCTCCCGCCTCCCACGTCACCGTGCCATTGGCCGCGATCTTGATGAACTTGAACTGGATCGTCTGGCCGGCCGGCACGCTCGCGTTGAGAAACCAGGTTGGGTAATTGGGCGTCAGCATCGGCCCGACGGCGCCGTCCCAAGTGGTGCTCCAGTTTCCCAACTCGACTGTGTTTCCCGTCAGGAAGATGTAGTCGCCAGTTTGCGTGGGCGACGCGTTGTAAACAGTGAATGTCACCGGAGTCATTTTGGCCGTGAGCAGGGTGTACTGGATGCCGTTGGACACCTGAGCGGAAGAATTCGTAACCGTGACATTGTAGCTACCGTTCGTCACTGCAGGGGTGGTGGCGACGACCTTCGTAGGAGTCCATGAAACGACCGTTGCAGTGGTGGTTCCGAACTTAACTGTGCCCGTAGCCAAACCGAAATTCTTCCCTCCGATGGTTACTTTCACACCTGATTGACCTGCAGTTGGGCCGATTGATCCGATCTGCGGCGTGCTTGCGCCTTCAACAAATTGCCAAACCGCGACGGTATGCGCGGGAAGGCTAAAATTTGTGACCGGATTATTGCCGCCTGAGCCGGACGTGACCGTTATGACTGGTCCGCCGAGCAAGCCGGTCAGGTAATCAGAATAGCTGCCCGCTGGAAGCGACGTGTTGAGGCCTGTGATGCTGTAAGCGGCGGTCTCACTCTTGTTGATGGCCACGAGCACCACGCTGTTGAAAAACTTTCGCTCATAAATGTACACATCATTGTTTAGCCAACGCTGGCTCATCGAACCATACCCGATTGCGGGATTGTCCCGCCTCAGCGTCGACAGTTTATTTGTAAGCTGATACGCCGTGGTTGTGGTTGAAAACCCGGCCATCATCGGTCGATTGTATGGGTCGGTCCCGCCGCTCGTGTCGTTATGCAAATACTGCTCGGTGCCGTAATAGATGCAGGGGATGCCCCGCGAAGTCAGAACGAACGCCAGCGCCTCGTGAAGCCGGTTGTTATTGTTATTGACGGAAAGAAATCGAGACATGTCGTGATTGTCGATGAAGGTCACGAGATCTTCTTTCCAGGTGAAGTTGGCGCCTTCCTGCGTAATCACTCCATCGATCTCCGAAAAGTTGGCATTCGAGGCAAAGACGTTCCGAATGGCGGTGTTGAGCGGGAAGTCGAGCAGTGAGATACCGCTCTTGTTGGCGAACTTGTAGGAATCGTGATACAGCGGGTCGTTGGTGTTCCCCTGATACCACTCGCCGAAGAGGAAACTGTCGCCGTAGGTGTAGATGGAATTTGCCAGGCTGTACTGCCAGCCCCAGCCCACATGCTTGATGGCATCTATGCGAAAACCGTCCGCACCGTGTTGCTGAAAAAGCTGGGCCGCTGCTTTCAAATATGCGTCTATCGTCCCGTTTTCCTGATTGATGTCGGCGAGATCGAAGAGCGTGTAGTACTCGACTTGATAGCGGTCGTCCCATCCGCCGCCGGAAATGTTAGCGTTGTGATGAAAGTAGGCGTTGGTATCGCTGCTGTAATTGCCGAGCAGTGTTCCGTTATCGTAAAGCGCGCCGAACTCTCCCGCATTGTCCTGGGTTGAATGATTAGGAGCGAAATCTATTATTACCTTGATGCCGTTCGCGTGGGCGGCTGTCACCAGATTGTCAAAGGGTGTCCACGAGTTGCTCGCGTCGCCGAAGTGTTCTTCGATGCGTTTGAAATCACGGCCCTGATAACCGTGATAGGACGCCGTAGGGTTACCGTTGCCGTCGGGAATGTTGGTGTTCAGATTATCTACCGGCGGGGAAATCCAAATCGCAGTGACACCCATTCCTGCCAGGTACGACATCTTCTGCTGAATACCCTGCAGGTCGCCGCCCCAATACGCGCGCCAGTTAGTGTGCGTCGCGTCGAAAAGGCCAGCGCTCTGCGCGGGGTTGTTGTTGGCACTGTTGCCGTCGAAAAACCTATCGGTGATTATTTGATAGATAACTTCGCGCTTGAAGTCTGATGCCAGCGACGTAGAGGGATACAGCAGGAACGACAGGAGTAGAGCATAGAAGGTTTTCTTCAGAGCATTTCTCATGGCCCCCTCCGGTCGTAAGGACATGGCTGTCCTGTCTGAGTCTATTGATCCAAAGAACCGACAATCTCGTCGAACAACAAGCGCGAAGAGGGGTCGCACTTTAGACTTTAGGCGCGACCCCGTTGCGCGTTAGCGATTCCGACACGTACGAATCGCGCGGAACCCCCGTAAGCTCGACGAGCGAATGCATCGTGGAAAATCCCGATCAGGAATTCGGCTTCAAATACTTTCCGATCCAGCCAAGCACGGTGTTGTACCAGTATTCCGAGTTCTGTGGCTTTAACACCCAATGACCTTCGTCAGGGAAGTAAAGCAGCTTAGACTCGACGCCCTGTCGCTGCAGTGCTGTGAATAGCTGTATGCCTTCGGTCACCGGCACCCGGTAATCGAGCTCGTTGTGGATTACCAGCATTGGAGTTTTGAAATTCTTCACGAACATGTGAGGCGACCACTTCTCATACATCGCCGGGTTCGTCCACGGCGTGCCCTTGAATTCCCAATCAGTGAACCAGAGCTCCTCAGTCCCGCCATACATGCTGGTCAGGTTGTAAACACCGTCGTGCGACACCAGCACTTTGAACTGAAACCTCTTGTCATTGTTGTGTCCCTGGATCCAGTTCGCCATGTAGCCGCCATACGATGCGCCCGCGCCGCCGATTCGGTCCTTATCGATGAAGCTGTTTGTTGAAACTACGTGGGCTACACCATTCATGATGTCCGTGTAGGCTTTGCCGCCCCAGTCGCCTGAGATTTCATCTATGAACTTCTGGCCGAAGCCTGTTGAGCCGCGGGGGTTCGGCGTGAATACGACGTAGCCTGCCGAAGCGAACACCTGTGGATTCCATCTATAACCCCAGTTATCGCCCCACGCTCCCTGCGGTCCGCCGTGAATCAGGACCATCAACGGCCACTTCTTTGACGGCGTGAAGTTCGCCGGCTTTACGATCCACCCGTTAACTGTCGTTCCGCCGGCGCCGGTCCACGTAACCGCTTCCTGTGGCTTCAAGCCAAAGCCTGAGAGAAATGCTTCGTTCGTGTGAGTAAGTTGTCGGACGTTACTGCCGTCGCCGTTGGCGGTGAAGATTTCGGTCGGCATCACCGAGCTGCTGCGAGAAAAGACCAGGGTCTTCCCATCGCTGCTGATCTTCACGTCGTCGTTGAAGCCTTCACCGATCAGCTTTGTCATCGCGCCGGTCTTGATTGAAAGTGAATAGACCGGCTGCCAACCACGCTCGCCCGTAACGAAGAGAATGTTCTGGCTGTCCGAAGAAAACGTGAAGCTTTCAACATAGGCGTCCAGTTTGTCGGTCAGCGACCGAGACTTTCCGGTTTCGCGATCGTAGAGCATCAGCTTCCAAAGATCGCTCTCAAAACCGGGACGGGCCTGTGCGCGATAAGCGATGTAACGACCGTCGGGAGAGAAAGCAGGCGAGGCGTCCGCTGCCAGGTTGCTTCCGGTAATGCGCGTTGGTTCGCCGCCGGTCACCGGAACAATGAAAATGTCGCCGTTGGTTGATGTGGCTTCAACCTTGTCAGTGTTGCGAACGAACGCAACCTTCTTTGAATCAGGCGAGAATGCATAATCGGTTGGGCCGCCAAGGCTGAACGGCGGGGAATCCCAATCTCCCGGAGTCAGATCACGCGTTTCGCCGGAGTCTACCGTTACAACAAAGACGTGCGAGCGCTTGTTGTCCTTCCACGCATTCCAGTGGCGATAGAGCAATCGCTCGGCGGTCTTCGCTTTGACCTTGCTCTCTTCAGCGGCCTGATCACGCTGACGGTTGCAGTCGTCTGTCGTGCAGTCTGGATAAACGTCGGATGAAAAGAGAACCATTTTTCCATCGGGCGACCAGACAGGTTCGCCGGCGCCGGTTGAAATATTTGTGACCTTCTTTGCTTCGCCGCTGGCCACGTCTATCGTCCAGATCTGCCCGCTGTTGAGGTAGGCAACCTTCTTTCCATCGGGCGACCAGCGTGGCGTGTTCGATCGCAGCCCGCTCCCGAGAAGCCGAGGTTCGCCCCCGATGACAGGCACCAGATAGATCTGACTAATTCCACGATTGGCGGTCTTGTCGATGTCCGAGACAGTGAAGGCGACCGTCCGCCCGTCCGGGGAAAGTTGCGGGTCGCCGACGCGTCGCACCTTAAGCAAATCACCGATAGTGAACTGCCGAAATGTCTGACCCACAGCTCCGCTGGCAAGAGCCAGCACGAGAACGAACACACCAATAACGTAGCGTTTCATAAGGTCCTCTTTCTGAAAAATTTGGCGAAGTATAGCACGAGGAAGGCGTCGGGACGCGGATCGGGTGCCGGGTGTCGGCAGGCGAACGTCGCAACAGCGGCAAATCAAAACTCAAAACTCAAAACTCAAAACTCAAAACTGTCTTGCATACTCATTCAACCACGAAGTTTATCCGCTGGGTCGCGTTTGAGTTCGTTGAGCGATCAGTCGCCGTAACCACCAGTGTGTATCGACCGGGTGACAATTCCCCCAGACCTATTTCGGCCCAGTAGGGAAGGCGAGCCTGGTCCGAAGAGCCTTCCGTTGGCACCCTGGTCGCCGGCAGCGCGATGACCTTGCGCTTGTCATGTAATACCTGGCCCTGAATCCATACATCCGGTGAATGTGTGCCCCGAGAAGAATTGTAGACGTACGTCTGAAAGCGCAGTACGGAACTGCGACTGAATCGATGGTCGACATCTACGGTCACCGGTTGCGGTCCGCTCGTTCCTTGTGCATCCGCTCGTCTCTCACCCAGAAACAAGCTACTGAGATTGAAGTGTCCTTTCGAGAGGTCGGGCACCTCGATCCATCGGATCGCGCTTCCAATGCGTCCCGTGCTTCGCTCGCGTACCGCGACGCGGACCTGATACAGACCCGCAGGAACCGTCAGGTGTTGGTTCCAGACCACCGGTGCAGATCGCTCCTGGCCCTCCGCTCCATTTGTTACGGTGAGTACCTGCTTGAAAGTTGCGATAACCCCGCGATCGTCAATCGCTGCGCCTATGACATCGAGTTCTGACTTCTGCGGCCCATCTTCAGGGTCAAAGTTGAATGCGTCGCGGTTGATCTGCATTGAGATCCGCAGAGAAGTTGAGGATGGCGGGAGGTCGACGTAGCCGGCCGATACCGATGTCGCGATTTCTGTTTTCGCGTGCAGCGAGCCGAGGGCTGTCAGCAACTCGGTTTCCGGAGCCGGGACCGGAGCGCTCGTATTCTCCTTCGATGACTTTGCCTCCGCTTTGTCAGGCGGGGCGACCAGACGAGGCTGCACAAAATAGCTGCTCCGAAGACGCACGGTGAGATCAGGCCTGGCTTTTACGCTGACATGAATTTTGGATTTCCCACTTCGCTGCTCGTCCGATTCGGGCCGCCAGGCCAGCAGGTAATAGTCGGACGTCTCGTCGATGGCAGTTCGAATGGAGTCGTCGATGGCGCCGGAATTCAGGACCGCTCGCCCACCGGTTTCCTCTGCAAGAATCCTCAACGGTTCCCTGGTCGCCGTAAGGCTGCCCAGGCCGAGCCCCGTTTGTCTGGCAGTGAGATCGACATAATCGTTTGAGGTGGCATCGATGCCGGAACTCATATTGAATAAGCTGCTGCGCAGATCCATGGTGTAGATCACCGCCCGCGCACGTTCCGCTGCTTCTGTTACACGCTGAAGCGCCTCCAGGGCCCCGGAGCGACGTTCGTTGATAATGAAACCGTCGGAAAGGAAGAAGACGACTTTGCGTCCTGGCAGACCCGCGGACGACTGCATCAAGCTCTGGAACGCTGAGAGAGTGTCGGCGGTGGCTAATCGACCTTGCGCGCTGATCTGTCTGAGGCGGTTGCGCAAGTAAGGAGCCGCCGAGTACGAAGCCGCCAGTCGGTGATCACCGTGCCGGCTGCCTGGTCCGCTCTGCTGTTCGATCTTGATTGATTCCAAAAGGTAGGCGTAGAGTTCTCGATTTCCGCTATCCAGAATCTGGCTCGCCATGTACTCGGTGATTTGTGTCTTACCGGT
Organism: Acidobacteriota bacterium; assembly: GCA_032160165.1. GTDB lineage: Bacteria > Acidobacteriota > Blastocatellia > Pyrinomonadales > Pyrinomonadaceae > QHXM01. Next base: position 24,148 of record JAVHWA010000109.1, read on the forward strand.
GTAAGCCTCAGTGTTCGGCTTGTAACCGAGACGCGAAATCGCGGCGTGAAGCACCGCAGGACTATCAGACAGTTGTTGCAAAAATCCGATCTGACCGCTGGTTGAGGCTATCGCAACCAGATCGTTGGCATCCATCTGATTGTCTACATAGTTTGCGAGCGCCCTTCGAGCGCGCGAGATGCTGGCGGCGCTGAGATGAACATCATCGAGGAAGAAGAAGATCAGGCGTCCGGGGCTTAGTGGAGCAGTATTCGCCGGGGCCGCGCCTGCTTTTGCGTTCGGGACGCTGCGAGTGGCTGCGAGTTGAGCCGCCTCGCGGGAGCTTCCGGCCTTCACTCGCTCGAAGAAGGACACTGCCTGAGGCTTTCCATCCAGGCTCAACTCGAACTGTTCGGGCCTCAATCCGTCGACGAAGCGTCCCTGCTTGTCCACCACAATCAAATCAGTCTGCACCAGCTCGGTGTTGATGCGAATGACATCAGCCGTTTGCACTGGATCCTGCTGCCCGGTCTGTTGCGCCTGGGCAACGTGAGAAACAGCCGCGATGCAGAGTGCGATAAAACCGACAAGGGTCCGTTTGGGGGATGAGTTGAATACTCGCAAATGTTCTCTCCTGATATTCCTGTGGCGAACGGAATAGAAGTCTCTGAGCCCGCGAAGCGGGTGTCAGCGTAAAGCCTGGGGTGGAGCGAAGCGGAACCCCAGGATGAATTTGCCGTTAAGAGGCGAGCGCGCGAAGTGTGCGACAGCCCAAAACAAATGAGCACGTCGGCAATGCGCGTCGGCTGTCGCCCACTTCGTGGGCTCTCGCGCCGTTCCGCGAACTATCCCTGGGGTTCCGCTTCGCTCCACCCCAGGCTCTATGCTGTCGCCAGCTCCGCTGGCTAAGCGCGAACTTCTCGCCTCTTATTCGGAGCTTCCGGAAGCTGGCGAACACATAATATGAACTGAGCCACTACAAGGATTACTTTCACTTCCACTCGAGTAAAGGTATGAGCAGTTCGCGTCGAACGTATTCGCCAGCAGGGCCGTTGAAGTTCACTGTGATGGTTTGCGGATCGCGTGGGTTGGCCGACTGAATTTTGACGGCCTCGATGGCGCTGAGCCTGCGCGGCGAAATGGCAATAATGTCATAGCTTCGGTTACCCAATCCCTCGACTGTAAGCCGCAACGCGTCCGAGTCAGCGCGTGAGCGAAGCAGACGCAAACCCTGGCTGCTCGCTCCCGCCCTGAGTGCATCTGGCCGGACATAAACATCAGTGCCTTCGTCGTACGTAAACACGATCTCAGCTGTGGGCGCGGAATCGCCGACAGTGACCTCGGCAAATTGCCTGTCTCCCAACTGTTTGACCGCGAACTTCGTGTTGCGCCCCCCGACTGTGACCTTGCGTATGCGCGCGTCCAATGGGAAAGATGGCGCAAGCTTCACTTCCCCATAGCGGACTCGCCCCGTTTCCGCTTTTTCACCTTCGCGCCGGTTGACGTTCATCGTTATGCGATGCTCCGTGCGTTTCCATCTCAGGTCTATCAATGATTTTCCGACGCGAACATTCCGCACTGTGGCGTAGTCCCAATTTGCCGGCAATTGCGGTGCGAAGCGTACTGTGCGGCCACCGTCCATAAGCTCTATTCCAAAGAGTCCCCGTAAGGCCGGACTGATCACCATTGCCTCGGACCAAATTTGATGGTGAGACGAGCGGCCGAAAGGCGTGTCGAAATCTCCAGAGAGGAGTTCAGTGACGTAACCCAGGGCGCCGGTATAGGTAAGGGAAGCGTTCGCGCTAAGCGCCTGGAACCCTACAGTCGGCCGCCCGTATCTATATGCTCCCAGTGCCGTCCACCCGGTAAACAAAGGCCAGACCGAACCATTGTGGTAAGAGAGCGGATCGTACAGTGCGCTCTTGTTTGAAATTATGCGCGTGCCCCAATCCGTGGCAATCGCTCCACCTCCAAGGTGATCAATCTCGGACTGGGCCCGATCATCCCTTAATGTGTGAAACCAAAGCGGGACCGCCGGCATCACCGTATCTTCGTCAATCAGCGATCCCTGAGCCAGCTCGTTCATGCGGGTTTGTCGGGCGTCGCGGTTTGGGCCCGGATCGGCAATTTGCGGTTCAGCCTGCGGCCTTGAGGTTGCGAATCCGTAGAACCCCTTCTTCTCAAGCCAAAACGTCTTTTCCAACGCTGCACTGGTGCGTAGGGCGCTCACACGAGCTTCGTCCGCGACTTTTGTGTCCTTCAGAGCGTCCGCCAATTCGGCCAGGCTCCACGATGCGTCAATCCACAATGCCTGCATGTAGATTTCTTCGTGAGGTGGATAAAGCGCGCCGCCTTCGACCCATCCGTGGCCGAAGTTTGTATTTTCAAGCAGTCCGTTGTTGTCGGTGTCGGTCGCCATCGCGTAGCGATAGGCCTTCTTAATGGAATCCCAGTTGGCCTTTAGGAAATCCAGATCGCCGCTGGCACGCCAATGGTCTGCGTGGGCGATGACATAAAGCGGTGTAGCGTCAGCGCTCGCCCATGCGTAGGGATAATCAGTGAACCAGGGAATCAACGAGGCGCTCTGTGAGATCTCGTGTGGGATTTTGCCATCCGCCGATTGAAACTTCCTGAGGAACTCAAGCGCGGCTCGCGTCTCCGCAAATTCACCGCACGAGTTTAAGGCGAACGAAGTCCAGAGCGCATCGCGACCGAAGAACCATGCAAAGCCCGGACGTTCACTTTCGCCTGAGGTACGAAAGCCTGCGAGCAGCCC
>JAVHWA010000119.1:0-8181 GCA_032160165.1 Acidobacteriota bacterium
CATTCTGGGCTCTTTCACCGACGCGAGTTAGAATTGCTTACCCGGGAGTGAGCGGGTTTTATCCGATGTACCTGGTGAGCGCATTCGCTCACACTTACATGCTATCGTCGCAGTCGTGAAGAAGAAAAAGAAGAAAGGCCAGGACCGTGATCGAGGCGTGCTGCTGATCGCGATCTTCAAGCTCTTCAAGTGCGCGTTGTTGCTCTCTCTTGGAATCGGCGCGTTGACACTGCTCCATAAGAATGTGGAGTCCGCCCTCACCGACCTGCTGGCGACACTTCATGTCGATCACAACAACAGGTATTTGCACGGACTGGTCGTAAGACTGGGGCTGGCTGATGACCGAAAGCTAACGGCGATCGGAGCGGGAAGTTTTTTCTACGCCGCGCTGATGGCCACCGAAGGCATCGGACTGCTTCTTAGGAAACGCTGGGCAAACTACCTGACGATTATTGCCACCGCGCTGTTCATCCCGCTGGAAATCTACGAGCTCTTTAAGAAGTTCGGGCTGGCCAGGCTCGCAATCCTGGTAGTGAACATTGCAGTAGTTGGTTATCTCGCGTACCGACTTCGGGCCGAACGTAAGATCTGATTTCAACAAACAAGGGAAACGTTCTCAGGCTGGAATCTCGCGACGTATCGTTGATATTCTACGATTTCGCGTGCCGCACGTTCACTGTCCCAATCCAGAAATCGTCGGGCGACCCTCCCCGCGCTTTCCACAGCATCGAGCCCAAGCATGGCGTTCCATCCAATCATTGTGCGCCGCATAAGACAGTCCGTAAGAGTTTCAGCCATCTCCTGCGTGAACGAGAAAACTACCTCTGCCCCGATTGCGCCCGTGTTGCTTAATTGATCGCACAGTTCCGGGTCGTCATTGGCGAGCGCGAGTACGTCATTGGCTCTCGTGCCGTAAACCTTCAGCAGCCGTTCGACTACGTTCTTCGGCAACCCGCTCTCCGCTTCGAAGTGTGTTCGAAAGCCGGCATAGTCATCGCAGCGAGCGCCAGGAAGACTCTCGCTCGCAGTTCGACAGGCCACTGAGTCTCGTCTCAGCTTCTTGAAAATCAAATCAACCGCCTGCTCGGCCAGACTCCGGTAAGTGGTCAACTTCCCTCCGACAATTGAGACGAGGCCTGAGAAAACGGCGGCGTGGTCGCGCACGAAGTGGCGTCGCGTAATGCTGGCGGGTTCGCCTTTTGCAACGTAAGGGAGTGGACGCACGCCGGAGTAGGTATACAGGACCGAGTTCCGATCGAGCTGTGACGATGGAATAACCCGCGTCGTCTCGCCGAGAAGATAGGCAATCTCCTCTTCGCTTGCTCGAACGCAGTCGAGATCGCCGTCGTAAGCCGAGTCCGTCGTACCGATGAGATATAGATTGTTCCACGGAATAATGAAGAACGGGCGTCCGTCCTCACCGGCCTCGACATACATCGCGCCCTTGGGGGCACCGGGAAATCTTTCAACGATAATATGACTTCCCTTCGTTCCGCCGATCTGCCGTTCAACGCCGGCACCCGCGCGCGAAAGGACTTCATCAACCCACGGCCCCGATACGTTGATGGTAAATGCGGCCCTGGCAATATGAGAGCTCCCACTGAGCACGTCGATGAATCTCACGCCGCGCACCGAATTGTCTTCGACGATGAACTCGTCTACGCGAGCGTACGTCAGGATGCGCGCGCCATGCTCGGCGGCCGAGAGAGCGTTCTCTACTACCAGTCGCTCGGCGTACTCGATCTGGGCGTCGTAGTAGATGGCGGCTCCGCGCAATCCGGTTCGATCGAGACCCGGTGCATAGTCTGTTGCTTCTTCAGGCGTGAGCATACGATAGCGGCTCAGAGATTTGTCGAACGAGAGAAGATCATAGGCAATCATGCCCGCGCGAATGGCGATCTTGCCACGCCGGTTGCCGTCGTAGATGGGAATTAGTAGCGGCAGCGGCTTAACGAGGTGTGGCGCTATCGTCAGCAAGTGTTCGCGCTCGCGAAGCGACTCGCGTACGTGGCCAAACTCGCCGTGCTCAAGATAACGGAGTCCACCGTGAATCAGTCGAGTGGACCAGCTCGTCGTTCCGCTGGCGATGTCTCCCTTATCAAGCAGCAGCACCTTCAGCCCGCGCATGGCAGCATCGCGGGCGATGCCAGCGCCGTTTATGCCCCCTCCGATAATAAGAAGATCATAGGTTTGATCTTCGATTGCTATTGGGTTGATTCTCATCGACGATGGATTCAAGCATTGGTGCCTCTGCGAAACCACCAGCGTGAAGGCCGCAAGAGAATTGACGGGATGTACAGGATAAACAGGATCGAACGCCGCAGCTGAGGATCCTACTTCTTGATCTTGTCCATCATGCGCATCCTGTCTATCCTGTTGTTTCTAGCTTCCTGGGTGCAGCCATCGCTCACTCGATTTCCCACTTCTTTGCGCGACGGACAGCCTCAAGCCATCGCTCGTAAAGTCTGGATCTATCGCTCTCGCACGTCTGCGGCTCGAAACGTCGCGCGGCTTTCCACTTTATGTCGAGCTCACTTTTGCTTTCCCAGAATCCGACTGCCAACCCCGCCAGATAAGCAGCGCCCAGCGAAGTCGTCTCACTTACCACCGGAACTTCAACGGGTACTCCCAGGATGTCCGCCTGGAACTGCATCAGAAAGTCGTTCGCCACCGCTCCTCCATCAGCTCGAATCTCTTTTAGAGCGATGCCGGAATCGCGCTGCATCGCTTCGACGACGTCTCGCGTCTGGTAACACATGCTTTCCAACGCGGCGCGCGCAAAGTGCGCCCGCGTTGTGCCTCGCGTGATGCCCACGATCGTTCCCCGCGCGCGCGGGTCCCAATGCGGCGCTCCGAGACCGACCAGCGCAGGTACGAAATAAACTCCATCGTTCGAGCGGAGGGATTTCGCCAGGCCTTCGGTCTCTGCGGCATCGTCGATAATCCCCAACCCGTCACGTAACCATTGAACAGCGGCCCCTGAAATAAAGACCGAACCTTCCAGTGCGTATTCGACCGGCTCGTGCCCGATCCGCCACGCGATAGTCGTCAGCATTCCTTCGGCGCTGGGCACTGGCTTGTTTCCAGTATTTAGTAGAAGAAAGCAACCTGTGCCGTATGTGTTCTTAGCCAGGCCCGCGTCGTAACAGGCTTGACCGAACAGGGCCGCTTGTTGATCGCCCGCGATTCCCGATATGGCGATGCTCTGGCCAAAGAACTTTTCAGGATCCGTGTACCCATAGACAAAGGACGAGGGTTGAACTGTGGGCAAGAGGGCGGGCGGTATTCCCAGCAGATCCGAAAGTTCTTCGTCCCACGACAAGGTTTGAATGTTGTATAGCAGGGTGCGCGAGGCGTTCGAGTAGTCAGTAGCATGGATCCGGCCCGCCGTGAGTTTCCAGACGAGCCAGGAATCTATTGTTCCGAACGCCAGCTCGCCGTTCTCCGCGCGCGTCCGCAGTCCCTCGGTATTGTCCAGCATCCACTTGATCTTGGTACCGGAAAAGTAGGGATCGACTACCAGACCAGTCTTGCGCTTGAACGTTTCTTCAAGGCCGCGAGCCTTGAGTTCGTCGCAGATGTAGGAGGTCCGGCGGTCCTGCCAAACGAGAGCCGGGCAAACAGGTGATCCGGTCACCCGATCCCAAATTACGGTTGTCTCGCGCTGGTTGGTTATCCCAATAGCTTTGATCTCAGACGCCTCGATACCGGCCTTCGCAAGGGCTTCCGGAACAAGACCACTACTGACTCTCCAAATTTCCTCGGCGTCGTGCTCAACCCAGCCAGGCTGAGGATAGTATTGAGTGAACTCCGAGTACGCGCGGCTGCGGACCTGTCCTTCGTGATCAAAGACAAGGACTTTCGTACCCGTCGTTCCCTGATCGATCGCGATGATGTAACCTTGTGTCATACAACCAGTCATCTCTGGAGGGAGCAATTGAAACGCGCGAGCCGCAGTTTAGCAGTTCTGATTCTTCTGGCAATCCTCAATACGATTGCATTCGGACAACAGGGTCCGCCGAAGGAAGCAGGTCCATTCCGTCAGCCCGAGCTGGTGGAAATCGTAAACCTCGATCCCACCATTCGTTTGGATATTCGTTACGCAACCCGAAATAATTTCCTGGGTCGTCCTGTTTACAAGCAAGCCCGTGCGTTTCTTCAACGGCCGGCGGCCGAAGCATTGACACGGGTCAGCGCTGCCCTTCGCGGGAAGGGTTACGGATTGATGATCTTTGACGGATATCGTCCCTGGCGGGTAACCAGGGTTTTCTGGGACGCCACTGCAGAAGACAAGCGAGAGTTTGTGGCGGACCCGAGCAAGGGCTCGCGTCACAACCGAGGCTGCGCGGTGGATCTGACGCTCTACGATCTAAAAACCGGCAAAGAAGTTTCCATGCCCAGCGCCTACGACGAAATGACCGAACGTTCCCATAACGACTATCAGTGCGCGCCGCCAGAGGCCAGCAGACTCCGCGATCTGTTGCGCGCCGCAATGGAGGCGGAAGGATTCGCCGTCTATGCCCCCGAATGGTGGCACTATGATTATAAAGACTGGCGGGAATATCCTATTCTCGATCTCACCTTCAAAGAGATATCGCGATCGTCGGCTTCCTCGCACTAACCGATTCTACAGCCACGATCTGAATTGTTTGAGACGCGGAAGTGTCAGGGTTGGGTGGCAATCGTTTTGATGCGATTGAGCACATCCTGCATCGGCTGAGGAGTCACACGTAGATAGCCGTGAAACGGATTGTCCAATGCGACGACGATGAAGAGTATGAAAGAAACCACTCCGGCAAGAGCTGCGGTCATCAGCGCTTGCGACCGAACGCTCTTCACACCGAAGAAGTAAGTGAACGCAATCGTAATTAACCCGCCTCCCCACAGCAACACCCTCACAATTATTGGAATGTCATCCTGGCTGGCATTGATGCGAAGTCTGCGGTTATCGCTGACGTCGCTTAAGCGATCGAGCGCTTCCGAATAAAGAGCGTTCTCGCGGTTGGTCTGCGGGTCGACCTCGCGGTACATGTGCCAGAGCTCTTCCATAGCGGCTTGCGCTCGCGGGCTTGCCTTTCCATCCGACATCGTGGGCCACTCGTCGTCAATCACGGCTTGTATGTAACTTCGTATTCCGTCGAGCATGTGTTGCTGGGCCGGCGGCGAGAACCCCTGCGCTATTCGCGAAAGGTCGTTTAGCTGATTCGCTTCCTTCTCAACGTTGGTCTTCGACTCGGTGAACTGGTCCCAAACTACTACAACCACGAACGCCAGCAGTACCGCATAGATCGCCCCGAGCACTCCGATCATAAAGCCCGCGACCTCGTGCTGTGTCTCCAGCACTGGAAGCGGAACTCTGCGACGCACCACGCGCAAACCGAGGTGCGCCACCAGCACGGTTACCCCCACGATTGCCAGGCCCAGAAGCCAGGTTTGCATAATCGCTCTCGCTAAGCGCCTTCGCCGTCGTTTCTCCGCGCAAAAACTAACGTCAATTAATTATTGATTAGAGTATGTTCGCCGCACAGGACGTTCTTCGAATCGTATCCTTATCGGGGGAAAAGAAATTTCAGCATCGGCGGCACTCGTTCTGCCCACGAGCGTTCGTTGTGTGCAGCACCTTCGGCTTCGAAGTACATCAGGTCCGAACCCTGTTTCCATCCCTTTGCGATCAACGCGTCACGAAGGGCCTTGGCGTCGTTGACAGTGTTTTCGTCTCCGCCTTTGTTGCCACCCTCCTTTGTGCCTATGTCGAGCCACACACGCAGCCGCGGCTTCGCCTTTAGAGCGTTTACCTCGCGTACGATCATTTTGTTGTCCCACCATACCGAGGGTGAGACTACCGCGACGATGCCAAACGTCTGCGGATGGGCGAGCGCCAAATGAAGCGAGATTAATGCGCCAAGGGACGAGCCTCCGATTGCAGTATGCTCAATATCCGGGAGGGTCCTGTAGGTGGAATCGATTAAGGGTTTGAGTTCTTCGACGATCATTCGACCATAGAGATCTCCCATTCCACCCATGTTGTGGGCGTCGTCCCTGGTGGGCGTGTACTCGTCGACGCGCGCGGCGCCACTGTTGTAGATGCCTACGATAATGACGGGCTTTATCTTTTTCGATGAGATCAGTGACTGGGCCGATTCATCAAGCCGCCACTCGGAACCTTTGATGAACGCCGTCGCTCCATCGAAGAGATTCTGCCCATCGTGCATGTATAGGACCGCATAACGTTCCTTCGTCTTCTTAGCGTAGCCCGGGGGAAGATAGACAAGGATGTCGCGGTCGGCGGAAAGGAACCGCGAGTGGAAAGCCTTATGGGTACGAAACTCGCCGGTCAGCGTGTGCTGGTCCTGCGCGCGAACTCCTCCGACCAGACAAAATATGAGGATGAAGCCTAAGAGACATGACGAGCGTCGGTGCATATGGATTCCTTAAGGAGTATCTCGCGTCCACAGCTTACGCCGAAGACGTGTCTGAGTTCAGCGGGATGATAACATGCGTCGTGCGCAACTCGCTCGGACGGATCCGTAGGCTCCGCCCCTCTCAGTCACATCTCGATTCAGCGAAGTGTTAATGAAAGCTTACGAGCCAAGTTATTGCGGCGCACACGTGATCCGTGTACCTTCTTGTGATTCAATACGCCATTGCAACCGTCCAGGCTGCGCGCGTAGATAAAACCCGAAAGGATATCCTGTTGTCGCAAGCGCTTCTTCCCCCCGGTCCGAAGGGCCATTTCATACTCGGTGTAATGCCTGAGTTCAACCGTGATTCCCTGGCTTTTCTGGAAAAGCTGCCTAAGGAGTTCGGGAGAATCGTTCGTACACGTTTCTTCTACGTGCCGGCGTACTTTTTGTACGAGCCTGAGCATATCGAATACGTGCTGGCCACCAACAACCGCAATTTCATTAAACCTCTCTCCTTTCGCACCCCCTTTTTCCATCGGCTGGTTGGCAACGGGCTCTTGACCAGTGAAGGAGATTTTTGGCGTCGTCAAAGAAGACTCGCTCAACCGGCTTTCCACCGTGACCGCATTGCCGGATACGCACAAATTATGGTGCGCGACACCATGAAGATGCTCTCCAGTTGGAAGGCCGGAGAGACCCTCGACATTCATCGCGAGATGATGCGGCTGACGATGGAAATCGTCACTCACACGCTCTTCAACGTCGACGTGATCGACGATGCGGAGAAAGTCGCTGCTGCTCTTGCGGTGCTGGTAGAGCCTTTTGGTTCGCAGGCTACTCTGAAATGGATTCTCGATAACAGGCTGCCGACACCGGGCAATCGTCGCTTTCACAAGACGGCGGCGCGATTGGACGAGGTGGTATATCGAATAATCCGTGAGCGCCGCGCCGGCGGTGATCGCGATGAGGGCGATCTCCTCTCGATGCTGTTGCAGGCGCACGATGAAGACGACGGCACCCAAATGACGGATCAACAACTGCGTGACGAGGTCATAACGTTGTTTCTCGCGGGACAGGAGACGACAGCTCTCGCACTGACGTGGGCATGGTATCTACTATCGCAAAATAATGAGGCAGAGAAGAAGTTTTGGCAGGAGCTGGATGAAGTTCTTGGTGACCGCTCGCCCGTAGCCGCCGACATGCCGCGGTTGAAATTCACGGAGATGATCGCGAAGGAATCCTTGCGACTTTATCCGCCGGCTTATGTTGTCGGCCGACAAGCGATCAACGATTGCGAGATCGCCGGCTATCATGTTCCGGCGGGCATTCAGTTGTTTATGCCGACATGGGTGGTACAAAGAGACCCGCGTTTTTTTGAAAAGCCGGACGAGTTCAAACCCGAGCGATGGACACCCGAGTTTATCGCAGGTCTTCCCAAGTACACTTACTTTCCATTTGGAGGCGGACCGCGGGTATGTATCGGCAATTCATTCGCGATGATGGAGATCGTTTTGCTACTCGCCACCATCGCGCAACAATTCCGCCCGACGCTGGCGCCTGATCAAGAGGTCGTACTTCAACCCGCAATGTCTTTGCGCCCTCGCGACGGAATCAAGATGACGATTGTTCCGAGGTGACGCCGCTCGGGTCAGAACCGCCTGCGTAAGCGGGCGGGTTGCCGTGCGGAGTGAATCGCGTTAGCGGATTTCTCAACTACCCGCTCTAAGACGACCACTATCCTCATCGACCGAGATCAAGTCCCGCTGGAACCCGCCCG
>JAVHWA010000167.1:0-38141 GCA_032160165.1 Acidobacteriota bacterium
ACAGGCGGTCAAGGCGCGTGACAACTACGTCCTGCAGATGCAGAAGCGTTCGGCTGAGGCGATGCAGCTCATCAACCAGTCCAAGCAGGCGAAGTTGCAGGAGCAGCTCGCCCAGACCATGGAGACGATCAACCACGGCGACGACACATCGACCTTCAATGAAATGCGGGAGCGGATCGATCGTCGCGCGGCCGCCGCCGAAGCTAAGATGCAACTTGGCGCTGCCAGTGTAGACACGCACATGCAGGACATCGAGCGCGAGGCGATGGATATGCAGCTCCAGGACAAGCTGCTCGAGTACAAGCGCGAGATGGGTTTGTTACCAGCCGGCACGTCGCAGCCCGGCGCCTTACCGGCTCAGGGCGAAACCGGGATGGGAATCGAAGCCGATGCGATGCTCAAAGAAGGAGCAGGAAGCAAAGAGTGAATCGCCTGAATGCTGCCAGGGTTCCAGCAAAATCAACTTATGCGGCGCGTCACCTCGACAGGAGTCTACGTTCGTTAACCAATGGTCATGGCAGATTTACCCAAGATCAATTTGCAATATCTGAAAGAAGCCCTGAAAGAACCAGTCAACTTCTGGGGTATGGCGGGCTTCGCCGTCGCTGCCGCCTACACGGGATCGATCATTCCTCTGGGAGCAGCTCTCGCCGCGGAAGGACTCTACTTAATCACCGTGCCTGCTAGCTCACTCTACCGTCGCTTGGTCGATAAGCGTCGCAAAGATCAGTTGCGAAAGATGCGAGAGCGTCAGCGCGAGGAGTTGATAAAGGGCTTCGATCCGCGCGAGAGGGAAGCGGTCGAATATCTCCGTTGGATGAAGAACACTATCTACTCCAACTACCGCAAGTTCACCAGCTCAAGAGAGATTCCCACGAATATCCGGAGCCTTGATCATCGATGGGAAGACTTCGTCGATCTGTTGGATATATACCGCCGGCGAAAGAGCCATCTGCGATCGATTAATCGCCAGGCCGTACAGAACCAGTTGACGCAGGCCGAGCGTTCTGTTGAAAGCGCGCCTGACGATCGCGCCCGACGAGTGCAACAAGCTAATGTCGAAATTCTGAAGCGCCGAGTCGCAGCTTTCAATGACCTGGAGCGCTCAGTCAAACTCGTCGAAGGACAGTTACAGTCGATAGAAAACTTCTTCGGTCTGGTCAACGATCAGGTAGTGACATTGCCGACGCCTGAAAGAGTGTCCTCGCTCGACTTCGAGCAACTGAGCGATTCGATCGCCATGACCCGGCAGATGCTGGAAGAGACCTCAGATACATTCGGCGCAATCGATAGCCACAATCGCGACATAGGCAACTACGACCTCTTGCTCTCCAATACATCCTCAGGGAAGTAATCATCAGACTCTCCGCGCGCTGACACGCTTAGACTCTCAGATCAGTCCCTAACTGGTTCTCACACTCCCCGAATATCTCAAGCGCATATTGCGGTCTATTGCTTCGACGCGTAGCGTCGCCTGAGTCCAGCCGTGCGTTTCAACGCAAGGATGCCTAGGCATGCTCGTACAGAGCCTCCAGAGGAACGCCGGACATTTGTTTGAGACCCAGCCACTCACTGATGGCCCGTCGAATTGTCAATCAAGGGTTCGGGCGGATAAAATTAGACCTGTGAGTACCGCCCGCCGCGGGGCCCGAGCCAGCGGGTAAACGGGAGCTATTTTGAAGCAGTGAAAGGGGCTTGAGATGTTGAGGTGATTCCTTAGCTCACACACTCTATTGCACTGAAAAAAAAGATGGCCACAACATATTGACATCGCCAGTGGAAAAATGTATAGTGCGCTCCGCTTGGGACGGGGCGGTAAAAAAGGAGCGAGGGGCCACCCAAAGCCGCGCTCTGATAGGGGTTTTGTCGCCTCGAATACGCCGACCGCAGTATCCGATTCACTCTATTTTTAAGAGCGGCACGCCAGTGGTTCCGCGTCGATATCTATTTTGAAAAATGAGCCTCGCGTCCCTCCGATACGCGAGAAAGGCAAGCAGATGAGCACAGCCATTGGCCAGAAGACAGCCGACCACAAGACCACCCCCATCACCTCCGATCCCATCGCGGTCGAAACCAGACCGCTGGGAATCAACGCCCGGCGTGTGATCAGTAAGCGTTACTCATTGAAGGACGCGGAAGGAAAACCTATCGAGGAGTGGGGCGACATTGTGCGGCGTGTGGTTGGTCACGTGTCTGTTGCTGAAACCGATCCCAATGAGCGGGATGAGTTCTATGCGGAGATGACACGTGTCATGCTCGAGCGCGAATTCATTCCGAATACTCCCTGCCTGGTCAACGCCGGAAAATCGACTGGACAACTTGCGGCATGCTTCGTTCTGAAAGTTCCGGACTCGATAGCAGGAATAATGGACCACGCCAAGGCGGCGGCGACGATCCACCAAACGGGTGGCGGCACGGGAATGACGTACGAATTTCTACGGCCGGCCGGTGCGATGGTTAGCTCGACCCGCGGCGTCGCCAGCGGACCTGTCTCTTTCATGAACATCGTCAATCAAGTGACCGATGTGGTTAAGCAGGGTGGTGTGCGTCGCGGAGCGAACATGGGGATGATGAGGGTGACTCAACCAGACATCCTGCGTTTCATCCATGCGAAGAACGACCAGCATTCTCTAACCAACTTTAACATCTCAGTAAATGTGACCGACGCTTTTCTGGAAGCGGTCGAGCATCAGGAATGGTTTCAACTCGAGTTTGATGGCCAGCCATGGAAAGACCACATCTACGATCCGGTGGTCGATGGAAACTACCGTGTCTTTAGGCGGCCTTCCGGTCAGACCATGACGTTTCGTGATAAGGCAACGTACGAGGCGGCCGACCTTACGGACTGCGTCATCGAAGAGGCGCCGCGGCCGGGTATGGTCTATGCGCCTGACATCTGGAATCGGATAATCGCTTCGGCCCACAAATACGCCGAGCCGGGCGTAGCGTTCATCGACGAAGTGAACCGGCACAATCACATGATGAAATCAATGGGGCCGATTTATTCATGCAACCCGTGTGGTGAACAGTTTCTTCACTTCTCCAATTCCTGCAATCTCGGCTCTATCGATCTGGCAAAGTTCTACGATCCTGTAAATCGTCTTGATTGGGACCGGCTTCGCGAGGTCACTCACCTAAGCACCAGGTTCCTGGACAACGTAATCGATACCTGCACCTGGCCGCTGCCTGAGATCGAGGACACCGTCAAGCGCACTCGTCCGGTCGGATTGGGGATCATGGGATTTGCGGATCTTTGTCTGAATCTGAAAATCACTTACGGTTCCGGAGAGTCGATCGAATTGATGGACGAGGTGATGGGGTTCGTGCGACGCGAAGCCTGGATGGAATCGTTGCGACTTGGGGCGGAACGCGGGTCGTTCCCCGAGTTGGAACCCAACAGGGAAGCGTATGCACATTTCATCTACAACGAGCTGGGAATCTCGCGCGACATACCGTTGACTCTACGCAACTACGAAGTGACGACGATCGCTCCTACCGGTACGATCTCGCTGGTCGCCGAGACTTCGAGCGGGGTTGAACCCAACTTCTCCTGGGCGTATGTTCGACAGGACACTCTGGGCACTCGCACGTATGTACATTCGCTAGCCGCCCACGCGCTGGGAGTCGAAGTTGACCAAACCGACCCGGACTCGATCAATGCGGCGGCGGCACACGTGGTGGAACATGAGGCGGAGTTGCCGTCTTATTTCATCTCGGCGATGGCCATCAGCGCACAACAGCACGTGCACGTGCTGGCGGCGGCGCAACGTAACGTTGACAACTCCGTTTCCAAAACCTGCAACGGCGCAGTTACTGATACAGTGGAGTCTGTGGACGAGCTTTATCGACTCGCGCGACAGCTCGGCTGCAAGGCAGTTAGTTATTATCGAGACGGATCGCGAGAGAACCAGGTATTAACCTCAATGAAGGCGGAACAGAAAGAAGTGCTCGCGCTTGACCCGGAAGCAATGGCCGAGGTGCTCGACGAACCGCCCGCCAGTCATGCCGATGCAGCGCACGTCGCCGCCATCGGTGCTCCAAGGGAGACAGCACTACGAGTTGAGCGCCCGCGTGAGCTCAGTGGGGCGACATGGCGCATACCTTTTGATGGCCAGAACCTCTACGTCACCGTCAATCATGACGGGCTGATGATTCAGGAAGTCTTCGCCACCGGCCCGATCTCGGGCGGCGTGGGACTGCTTGCATCCAAGATGCTACGTGGCGGATTCGAAGCGGTTGAAGTGGCGTACAGCCTCAACAAAGTCACTGGCACTCACTCTGTCTGGTTCAACGAGCGCCTTCTAACTTCGCCGGAGCAGGCGGTGGCCGAGTGCATAATGCTCACCGACCGGCGGCTCGCGGGCAAAGCAGACTCAGCGCGCGCAGTGGCTAAATCCGAGGGAGGGCAAATTGCAGTCGGGTCCGCGGTGATGTCAAACCTGATTGGGACGTGCCCTGAATGCCACGGCCAGTTGGAGCATGCGAGCGGCTGCGACTCGTGCCGCGATTGCGGGTATTCGAAGTGTAAATAGGGAATGATCAGGATGGGTGAAGGCGTGGTTCGGTAGTTATACCGAGCCGCGCTTTTTATTTAGGGCAGCGGAACCAATTTGAGTTAACCTGCCCAAGACTGTAACGTATCTCCCCGATGCCAGCTCCCGAAATCTCGCCTGTCCCGTCGTCAAATCACCCTCCAAGCCACAGACGGTCCGCCTTTTCGGCTCTGCATCATCGCGACTTTCGGCTGCTCTGGATAGGGCAGATCATCTCGGTGACCGGGTCGCAGATGCAGTTGGTGGCGATCAACTGGCACGTTTACCTCCTGACCAAATCACCATTGGCCTTGGGAGCCGTCGGGTTGGTCCGCGTCGTGCCGATCATCCTCTGCTCACTCCTGGGGGGTCTGGTGGCTGACGCCTTCGATCGTAGGCGTCTGATCCTTATTTCGCAGACGGTGATGCTCCTCAGCGCGGGCGCGCTCGCCGCTTTTACATGGTTTGGGTTGGAAAGCGTCTGGCCCATCTATTTGCTGACCGCCATCTCTTCCGCCGCAGTGGCCTTCGACAATCCCGCGCGGCAGGCACTTCTGCCAATGCTGGTGCCGGCGGGGACTTTTCCCAACGCGGTCAGCCTGGGATTGATAGCTTTCCAGGTGAGCATGATCAGCGGCCCCGCGCTGGCGGGAATTATCCTCAGCGAGATGGGCCCGGCTCTGGTTTATTCGATCAACGCGCTCTCATTTGTGGCAGTCATTGTCGCAGTTGTCTTAATCCGAACCTCGGGACGCTCTGCTTCGGCGGAAGGCGAACGATCACGGATCAGCATTGGCGCGTTGCGCGAAGGGCTCGGCTTTGTCAGACGAACCCCGATTATTGTCCAGACCATGACGCTGGATTTTGTGGCGACGTTCTTCGCTTCGGCGACAGCGTTGTTACCCATCTTCGCGGCCGAGATACTGCATGTCGGTCCGAGAGGGTTGGGTGTACTTGCGTCCGCTCCGGCTATCGGCTCGGTAATGGCCGCACTGGTGATGGCCCGCTTGGGTGTCGTGCGCCGCCAAGGAGCGATCGTCATCGGATCGATCGCCGTCTACGGACTTGCAACCATCGGGTTCGGACTATCAACCGCCTTCTGGCTCTCGCTCATTATGCTGGCAGTATTGGGAGCTGCTGATACCGTCAGCACGATCCTGCGACAGACAATTCGCCAACTCGTTACTCCCAATTATCTTCGCGGCCGCATGACCTCCGTCAACATGATGTTCTTCATGGGAGGCCCGCAGTTAGGTGAAATGGAGGCCGGAGTGCTGGCGAGGCTTGTGGGCGCATCACTTTCTGTTATCGCTGGAGGCATCGGTTGCCTGATCGCGATAGCGCTCGCGTTGAGACTGGCTCCCAACCTAAGGCATTATGAAGATGGACCTGAACCGAATCCGTGATAGTGAGTCAAATCGAGGTAGGACATGCTTCGGCCTGTCGCTGCGCGGCGACAAACTGAAAGTATGTCGAACACTCATCGTGAGGGTAGTATCCGCGCCTAACCAGTACATACAACACCGTGTTACTCTCACACGGACAAGATTTCTACGTGATGTTTGTCCTTCCCCCAATTCTCAGCTTCATCCGAGGCACAACGCCGCGCTGATGTAAGCGCGCTGGTTGCGACCTTGGACGCCCCCATTGCTCAATGGCGAGTACCAGCGGATTCGTAGCATTGGCGTCGAGGGCGAGTCGCTTTTATTGTTTGTCTCCCGACCCCTGCTAAGTCTCTCCGTGCTGTCAGGGATTAAGACATGTCAAATCGCAGGCGCGATCCGCGCGTATCTCTACCACTCGAGGCGCAGTTCGAGGGCCTCTCGGTCAATGGCATTGCACGTCTGAGTGACTTGGGCGTAGGCGGATGCTTCGTCGAAACCCTTGCGCGCGTATCTGTCGGTGAAGAGGTTAACCTGAAAATCCATTCGCCGACCGGACGCTGGCTCGCGCTGCAGGGTGAAGTCGTATATCAACAGCCAAACCTTGGGTTTGGACTTCGCTTTATCAATCAGTCGGAGCTCGAGCGCGAAATGCTCGAACAGATAATCGAGTATGGCAGTTGAAGCCGGCGATGAATGATCCCGAGAACCTCGTCAAGTCCAATGTCACGCCCGAGTGGTTGCCCTGCGAAACGGGAAAGCATCAGGACCACGTGATTGCGCACGTCATGGGTGCGACCGCTCTGGGCTACTTCGAATTTGATCAGGTCGCCCACATCCTGCTGGACATAGGCTTTATCTGGACGATATTTGCAGACGGCGAAATGGGTCTTGTTCCTCAGTCGCTCGCGATCAGCGAGTTGGAAATCGAGGCTGATGCCAAAGCTGCACTGACCCGGGATATCCAACGCGCGCACGACGGCCAGACGCCGACTGAAGGCTCGTTGCTTATCGCCGCACCCGATGGATGTCTTATCGAGCAGGTGCGCTTCTATTCGGCTTCGGATCGTCGTCGAATCTCGGTAAGCGGAGAAGACTCCGCCCTCGAAGTCGACTCTTCAATTGAAACTGGTATGATCACGATTCGGCCGGTTCCGAAGGTCGATTACGTCTCCCGATGACGCCACTGCCAACTCCATCACGAGAGGAAATGATGCTTTCACAGTTCTCGCTCAACACAGCTCTGATCCCAGTTCGCAACACCGGTGTCGTCCCGAAGGTTCTGATGCGGGAAGATGATGCGCCGGACGACAACAGCGCAACTTTAGATGAAACTGCCGTGACCGAGCGTGATTATGTTCGTAACCGGTTAAGGGAAGAACTGAAGCGCGAGCCTAGCGAGGACGAAGTTGACGACTGGCTTCGGCAACAGACTGAAGGATTCTAAGCAAAAACAACGCGCCACAGCTTTGAAGCTGGGCGCGTTATTCCTGCGAAACCATCTTGCCTCCAGGTTACCCTCCGGCGACGATGACTTGATTATCTACCGTTTTGACTCCTCTGATTGCCCGAACCAGACGCTCGACCTGGGCCTTGATAGGCGAACTGTCTACCGTGCCGATCAAGGTTACCTTGCCTCCCGAGACCGTGGCCGTAACAGCGACAGTGGAAAGAGCGGAGTCTTCAGACATCCTCTTGTCAATTTCCGATTGAATAGCCGCGTCATCGGTTGCTCCCGATCTCGCTGGAGAAGCTGGCGCCGTTGCTGGTGCCGGTTGCTCAATAATGATCGGGGGCTGAGACGTAGTCGTTCCCGGCTGTTGAATTATGATCGGCGGCTGTTGTTGCTGAGCCGGTTGCTGCACCACCAGTGGCTGAAGCGGCGTCGCCGTCGTTTCTGTCCGAACGTTCGAGTTGACGGCCGTATCAGTATTCTGCCTATTCAAGATGAACAGGAAGAGAAGCGTCACTAACGCTACCGACGATATGACGATCGCTGCCACCACACCGCCGGATAACCCGCGCCGGTCCGGCACTCGGGCGGCCGAAGTGCGGATCACTTCGCGTCGCGCCGTTGGAGTTTCGACGACCACGCGGCTGCGCTTACTCTGTTCTTCGTCGTATACCATACATCTCTCCTAAGCTGGATTTGGGAATGGTCAACCTCTCGCGACTAGTATCGGCGTCTGCGAAACGACCGGTGACGCCTGGTAACGGCGTACGAGCCAACGCCTCCCGCCAACGCGCCAATCGCAGCGCCTTTCCTATGGCCGATCGCTGCTCCCACTCCTGCGCCGGCCAGTGTTCCGCCGCCGACTGTTGCTATCTGCCTGGTGCGTGGTTTGAAATGTCGTCGCGCGGCCTTTCGATTCATGGCATAGATTGTACTTCCGCCGGCGCCTATAGCCGCGCCCTTCCTGCCGCCGATTAACGCGCCGGCGACCGCGCCGCCGCCGATGATCGCAACCGTGCGAGCCTTGCGGCCGAAGCGCGAACGATGCCTACGACGGTCCTGCGCCTCAACCGGCACGATCATGGTCGCAAGCAGCAATAGGGATATCAGAATTCCAAATACTTTCTTCATGTTATTTCTCTCCATATTCATTCTTTTCGGTAAGCGTTCCGTGGTTTTCCAGGACTGTTTGTGAGCAAGTACTGTTCCGCTTGCCCAAATAGGCGCGATGGGAAGCAAAGTCACCGAGTCCCCTTGTTTTTATTAGGTATCCAGTTGACCGCGCCCTACAGCTTTGCATGATCTTAACTGTGACCGTATGCATTGAAAACAGAACTCTCACGTCGATCGAGGCGAGTAGGCGAATGAGGAGGCGGCGGCTCGGCCCCATGCCGCGCCTGAAACGAGCCTCTGTTGACCATCTCACACACAGCCTCGCATAATCCCTAATATGACTACGGCGATCGTCCACCATCCGATTTACCTGGAGCATGAAACCGGCGAGACCCATCCTGAGCGGCCGGAACGCTACTCGGTCATCATGGATGCCTTGCGATCGGACCCAGAGATATGGCCCAGCGTCGTGGAACTCCAAGCGCAAAGTGCTGCCCGTGGATTGGTGCAGGCTTGCCACACACCTCAACACTATAAAGCCATCGAGCGCGCGGTCGCCGAGGGCGTGGGATATCTCGATGCCGATACGGTGCTCTCGATGCATTCAATGGAGGCGGCGCTCTTTGGGGCGGGAGGGATCTGCCGTGCGGTCGATGCGGTGATGCGAGGCGAAGCGACCAACGCGTTTCTACCGGTTCGGCCACCGGGCCATCACGCTACAGCGGAACGCTCCATGGGCTTTTGCCTTTTTAATAATGTCGCGATCGGGGCCCGCTACGCCCAAACGCATTATCCCGAAATTGAGCGCGTAGCTATCGTCGATTGGGACGTCCACCACGGAAACGGCACGCAGGGCATTTTCTATGACGATCCATCGGTCTTCTTCTTTTCCATGCATCAATATCCATGGTATCCGGGTTCGGGCGCGCGAGGTGAGACCGGAGTTGCCCGTGGCCGTGGTTACACCCTAAACGTTCCAGTCCGCGCGGACACGCTGGCCGACCATCAACGAGGAATGTTCGAAGCCGCACTGCAGGACATCGCCACAAAGTTCAAGCCGGATTTCATCTTCATCTCCGCGGGCTTTGACGCACACAAGGCTGATCCGCTGGGACAACTGCTGCTAATGGATGACGATTTCACAAAGATGACTCGGGCCGTGAAGCAATGGGCCGATAGCGCTTGCAAGGGTCGCGTCGTCTCAACGCTGGAAGGCGGGTACAACCTCAACACCCTGGGTAACACCGTGCGCAGCCACGTGCGTGAATTGATGGCCGCGAACCAGTGAGCGAATCGCCATTCGCTTCGCACCAGCCAGGATTCCCCACCCTCGTTCGAAGTCGGATGTATCTAACCTCACAATCGGTGCAACGATTGGCCGAATCTTCGAATCTCCGCACCAGACAAATTGGTGAAGTCGCGCACTAATTATCTTGTATACGGACGTAACCGTGCGGTAAACTCCGTGATGCTCGAAAAGGTCCGCTGATATCGGCGCCCCGTCCAATTCATCGGCAGTGACGGTTCGACGACGTCGAAACGGAGCAGGACCAGGTAGACGAGCAACATGCCCTTTGACCAGAGAAGGGAAGCCGTTTCATCCTCGCGCGGCGTTCTAAGGGAGAAGAAAAATGCCAGACGTAGAGATCACATGTGCTGAGTGCGGATCGTCGTTTCCATTTACCGACCGCGAGCAGGAATACTACACCGAGAGGAACCTCAGCCAGCCGAAGCGCTGCAAAGCTTGCCGTGACGCCCGACGCGCAAACTTTGGCGGAGGGGGCAGAGGAGCAGGTGGCGAACGCCAGCGTTTCGAAATTACCTGCGACCAATGCGGTAAAACAGATTCAGTGCCTTTCAAACCTTCCAGCGGCCGGCCCGTGCTGTGCGGTGAATGTTTTGCCGCCAGCCGCGCGCAAGCGTAGTCGGCAGAATTCAGCGCGAACAAAATAGTCGCTGATTCCGTATAGGAAATTTCAGGTACAGGGTTGACGGAGAGGTCAAGCGAAGTCTGCCTCGCCGTCCTTCGTTTTTGCAGTGCGTCGATTGAATGAATTACGAGACCATACAACTAGCAGTCAACGCTGATGCGACCGCCGTCGTGACGCTTAACCGTCCCGATGCTCTCAACGCACTGACGTCGGCCATGGGACAGGAAATTCGGGCAGCGATAGGCGAAGCACGCGAGCGCGGGGCGAGAGCCATTGTTTTGACAGGGGCGGGACGGGCTTTCTGCGCAGGCGGAGATCTGCGAGAGATGAGAAAAATGGCGGAGAAGGAAGGCCGAATAGACGCCTTCTTCGACGAGCCGCTTCATATAATACATGGCTGTATTCGACTCATCAGAGAGACTCCGCTCCCGATCGTTGCCGCGGTGAATGGGGTGGCAACCGGAGGCGGTTGTAACCTGGCGCTGGCCTGCGATCTGGTCGTCGCTGCTGAAAGCGCGCAATTCAATCAGGCGTTCGTCAAGATTGGTCTAACCCCTGATTGTGGCGGCACGTTCATTCTGCCTCGGCTCGTCGGACTAAGGCGCGCCACCGCTCTTTTAATGACAGGGGAGATGGTCGATGCGCGACGCGCGGTCGAGATGGGGATGATCAACTCCGTGGTCGCCGACGATCAGTTGATGACTGAGGCGCTGAATCTCGCTAAGCGACTGGCAAGCGCTCCAACCGCGGCGCTCGCTCGAATAAAAGCGCTGTTGGAGCAAAGCGCCACCAGCGATTACAACACGCAACTCGACCTCGAGCACAAAGCGCAACTTCAGTCAGGATTGACAAATGATTTTAAGGAAGGTGTCGCAGCCTTCATAGAGAAACGACCTCCCAGGTTTACCGGGGGCTGAGATCTCAAGAGAGAGTTGGAAAGGCTGCGAGCCGCATGGATCTTGATCCGGCGGCTCGATTCATTGGGTGACAGTCATGTCTTCGCTTACTTACGGACAACTTCTACGAACCAGCCGGCCATTTAGATATCTGTGGTCCGGACAGGTCATATCGGAGTTAGGGAACTGGTTCAATTTCATTGCCGGTCTGGGACTGGTACGCGCGGTCGCGTCTGCCGCGCCGGGAGCAACCGCGGCGATGCTGGTTGCGAGGCTGGTGCCGTTCGCGTTCTTCGCGCCAGTGGCCGGGGCGTTTGTTGATCGCTGGTCCCGGCGGACAGTAATGATCGTGTCCGATCTGGCGCGAGCAGTCGTCGCGCTGGGGTTTCTGCTTGTCGACGGACCGGAGGATTTGTGGATCGCTTACACGTGTGCCGTTATCGCAACTCTGCTCGCGGCATTTTTTGAAGCGGCAAAGAACGCGGTCCTTCCAAACATTACCGGCAGTCGAGGGCTGTTAGCGGGAAACGCGTTGATGTTTTCCACGCGCTTTCTGTTGATGTCGTTCGGAGCAGCGCTCGGGGGGTGGACCTCTGCTCGCTTCGGCTACAAAGCGGCATTTATCATAAATGCGGTTTCGTTTGTTGTCTCGGCCTATTCCATCTGGCGAATACCCGAAGCTGACATGCGAGAGAAACTTAGTGCGGATGAATCGGCCAGGATAGAGACGGAGGTGAATCGCAAGGCGGGGAAGACTCGTTCGCGCCTTTCCAGCGACCTTGGGGAAGCATGGAGCTACATTGGTCGTTATCCGTTGATCGCCGCACTGATGGGTCTCAATGTGTTATGGGCGACGGGAGGAGGAGCGTGCAACCTCATTTACGACAGGCTCGGAGGCCTTACATTCGCGGGGACCAGCGGGCTGACCGGAGATGCCGGAGTCGCGGTCCTGTATACGGCCGTTGGCGCGGGCTTGTTCTTCGGGATATTGCTCGCCCGGCGGATCGGCGCTCATGTCGAACTCCACGGCCTGACCGCCCGGTTCATCGGCTGGATGCTGTTCGCGCACGGAGTGCTTTTCGCGGTGGCGGGTCTGATGCCGAACTTGTGGCTCACTGGCCTGCTGTTCTTCATGTCGCGCTTCGTTGTGGGAATGGAGTTCACGGTGCAGGAAACTTTGTTGGTGCGGCTTGTGCCCGATAGACTCCGCGGTCGTATCATTACCACCGATAGAGCCGCGGAGATCTTTGTAACCAGCATATCGACAGTCTTCGCTGCGTGGTCACTGAATGTGATTAGTCCTCGTACTCTAACTATCATCTCCGGCCTCCTGTCAGGAGTACCGGGGTTGATATGGCTTTTGCTGTTCGCTTCCGGAAGGCTTGCGATGCCTGCGCAACTCGAGAGCGAGCATGAGGTGCGTCCAGACGAAGAGCAGGGGCTGCTGGTCTCGGCGAGCTGACGTCCTGCGACTAAGGTTTGGGTTGAGGGTGCGTCGGCCCAGGCCCTCTTCCTTGCTCTTCGCTAAGGACGGTATTAAGTTTGACACCCGATAGCATCGACCATCCAAGCGGTGGCGGTTGCGCAAGTATGGCACTAACCAAACAAATCCAAGGGTCAGGTGGCGGATTTCGACGCGGAATTTCGGGCCTCCGCCTGTGGTTGCGCCGTACGATGCCCAGCGTTGCGATCGTCGCTGGTGTTGCCCTATTGGTCTGGACCTTTATCAGCGAGAGAGACTTCTACCGGCAGACGTTCGTTGGTACTTTGTTGGGCCCCATCGTCTTCTGTCTCGTTCTTCTCACCAGCGTCTACTACGGTTTCAAAACTCTGAGATGGCTCAAGCGAAAGCTGCTTTGGCGCGTCCGCAGGCGTTTGGTGATCACTTACCTCTTCGTGGGGCTGACGCCGATCATTCTGTTGGCGCTTTTAGGATTGCTTCTCGCCTTCGGCGGATCGGCACAGGGAATCGCGCGCATTGTTACGGCACAGATCAACGCTACCGAAAAGCAAACTCTTTCAAGCGTTCGCACTCTGTCGGATTCGTTCTCGCGC
Source organism: Acidobacteriota bacterium (assembly GCA_032160165.1). Taxonomy (GTDB): domain Bacteria; phylum Acidobacteriota; class Blastocatellia; order Pyrinomonadales; family Pyrinomonadaceae; genus QHXM01. The sequence goes on from JAVHWA010000167.1 coordinate 13,363, forward strand.
CTGCCGGCGAATGCCGACGATCGTAGCATTCAGGTATGGCTCGACGAACGAATGACTTTACTAAGAGCATCCTTGCCTGGAGCACGCGCTGCGATCTGGCGTGGAGCAGCGGGAGACGATACAGGCTCGGTTGGTCAAAAGGGACCTGCGCAATTCTCAAGTTCAGTTGAAGACGCGAGCACCAGCGCAGCAGGTAACGACCTCACGCCGTTCGATGCAAGCCTGCCGGAATGGCTATTGGGAAGGAACGAGTGGAGCGGACTCGTGTTCAATGCAAGCGAAGACCCAAGGGAGCATTTTGGGTCACCCTCGATTCGCGCCCTCCTTCGTGGCAACGCCAACAATCGGCCATTCACACTTTTGGTGGCCGTGCCCATCAGTCGGGCGCTGGTGCAGCTCTATCGCGACACGACTGGTATTTACATTCGCCCGTTCTTCGTAAAAGCTGCGACGAACGAACGCGACTACAACGTCCAGATCGGACGGAGCTCCGTGAACCGCCAGAGGCGTGACACGAACAACGCCCGAAGCATCGCCGAGAACGAAGAAGAAGTTGAGAAGATGTTTCGACAGGACCAGTTTGGCGAGCCCACCGGTGGAAGCTTTTATGTCGTCGTTCTGCCGGCGACCAGCTGGGCAGGCGGAGAGACAAGGGAACATCTGACGTTCCTCTTTGACTGGTCGTGGGCGCTCGCCGCCAAACAGTTCTGGGGCGGAAGCGAGCCTGGGGAAATCTGGCGGCGCGCTCTGAAGTATATCGCGATCACGTTCCTGCTCTTCGAACTGCTGGCGCTGATTGCTGCTGTTTGGATGACCCGAGCCGTAACCGGCACCGTGCACAAGCTCTATCAGGCGCTTGATTTCATAAAGCGCGGCGATTTTTCCCATCGCGTCAACGTCCGTTCACACGACCAACTGGGAGAACTGGCCGCGGCTTTCAATGACATGTCCGCCAACATCGAAGTGCTGCTGGAGGAGCGCGTCGAGCGGGAACGACTGGAACGCGAAGTGGAAATCGCGGCCGAAGTCCAGGCCCAACTTTTTCCGCGACGTGTGCCCGTGCTTCTGACCGCTGAGCTTTCCGCTGAGTGCCGGGCCGCGCGCGGCGTCGCCGGCGACTATTACGATTACATCGAGATCGCGCCCGGCCTGGTGGCTGTTGCTCTGGGAGATGTGTCGGGCAAAGGCGTATCCGCCTCGCTCGTGATGTCGAATCTCCAGGCGTCCCTCCGCGCACAGACGACGATAACGGCCGGCCGCTTGAGCATAGCCGAGCGCGCGACCGCCGCATCCATGGACGCGGGAAGCGATGGCGGGGGAAAGCTTCTGGCGTACGTCGTAGCGGACGCGGAGATCGACGGCACCGTAGCGCGTCAGGTTACCAACATCAACCGCCAGCTTTGTCAGAGCACCGATGCGAACCGCTTCGCAACTCTATTCGTGGGAATCTACGAAGATCGCACCCGCAAACTGCATTACACCAACGCCGGACATAATGCCCCAATACTTGTGCGCGCGGATGGAAAGGTCGAGCGGCTTACCAAAGGCGGAATGATGGTGGGCGCTTTTGAGTGGGCGGCTTACGAAGAAGATGCGGCCACCTTTCAGTCCGGTGATCTGCTGCTGGTCTTCTCTGATGGAATCAGCGAGGCGGAGAGCGAAGCTGGGGAAGAGTATGGAGAGGAAAGACTGATCGCCTTAGCTGTCGAACAGCGGCGGTTGTCCGCCGATGAATTACGCGGCGTCATCTTTGACGAGATAGACAAATGGTCGGGAACGAGAGAAAGGGGTGACGATCAAACGGTGGTAATCGTCAAATCAACTAAGGACTGAATCCGAGCGCTAACTCGCGGTTATGATAGTTGCTCGCAGCCCCGTCAGTTCAGAGAAATCCTTTGAGTAAATCGTTTCGACTTTTCGTATGTGGTTGATGGTATCGACCAGGTCGTTCGTAGGGACAAAGCCGTCTTCGACGTGAGCGATTGCCCAGACCGGCACGTGCAGAGCGACCCGAAGTATGTCCTCGACGAAACGCAGGTATTGTTGCCTGGTCGCGACACCCATTCCCAACCGTCCCATACGGGCCTTCTTCAGCTCGTCCCAGAATCCATCGCCACCTCGAATCCATTCCTCCCGCCACGCTGCCGGTGAATTCCTGTCCTGGTCGACTGATCCCGCGCCGCTGGGAAGACGAAGGAAAAGTAGATTTGTCTGTTGCTCGGCTACAAAATCGCGAGCCTCCCGATTGTCGCTGGAGTTCGCTTTCGAGTTGTCGAAGGGCGGCATGTGCGCACTCCAGATGCGACGAAAAACCTGAGAAAGAGGCTGGCGCAATTCTCGAGTCTCGTTAGTGAAGGAGCGGGCATAGTCGCCAACCATCATTCCCAGACTAAGGGCGATGGCGCGCGATATTGGCGACTCCAGCTTCTCGGCATTCTGGCGGACGTTGTCAAACCACCAAGAGTCAGTTTCGTTGAACCACTTCAGCAGCGCGGGATTGTAGAGTTTGTGCCGGGGTACATAGGCGTCCTCGAGCACCTGTGCCACTTCAGATTCATCCAGCCGCACGATGTTGTTCTCGATGAATGCGGTGGCTTTTGTAGCAGCCCACTTCTCCAGGTCATTTGCCGCCACTCGCACGCCCCACCGCTTTAAAGAAACTCCGAGTTCTGGTTCCCCCACGAATGGAATCGAAGCGGAATTGAACTTGAGACGACGTAAGACTCCCAGTTCGAAAGCCAGCCAGCCGTTCGGTCTTTTTCCGTTATTCATAACTGCTTTTTAGATGTCCGGGTCTAGCTTCCGGAAGCCATCAGAAGGGCTTTTTCGTCCGCTTCGTCGTTTGCCGCTCGGATTTTCTGGAGGTCTGCGTAAGAGCCGAGTTCCGGCATCGCCGCCAGTGATAGAAAGGCGCGCACAACCTGTGGATCAAATTCAAGACCGGCCCACTCGGTCAGATGCTTTCTTGCCTCGTCGGCACTTTGGGCCGGGCGATAAGGGCGCACGTCAGTAAGCGATGCGTACGAGTCGCAGACTCGCAGAATCCTCGCCCCCAGTGGAATCTGCTCGCTTCGCAAAGCGTCAGGGTAGCCCGCTCCGTTCCACCATTCATGATGCCAACGAACGAGGAGTTGCGTGCCGCGATCAGCTCCCGCTCGAGCGGATTCCTGTTCACTAAGCACAGGGTGACGGGCCACATCGATCCGCTCATCGTCAGTCAAGGGACCGGCCCGCTTGATGTAATCCCGCTCCATCGCTACTTCTCCCAGATCGTGAGCCAGCGCAGCGAGTCGCAACGATGCTCTATCGTGCTGGGCGAGATGAAACACTCTGGCCGTCGCATCCGCCAGCTTAGCTATCCTATCCGCATGGGAGTGTGGATAGCCTTCATACTCGTCGGCCGCAGCCGCTAAGCGGAGAAAGGCTTCGTTGGCAGTACGATCATTGTCCGAATAGTTACTCATAAAGAAGAGAAGTCAGAGATCACAAATCGCCGGCTTTCGTCGTTCGGCTCGTCGGCTTCAACGCAACTGACCTCGCTCGATAATAAGAATCTATGAGAGTTTGTCCAGCAGCCTTTTGGCCTCAGCGTTTCCCGGATCGATCGCGAGGGCGCGCCTTAGCTCACCTTGAGCTCGGCGCGAAAACCCCAAATCGACGTAGAGTTCGGCGAGCATAACATGATAAGCAGGATTATTCGCATCAAGAGTCACGGCGGCCTTGATCTCAGCCTCAGCGCTGCGTTGCAGCCGCGGCTGCGTCGCCAGCGCCCGGCCGTAGTGAGCACGATAGCGCGCTTCTGAAGGCTCAAGCCGTGCCGCTTCACCAAGCCGGCCGATGGCCAGTAAGGCATCTCCGCTATTCAGGGCGGCAATCCCCTGCTGAAAGTATTCCGCCGCGGAATACGAAGGGCCCGCGTTGCTCGAAGCTGGCGGCGAAGGCGGCGTTGAATCTGCGCCCCCGCCTTTTGGCCGATCTTCTGACACCAACGCGCTTGGCTTAGCTGGCGGCGGGGTGTCGGCGATGGTATTTCTTGTGGTGAGTAGCTTCGAGTCATAGATCGCGCGCGACTGTTTAGTCTTCAGCGCCTCGTATGCCTCTGCGATTGTGGCGAATGCCGTTTCGATTTTGGCATGGACCTTATCGTCCACGGTCCTGCGGAAGCGGTCGGGGTGAAAGCGCTTGGCGAGAGAATGATATGCGCTCTTAACTTCCGGGTCGGTTGATGGCCGCACGAGGCCCAAAATCTGATAAAAATTGGTCGATATGCGCAGTCGAGAAAACAGCGCATCCAGCTCAGCCTTCTCGTCGAGCAGCTTCTGACTGGGCGACGCCGCTTTTGTTGCAGCGGCCTGGACATCAACCTTTGGTTCGGGTTCCCCTGCTTGCTGGGAAATTTCAAGGATGGCCTTACCCTGCGCAATCTCATCTTCGCTCAACGCCGCGGCCCAGTCGTCGCGTTTGAGGAAGCCACCGAGCGCGAGTCCGTATACGATTCGCAGAGTTTCATTCTCAGCGAGGCCGCTGAGAGCTACCAGCTCGTGAACTCTTGTAAGTCGATCCACTCGCGTCAGAATGAAAGCCTCAGGCGGAAGTAAAACAAAGTTCTCAGGTCCGCCGGCGGCTGGGGACAGAGCTTCGTTACTGTTCTTAAATCTTGATGCGGCAGACTCGTGCGATACACGGCGGGCCCACTCGATCAGGAGTTCGCGAGTCTTGAGAGCGACGCGCATCGCCTTCGAAAGCCGTACTCGCGGATCGTAGCTCCATTGGCCCTCGGTCCACAGGAGGGCATGGCAGAGTACTTCCGAAACCTGGCGGGCGAATAGCTCGGCCAGGCCCGCCTGATCCAGTGCTCCCGTCTTAACCAAAGCAGCGCCGCACTCCAGATCAGATCCTATCTCCCGGATGGAGCCGAGTTGCTTCTCGCTTAGAGCACGCCACCTGCGCATACACTCCGCCAGGCGATAGGTGCGTAGGTTGGCTTCCGCGTAAACGACATCGCCCGCGTCGAAATAAACGACCACCTTCGCGCGCTCGCGCGTAAGGCGCACTGCGCCCGACAAACCTGCATCGGATATTTCGCGGATTAGTTCGGCGAGCGGATGCTCGTGTAGTTGCCCAGCCATGCGCTACGGTTCTTGAGCGGATATGCGCCACTTCCGACGTCACTTAAGCGCGTAACTCACTCCGAAAGGCATGATAACGCAGGCGGGCAGAAAAACTGAAACATCAATCTTAATGCGTGATCACAAACTCAGATGCAGTGCTTGCGGGTTTTCCCGGGCTCTTTGACACGTAGACGAGGCACGAACTATAGTTATCGCTAACAAAAGTTCAACAGACGAATGACGATCCTCTGCGCTTTCCGTAAAGGCGTAGGCGCTCTTCTTAATGACAAGATGAGCGAACTGAATTAGCGGAGCGTCACTACGAAAGAAGCAACTGGAACAAGGAATGGACTCGACGCGCAGCTCAAGGAGCTCTATAGCCTGAGCGCGGAAATAGTCGACCTCTTTCACACACAGATCTTCTCTCCCGATACAATCAGTACGCCGGCCGATGTCTGCTCGGCATTTTCAGAAATGGTCCTGACTCGGTGGGACCTTTGCTGCATCGTTATTTACCTGCGCGATGACGACGGCCGTCTGCGCGAAAGCGCGATCCACACCCACGAACATTTCGACGAAGGCAACGCTCGAAAAGCGAGTGCGCAATTTGCCGCTGCCCTCGAGCACGAAGGCCGCGAGCTGCAGGCATGGCTCGACGATAACGACGTCACGCAGAGTACCGAACAGATGAACACTCTGCGTCGTTCGCTGGAGGAGATGGGAATCCGCGCAGGAGTTGCCGTACCCATTCACTCGCGCGGTAATCTGGTGGGCGGCCTCGTCGCGCTAAGTGTTTTCCCCGAGCGCCTGCAGGCGGCATTGAATGGCATAAGGTTTATCGCGGCGCCGGTGGAGATCGGCGTTGGAAACGCTCATCGCGCCGCGGCCATGCGAGACCAACACCAGCGAATCGAACAGCTGGTGGATCAACTGCAGCAGCGCAGCAACGCTCTTGAAGACGCGAACCGCGAACTGCGTCATGTCGCACATTACCGATCGCTTTTCCTGGCGAGGATGTCTCATGAGCTCCGCACGCCCTTAACCTCCATACTCGGGTTCGCGGAGATCCTGCTCGACCACGAAGAGCTCTCCGAATGTCAGCGCCGATTCTGTAACAAGATCCAGGCTTCGGGCCTGCAACTACAAACCAGCCTCAATCAGCTGGTCGACCTATCGCGGATTGAAGGAGGACAATCAGAGCTCTTTCTTCACGAGTTTTCCCTGCGACAGGTCCTGAGCGATTCGTGCGCCGCCGTTGAGCGCCTTGCGCACAAACAGGGAGTAGAAGTCGCCTGCGAATCCGATCCCGATCTGCCATCGATCGTTTCTGACGAAGGGAAATTGCGTCAGGTGCTCTATAACTTCTTCGCGCACGCCATCGGACGCAGTTCCCAGGGCGGCACCACTCGCGTTCATGCGCGAAGCCCCTCTCCGTCACGATTTCAGATCTCCATAGAAGATGACGGTCCTCCTCCGCTCGATCCTTCTCACATTTTCGAGCCGGTCAGTCTTAATGCGCCGACGGAGAGCGCTGCCACAATGAACGAGCTCGGACTTGTGATAGCGCGGCGGTTGATCGATGTGCTCGGAGGCGCCGTCACTACCGAAGCTCTGGGGCCCAGTGGGCTCAGAGTACTGCTCGAACTCCCCATCCGCCCAACGGAAGCAACCCAGCCGTAGGGAAGAAAACGGAATCCTCAAGTTTTGCGATAAGACTTCGGAGTTTTGAGTTAAACTCCAGGGCTCGAACTTCAATCCGGGAGCAGAGATGGTGGCAACGACAGCCGAGGAAGGCGACACACTTTCCCGCATCGCGGTCCGCGAATGCACCACGATAGAAGAATTCGATTCGTGCATCGCTCTACAAAGAGAAGCATTCGCGCTTCCGGACCTTGAGATTTCGCCGCGGCGCCACTTGATCGTTACGCGCCGCGCCGGTGGTTGGACGCTGGGGGCTTTCTCTGGCGATAACCTGGTGGGATTCGTCCATCATATGATTGCAGTAAGTGCGGAGGACGAAATCATCGGCTATTCGCACATGATGGCAGTCGCTCGCGATTTTCAGAATCGGGGAGTTGGTGCAAGCCTCAAGTGGGCACAGCGTGCAAAAGCCCTCAATGAAGGACGCACCTTCATCAAATGGACCTGGGACCCGATGCAGGCGCGCAATGCTCACTTTAATCTAAACCGGCTTGGCGTAGTGGTCCGCTCCTACGGAGTGAATTTCTATGGGACTGATTACGGCACCACGCCGACATCGATGCAGGGCGTCGGCCTGGACAGCGACCGCTTGTTCGCGGAGTGGAAACTGGACTCGAGAAAAGTGACGCGACTTGCTGATGGAGCGCCTGCGGAGCAACCTTCACAGCCTGATGGGGTGATAGAGATTCGAGCAGATTGGTCCTCACTCGTTAGCCAGGACCTTGGTTCAGCGCGACGCGAGCAATTGCGCGTTCGTAGAGAATTTGAAGAGGCGTTTGCTGCGGGGCTGGTTTGTGCTGGTTTCGAGCGTCAAGGCTCGAGTCCTCGCTATCTTCTTTACCGACGTGATACCGATTGAGTTGTTGTCCGCATACATTCATCACGACTGATGGCTGACCTCGAGTTATGAAATGGTATTCAACCGCTTCGATAAATACGTAGATCGCCACACACGGGCATTCACCGAGCGCCTGCAGGCGATTTGCCGCATGCCTTCGGTGGCTGCGCGGGGCACGGGCATGCGCGCGATGGCCGAAGCGATCGAGAAGTTGATGCAACGCTCAGGCGCAGGCACGCGGGTATTCAAGATGGGAAGCGGTTACCCCATCATCTTTGGGGAATGTGGAGCGGGATCGCATTCCTTCCTGGTATATGGTCATTACGATGTCGCTCCGGTGGGACAGTTGACGAGTTGGACCTATGGCCCCTTCGCGGCGGTCCTTGAGGATGGGAAGCTTTACTCGCGTGGAGCGGCGAACAGCAAAGGCGACCTGGTGGCACGCCTCGCCGCGGTGGAAGCCTATCAAAAAACATTTGGGAAACTACCGGTTTGTCTTCGCTTTGTGGTCGAAGGTGAGGCAGGCATCGGAAGTCCCAGTCTCTATCGATTCACACAAGAAAACGCGGAAACCCTGGCTGCAGAAGGCTGTATCTGGGAGGAAGGTCACAAAGATACCCAGGACCGCTTTGTCATTAGCCTTGGCTTCAAAGGAATTACATTTCTTGAACTCCGTGTTCATGGTGCCCGCACGGAGCTTCACTCGAAGTGGGGTGCCATCGTTCCCAACCCCGCCTGGCGACTCGTCCAGGCCCTGTCGACCATCACGTCGCCGAAAGGTGTGATAACCATTGATGGGTTCTCATCGCATCTCGCTCCCATGTCCATAGAAGATAATGAGGCGATCAAAGAAATTCAGCTCGATGAGGCCGGGCTGAAGCGCGAGTTTCGCATCGGGGGTTGGTTGCGTGGAATGAAAGGAAGCACGCTCGTCAGGGAACACATCTTTGGGCCGACTTGCACGATCTGTGGAATTCAGACGGGCCATACCGAAGCGGGTCCGAAAACAGTCTTACCGAGTTATGCCATGGCTCGTCTCGATTTTCGACTGGTGCCGGACCTGACGCCCGCGCTGGTGGTTGAACTCCTGCGGAGGCATCTGGATGTACGCGGATTCAAGGATGTCGAAATCATCGAACTTGGCAGCGCACCGGTTACAAAGTCCTCGCGCGACTCGGCAGTGGCAAGAGCTACGATTGAATCGGCCAGGGAGATTTACGGACACGCACCTGTAGTTTACCCTCTTGATCCGGCCAGCGGCCCGGTCGCCGCCATCTGTGGCGCCACCGACCCGCCCATGCCTGTGGCATCTTTCGGTACCAGCTATTCCGGGTCCAATCCGCACGGCCCGGATGAGAACATACGCATCGACGACTTTGTGCAGAGTATAAAGTTCTTCGGCCGCGTGATCCATCATCTGGGCCAGCAAGTCAAACAATCGAAAAGCGTCGGCCAGAAGAGCAGCTCGTCAGCATTGGTGCTTTCGAGACGTTGAGTCGAGATCTCGGGGCGTGAGTGGACTCGGGAGGTATGCAAGGGTTTTGAGAACAGCGGTCAACAAGGTCGAACGAGAGCTGGAGAATCTTCGCGATCAGATCCGTAGGCACGAAGATCTCTATTACGTTCAAGACAACCCGGAGATTTCGGATGCCGAATACGACTCGCTTCTCGAGCAATTAAAGCAGCTCGAGGAACAGAACCCTCAGCTCATTACGGCGGACAGCCCCACGCAGCGGGTTGGCGGGCGTCCGGCGGAAGGCTTTGAAGAGTATGTGCATCGTGTTCCGATGCTGTCGCTCGATAACAGCTATAGTATCGACGAGCTCCGAGCTTTCGACGAGCGCTGCAGGCGTCTGGCCGATGGTCGCCCATTTGACTACGTGGCTGAGCTGAAGATTGATGGTCTCTCGATCTCGCTGCACTATCACGACAATGTGCTCTCTCGCGGCGTAACGCGCGGCGATGGACGTGTGGGAGAAGACGTAACGCAAAATGCACGCACCATTCGAAGCGTACCGCTGCGCTTGAAAGCACAGGCGTCGAAAAAGGAGACCGACATCGAGGTGCGGGGTGAAGCCTATATACCGCGAAGCGTGTTCGAGAAGACCAACGCGGAACGCGAGGAGGAAGGCCTGCCGCGGTTCGCGAATCCGAGGAACGCCGCCTCAGGCACGATTCGCCAACTCGATTCGAAGGCCGTCGCCTCTCGTCGGTTGGATCTGTTTGCGTATGACGTATTCTCCGGCGAGCGCAAACCTTTCAACTCTCACTGGGACGCCCTGAAGTGGCTCGAGCGTGCGGGGCTGCGGGTGAATCCTCACCATGAACGATGCGGCTCAATCGAAGATGTGATCGAGTTCTGCAACCGGATGGAGCAGAGCCGCGATGAGCTTGGATATGAAATCGATGGCGTAGTAGTGAAGATCAACTCCACCGCGTTGCAGGAGGAGTTTGGCGCAACCAGCAAGGCGCCGCGCTGGGCCATTGCGTACAAGTACGCGGCGAGACAGGCGGAGACGCGGATCGAGGCGATTGTGGTGCAGGTAGGACGCACCGGCGCCTTGACGCCGGTAGCGATACTTCAGCCCGTGCCGCTTGCCGGAACCACAGTTTCGCGAGCGACACTTCACAACGAGGACGAGATCAAGCGGCTTGATGTGCGCGTCGGAGACTGGGTCTGGATCGAGAAGAGCGGCGACATCATTCCTAAGGTCCTCAATGTCATCAAGTCGAAACGGACGGGCGAGGAAAAGCGCTTCCGCATGCCGAAGAAGTGTCCGGTATGTGGCGGCGTGATCTCGCGCCCTGAAGGCGAGGTGGTTTCGCGTTGCGTAGCCGCTGACTGTCCTGCCCAATTGAAGGGAAGCCTGCTGCACTTCGCATCTCGGCGCGCGATGCGGATTGAAGGTCTCGGCGAGGCGCTGGTAGAACAACTGTTGGAAAAGAAGTTGGTCAAGGATGCCGGCGATCTCTATCGACTCAAGCTGGACGATCTGGCTTCGCTTGAGCGGATGGCTGAGAAGTCAGCCTCTAACCTGATTTCGCAAATCGAAGCAAGCAAGTCACGAGATCTGCGTCAGCTGATTTATGGCCTGGGAATCCGCCATGTTGGCGAGCGAACTGCCGGAATTCTTGCGCGCCACTTCCGCTCATTGGAAAACCTTGGTAAGGCAACCACGGAAGAGATCGATGCGATCCACGAGATCGGTATGACCGTCGCCCAAAGCGTTCGCGACTGGTTTGATGATCCCGGCAACGCGTATCTTTGCAAGCGACTCGGAGAGGGCGGGGTAAGAACTGAGATCGAAGGCGGCGCCGCTTCGCCGGAGGACCAGGTCTTCGCAGGCAAACAATTTGTGCTTACCGGCAAGCTGGAAAACATGACGCGTGACGAAGCGAGGGCTTTGATTGAGGGGCGGGGCGGGCGTGTCACGTCGACTGTGAGCAAGAAGACCGATTACGTGATAGCAGGCGAGGATGCCGGCTCGAAACTGGATAAGGCTGTCGAGCTGGGATTAAACGTGCTGGACGAAAATGGTCTTAAGGAACTGCTTCGCTAGTATCACCGAGGCTTCTTTTCTTAGTTAGCATCTCCTGAAAGGAGACTGATGGCGACACCAGAACAGAACGAAGACATTCAGCTCGTATACACAATCTTCTGCGATGACGTCCGGCTGGAGGTCGGCAATAAACTGTCGCTGATGGGAATCTTTCAGAACATCGTCGTGCAGCAAGTGCCGGTGTCGCTGATCAAATTCGCGGTCGTCAGCCACTGGACTGGCGAGGGAACTCACCTGGCGGAAGTGAGGATCCTCACGCCGGACAAACAGCAACCCGTGGTCGTATCGCAGCCCACTTCATTCGAGATTGCCGCCGGTGGGTATGCCGACAACATCAGCTTCTTCGTGAACGTTACGTTTCCGGTGGTAGGGCAATACTGGGTGCAGACGCTGGTCGACTCGACGCTCTTCGACGAACAGCCGCTTCTCGTCGCCGAGGCTCGACAGGGAGGGGAGACAGCTAACGGTTCAGATACCGTTCACTGAACACACACTCATCAGATCTTAAGCACTTTGATTTTGTAATTCAGCGTGTTGGCTTTGATGCCGAGCAATCTCGCGGCGCGCGCCTGATTACCATTGGTGACAAACAGAGCTTGCCTGATGAGATTTGTCTCGAATTGGCGCACTACGTCGTCGAATTTGATACCTCGTTCTACATCCAGCCGTTGAAAAGTCGGTAAGGTAGCCATTTCCGCGAAAAGTTCATCGTGTTCCAGAACATCTACTTCCCGCAGCAATCGAAGCATCAGGCCTCTGATTCCCCGAACGCTATCACGCATTCGAGACGGTTCAGCCGGCTTTCGAACCTCCTCAACGGACCGTAGAGTCTGGTCTGGTCGCTTCGAGGACGAGGACTTGAGTGCCGTCACGTTCCTGCTCATCTGTCTACTCCCCCCTTTTAATTAGAAGACACCACCGAGAGGCACATTGTGACGACTATTACTCGTTTGAGGGTATAGAAAGTTCCATAGAATTTGGGAAACGGAAAAAATATTCGTTGAAGGCCGGGAGACTTTGGCGCAGGTGTGCTCGATATGCGATCAGAGGAGCGGAGTTTGGATGGTTTCGGAAAAGAGACGGAGGAAAGCGCTTCGGTTAACAACTATCGAGAAATTTCATGCGGATGAGAGGACTTGAACCTCCACGATGTCGCCATCACAGGCTTCTGAGACCTGCGCGTCTGCCAGTTCCGCCACATCCGCCCAAGAACTTAAGAAGTTTTGATATTACGGACGAGGTCTAAAGGTGTCAAGCGAGCCATTCTGATGCGCTAGCGAGGGTTTGCGAGTCTGTTCTCTGCGGTTCCGGAGGACGAAGCCGTCTTGGCGGCTTGCCGCTCACCAGTGCGGTAAGCCTTGGCTTACCGGGCAATGTCCTCTCACGAGTCTCTGGGAGGCTAAGCCTCCAACGCGAGGCAGAGCCTCGCCTGAAATACGTCGGTGGATGTGGCGGTGAGGCGAGCCTCACCGCACTGGAATGCGGCAAGCCGCTCCTGACAACACAGTGTCAGGACATTACCGATCATGGGCGCTGATTGCTACGCGACTTACCTCGTTGCTATAGTTGGCTCAAGTGGTTTCACCAAAAGTTATCTCAGGAAGCGCTGCGTTAACTGACATGCGCGAACGAGTGGCCGACGTGCGCGCTCGAATCGATCGCAGCGCGCGGGCCGCCGGTCGTGAACCGTCGGATGTGACATTGATAGCGGTCACCAAAACCCTTCCTGCAGAAGTTCTGCAACTCGCGATTGAAGCGGGATTGGTAGATCTGGGCGAGAATCGCGTACAGGAGGCCGATGGAAAGATTTCCCAGCTAGGCCGTAACGCGGCTCGCTGGCATTTGATCGGACACCTTCAGGCGAACAAAGCACGGCGATCGGTCGAGCTCTTCGATATGATTCACTCACTGGATTCTGTTTCGTTGGCTCGCAGGCTGGATCGGATTTGCCATGACTTTGGGCGAACTGACCTGCCTGTCTTCATCCAGGTAGATCTCGCTCACGAGACGACCAAGACAGGCGTGAATGAAGGTGAGTTACCGGGAGTGATCAGCGCTGTTGGCGAGTGCGAACGATTGCGACTGGTAGGCTTGATGACGCTCCCACCCTTCTTTGATGACGCAGAAATGGCCCGGCCCTTCTTTCGTCGGCTGCGCGAACTCCGCGACGATCTAAAGGCGCAAGCAGCGTTTGGCGATAGTCAGGGCGAGCTGTCGATGGGTATGAGCAACGACTTTGGCGTTGCGGTCGAGGAGGGTGCTACATTCGTGCGTGTCGGAACATCCATCTTCGGGGAGCGCCAGAAAGCGACCGCCCCTGATACCAGGAAATGAATCGGTCGCTGAGTTGATAACGGACCCTGACGATCGTATTTGGACGCTATGCGGATATTCTCCCAGATAGACGAGTTGTTCTGGTATGCGGTGGTAACCGCTATTACGCTCTTTGTGGTTCTGTTGCTGTTGCGGTGGCTGGTGACATACGCAAACGTAAATCCGTTCAACTGGCTGGCGCTAAACGTCCGGCGCTCGACCGATCCGTTTGTCCAACCTGTGCGTAGAGGATTAGTAAGAGCGGGTCTGGACGCAAAGCTAGCGCCTTTAGTCACAGCCCTGATCGCCATCCTCCTGGGCTACATCGCGGTGCGGTTGGTGTCGGCCGTATTGTTCACTCTGGGAGGTACGGTTGACAGCCTGCAACGCGGCGCGATAGTCAGGCTCATAGGCTACGTGCTCTACGGCCTGCTGGCGGTTTTTTCTTTGCTTATCTTCATGCGAATTGTTTTCTCCTGGGGAGTCGGCTCGGTCAATTCGCTCATGCGTTTTCTTATCCGTGTGACCGAGCCGGTCATGGGACCGTTCCGCCGCATTATCCCGCCACTGGGAATGTTCGATATCTCGCCGATCGTAGTGTTGCTCTTGATCCAGCTGTTCCAACGGGCGATTGTTGGAACGCTGCTTCACTGATCAGTTATCGAAAACAAATCGCGGGCGAAAGTCTTATGATCGCGTTCTCCGAACAAGAAGGCGTACTCGAGTTTGCTGTGCGAGTTACGCCACGCGCCTCTCTCAGCCTTGCCTATGGCGAACACAATGGAGCGCTCCGAGTACGGGTCAAGTCTCCGCCTGTCGACGGAGCCGCTAACGACGAGCTCATAAGAGTATTGGCGCGAGCATTCAATGTCGGGCGAGGCGAAGTTCGAATCGTAGCTGGGCTCTCGTCGAGGCTTAAGAACGTTCGCATACGAGGCGCCAGCCGCCAACGACTGGAGGAGCTCGGGAAGAGCGAGTAATCGTCGCGCCATCCGCTTGTCACGGGCGAACCGGAAGGGTATATTTCAGTGCCCACTCCAATACGAATCATCATACCGAAGGAACCTACTTAGATGTCTGGACACTCGAAGTGGCATACCATCAAACATAAGAAGGGCGCCACCGATGCTAAGCGCGGGAAGCTCTTCACTAAATTGATTAAAGAGATCCAGGTTGCTGCTCGAAGCGGTGGCGGCGACATAAACGCCAACGCCCGGCTGCGCAAGGCCGTCTCAGACGCCAAGGCGGGGAACATGCCCAACGATACGATTGATCGGGCAATCCGACGAGGGACCGGAGCAGAGGAAGGCGTCACCTACGACGAGATCACCTATGAAGGATACGGTCCGGGCGGCGTAGCCGTAATGATCGAGGCGATGACGGACAACCGCAATCGGACGGTGGCTGAGATTCGACACGCGTTTTCGAAGAACGGCGGCAACCTGGCCGCAGCTGGAGCGGTTGGTTGGATTTTTGAAAAGAAGGGCTACATCGTCGTCAGTAAATCGGAAAAGTCCGAAGAGGAGCTCTTTGAAATCGTAACCGACGCGGGAGCAGAAGACTTGCGCGATGACGTCGACAACTTTGAAATAATAACGTCGCCGGGCGATTTCGATATCGTGCTTGAGGCTGTTAAGAAGTCGGGGGTCGAACCGCAAGTGGCGGAAGTAGAGCTGGTCGCTAAGGAATACAAGAAACTCGAAGGCACTGAAGCAAAGCAGATGCTAAAGCTGATGGAGACCCTGGAAGATCACGATGACGTGCAGAAAGTCTCCGCCAACTTCGACATCAGCGAAGCGGATATGGCGGGAGCCTAGATCTATTTCCGAATGGTCAATCCAAAATTCGTGGAAGACAAGAGGCAAATGGTTAGCAGTACCTTCTCACCGCACCGCACTTTAATCCTTACCTTGGGTGTGTTCGCTTTGCTCTCACTGACGGGCTCGATTCCCGGGGCCGTCGGTCAGAACAGGAAGCTGGTCGTAAAGGTGAACGTCTCTCCGCAAGCGAACGACAACAATCCGGTGGCGGTTGATCTCCTCCTGGTCAGGGAGAAGAAGGTCTATAAAGAATTGATGAAGCTCTCCGCCAGTGAATGGTTTCAGAAGCGGAACCAGTACCGACTCGATTATCCGAAAGAGACGGGACTCGCTGCGGGAAGTTGGGAATGGGTGCCGGGTCAGGTCGTGGTCCTTGAGCCAATCTCCTTCAAGTACAAAGTCGCAGGAGCCCTGGTCTTCGCCAATTACTTGAAGCCGGGAACACATCGCGTGGTGGTGGATCCGAGCAAGCCGATTGTGATAACACTTGGGCCCGAAGACATCGCTGTGAAACCTGAGAAATAGCCAGCCTGCAAGCTTTGGTAGGTGGTGAGAATTGAATATCCACCACGATACGGCGATTTTACGGGGAACTTGAGAGATCTTAAGGTTTTTGAGAACATGAAGCTGTGCGCGTTTTAGGAATCGATCCGGGAAGCGAAACGACCGGCTGGGGCGTGGTCGAAGGCGAGGCGCATCGTTACCGCCTGGTGGAATACGGGACGATCAAATCTCCGCCACGCGATCGGTTCTCAAAACGGCTCTTGAAAATCAGTGACGGCATCGAAGAGGTGATCGCCAATCACCAGCCGGATGTTTGTTCGGTGGAAGAAGCGTTTTATGCGAACAACGTCAAAGTTGCGCTGAAGCTCGGACAGGTGCGAGGTGTGGTGCTGCTCGTCGCTGAGCGCGCCCAACTGGAGATCCACGAATACAGCCCGCGACTGGTTAAGCAAACGGTTGTGGGTTACGGAAACGCCGAGAAGCAACAGGTGCAGGAAATGGTGCGCGTGCTTCTCTCGCTGAAGACCATCCCTCCTTCGTACGATTCGGCTGATGCACTAGCCCTGGCAATTTGTCACTTCCACCACGCGGGCACACGGGATCGCATTCTCGCCGCCGATGCCCGAGTAAAACGACCACCCTTGTCACCTGCGACTCGTCGACGCGTCCTTAAATAGCCTCCACCCGCGCGCGAATCGATCGAGCATGTCGCCATACCAACCTCATCTAAAAAGGAGGCAAGGCAGTGTCTCTTCATGCCACAATTCTCAAGTCGACTCTCGGGTTTCTATCGATCACTCTTCTCGCGATATCAGCAGGTCCTGTCGCAGCACAACAGCGGCGGGTAACTGACGTCGGAACGCGAGCGATCGTCGTGGACGAACGCCTCGCTGTAGTTCTCGATGCACCGGATTTGTCCGCGAATCTTCTTCGGCGAATTAGCCGCGGAAGAACCGTCGCTGTGAAAGGCGCGAAGCGATCGCCCGACGGCGTTATCTTTTACCGTGTTTCGTTGACCAAACGTACAGGAGGCTGGATTCAGAGCGAGGCGGTTGTCTCACTGGTCCGCAAGGACGACGACGAACGGTTGCTACGGTTGATCGACAGGTCGAACGACTTCGATCGCATCGTTCGCGCGCGGATTTTCCTGGATATGTTTCAAAAGTCTCCTTTGAGGGCGCGCGTGCTGCTGCTATATGGCGAGGCAGTCGAGAAAGTAGCCGTCCGGCTGTCCCGCGATGCGATCAGACGACTCGATCAGAAGGAGATGGAGGCCGGCGGCGGACCGACTTTCAGTTATTACCTGAGCTACAACGGTCTCGACAGGTATCGACGACAGGGAATTGTCTTTCTATTCGATCGCGTGAGAAAGCAGTTTCATTACGATGGGGCGAGCTGGCGCGAAGTCGTGCGACGCTATCCGCGAAGCCCGGAGGCGGAGGAGGCTCGCCGGCAACTCGAGTCGCTTTCATCTGTGGCATCGCGTTAAGAGCGGCCCGCTCAGCGGCATGGGCATTCCGTCGCGTTCGCGACGGTCGAGTATAGCCGTGCGTTTCAACGCAAGGACTACGAATCGTGCTGGACGCGCGCGAGCTCCGCCGCTGCGGTGGTGGCTGCGCCTGTATGTTAGAATTTGATCACTCAAGAGCGAGGATGGTAATGCGATTCAGCTTGCGCCTATCCAGATGCTTGCACTCGCGCAACTCGAATGACGCCTACGACCGTTTCAATAAGTGGATTCTCATCAGATGCCGGGAAGACGAGCTTGCTCTGTAGTTTGTTGCCGGCCTTTCCGGAATGGGAAGCGATCAAGATTACGCGGGGACACTTTCGTTCGTGCGGAAAAGATCCGCACACTTGCTGTGTTAGCCACCTCTTGAGTGACGAGCCCGTTATTCGTTCCGGACGCGAGCAAACCTACACACCTGGGAAAGACACGGGACGTTACTGGGACGCCGGAGCGTCGAACGTGCACTGGGTGATCGTCACCGATCAACAAGTAGAGCAGGGAATCAAACAGGCACTCGAAAGGGTGCGGGCACCGGGTGTCTTTATCGAAGGAACCAGCCTTCTTAAGTACATAGAAGTCGACCTTGCGTTGATGGCAGCACGGCCCGAGGGCGGCAAGATAAAACCTTCTGCTCGTCGCGCGCTGCCGAGGACTTCGGCGATCTATCTGTTTGATGACGACACGACCGATCCGCCGCACGCCCTCGAGAGGTTCTCGGCCTGGGCGAAGAGCGCGAGAGATGTGGACCTGTTGAAAAGGCTCCCGCTCTACACTTCCAAAGATCTTCCCCACCTGATCGCTGAATTGCGCGCTCTGCCGAAACCGGCCTAGGACTCCAAACTATATTGGCGTCGCACTCCTGGTTTACCTCCGCTATTCCAGACAGCTGCAACCGCTTGCAGTGGCGGCCCAAAAAGATGGTTGCAAAATCCTGCGCGCACAGTTAGATTGTTCGAAGCTTCGAACAAAATTTGGTGGAGGTCTTCCCGAGGAAGCAAGGGTGTGCCTCTATCCGATCCTCAACGCGGAGGGAGAGACAAAGTGCCGACCGGAACATGCCCTGAGTGCGATGCCGATGTCCACGTAGACACCGACACTGACAAAGGCGAAACAGTAGCCTGCGAAGAATGCGGAACTGAGCTGGAAGTCGTGGGACTCGATCCATTGGAATTAGATATCGTCGAAGAAGAAGACCTGGACGAGGACGAAGAAGAAGACGACTTCTAAGAAACCGTCCTCACTGCCATTCAACATGCAGTTCTCGCCAGGACCGTACGCCTCGCTCACCGTCGAGGATCGACTCCGTTGTAGCCCGGACGACTCTGACGAACTAAAAGGCCGCGCGGCGCCTCTATACGGATCGTATGGAAGCGACCATCGCGGCGTTTTTCCTCCGGCGGGTAGAACGCCAGCACGTAGGCTGAAGTCACTTCTTCGGCCAGCGCGCGAAACAACGGCTCGAAATCTCTGTCGGTGGCGTAAACACTGCTCCCACCTGTCTTCTCGGTCAATCCGCTCACATCCAAAGGCGTAGGAAGCGGACTCCGCTCGGTCGATGCCAGCATTCGTGAGAAAGACGGCAGCGTAACGGTGTAGACACTTACATCCGCAGCGTTGGCGCGCTCGATCACAGTTCGCGCGGAAACGGTATCGCCCACCGGAAACCCGTCGGTCACCACCACGACTGCTCGTTTCATAAGCCGGCGTTCGTGTGTTCGCGGTGCACGTCGCACGAGATGACGTATGGCGTCGTCGACTGCGTCATAGGTATGCGTCGAAAGCCCGTTTGGTTCGCGCGGCAGCCGTTGGAAAGACCGCGCGAGTTTGCCCTGATCGGAAGTAAAGTCCTGAAGAATTTTGACGTTCATTCCAAATGTCATTATTGCAAAGACGGACGAGCGGTCGGCCGCGAGGCGCTGGGAGAAATAAGTCATCGCCTGCTGCAAACGCTCCAACTCTTCGGGAGTTACACTCCCAGACACGTCAAGCGCGAAGACCAGCGAAACCGGACGCCTCACACCACCCCGCGCCTCCTTACTATAAAAAGCGATCGGTCGCTCAATGTTGTCCTCATACAATTTGAAATCTTCTATCCGCAGCGTGGGCACCGGCTGTCCCTGCTCATCCGTTACCAGCGCATCCACCGTGACAAGGTCAGTGTCAATTCTCAGGACCCCGTCGAGATCTTCCTTCTCGGGCGCCGCGAAGACTCGGCGGGGCCGCTGTTGATCCTGAGGGGGCAGCTCCTGAGCACTACAATTCGCCACGATGAATAGTCCGCCTGCGAAGCAGAGACAGCATCCAAGCGCGGCCCCCCGACGAGCGCAGGCGATAAGTGCAAAAGTGAAACGCTTGAGAACAGAGATCATGAGTTTTCGGGGTCGAGGATAGTCCTTATCCGCCCTCAATCACAATATCTCTGTGTCTGTCGATGAATTGACCTCTCCGAGTCCGCTCAGCCAGCGCTGCGCGCGCGATGGAGAGTTGGGCCATGATGCGGACTTCAGGCCGCTGAAGTTTTCCAGCGATGTCCTTCGCTCGGTCGAACTGATCTGGAGGAAACGATCCGAGATCGCTAATTGCCTGCCAGAGATAATTACTAAGACTGGAGTGTTGCCACATCAATTCACCGTCTTTGAAGTATTGTTGATCAAATCCGTTCAGCACCTCCGCTGCAGCGAGGAGCTCGTTGAACTGATTGATAACTTGCTCAAAAAGTTCCAGAGCCACGGCGGAATCAATCGGTATGAATGTACGCGCTAACTGAAGTTGGACTTGAATCTGCTCAAAGTTCTCGGCTTTGGTTGAGACAAGGCCGCGCGCCTCTTCCAGTAATCGGCGAGCTGCTGCCTTATCATTATTGTTTGATAGCGTACCCGCAAGTTGAATGAGTAGCGTCCCCCGCTCTTCATTGGTATGAAGTCGCGAGAGCACCTGCCGGGCTTGCTCGATCTTGCCTTCCGCTGCGGCGGTGTTTGCCGCCTGACGATCAATTTGGTCCAGCATCTGTCGGCGCATCATCGGATTCGAAACGCCATCAGTTATGATCTGGCGTGCCCGGTCGATCTCGCCCTGACCGGCCGCTTTCCATGAGGCCTGCTGGTACACCTGGTCTCGCATCTCCGGAGGACTCTTCAGCGCGAGCGCAAGCAAATCGTCCACGCTGCCGTTCTGAATCAGCTCCTGGTTCTCCTGCCAGAATCTGGAGCCTGGATCCACCGCCTTGCGAAGCTCGGCGAGCTTGCGTTGCAGGGCCGCCAGGCGAGCCGGATCTACGTCCCTGGTATTCGATATCAAGCCCGACAGTCCCGTCAGGAGCGTCTGAGCGATGTTCCGTTCCCTCCAATCGGAATTGAGGCTCCCCAGCGGCGCACTAAGCGCAGCCTTCAGTACATAATCAAAGAGCTCCTTGTATGACTGCGGGTCAATCAATATAGGAGCGCGCAATGGAGCGATCCTCTTGCCGTCTTCGCTTGAGCCGTGCGATTCGATAGGACTGACTGTGTTTAGAAAACTGACGGCGACTTGTGCCGCCTCGTTATTCAGGAGCAGGTTCTCGCTTAACAACTTCCTCACAAGCGCCAGAGCCACTTTCGCGGCACCCTCTCTATCTTTGGCTTGAATGGCAGAGATGAGTCCAACGATTGTGGATGAAAAGCCCTTGTCGAGGCTGCCGAGGGCGGTTTGCAGAGCGAGCTTTGGGTCCGTCAAGGCGATTTGGGAAGCGATTTGCAACTCGATCTGAGCTTCGGCATTGGTATCGAGGTACTTCGACGGGGCTTGCGGAGGCCGCGGCACTCGCGCACTATGTAGGAAGTCGAGCGCCATTTTTGGGTCCCGTCGTGTGAGGACCTCGATGAACTCACTGTACAGTTGGGAAGGCGCCTGGACCGCATTGTAGTAGTTCGGGTCCGTTTCATCGATACTTCCGATAAGCTCGATGAACTCTTTAATTGACCTATCGAGTATTGCGCGCGCGCGAACTTCGTCTCGCGGCCAGATCAAATCTCCGGCGGCTATCTGAATGCGTATACGATTGCTCGCCGATTTGAGAGTTTGAGCGTTTGCGATGACGTCTTCCAACAGCGCGATGGCCTTAAGCTCAGTGGCTCTCTGAAGCTCGGTCTGTGGCCCTTTAGGATCCGGGAGCGACTCCGCTGTCTGAGCGCTCACCGACGTGAGGAATAGAAGCGTGCATACCAGGGAGTAGACCGGGCGCTTGAGAGACATTGCGACCTCCATCTGCGAATCGAGAATCGGAATCAAGAGGCTCTTGATCGCCAGGGAGAGTGATCTTGGCCATAGACGGTTGTGCGGATTCGGGTGCAATCAACAGCCGAATGACGTCATGTGTCAGTGTGCAACTGGGCCACCGCGCAAATCGCCGCATCAGCTTGTGCTGACGAGTTACGGCTCATTGGATGTAGAGATGGCGGATAGCGTTGACCGGGCCTACAGGCATTCGCAGGCAACAAAAGCCGCCTCTCCGTGCATCCAGTGATCTGCGGGACGGAGGACGAGGGGCACGTGCAGAGGTCGAGGGGCGTGCTATAATCCCTTCACCCCCGAGGTGCTGAAGAAATCACGATGGCTATTTATTCATGACTAAGATTACGACACTCCTTCTCTTTCTGGTTCTGGCGTTGAGCGGCGTCGCGGCCAGCGCCCAGGATAAGTCGGTGGGCGGCATTAAAGGCAAGGTCCGACTTAAAGGCGAGGGCCCTGTCGCCGGCGTGCAAGTAAGCCTGCGTCAAAAGGAGCGCGAGCTCGCGCATGTCAACACAAACGGCAAAGGCGAGTTTCAGCTCAAAAATCTTACGCCCGGAACTTACGGCCTGACCTTCCACAAGGAAGGCCTGAGCATGGGCACGCTGGAAGGTGTGATAGTAAAGCCGGGAAAGACGAACGAGCTCTCGGACCGGTTGATACTGACAATCAACGAGTCTGCAGTTGCCAAACTGGGCGGCAGTGTATTTAACCCAGGAGGCCTCAGCGTTCCCAATGTCAGAATTGAATTGGCGCGAATTAAGTCGGATGGGCGCGCGAGAAGAATCGACGCGCGAATCACCAACGAGAGCGGTCAGTTCGTTTTCAGGCTATCGCCAGAGAAGGCAATGTATCGCGTTACCGCCAAACCGGATGGCGCGGAAGCCCAGAGCAAAGATGTCGAGGTCGATGGCGCCATGATATACCGCGTCGCATTCACAATAGAACGCCCACCAAAGTAGTGACGGGGGCGGGGTGATTTTCGATGAACGATGCAACACCCCCAACCGATCAATCGCGTGAGGAATTCATGACAGCGCGACAGCTCGCCGCGGTCTTGCAGGTGAGCGAGACTACCGTGCGGCGCCTCGCACAAAAGGGGCGAATTCCCGCCATCAGAATCACGCCGCACCTCATACGCTTTCATCTACAGGCCGTCCGCGATGCTCTCGACGGAAAACGAACCAGACGTTCTGCGTCTGATAGCGCTCAGCTTTCATTTACAGATTTGCTTTAGCTACCGTGCTGGTCGGTTCTCAATTCGCGCGCTTGGCTTGCCTCAACGTCTCCGTCAAATCCACCCAAGCTCCATCGCGCTTGACGAAAACACGCGGCTGCTTAATTTGAAAGTTACGCGCGAACTTTGGGTTCGAGGCCAGGAACCGACGGATAGTTGCGCGATCTCCGGTTGCGACGCGCCATCTTCCTTCTTCGCGAACCAGGTACTGCTGCGCCACGATCTTTCCCTCAGCGGCGATCGGACGCTGGATGCTTCCGTACATCACCGTGTCAACTGCCGCTATGTTGCCCGAGACGCGCACGGCTCCCACTTCGAGCCGATCCAGGCGATAGGTACCGGTTGAGCGCTGCAGGGCATTGGCGAATCGCTCTCGTGTGATCTTCGATCTGGACGAGGAGGGAAGCGAGTCGTAGAGTTCCTGGTACTGGCCATTCCTCAGTTGCTCGAAGATGTTCTGAACAACAGCCCTAACTTCGGTCTCGTCGGACGCGGGGCGGAGCGCGGACGAGGCCGGGGCCGACGCTATTATGACTGCCATGCAGCACGCCACGGCGCTCACCTTAATCCGGTTCATCATCATCACCCTCGAGAACTTCATCATCCTGTGACTCCGTCGGTGCGATTACGCTTTTGAGCTTTGCTCTATAGCTGAGAAACCATGCGACCACGCCAAGGGAACCTGTAACGAATGCCGCCTCCTGATATTGTCGCAGCAGAAAAGCGGTTGCCACTATCAGACAGAGAATAGAGACAATCAACCATATGCGTTCCATCTGCATGCCGTCGCTTAGTTGATCGTTATAGGAATCGAGGTCTCAATAGTACGCGGCGGAAAGCACGTCTGCTCATCGCAAGGTTGAACGCGGAGACGAGCGCCGAGTTTCAAGTCGCCCTTTGGCGCTTTGCTGGCGGCGCGAAACGAGACTTTGATCTCAGCCGTACCCTCGTAGACATTGAGCGGGTCCTTCGAAAAGGCAAAGGTCTTGGTTACAGATGCCGGATACTTCGGAGCTTCTGCGGTGACGTCATAGTTGGGCTGGAGCTGTAGTTCAGTCGCAATAAGGTACGAAAAAGACGCGGGGTTCGCGTTGATATGGTAACCGTTAGCGATCGTCACTTTCACCGACGCTTCTGCCGAGCCGCCCTGCTTGAGCTCTAACTTTCCAGACTCGGCTCGCACGACATCCGCGGGTGGTGGCTTGCTCGAATTCCCAGGCTGACTTCCGCCTGAGGTTGCGCTTTGCGATCCGTTCGTCGAATTCGTCGTAGAGTTTTGGCTCCCTGAGCACGCAGTAAGGACCGCCAGCAGAAGTGTCAGGAGAATACCGAGGTATCGTCGCATATCAGTCCCTTTGAATCAGTATCATATTGCCAACGAGAGAGTTTGGCGTCGGCTTCGTGAACGTTCAGCCTGCGTCCTCAGAGTCTTCGGCGCCCCTGGACTCCGGCTTCTTGATGCCGAACTTTTCCAATCGATATTGCAGTGTTCGGAATGTCAGCCCCAGGAGTTTGGCGGACTTCGTTATGTTGTAATCCGTCTGCTCCATCGCCTGCATAATCAGGCTTCGTTCGACGTCCTCGAACGAAATACCCTCTGCGGGTAATTTGAACGCGCCCTCGGCTGCGGGCCGCGCTTCCTGTCTAACTTCGAGGGGCAGATCGTCAACCGTTATCAGGTCGCCTTCGCAGAGCAGAATCGCGCGCTCGATGGCCGACTCTAACTGGCGAACGTTTCCTGGCCAGGTGTAGTTATGCATCAAGCTGGTGGTGTCCGGCGTCAGCCCTCGAACCAGGCGTGAAGTGTTCCTCGTATGCTTCTTCAGGAAGTAATCAATCAAAACGGGAATATCTTCGCGGCGCTCCCTTAACGGAGGAGCATCAACCGAAAGGACGTTGATCCGGTAATAAAGATCATC
>JAVHWA010000055.1:0-12505 GCA_032160165.1 Acidobacteriota bacterium
TCAGCGTGTGAAAGCGCTGGCGGATCAGGTCCACGGTTTTCTCGAACCATGCGCTATCGTCTTCCTCATACTCTTCGCGCCATAGCTTGTTCGCTCTGAGCTCTGCCTTCACCATCGGGATGAGCTCTGCCGGCGGCATTGTACGAATGTACTCCGCATTCATCCACATGGCTTTGGCATCGGTCCACTGCCGCGGATCAGTCTCACTAAAATTGAAGATAGCGTTCGAGCGACTAATGCCCTCGAGAGAAAACTTTTGTACCAGCTCGTCCAGCGTCATGATCTCCTGCTCGCCCTCAGGGGACCAGCCCAGCAGTGCGAGAAAGTTTCGAAACGCCGCGGGCACAAATCCTTTGTCGCGATAGGTGGTTAGGCTGACGACTTCGCCGTGCTTACGTTTCGAGAGCTTGCCTTTGTTGGGCGCGAGGATTAGAGGCAGGTGCGCGAAGCGCGGCGGCTTTACGCCGAAGGCTTGATAGAGCAGGACCTGCTTGTGGGTATTCGTCAGATGATCCTGGCCGCGGATCACGTCTGTGATCCCCATCTCGATGTCGTCGAGCACGACCGAGAGATTGTAGAGCGGGTGACTATCAGAGCGCAGGAGGACGAGGTCCTCGATCTCTGTGTAGTCGCGTTGCTGCGGACCATACACCGCATCCTCGAATTGCGTCTTTCCTTCAACAGCTACCTTCAATCGCACTGCGAAGGGTTCGCCCGCGGCCGCGCGACGATCGGAGTCATCTTTCGACAGCTCGCGATAGGGATTGCTCCGGTGATTCTGTCCCTCGGCAGCGTGGGTCCGCGCGCGCTGGGCTATCCCTTCCTTGACGTCGGCGTCGGCTCTTTCGACCTTCGGAGTAAAGTCGCGATATGCCTTGCCCTCGTCCACCAGTCGCAGCGCAGCAGCTCGGTGCTTGGGCGCATTGTCGGATTGAAGCACGATCTCTTCATCGTAATTCAGTCCAAGCCACTCCAAACCTTCTATGATCGAGCGGGTCGAGGCTTCAGTCGAGCGCTGCAAATCTGTGTCTTCGATGCGCAAAAGAAACAGACCGCCAACCTTGCGCGCGTACAGCCAATTAAACAGGGCGGAGCGCGCGGACCCTATGTGGAGGTAACCCGTCGGTGATGGCGCGAATCGGACACGAATGGTCATAGGTTAGTGAATGGTGAATGGGCAATGGTGAATGGCAATGGTGATTGGTGAGTGGTAAATGGAAAACGGGTTCGATACCACCGACGTCCCTTACGATTTACTATTCACCATTTACCCTTTGCCATTCACCATTCACGACGCAGCGCGTAGTTCCGCAATCTGCCGGCTCAGCGCGTCCAGTCTCTTCAGAACTTCCTTGTGTTCCACTTCGCCTCGGCCCGGCGTTTTCGCCTTAAGGAAAAAAGTGCCGCCCGGCTCAATGATGGCTTCCTCCAGCTCGTCCAGGCTCGAGAATCCCTGGCGGTGAGCGACCACTTCCAACTCAGACTTCGTCAGCAGCTCTTTTGCCAGCGCTGCTTCATCCAGGCGACCGTTCTCAATGAGCACCGTCGGCGTGCCCTCTATCAACTGATCCAGGCGTCTGTGTTTGAAGACGAAGCGTACCACAAGGTAGTTGGTGGCGAGCAACGTGAAAGCGCCAATCAGACCGCCCGTTACGGAATTGTCTTCGCCGATGATCGCGTTCTGCACCGTGTTCGAGAGCGAAAGCAGCACTACCAAGTCGAAGGGATTAAGCTGAGCCAACTCACGCTTGCCGAAGATCCTGAGCACCACCACCAGGAAGACATAGACGATTGCCGGCCGCAGCATCTTCTCGGCAAGAGGAAGAGTCAGATGAAACATATCGCTGGTCACGGCATCCGTCCAAAGATCGATTAGCAGCATTTCTTTTCTCCTTCGTTTTAGCGGTCCGCATGCACCGTTCTGGAAGGAGAATATAAACCTGTCCTGCTAAGTGGGCGAGGTTTAGTGGATCGTCGCGTAGCGACGATTGATGGTAGCCCGGCTTTTCAAAGCCGGGGACACGGATTGGTTGATTGGTTTTTCGTCGCGTTAGCGACGATTGAAATCCGCGTACGCTGGGATGAAACGTCGCGAACGCGACGCGGCGTGTCAATGGGAATCACAGCCCGTAGGTTGAAACCCATGGCTGGAGTCAGGCGTCGCTAGCGCGACGCTATAGCGGACTCGCGCGGCCATCCGCAATCAATCCCACTGAAATTTACGATGGCGGACCTGACGCGATTTCATTGGATCCCCACCACCGAGCAAACGAACGGGTTACCTGTGGCTACAGATAACCCGTTCGGGAACCAGGAAATGATGGCGGAGATGACAGGATTCGAACCTGTGATGGGCTTTTGACCCATAACGGTTTAGCAAACCGCCGCCTTCAGCCACTCGGCCACATCTCCGCGAGAGGCGAACAGTTATTCTAATCTGCGAGCCCGGATTGTCAAGGTGCAGGTCGGCAGGAATTGTCCTATAGTTGTGTTGTTAGAGGCCGCGCCCCCGGTTGCGCATGCGTTTACATTCGGGTCAGAACCGCCTGCGTGAGCGGGCGGCTTCTGGAGCCGACTTATAGGATCACGCGCTAACGCGATCTACTGCGCACGGCAACCCGCCCGCTCACACAAGCGCTTTTTGAAGAGTCCCTAAGCGCTTAGATTCGCCGGCCGCGGAGCACCGCGAAGCTGAACTGGAGGTTGAGGCGCGCAGCAGACTTTGACCAGTCGCTCGCGATCAATCCGCATATCCGCATCGTCTTTGAGCCACGCCCGGACGTCCCTGAAGATGCGCGCGGCATGGGGATCGGGCGGCTCGACTACTTTGTAATGCATCCATTTTCCATCTCGCCGTGCCTCTACGACGCCGGCGCGGCGCAGATACGCCAAGTGACGAGAGATCTTCGGCTGGTTCGTCCCCAGCACCTCCACGAAGAAGCAGACACAGACCTCGCCATCACCCATCAAGTTTAGCAGGCGCAGACGCGTGATATCCGCCAGCGCCCGAAACAGCAACAGCTCGTCATCAAAGGTCCTCTTTCTCTTGCCCACGGCCAGATCTTAACACACCTGAAACAAATATGCCTTGACAGATATGTCCCCCCGGCGTAGGATGCGGACATATTCGGCAATGCGAATATGTCAGATGACAATCGGAAGGAGAGATAAGATGGAAAAGACTGAGACGAAAGCGGTGAGGGCGCTAAAGGCGCACCTCGCGCTTAATGTGAAGAACGTGGAGCGGAGCGTTGAGTTCTACAGAAAAATGTTGGGTATCGAGCCGAGTAAGCTGCGAGCGGGGTACGCGAAGTTCGATGTGCAGAACCCGCCGCTAAATCTGACCCTTAACCAGGGTGTATTCAATGAACGCGGGGCTCTATCGCACCTTGGGATCCAGGTCGGTTCGACAGACGACGTACTCTCCATGCGGCAAAGATGGATGGACCAGGGGCTGGGGACCATGGACGAGATGCAGACAAACTGTTGCTACGCACTGCAGGACAAGACATGGGTGCACGATCCGGATGGCAACGAGTGGGAAGTGTTCGTGGTTCTCGAGGACAATCTTGCCGAGACGTCCGCTTGCTGCGTGACGGACGCCGCCGGGCAGCAAGTCTGCGCGACATCCGGTGTGGTAGTCGATCCGGAAGCACCGGCCTCCGTCTCATGCTGTACTCCTTCGTCCCAGCCAGTGGAGATCGCTGGAACACATAGCTAGTGGCCGATCGATGATAGACAAGCAGATTGAGCACGTCACGCTGGCCCGTCGCGCAACTGCCGAAGCACTCGGCACGGCCATGCTTCTGATGGCGGTTGTGGGCTCGGGAATAATGGGAGAGCGGCTGGCCGGCGGCAACGCGGGAATTGCTTTACTCGCAAACACCATGGCCACCGGTGCCGCGCTCGTCTGTTTGATTCTGACCTTCGGACCGATTTCAGGCGGACACCTGAATCCGGCTGTGACGCTGGCCGTTGCCTGGCAGGGAGGTCTTCCGCGGCGCGAGGCCCCTGTATACATCGTTGCACAAATCGCCGGGGCATTCGTTGGTGTGGCCGGCGCTAACGTGATGTTCGAGCTGCCGGTCTTCTTCGCATCGCAGCACCGGCGAGGGGGACTGGCGCAGGTCTTCGCCGAGTTCATCGCCACCTTCGGGCTGTTAGCTGTTATCTGGAGTTGTGCACGCAGGCAGCGGTCATCCATTGTCCCATTCGCCGTCGCGGCCTACATAATGGCCGCATACTGGTTCACGTCGTCGACTTCTTTTGCGAATCCGGCCGTGACTCTGGCGCGCTCGGCCAGCGACACGTTCGCAGGGATTCGTCCTATGGATGTTCCGGCTTTCATCGTCGCCCAACTAGCGGGCGCGGCCGTCTCGACACTGCTTTTCCGTTGGCTGGTTCCGCCGTCGACGAGGGCCGATCCGGTTATCCGTATGATCGAAAGAGAGGGCCCGAATGAGTGAAAAGAAGAAAGTCTTAATCCTCTGCACCGGCAACTCTGCGCGAAGCCAGATGACGGAGGGCTTACTGCGTAACATTGCGGATGATCGTTTCGAGGTATTCAGTGCCGGCGTCGAGCCGACCAGCGTTCGAGCTCAGGCGATCGAAGCTATGAGCGAGATCGGCATCGACATCACAAGCCAGCGATCAAAATCGGTCGACGAGTTCGCCGGCCAGGAGTTTGATTATGTCATAACCGTCTGCGACAACGCGCGCGGACGATGTCCGATATTTCCCGGACGAACGAAACAGATTCACTGGAGCTTTGACGACCCAGCGGAGGCAAGAGGAAGCGGAGAAGAGATCATCGCGGTATACCGGCGAGTGAGAGATGAGATTGACGGGCGCTTGCATGAATTCATACGCGAGCTGGAGTTAGCCGGCTTCCAGGCCGAGTGAAGAATAAACCACTGAGGACGCAGAGGGAAAGAGAATTATGAGTTATGAATTATGAATGTTGAATTGAAGAAGGCTTTGGGCTTTCCCCAAACTCCAAACTCCAAACTCAAAATTCAAAACTCAAAATTCAAAACTCATAACTCACTCCTGGTCCTGATTGGTCGCGGGTCCACTCGGTCCAGGTCCGGGCCCGGGTCCTCGCCGGTCCTTATGGCGGCTCTTGCGCTCCTGAATGAGCTGCTCGAGCTGCGTCCGCTGTTCCGAGGTCAGAACGTTGAGGGTTTCCTGATGCGCACCTTTCATCGCCGTTTCGATCTCCGCGCGCAGCGCTTGAGCGCGGGCCTGATCTTCGGTGCTGAGCTGACCCTGATTATTCTCACGCAGGTTACGCAGTGCATCATGTTGCGACTTCGTGCTTGCCATCGCGCGCTCTTGTATCCCGCGTATCTGTTCTCGCTGCGCGTCCGTCAGGTTAAGTTCCCTGAACAGTCGCATCGCGCCATGACCGCGCTTTCCTGGACCGCCACGCCCTTCGCGTCTGCCCTCGGGCATGGGTCGTCTGGCGCCATCCTGTTGCGGAGGCATCGGCTGTTGCGCGAATGCCACTGCGCTAAGCATCAAGCTCAGACCAAGAGCCAGACCGGCCCCTCTAAGTATCCTTTGAAAAGACATTGTTTCAATCACTCCTTGAAATAAGTTCCGGGTAGATCACCAATCGCGCGGTACTGAGCACCTTCGACTTGTCCCGCGGTTCATGCGAGTTTCTGTATCTTTAGACGCGAGCCTGGACTCCTCGGTCTGAATATCTCTCCCCTTGCCGCGAACAAGGATCCATCTGATGATAGTGCATCAGCGAAAATACGAGCTTGACTCCTTACCGCCGTAAGCGTATAAAGCGCTTTGTATGATAAAGCAACTTCCACCGGCATCATCGCGAAGCGCCAAAAGATAGTAGATAGCAAAAGACTCTTTCACGCGTTACAATACTGACTGCAATGAAACTGCTACAGACGATCAATGCGCCAGCGGACCTGCGCCGCCTCACTCCTCAACAGCTGCAAGCGGTTGCCGATGAAATCCGCGAGTACATTCTGGAAACGATGTCGCGAATCGGAGGTCATACCGGCGCGAGTCTGGGCGCGGTCGAGCTTGCCGTTGCGCTGCATTATGCCTTTGACTCCCCGACTGATCGCATCGTTTGGGATGTCGGCCATCAGGCTTACGCGCACAAGATCCTGACCGGGCGCCGCGATCTCCTGCCAACGATCAAACAATACGGCGGGATTAGTGGATTCCTGCGGCGGGATGAATCAGAGTACGACACCTTTGGTGCGGGCCACGCTTCGACTTCGATTTCGGCCGCTCTGGGAATGGCCATAGCGCGCGATCGCAAGGGCGAAAAGCACCACGTCTGCGCCGTGATCGGGGACGCCAGTTTGGCGGGCGGGATGGCGATGGAGGCCATCAATCAGGCGGGGCACCTGAAGACGCGATTGATCGTGCTGCTGAATGATAATGAGATGTCGATCGCGCCCGCTGTGGGCGCTCTTACCGGCTATCTCAATCGCCTGCGAGAGGCGCAGGGTTATCACCGATTCAAAGATGAAGTAGGAGAGACTCTTCTTTCGATTCCTGCATGGGGTCAAAGACTCCATCACGCCGCGAAGACTGTTAAGGACGCGCTGGCTGCCGCTGTCTTGCCAGGCGCGCTCACAAGCGAACTCGGCTTTAAGTACATAGGTTACGTCGACGGACACAACCCACGCGCACTCGTGGCTGCATTGCGCGAAGCGCAACAGGTGAAAGACGGTCCTGTCATTGTCCACGCGCTGACTACCAAGGGGAAAGGCTTTCCTGCTTCCGAGAAGAACTACTACGCGTGGCATGCCACAGGACCGTTTGATCTGAAGACGGGCGAGCCTGTTAAGTCTCCATCGAAGGCCCCGACGTATACGTCTGTCTTCGGTAAGACGATGTGCGAGCTCATGGCTCGGGACGAACGCATCGTGGCCTTGACAGCGGCCATGCCTGATGGCACCGGCCTGGACTTCATCCTCGAAAAATTTCCTGATAGAGCGTTTGATGTCGGTATCGCTGAACAGCACGCCGTCACCTTCTCTGCCGGAATGGCGTGCGAAGGGATGAAGCCCGTGGCTGCGATCTATTCAACTTTCCTCCAGCGCGGTTTTGATCAGGTGATGCACGACGTCTGTGTGCAGAATCTGGATGTCACATTCGCGCTTGATCGTGGAGGCGTGGCGGGCCCGGACGGTCCGACGCATCACGGTCTTCTGGACATAGCGTATCTTCGACCGATGCCGAACATGGTCGTTATGGCTCCCAAGGATGAGGGAGAATTGCGAGACATGCTGTTGACTGCGATCGAGCACCCTGGTCCGGCGGCGCTGCGATATCCGAGAGGAAACGGCGTCGGTGCTGATGTGGAACGCGAGCCGCAGCTGATCGAGATTGGTAAGGGCGAGATACTTCGCGATGGCGGCGACGTCGCGATCGTCGCTTATGGTTCGATGGTGCACCCGTCGCTCGCTGCAGCCGAGAATCTGGCCAAAGAGGGAATCGAAACAACAGTCGTCAATGCACGCTTCGTCAAGCCACTTGATGCCGGTCTCCTGCTGGCCCTGGCGCGCACTAAGCGGTTGATAGTTACAGTGGAAGAAGCGTATTTGGCAGGCGGCTTCGGTTCAGCGCTGATGGAATTGCTGGAAGAAAATGGACTCCTCGATCAGGTCAGGGTCGTTAGGATGGGTTTTCCTGACCGGCTGGTGACGCATGGTGACGCAAAACTCCTGCTGGCGAAGTATGGGCTCGACGTCGACGGAATTTATACCCGAGTGAAAGAGAGCGTGGAGGTTTTGGAGGAGCGCCGCGCGAAACGTCAGGCCGTAAGGAGCTGAGCGCAAAGCCTGAAGGTCAGAGCTGGATGACAAGCCCCGCCTCGCCCGCTGCAGGGATTTCCGGCTTTCTATTTTTGTAATCTTCCCGGCGGACGCCAACGCCCGGGCCCGCATCATATGTTGGCGAGCCGAACACTCTTCCCTGCGGCCTCGCGATAATAAACATGAACGAAAGACGAAGAATTATCATACCAACCGGCGCAGATCCGGACGAGCCTCTTGTAAGCCCGCACTTCGATTCTGAAGCGACGTCACACGCGCGGCCTGTCGTACCGCTTACTGATCAGGAAACGTTTCAGATGAAGCACGGCGGTTATCATGGGCAGCCGGCCAAGTCCGTCTGGAAGCGTCCGGCCATGCTGGTCTTGATTGTAGTGCTGGCGATTGGCGCCGGAGTGGCGGCGGGAATTGGAATCAGCCTTTACAGAAATCGACAGGCGACAAAGGCACAAGACACGACGCCGACTGGTTCCAGCGGCGAGAGCGCGACCGCGGCTCCCGTCGTAGCGCAAACCCCACCACCACAGTCTCCCATAGTCGCGCCAGTGGTCCCTCGGGAATCTCCAGCCACGAGTGAGGACAATAAGACCACAGCTAGCAAACCTCCGAGCGATAACGTCGAAGTCCCCCCTCCTGTAGTTCGTGAAAAAACACCGGCGAAGATAGACGACGATGCGGACCAGACGGCGGACGCCAAAGAAGAAGAGAGAGAACGCAGGAGAGAAGAAAGGCGGGAACGGCGCCGACAGCAGCGCGAGCAGGACGAACCCGTGGATGTTCCTCGTCCGGTAGATCGCGCAGGCCGCGAGCTCAATCGCATCCGCGAAATCTTCGAAGGCAGAAAACCCTAAAAGGCGTAAATAGTAAATCGTGAATCGTGAATCGCAAGGAGACGCGGCCGCTCTCCATTTACGATTCACGATTTACCATTTACGCTGTTCCTCATGAAGCGTGAACGCATCGACAAACTTCTGGTCGAGCAGGGTATCGCGCCGTCCCGAACGCGAGCGCAGGCGCTGGTAATGGCCGGTGTTGTTCTGGTTGATGAGCAACGAGTCTTAAAACCGTCTGAGCTGTTTTGCGCCGATGCGGCCATTCGAGTGAAGGGTGCGGGCGATCCTGCTTCGAGATATGTGGGACGCGGCGGTCTGAAGTTGGAAGCCGCGCTCGCCAGGTTCAATATCAGTGTCGAAGGAGTGCGCTGTCTTGATGTCGGCGCCTCGACAGGCGGCTTTACGGACTGCCTGCTGCAACATGGAGCTCGCCACGTGACCGCAATCGACGTGGGGCACAATCAGATCGACTGGCGTTTGCGCAACGACGGGCGAGTCGAAGTCAGAGAACACATCAATGCTCGTTATCTCAAGCCGGAAGAGTTCGATGAGAAATTTGACATTGCGGTGATGGATGTTTCGTTTATCTCCGCGACGAAGGTCATGCCGGCCCTCATCCCGTTGTTGACTGATACCGGGCTTCTGATTACGCTGATTAAACCGCAGTTTGAGGTGGGGAGAGGGGAAGTTGGACGCGGCGGAATAGTGAGCGATCCGGCAAAGCACGAGCGCGTGGTCCAGGAGGTGAACCATGCCGCACAGGCCCTGGGACTCAGCTTACGCGGAGTAGTGGAATCGCCAATCGCCGGAGCGGATGGAAATCACGAATTCCTTGCTTTGTATGAGCGCGAGAAGAGATGAGCAGAAGACTATCTGAAAAAAAGGCGCTCACACACTTGCAGCGCGCCAAGAGCTCGTATCAATCCTTCATCAAGTTGAACTACGAACATGCTGCGAAGGATTGCGAGACGTGCCCTACGCGCGGCGAGTGCTGCACCGACGAACATTTCGTCAATGTGCATATCACCAGGCTGGAAGCCGTCGCCATCCGTGAAACACTGATGAGGTCTCCGCGGCTCAATGATGCGAAGCGACGCGCGATCCATGAACGCGCTCGGAAGGCAGTCGAGAGATTTCACCTTTCAGCCAAAGGCGACACGACCGCGCAGACTTACTCCTGTCCACTCTATGAACCTTCTGTTGGTTGTCTGGTGCATCGCCGTGCGAAGCCGGCTCCCTGCGTTCAGCACGCTTGCTACGACAACTGGAGGGACTTGCCGCCAGCAAACCTGCAGTCGCGCGCGGAACATCGTGTCGAACAACTGAACATCGATGTATACGGCCGGGAGTGGGAGTGGCTGCCGATTCCGCTCTGGCTTACCCTTATCGATTCCGAGTCAGATGGCGAAGAACTCGAGCGCCTGGCTGAGACGTGGCGCACACGTCCCGTAAAAAACGGCACGCATCACCAACAAGACTCCCGGAAGATGGCCCATGGAGCGCGCAAGCGCGCGAGCTTGCCCGTCATTAATCGCCCATATTGAAACAGGACTTCAAATTCCAATGGATGCGCTCCACCCTCGCCCCACAGTTCCCGCCGACGTGCCCGGCATTCTGCGCCTGATTTCAGGGGTCTACCTTGAATACGGCTGCGTGCTGGCCGCCGAGAAGGAAGAGCGGCATTTGCTGGCCCCCGGGCCTTATTTTCGAGCTCAAGGCGGAGAGTTCTGGGTGGTAGAAGCTGAGGGAATCGTCCGGGCGTCTGTGGGTGTGATGCTGCTCGAAGGCGCGGGTGAATTAAAGTCCCTCTACGTACATCGTTCCCTGCGCCGCCAGGGCTGGGGACGTCGACTTACCGAGTTGGCGATTGATCATGCCCGTCAAAATCTGAAGCCGAAGATGCTGCTCTGGAGCGATACGCGGTTTTTGGACGCTCACCGCCTTTATCGGAGCATGGGTTTCACTCAATTCGGCAGTCGTGACCTTCATGATTCCAACAACAGCATCGAGTACGGATTTGAGATGCCACTTTCCGCACATCTACCATCCGGATGAGGGTCGCTAATGAGCAGGTCAAGAAATTTTTTTGAGGTTCAATCATGGATTTTCAGTCGTGCTGAAGTTCGCTTGGAGACAGTTTGCGATTCTATTGAGGCTTTCAAACGACGAAAGTTTTCCACAGCTTTTTCCACAGCCATGGGCGTTATTCCTTAAAGCATTTTCTGCTTGACTTGGATTTGACGCGGGCGTATAACCACCACCCTGTCGCGGTGCTCATGGGCGTCGTGACCAGCGAGAGGAAAGGCGAGCGATGTGGTGACGCGTCGTTCGAGAGTGGTAACAGGCGGCTGTTGCAACTTTACACCTCACGCTGAAGCCGAAAGGCTTAGTGCCAGGAGAATCGCAAGATTTTCCTGAGCGACGCGGATAAAAACGCAGTCGCGCTTCTTGGAAATGATCAGCCTTGAAGTAGCAGAAGTCGCTTAAGGTGCAAGCCTTAAGCCTCGTTGCCGGGGACGTAACCGGCGGTGGAGGTAAAGCCACCACAACAAAAACCAAACGGCACCGTGTTTCGAAAGAGATACGAGCGATTCGTGAAAACGGGTCGTGTGCCGACCGGGGGTTGAGTTGACCGCCAGCCAACGCTTCGGAATATAAATCGGCAGCAACATGCGTGTACATGCGTTGTTGCCAACAATCCCTTAATTGCTTCGGCGGTTGTATGGGGTTAAAGGTTGCGCTGCTTTCACTAGTTGGAAGCGGCGCAATCTTTTTTGTGCCGGGCGTTAATCGCAGTACTTTGGACCTTGGACTCAACGACTCTACCGGACCGTCTTGTCCGTGAATAGCAGTTCTCCAAAACTGTTCGGGAGATGAAAGTCCTCTTTGAAGGTAGGAGACCACGCCATTAATGCCGGGACCGGGCGCGCCTCCACACGATAGAGATTCATTCGCCAACGATCACCCGCGCGCGGTGGCAGGTGCGGCGCGGTTACAGCATCGGCTAACGGAAACGCGATCTCACAAGTCCACTCGCGATCACCTCCCTTTCCGTCGACGCTGCCGTTTACCTGGACTGCCCAGCGGAGATTCTGGCTGTTCCAACTTTCGTAGCGCAGAGGCTTGCGTACCTCTAGAAGATAGATATCCAACATCGCTCCGAGCGGGTTTACTTCCAACTCGACATAGCTGGTCTCATGTGGATCAGGCTGAAGAAACACTTCAACCACCTCTTCTTCCCACAAATGTTCGTCTCGCTGTCTATGGGTGGCCCAAATATTATCGTCGATGGATCTGAATGAGATGTAGAGGAAGTTATCGTCAAAGAGAAGTCGCGCCGTTGTTTGGTAACGACTCGGCGAGCCATGGGCGTTGAGAACCAGTTCGGCCACAGGCGCCTTTGCCCACACAGGTTCGTCGAGCTTTCCATCAACCGCGATTGGAGTAAGCGACCGAGCAACCTCGTACACGGGCAGTCTCGGTTCCGACGCGCGCCGGTCGTGCCGTACATACCCAACCGCATTTAGAGCGATCACCACAATGAGGCTGATTGCGGATAGCGTTCGACTCTTCATTGTTTCTTCCGCCTTAGTGGTCGCGTTGCGGGCGCGAAAAGTCGGCATAACTTCGGCATTGTAATGCAATTGGCCGGCAAATTTTAGTTTTCCGCTGATGTCCGACAATCTTCAGCTTGTCGTGGGCCCGGCGACAAACGGAAGGTTAGTCGGACATTTGCCGACTTCGTTGACACTCAATTCCGCAGGCGGGTATCATCCGAGGCGACTCTTAAAGTAATCATCGTAATCAGAATTCCCCCCGAACTGCGGGAAGCAAGAGCGTTCCCTGTCCCGATCG
>JAVHWA010000058.1:0-33413 GCA_032160165.1 Acidobacteriota bacterium
GAAATGCGATCTTCGGATTGTGCTTCGCCAGCACCTTGGTGATGGCCGCCGTTAACGTCGTCTTTCCATGGTCCACGTGACCGATGGTCCCGATGTTCACGTGCGGCTTGCTGCGATCAAATTTTTCCTTGCTCATCTGTATCTCCTGTAAACAGTGATGGGCGATGGGTGATAAGTACGAGCTCTGCTATCACCCATCACCTATTACTCATGACTATTTCGCGACTCCCTGCACTTTCGCAATCACTTCCTCGGCGATGTTCCGCGGCGCCTGGTCATACCGCTCGAAGTGCATGGTTGAAGTCGCGCGTCCCTGCGTAGCAGAACGCAAATCCGTCGTGTAGCCAAACATATCTGAAAGAGGCACGAACGAGGTGATGACTTGTGCGCCGCCGGTACGGGGCTCCATTTTCTCGATCTGCCCTCGCCTGCGGTTCAAGTCGCCGTTCACTGCGCCCATGTATTCTTCAGGCGTCACAACCTCGACGCGCATGATGGGCTCTAGCAGCACAGGCTTGGCCTTCTTTACAGCGTCCTGAAATGCGAGCGATCCTGCGATGTGGAACGAACGCTCGTCGGAGTCGACCTCGTGATAAGACCCGAACACCAGTCGAACCTTGATATCGACGAGTTCGTAGCCGGCGAGGAATCCGCGCTCCAACGCGTCTTTGATACCCTGCTCGGTCGGCTTGATAAATTCGCGTGGTATGGCGCCGCCAGTAATCGCATTCTCAAATACAAAGCCTTCGCCCGGCGCCGGTTCGATCTCGAGCTCGACGTGACCATATTGTCCACGACCGCCGGTCTGCTTTTTGAAGACCTCTTTGCCGGTAGCGGGCTGAGTGATCGTCTCGCGATAAGCGACTTGCGGCTTGCCCACGTTCGCTTCGACTCCAAACTCACGCTTCATGCGATCGACGATGATCTCGAGATGTAACTCGCCCATCCCGGCGATGATCGTCTGACCTGTCTCCTGGTCGGTGGAGACATTGAACGAGGGATCTTCCTGAGCCAGACGGTTGAGAGCGATGCCAAGCTTGTCCTGGTCCGCCCGCGTCTTCGGTTCTACCGCGACGCGAATGACAGGCGCCGGAAACTCCATGGCTTCCAAAATGATCGGCTTGTTCTCATCGCAGACTGTATCGCCCGTAGTGACCTGCTTCATGCCGCCGATGGCGACGATCTCGCCGGCGCTCGCGCCGTCGATGTCCTCGCGCTTGTTGGCATGCATCCGCATTAACCGGCCCACTCGCTCTCTTGTATCCTTGACCGGGCTATATGCGTACGAGCCTGCCTTGATCGTTCCGGAATAGATGCGGACGAACGAGAGCTGGCCCAAATGCTTGTCGGCCATTATCTTGAACACCAATCCGCTAAACGGGGCACTAGCGTCCGGAGGACGCGCTTCGGTCTCTCCAGTTTTCGGATTAATTCCTTCGATGGGCGGAACGTCGAGCGGGCTTGGGAGATAATCCACCACCGCATCGAGAAGAGTTTGTACGCCCTTGTTCTTGAAAGCCGAACCGGTAACCACAGGAACGAGTTTCAAGGCGAGACATCCCTTGCGGATAGCTGCACGAATTTCCGACTCCGTGATGCTCTCGCCCTCGTCCTCGAGGTACTTGAGCATCATGTCTTCGTCTGCATCTGCGACCGCTTCGAGCAACTTGTGACGCGATGCCTTGGCTTCTTCCAGCAACTCCGCGGGAATGTCGACTATCTCGTACTCTGCGCCTTTCGATTCGTCGTTCCAGATGAGTCCCTTCATCGTGATCAAGTCAACCACGCCTTTGAACTGGTCCTCGAGGCCGATTGGAATCTGCAATGCCACCGGGTTGGCGCCCAGCCGGGCAATGATCGAATCAAAAGATCGCTCGAACGAAGCGCCAGCGCGGTCCAGCTTGTTGATGAAACAAATGCGAGGTACGCCGTACTTATCAGCCTGTCGCCATACTGTTTCGGACTGAGGCTCGACTCCAGCAACCCCGTCAAAGACCGCGACGGCACCGTCGAGGACGCGCAGGGAGCGCTCGACTTCCATGGTGAAATCGACGTGGCCCGGCGTGTCTATAATGTTAATGCGATATTCAGTACCGCTGCGTTCCCAGAAGCAAGTGGTCGCGGCGGAGGTGATGGTAATGCCGCGCTCCTGTTCCTGCTCCATCCAATCCATGGTCGCGGTGCCTTCGTGGACTTCGCCTATCTTGTGCGACACGCCGGTATAGTAGAGGACGCGCTCAGTGGTGGTCGTCTTTCCGGCATCGATGTGGGCCATGATGCCAATATTGCGGAACTTGTTTAGATCTTGCTTAGCCATTTTAAAAACCCTGGGGATCTGGTGTCGGGGGCCGGGTGCCGGAAAGAGCCTTTACCGGCCCCTGGCACCTGACACCCGGCCCCCAACTCACCATTTGTAATGCGCGAAGGCCTTATTGGCTTCCGCCATACGGTGCGTGTCTTCTTTTTTCTTTACCGCGTTGCCTCGATTGTTCGCCGCATCCAGGAGCTCGCCGGCGAGCCTGTCGATCATCGTCTTCTCGCCGCGCCCGCGCGCATATTGAACAATCCAGCGGATGGCGAGTGCGCCCCGCCGTTCCTGGTGGACTTCGATGGGGACCTGATAGGTCGAGCCTCCCACGCGTCGCGATTTGACCTCGACCGTCGGCCGAACATTCTCAATGGCCTTCTTGAATACCTTGAGCGGCTCATCGTTGGCCTTCTCGCCAACCTGCTTCAAGGCATTGTAGAAAATTCGCTCCGCGGTCGATTTCTTGCCGCCCCACATCACGCCGTTGATAAACTTGGTGACCAGCGGGTTGTTGTAAACCGGATCGGGAAGCACCTCGCGTCGTTCGGCAACTCTTCGTCTTGGCATAAGGTTATTTGCTCATCGAATCATTTCTTCATTGATTCAATGACTAAATGAATCAATAAATAAATCGTGACTATTTCTTGGCTCCGGCGCCGGCCTTGGGCCGTTTGGCGCCATATTTTGAGCGTCCCTGCTTACGATCGGCCACGCCGACCGAGTCGAGCGTCCCACGAATCACGTGGTAGCGAACACCAGGTAAATCCTTAACGCGGCCGCCGCGAATCAGCACTATCGAGTGTTCCTGAAGATTGTGTCCAACTCCGGGAATGTAAGTCGTGACCTCGATACCGTTCGTCAGGCGCACGCGGGCGACCTTGCGGAGCGCCGAATTGGGTTTCTTCGGTGTTTGCGTGTACACACGGGTACAAACCCCGCGACGCTGCGGCGACTCCTGGAGCGCCGGGCTGGCCGTCTTGTATTTCACCGCCTGGCGGCCCTTGCGAACAAGCTGGTTAATTGTCGGCACTGCTTCTTTTCCTCGTGAATCAGGTGACGCGCTCCTTACCGAAACGCGAAAAAGTGCTCAACCTGCCTCTTTCCGAAACTTGTTCGGCAGTCAGCGCAGATAGGCTGGCCTGTAGATCGAAATGTTTGTTGAGGGATGTTCTGGGTACAATCGGGCGTGGATAATGGCTTCCCTCGAAGCCGAAACTTTTCTGTGGCGTCGCATCCGTAAGATGAGCGGGTCTATTCGACCAATCGCGCACTCGCGAAGAAGAGGCCAGCAGGCTTGCGCCGTGCTCTGCCGCTCGCGAGCATTGTTACGCCACAATACTTGTCAAACGACTGTGATCGCCGCAGCGTACAGCCGGGCAACGCCTCCACACCGACCAAAACCTACTAAGCGTTGCACTGGAAAATTCAGACATGAGTCCGAAACGAGAAACTATACGGGTAAGGGGTTTCGCTGTCAAGCGTAGGGCAAGTGTACTGGCGTCAGTTTTGCTCCGAGTGTTCGACAAACTTTCAGGAAGCTCTAAATAAGTTCCTCGACGCGTAGCGTCGGCTAGAGCCTAGCCCGGCGTTTCAACGCCGGGATAATGTGAGTGCACCTACTCGTCGCGTAGCGACGATTGGATACGCACCGGTTTTCAGGCGTCGCTATGCGACGCGGCCTCCCCGATTGACCCTTTCCCCGGCCTTAAAAGGCCGGGCTAGATTCACCACGACGCTACGCGTCGAATGCACTTAATCAGAGCTTCCTTTCAGTTTGACGCAGCGCAGCGGCAAGCTAAAGATTCTCGGACATCGGTCCGCACTACTCGCTGGTCGCAGGTTCTGATCCGCTCGGCTCCTGATAAAGGCCAAAGATGTTACCTGCAGGATCGAGAAACCTCGCGGTCACCTCGGGCGCATCCGCTCCGATGTCCTGCTCGAGCCGGCCTCCATGGGCGATGACCGCCTCAATGGTCGCGGCCACGTCGTCTACCATGATGTAGACCAACAGCCCGACGTCTTGGGAAGGCGTTCGGCCCATCACCCAGGTCCCACTCACTTCGCCAACACCATCGTCAAAGGCGATACTTCCATCGCCGCGTTGTCGAGTGTGCCAGCCGAATACTGCCTGGTAGAAAGCAACCGACGCAGGGATATCAAGCGCCGGGATCTCCAGATAACAGATCTTGCCATTCGACAAAGTTGGAGGCATTAGAGTTCCATTATGTTGGGCTTATTTGATCGGCTCTTACAATTTCCTGGCGATGACAGCGATGTGTCCTCGCGAAGAAGGATCATCTACTTCCCAAAGTTCAATTTCAAATCCTTCGGCCTCTATTAATTTGCGCGCGACCTCTGGCTCGTAGCCACTATAGTAGAAGGTGCGTCCGTACATCTCGGACGTAAAACCCTCGCTATCCGAATCATGGAGAGCCGGATCCGAGCCACCAACCGACAACAGTAATCTTCCGCCGGCTTCAAGCGACTTCGCGAGTTTATAATAGATAACTGCATGGTTTTTACGTTCGACATGGAAAACCGAGTCCCAGGCAACCGCCGCCCTGAACTCTCCGCCAAACTCCGCGTCAATCATATCGCCATGAATCAACTCAGCCTGGGGAACTTCCCTTCTGGCAATTTCGAGCATGGCCTTTGATTGGTCAACTCCAGTTACTCGAAAACCCCTCTGCACGAGGTGCCGGGCAATGGGATTACCGGTGCCGCAGCCCAGGTCAAGGACTTTAGCTCCCGGCGGCAGGCCATTGAGAATCCTCTCAACATACAACAGAACTCGATCCACATAAGCTTGCCCTCGCGAGTGGGCGTGCCACTGCTCAGCTATATAATCGTAGGAGTTCTGCATTGCTATTCACACCGGTGCATCCGCTACATCCTGAAGGAGACTCATTCTCCTGCGCAAGACCCAATCCCTTATATGCCCGCCACGGTTTGCCCACGCTTGAGTCGCAGATGCAAACGCTTACGATATGTGAGTTGTCGCCAAATCCACTCCATCGGGCCGTAGCTAAAATACTTTAGCCATAATGCGCTGAACATTATCTGAAACAGAAAGATGGCAAGCGCGATCAGCGTCGCCACCCCTGCCCCGAGTCTTCCGAACAGTCCGAATCCGTAGCCATAAAAAATGAGAACGCAGATTATCGTTTGCAGCAAATAATTGGTCAATGCCATGCGTCCAACAGGAGCGAGAATGGAAAGCACGCGCCGCCAAGTCGCTTTTTGCCACAGCGTAGCCACGGATGCGATATACCCGAGAGCCAGTGCAGGGACACCGAAGGCATAACATATGACGCCTACGATTCCCGCAGGCGACGGCGGCACGGGCGCTTCAGTTCCCGCCAACGCAGCAAAGGCGAAGTTGCCCACAAGACCCAGGATCAGTCCGTACACCAACACGCGACGGATGAACTGCCGATGCCGCGCGAGGTCCTGGAAAAAGCCGCGCCGATAGGCATAGACACCCAGCAGGAACATCGCCAGTAGTTTCGGCAGACGCATCTCCAGGATCAAACTCGCATACCTGCCGGCAACGTAGTTCAGGTTATAGCCGGTGAGCATTTGCATGTAGCTGCTTTGGGGAACTTTTATGATTGCGTTGTTCCACATATCGATCTGCGCAGCATTCAGCCTGGCTACGGCCGTCGCCGGGACGAAGGCGACAAACAGAATGTAGAGCACAATGTACGTGAGAATCGGAATCACCAACAGGATCACCACCCACTTGAGCAGTTGCGTGTTTGTTTTCTTGCGGAAACGAATAAGTAAGAAACCCATCAAGGCATAGATGCTGAGGATGTCACCCGCCCACAGCAGGTAAGCGTGAAGCAGACCGATGACCAGCAGCCAGAACAACCGCCGTTTGAACAGCGAGGCTTTGAGGTCGCCGCGTTCTTCCGCACGCGCGATCTGCAGTGCAAACCCGAACCCGAACAGGAATGAGAAGATCGAATAGAACTTGCCTTCGACAAAAAAGTGAACAAGAAAATGAGTGACCTGGTCGGTCATCGGACTTTGGCGTGCAAAGACGGGAGGGATCATCCCGTATCCGGCGAACCACTGAAGATTGCCGACAAGAATGCCGAAGACGGCTAGTCCGCGCAGCACATCCAGAATCTGGAGGCGTTCCTGCACTGCAATCGGATTGATTTGACTCTCGGACATAGCTCTTCCCATATAACGATGGGAATCGACCTTT
This sequence comes from Acidobacteriota bacterium, assembly GCA_032160165.1. Lineage (GTDB taxonomy): Bacteria > Acidobacteriota > Blastocatellia > Pyrinomonadales > Pyrinomonadaceae > QHXM01. The sequence goes on from JAVHWA010000058.1 coordinate 6,525, forward strand.
CTTAACGGAATGTAGGGATTCTTCGCTCTAAATCAAGTGTCGGGGCAGGCCAATGCTCGGCGCACCGCCCATGCGTGGCTTTGGTGGAAACATGCTTGCTCCACCTCACGAATCGGGACCCACCTGAGTTGATGCTCACCGTCGCCCACGGACACTTCATTCGTGAATTCGCCGACAAAGAACACCGCCAGCATTTTGTAGCGTCGGTCGTCGTCAGCAGCGTAGAAGTATTGGGTGACTTCGCCGAGGCTTTGGAGCAGTCGCACCTCTCGTCGCAGTTCCTCCCGAACTTCACGCCTGATGGTATCCGCGGGCGATTCTCCGGGGAGCGAGCGTCCACCGGGCAAAAAATATTTTGCTCCCGCTGTAACCATCGCGACTTCGTCACGGCGCGAGATCACCACGTAGGCGGCAGACCTGTCGCTATACTCCACATCCAGCTCGGGCGAGCCAAAGATCCGTTCTTCAGTCACGGTCTCTTATCAACCCTTAAGAGTTTGTCGGACGGTTGATTGCATTTGGAGCATCCTTGTTACTTGAAGGTGTTGAGAAGAACGCCCTGCTTGAATCGTAGTTTGATATTCTTGATTTGCTCGATGTCAGTTAAGGGATTACCGTCCAGCACCAGAAAACTCGCTTCGTAGCCCTCGCGCAGGAATCCCAATTTTCGTTTGGGGAAAATCGCCTGAGGTGTGACTTCACAAGAAATTTTCAGAAGCTCAAGATTGGTGAATACCTTCAGACTGGAGATGAGCAGGATTTCCGGAAGCGAGGTTTCCCTGAACTGATCGCTACCAACCAGTAATTTCACGCCATACCGTTTGAGCAAACGGAGGTTCGGGATGACCACCTTCGTGCGTGCCTCCTCCGCCCGCTGCGGATCGTCACCTAAGTCCGCCCTTAGCCAGCCCAGAGTGGTAATCACCCGAACGTTGCGCCGTCGCGCGAGGCGCGCATCTGCTTCCGAAATCAGGAAGCGGTCATCTCCAAGTTCCTTGTCGAAATCGACGAACGGCAGATGCGCGATTTCGTCGGCGCCTCCCATGAGAGCGTTATGAAAATCCATCGCCGTCGAGATATGCACTGAAACGTAAAGGCCCGCCCTATGAGCGAGCCGGACTATCTCAGGAAGAAATTTCGGATCAAGACCCGTCTTCTTGGGATTGTTTTTGCGCGCCTCGCCCGGGCCGGAATAATTCAGAAACGCTTTGACAAAGTCCGGCTTGCCTTCCAGCAGACGAGACCAACGGCTGGGAATGTCCTTCGCGCTATCAACTATCATGACTGCCTTACCGTCAAGATCGCGTTCGCTCCACTCCTTGGGAAGAACTCCCATGCTTTGAAATTGATGAATTATCTCCAACGGATGCCCGCCGCTTCCGGTAAAGCCCAGCAGAGCGGTTACGAAGTCAACGCTTGTCGGACGATTTAGTTTGTTTCGGAACTGAGAAACGATGTAGGGCATATTCCCTTCGTCTTTGACGTAGAATACGCCGTCGCGCAAGTAATTCTCGACGTAGGTATCGACTCGCTGCGGTTCCAGCCAGTGATTGTGTGCTTCGGCAAATGGTGGGATGACATATCCATTTTTCAAGTCAAAGACTCTGTCGATTCGTGCGGGCTTTTGGAGCGTCAATCGACCGTTAACTGAGTAAAAGGTTCGAGGTTGAAATTCGCTGCCATCAAACCATTGGCCGTTTGTAAATTGATAAGACTGGGGATGGGGCAACGGAGTTTGAGCGCGAACGTTCCTCAAAGGGCAGAGCAGACCTGCCAGCAACAGCGTGATTGCGAATAGAGGGACGGGCCATCCGATCAGGGGTCTTTTCATGGGTGCCTTTCCTGACGCGTTAGTTCCGAATGATGCGTATTACTCAAGCGCCCTTCCCAGGGCCGCCCTCGCAAGCAGTCGCGTCGAATCCAGGGTTGGTAGAGGGGTGTCGTCCGGGCGCACGATTAAAGGTAGCTCAGTGCAGCCGAGCACAACGGCGTCACACCCACGCGCCTTTAACTTGCCCGTTACTTCATTGAGATATAGCCGCGAGGTTTCGAGGAAGATGCCGTTTACCAACTCCTTGAAAATGATTTCGTTGGTCTTCTCTCTATCCGCCTCGTCAGGTATTTCACTCTCTATCGTGAATTCCTCCAGCGCGCTGGGATAGACCGGCCCTTCCGTCAGATATTTTGTCCCCAGGATACCGAGCCGAAGGTAGCCCAATCGTTTGGCCTCTTCTCCAACGGCACTGGCGATATGCAGCCATGGGATAGGAGAGAGCGGAAGTAGGTACTCGAAAGCCTGGTGGTATGTGTTATCGGGACAGATGGCAAAGTCGGCGCCGGCCTGCGCCACTTTGTGCGCAGAGGCCGCAAGGACTACAGCTAATGACTCCCAGTCGTTCGCACGAATGAGGCGCATGTGTTCAGCCAGAGGAACCGAGTTCATGGTTATCTCAGGGTGGTTATGCTCACCCAAGATCGCTGGCGCCTCCAGGCAGATCGTTCGGTAACACAGCGCAGCGCCCTCGGCGCTTCCGGCCACGATGCCGATGTGCTGGGTCACGCCTTCCTTACCTCCGCTACTTCGGGTTATGCCAATAAGTCAATTACACCGCAATCCGCGTGTCCGAGCACTCGATCGCCATCCTTCAACAGTGAAGGAGTCGGACTCCACCCCTCATTCAGTCGCCCATCAAGAATTTCATCCGCCGTTGATTGATGTTCCCACACGGCAACTGCCGTGATGCTATCGAGTCATGTCGTGTCGTAGACGAGCACCAGTCCGGATTAACGGCCTCGAAATGCGAGCTGTTGCCGCGCAACTCGCAGAATCCACTTCACTTCAAACGGAATTTTGTCTCAAGCTCAAAGGAAATATTAGCATTGAGATCGGAAACCTTCGCTTTGACTTTGTACTCTCCGGAAGAATCATCCTTTCCCAATTGGAAGGCAAGAATTGCTCTGCCCAACTGGATGATCGGAGCGGGCGGGGATTGTTCCTTCCATAAGGGTTGACGTTTACGTTCGGCGAATATCCTGCCATCCGATCTGTAGATAGTGTAATCCACTTCTGAATTACACATACCCTGGGTATCGGTTTTGCAACCGGCAAATAGAACAAAAGCACCGATTGATTCACCACGCTTCACAACGGTCGCAGATTTAATCTTTGGGGTTTCCGGCCTGAGCCACTCCTGTATGAAGTCACGCGGATTTTCGACCACGATAAGATGCCCGCCGAAGCCACTTACTTCTTTGCGATCGGGAGCATTACCTGCGCGTTTATCGTTTTGCCTCCATTGGGAGAATGCTGGCGAAGCAGCGACCAGGAGAAAGAACAACGTTGCGCTAATGAACTTCATAAGTATCCTCCGGAAGGTTAAGTAGCAGCAAAGGGCATACACCGCCGCCCTAAGCCGGCGCGATGGATCGCATTAACAACCGACTCTCGTGAATAAAGACCTCGCTATTCGCGCCCCGACTTGTCGAGTTGACGGCGCGCGACGACTCAATAACTACTAACCGCCTGCTGAAAACTTCTTCACCAGGCGATAGAGAAATTCCTGACTATCGTAGAGTTGCTTTATGCCGACTCGCTCGTCTTTGCCGTGCTGACGGTTGTCGTCGATGTCTGTAAATAGTCCCGAGACACCGTAGAACGGGATTCCAGCCTGACGAAAATAAAGACTGTCGGTGGCGCCAGTGCTCATCACCGGAATTACAGGCAATCCGGGCCAGAGAGACTTCGAGACCGACTCAATCGGCTGCATGACCTTGGCGTCAAGCGGTGAGGGCGGGCTCGGCTTGGCCGGAGCGAGAAGCTTTATGCTGATCTGATCATCGGCCAGCACCTTCACCAGCGCCTGCTGAACGTCCGCAGCGGATTCCTGCGGAACGATTCGGCAATTGACCACTGCGCGCGCGACCTGCGGCAGAGCGTTATTAGCGTGCCCGCCTTCGAGCCGCGTGGCCACGCATGTCGTGCGCATGGTGGCGTTATAGAAAGCCATAGCCGATAGCCGCGCGACCGCTGCCTGGTCCGTACCACTTTGGAAAATGGCTTTCATGTCGGCGGCGGTCTGTCCGGTCTCCACTGTCGCCATGCGTTCGAAGTAAGCCCGCGTCACTTCGTTTAGGTTTACGGGGAAATCAAGCTTCGCAAGGCGATCCAGGCCGGCCGCCAGATGATAGATGGCGTTGTCCTTGTTCGGCAGCGAGCTATGACCGCCTTTGTTCTTCACTTCGAGTTGAAAGTTGACCGACATCTTTTCACTGGCCTGCACACCATTAAAAAGACGCTTGCCTTTTCGCTCACGTCCGCCGCCGCCTTCATTGAAACCAAACTCTGCGTCAACCAGGTCGCGATGGTTCTTCAGCAGCCATTCGGCGCCATTAAAGTTGCCGCCTTCCTCGTCAGCAGTAAGCGCGAGGATAATGTCTCGATCAGGTTTGAAGCCTTCCTGTTTGTAGCGGATCAGGTTAGCGACGAAGACTGCCGCCATCGCTTTATCATCGATTGATCCACGCCCGTACACGAAGCCGTCACGTTCAATCCACTTGAAGGGATCGAGATCCGGCGACCAGTCCTCTTTCAGTGCTTCGACCACATCCAGATGCGCGAGCAGCAGGATGGGCCGTTGCTTCCCAGTGCCACGCAGTCGGGCGACCAGATTTCCCTTGCGCGCATTACCCGGGTGCACAAGCACCTGAACATCCTCCGCCGGGAAGCCGGCGGCCTTCAGCCTCGCGGCCATTGCTTCAGCCGCCTGAGTAGTACTGTTCGACGGAATCCGTTGTGTTGATTTCCACCAACTCCCGGTGGATTTCTCGCAGGAGTTTTTGATGGGTTGAGAGTTGCGCGCTAGCTTTGCTCGCCGGGGCGCTTAATAAGGTTAGATTGAAACATCCGGCAGCGAGTAAAAGCGTAGCTGCGACCAACGAGGAACAATATCGATTTTTCATAAGAGCTCTCCGACCGGATGGACGCTATTAGATTGAGTTAATCTGGCAAAGGGATGATCAGTAGCTGAGCATCAGCAGCGGTAACCACCGGCCCTCTTGTATATCAGTCATGCCGCTTCGTGATTTACTTACTTCGAGGGCATCCATACATACGCACCGAACTTGTCGATGTATCCCATCTTATCGTCAACCATTACATGGCACAGTCCGCGAGAAAACTCGCTCACCCAGGAAAACTGCGGCTCGATTACGATCTTGCCGTCTCTATCGATAAAGCCGTGGAGCCCGTTAACCGTAATCGCAGCGCGGCCCTCATTAAAGTCATTGGCGCTCTCGAACCTCGGCGGAATGACGAAGCGCCCCGTCTTGTCAATATAGCCCGTCTTATCGTTGACCATGACACATGTCAGGCCCTCTGAGAAGTCACACCCCTCGTCGAACTGCGGGCTGATTGCCATCTCACCGGCCTTGTCTATGTAGCCGACTTTACCTCTCTTAATCATGAGCCTTCCTACAGAGGGCTTGGTGTCTGCGGGTTCGCCCGGCTCTTCTGGCCGGACCATCTGCACCCTTGCTAAGCCTTCGTGGAAATCGCCCGCGTCTGAGACGGCGAGCCGGATAACTACCTTTCCAGCTTTGTTGATGTAAAGGTGGCCCTTACCGAGTTGAACGAGAGCCAAACCTTCCGAGAAGCTGTTGGCACCATTGAATTGCGGAGGGATAATTATCTGGCCGTTCTTCCCTATGTACCCCCACTTGTCGTCGACCCGAATAGCCGCCAGGCCTTCCGAGAAATCTTTTGCTTCACGGAACCTCGGCTCGATGACGAATTTTCCTGTCTTATCGACGAAGCCTATGCCCTCCTCGACGCCGACGCACAACAATCCCTCGGAGAATATGCACGCCGCTGAACGGAACCGCGGCTGAATAATAATCTTCCCATGGCTGTCGATGAGCCCCCATTTATCCGCGATCTTCACTTCCTGGCCGTCGACGCTTTTTCTCGAGGCCGTCGCAAACAGTCCGATCCCTTCGGAGAAAAAGTAAGCGATGTCGAACTGAGGCTCGACGACTATTCTCCCAGTCCTGTCTATATAACCCTCCTTGCCGTGTTGGCTAATCGGGTAGAGCTCGTTAAAGTCAGTTTGAGCTGAAGCGTTAACGCATAGAAGTAGCGAGGAACCGAGGATTGATAGTAGTAATAGTTTCTTCAGCATCAACGCATTCTTCAATTGAGACTTCGAAGACACGGCAACGTTTCAGTACTGAGGCCGTCCAGGATCGAGGAAGCCTTCCTCTCGATGTCTTCCTGCAACGAAACCTCGGTTGGAGTTTTCGAGCCCAAAGGTACGCTCTGTATTACCGCCTTTGTCGCTTGCACGATGTTGTCTAATGCGGGCCCGGAAGCTTGCTTTACCCACTTGCCGTCACACCTTAACTCTATCTCCCCGGGTTTCTTCCAGCGCAGCAGGAGTATCTTCTGTATCTTCTCTCCGGTTGAGAGAGACCGCACCGTCGAGGTCAAGTCAACCAGGAAGGATGTGGGTTGTCCCGACTTATCAGGATTAACGTCAATGATCATCGACTGCATCTTGTATGACGTCTGTGAGGGCTCAATGAGCGCGACAACAATACGAACCTGATCACCGTAAGGACCGACCACTCCCTTACGAATCCGCTCCTGACTTAACGCGCTTACAGATAGGAGACAAATAGACACAAGCAAATTCAGAATCATACGCATAGTTTTACTCTCCCTGAACTACGGTCCCTGCAGCGAGTTGTGGGTCACCAGCCTCTCTTTGGCGAAACGTTATACCTTCAGGTTAACAATATCTTTGGGAAAGCCATCCATCTCTGACACTCTCATGGCCTGAAGGAGATGTCGCTTCTCATGCGCGATAATGACTCTGTAAGCATCCATTAAACTGTAAGCGATTACTCGCGTGACCGGAGATGAGATTTTGATCTTCTCTAAATCCAAACCCTCAGTGGCCTTCATGTACTTGATCACCTGATTCTGTTGGTCAATGAAGCGGCGGATGATGGCTCCATCAACACTGCTGGTTGATGCTTGAAATATCTTTGGGGCTTTCAGCTTGCGTTTCGATTCAGGCGAGACCGCTTTGATGAGCATGTTTCCCCAAAAGGCCGGAAGCCACGGCAGGCTCTCCCAAAACGTGTTTCTTTTCTCGCCGCTCAGGACCTTTTCGAAGCTCGGGAAGTAAGACTGATTTGACGTTATGAGATGGTCAAAGCACTGAGCCGCGCTCCACTGCTCCGGGCCCGGTTTCCAGTTGAGCTGATGCGGCGTTAGATCGCCAAAGTCCGACAGTGTTTGCTCAGCGATCGTGTTTGCGGCGGAGACTAAACCGGATAAGCTCTCACGTTGATGGCTTGTCATGGCTAGCTCCTCATCCGGCGTAAGTGGAACGGCGGAGTCGACCGAGCGGCGCGAATTTATCGAGGGTGTACCCGAGCAATCAACTCGGGATTGGAATCACCGCTGCTTTGGTTTCACAACTTACAAAACCGCTTAGGAAAAATCAACGTGCATGCGAAGAACGAATGCAGTGCCTGATTCCCGTATCGCTGCCGGACGTCTGCGTGACGGTTCTGTCGCCCGAGATTCTCGATTGAATCGCAGGCCTGACCCAAGTGCTCTTAGCGGCGCTTTGTGATAATCTGAACGCCTCACTGAACCGGTGTCCGACAAACTTTTGTTTGTCGTGATAATGATAAAGAGGCCGCTGGGGAAGCTGGCGACAAACTGAAGTTTGTCGGACGTGTGACCAATTGCCTAACCATTCGCGCCGATGAAGTCTTCTAATATTAAGGGCCAACGCAAACTCCGGTCATTAATAAGACGCCGCAAGCGGGGAAGCGGGCCGGTGGCCGCCACGATTCTCGCGGGCTTGTTCGCGCTGCCTGTCTACGCACAGCAGCCCGAGCAAGGGACGCCGGTCGTCGTGCAGCCTGGCGCGCCGGGTCAGCCGACCCGCACACTGCCGTCATCGACGCGGGCGACACTGCCGCCACGTTCGTCAGCAGATGTTCAGTTCATGCAGGGCATGATCATGCATCACGCGCAAGCGGTTGAGATGACCGCGCTCATCGCGTCGCACACGGAGAACAAAGACCTCCATTCGCTGGGCGCGCGAATCAGCCACTCGCAGTCGGACGAAATAAGATTTATGAAACGCTGGCTGGAATCCAGGGGAGAGCCGCTCTCGCAGGCGATGCCGGAAATGCCAGGCATGGATATGTCTGAGCATTCGATGCTGATGCCAGGAATGCTTACGCCAAAGCAGATGGACGCTCTCAAAAAAGCTAAGGGCGCACAGTTCGACCGGCTGTTTCTGACAGGGATGGTTCAGCACCATAACGGCGCCTTGATCATGGTGAAAGACCTGTTCGACACTGCGGGTGCCGGGCAGGATGCCGAACTGTTCAACTTCGCGACCGATGTCGACAGTGGACAACGCGCTGAGATCAGAATTATGCAACGGATGTTGGGGGAGTAGCCCATCAACCGTGAGGGAGGGCGCAGTTAAAGTCGGCCCAGCCGACCACGCAAGCTAAAGCTCGAACTCTATACGCCTGATCACGGGGGTTCAGAGTTCAGCCTTTAAGTTGCTACTTCCGACCAAAGGTTCGCTGCGCTGACTATTCCACAATTGGTTTTGGTAAAATTCATATTTGCCGGGAGAAACCCTGGAGGAGAAACAATGAATCGGGTACACAGCATCGCTTTCCGTGTTCTATTAGCTTCCGCTCTGTTGTGCGGTTGTTTGGCAATGAAGACGCAGGCGCAGACGCCGACACCGTCGCCGTCTCCGGAACCGACGAAGACGCCAGCGACGAAACCGGCCGACCCGGAGGGACAAGCGAACCCATTTGCACCGTCGCCCGCGCCTCCCCTCCCGGCTGGAATGACTGGCTCAGATGCCAGTGACCCGCGCTCCAAACTAAGGCCGGGAATGTATGACGCGGGTGAAGCAGCAATGGGGATCAACCACCTCTTGCTGCTCAAAAAACCTGAGGCGTTCGACCTCGGCGCCAACGATCCTAATGACCCGAAGGTGAACAAGTCTTTGACCACTGTATTCGGCATAGGTGACCCTTCGAAAATGCCAAGCTCGATAAAGTTGGTGCTTGCCGGGCTTGGTTTTGCGAACTCGGACATGGCGTTCCAGGGCAATCACCTGTTTCAGGGAAACTTTTATGGCGTCAACATCTATGACATCTCAAATCCGGCGAAGACGAGTCTATTGACTTCGATGATATGTCCTGGCGGACAGGGTGACGTGTCTGTCTACAAGAACCTAATGTTTATGTCGGTCGAGATGCCCAACGGCCGTTTGGACTGCGGCGCGCAGGGTTTTGCGCCCGCGCCCCCCCCGCCCGCGGGTGCAGAGCCAAAGCAGGGTCCGCCGGCAGCGCAAAAAGACCGTTTCCGCGGTGTGAGAATTTTCGATATCGCCGACATCAAGAATCCGAAGCAGGTGGCGGCGGTACAGACTTGCCGCGGCTCGCACACGCACACGCTGGTCGTCGATCCCAATGATAAGAACAATGTCTACATCTACGTATCCGGCACCTCTTTCGTCCGTCAAAACGAAGAGTTGGCCGGGTGTTCGGGTGAAGCACCGGACAAAGATCCGAATACGGCGCTCTTTCGCATCGAGGTGATCAAAGTGCCGCTGGCGGCGCCGCAAACCGCGCAGGTGGTATCCAGTCCTCGGGTGTTTATCGATCCAAGGACGGGCGCTCTCAACGGCCTTAATAGCGGCGGGACCCATGGCAAGAACGGTTTGGAAAAGCCAGAGGACAGCAATCAGTGCCATGACATCACGGTCTACTCAGCGCTCGGGTTGGCTGCCGGGGCTTGCTCCGGGAATGGAATCCTGCTGGACATCAAGGATCCGGTGCATCCAAAGCGTTTGGATGCGGTCAACGATCCAAACTATTCGTATTGGCACTCGGCCTCGTTTTCCAACGACGGGAAGAAGGTCGTGTTCACTGATGAGTGGGGCGGGGGGCTGGGCGCTCGATGCCGGGCAAACGATCCGAGCAAATGGGGCGCCGATGCCCTCTTCAAGTTGAAGGATAACAAGCTGAGCTTCGCCAGCTACTACAAGTTGACGGCTGCCCAGGGCGACAGCGAAAACTGCGTAGCACACAACGGCTCGCTGGTTCCCATTCCCGGCCGCGACATCGAGGTCCAAGCGTGGTATCAGGGCGGCATCTCTGTTATGGACTTCACTGACGTGGAGCATCCGGTAGAGATCGCCTATTTCGATCGTGGGCCGATTGATCCCAAAATGCTGGTGCTCGGAGGCGACTGGTCCGCCTACTGGTACAACGGTCATATCTACGCTTCGGAGATAGCGCGCGGCCTGGATATCTTTGAGCTGACGCCCACGAAATTCCTCACTCAGAACGAAATCGACGCCGCCAGGGCGGTCCACGTGGCTGAGTTCAACGTGCAGAACCAGGAAAAGATTGTTTGGCCGCGACAGTTGGTGGTGGCGAAGGCCTATGTGGACCAGTTGGAGCGAACACAGGCTCTGCCGGTTGAGCAAATCGCGAATCTGCGGAAGTCGATTCAAGCTGCGGAAAGCTCAAACATGAGTAAGGCGTCACTCGCAAAGCTCAAGGACTTCGCACCGTCGCTGGAAGAAGTCGCTTACGTAACCGTATCGATCAACCCGGTCGACGCAAGCCGATTGCGGGCCCTTGCGGAGATTTTGAAGGCGCCTGTGCGTTAGTTTTGCGCGCGTGAGGTTCCCGCGAAGCGGGCGATAGATTTGGAAAGCGCTGACTTGTCAGCGCTTTCGAAAGAGCCGTGGCTAAAACTGCCTATTTGATATTGATCCCTTTGATCGCGCTGGGAGGAGAAATCCTCATCGCACCTGTAGTGCATGGCGTCCCCAACGGAGTTGAGCCGATTCCGCCCCGCCCGGCCATGCGCCCGTTACAAAGTATCCAGTCTCGACATACGCCTAAAGAGATCGAGGATCTGATTCGCGAGTCGGCACGGAAGTACGGGCTCCCTGAGGCCAGGGTCGTATACATCGCCTGGCGCGAATCAAAGTTTAGGCCGACCGCCCGCAGCAAGAGCGGCAAGTACGTAGGCATCTACCAATTTGACCTTGTAACGTGGCGCAATACCCCCGAAGGCCGGGCAGGACTTCGACGCGACGACCCGGTTGCCAACATTAACGCGGCGCACTGGCACATGAAAAAGCTTGGGTTTCAGGCGTGGGCAATGGGTAAGTCGCGCGCGAAGCCTCGCCGCGCAAAGTGAGCGAAGACTGAAAGAAGGCCACGACGGAGTGTTCCGAATTGAAAATTGAAGAATCGAAGGGCTGCTCCCAGTATGTAGTGCGAGCGGGATTACTTTGCGAGTGCGATCTCCTTGTCAGCGCGACCAAGCGCCTGGACTACTGACCTGCGACCTGGCGCCCGCGCCAGAGCGACTTGAAATGCGGCACGTGCTTCAGACGGACGGTGCAATTCCAGCAGGAGTTCGCCCAGGAGTTCATCCGTCGGTTTGTAAACCGCCGGCGGTCCGAATTCAACTGACATCGCATCTTCCTTTGCGGCGATCCTCTTCAACTCACTGACGGCTTCCTCGGTCTTTCCCTCAGCCGCCGTTAGCAGCGCCCGCAATTGTTCAACCAGAATCGCTAGACGTTGGTCTCTCCAGGGATCGGCGTATCTTTGCTCTTTCCCACCGACCAATGCGCGTTGACGGTCGTTCTCAGCGTGGGAAACAGCTTCGCGCGCAACGGCGAGATCGCCGCGCCGAATCGCCGCCAGCGCATTCGTGTAATCAAAAGCCAACTGTGCCAGCGGATAATCGCCGGCCGGCAGAGTTGCGCGAACAACGTCGTCGTTCCAAAGCTGCGAGTCGATCACGAAGCTGGCGCGCATGTCAGCATATGATCCAACCAACATATTGGACGACATCATGCCTCCCATCGTGCTGCTTCCCGGAGTGGTCGCATGAGGCGCAACCGCCCGCTCAACCACCTGGCGGCAGCCTTCGAGCACCCGGCGTGCATCGGCGATACGCCCCTGCTGGATGTAGCCATACTCCAGCCACTCGTTGTAGTGGCCGCACCAGCCCGGCGGTCTTCCAGCTTTCTGGCGGAGACGATTGACCACCGCGATGGCAGTCTCGTTGGCCTTGACCTCGTCATCCCACATGCCTAGCGCAAGGAAGATATGCGAAGTCATGTGCTGCGCATGACCGGCTTCGGGGGCAATCTTCGCATAGATGCGCGCAGCCCGCAGGCCGAGCGGAGCGTGAATCGAATCGTCGTAACTATGGATCAGGTAGTGAACGACGCCGGGATGCCGCGGATGTTGCGGAAAGACCTCTTCGAGCACCGCGGCAGCGCGCATGTACGTAGCGAAATCGCGACCGTGCTCCGCCGTGCCCAGGATAGCCAGCGCGTAGAATGCAGCGGCATCGACATCTTCGGGAAACTTCCGATGCAGTTCCGCGAGCACGGATTCGTAACGGCGACCACGCTCTTCCTTCGCGCCATCACCGAAGAGAACTTCAAGGCTTTGAAGGTACAGTTTTTCTCGCTCCGTGGTTGCTTTTGCAAGCCGCGCCTCCGCAGTAACACCGAGCCGTTTCAGGATGACGCGGGCAGCCGGAACGTCCTCCTCATGCCAGACCGCATGATTCTTCGTCATGGCCTCACCCCAATAAGCCATGGCAAAGTCAGGAGCAATCTCTTGGGCCTTGCGAAAGTGCTCGGCAGCATCGTCGTACTCAAAGTTATGCAGCTGCGCCAGCCCATGAAGAAAATCTGCCTGCGCCGCTGCCGGCCCGGAATTCACAAAGGTAACTTCCCCATACGCCTGCTGGGCTACCGACGTGCCGGGGCACAGAAGCAGCAGAAACGTGAGAAGCAAGATGCCGGAGATTCTTTTCATTGCTGTAACCCTTTCGGAATGCGATTTACCAAGCGTGGTGCGCTCAAATGCTCACAGCACTTCCTGATCGAAAAGTCTCTGCTTAATCACGGAAGCGCGTCGAATCCCTACCCATTTCCGCAGATGGAAAATACTGACGGGCTCAGGCGTTCGATTCTGATTCTCCTCTCCGCCATGTTGAGGAACTTCAAAGCTGTCCTCTGCCATCGGACTTCTCCGCCGAACTCCATTGCGCTTCGAGATATCGCACGAGCTCGTCTTGAGACGCATCGAATCTTGCCCCTCGACGCAGAGTATCGATGGCTTTGAATCGGGCCGTCAATATCAGCCATGGTCGCGGGTTGCCGGGTACTCCACTCCGCGGCCACAGGCTCAGCGCCGCGGCAAAGGCTTGCATGCATCGCCTCCTCGGCAAGATCAGAATCACCGAGCAAGCGGATCAGCGTTGCCAGGATTCGTCCCTAATCCACGCGATGGGAGTCGAGCATTTCACGTATTTGCTCATCTATCTGCTCGGTGGAACGCTCGGACATGACGGCGACCTGGTGAATGGTAAATGGGAAATCGTGAATATAAGAGCTCCTGTGCCCAGGTTTTCATAACTCCGGTAGGGCCGGAACGTTTATAGAAAGGACCACTCCGACGACATTTTTTTACGTGAACCCACTTCCTGCGTGAATCGTGATCGTGAATCGTGAACGCAGCCGACTCCCAACACCCGTCACCCGATTCTCGACAGTCTGGCTCCTCTGTTCACCATCTACGATTCACCATTCACGATTTGCCGCAGTAGACGGCGGTCGACCTACTGTCCGAAGCGCGATGAGGTTAGCTTAACGTCAGCTCGGGCCCACGCCTTCTGGAAGCGCGACTCGATCAGCGCCGCGTCTTCATTCTTTCCCTGCGCTTTGAGGGCTTTCATCAAACCAAACAGCGACCAACCGTTCTCGCGATTGCGCTTCAGATCTTCCCAGTAAACAGTCTCGGCTTCGGCGGGCCGATTAGCATCCAGCAACACTGCGCCGAGCGCTTGACGGGGTGGGAAGTGAAACTCAGCCGGCTCGGTGTAGACCAGAGAATCTTCCAATCGCACGGCCCGCTCGAGGTGCGCGATTGCCGGGTCGTAATTCTTTTTAGCCGCGGCAATCTCACCCGCCAGGACCTCTCTCGCAATTGAAAGCACCATGCGACCGGTGTTCGGCGAGAACAGCGGCCCATCGAGCGACTTATCAGCCATGATCTCGTCCAACTTCGCGAATTCCTGATCGGCCGAATCGGTCTGTCCTTTGCCGAGGAAGGACGTCGCGCGCGCGTAATGCCACATGCCGAGGAGATATGCGCTCGTCGGCGGCGGCTGAGGTTCGCCTAACATCTCGTCCCACTTTCCGAAACGAGTCAACGCGTAATAAGGCACAACCCGAAAGCCTGCAAGCAGTGGAACTTGTTTCAAGGTTGCGTCGTCAACTCTTGAGGCCGCTTTCCGCGCCGCCGCGATTGCCACCGCGCTGCGGCCGTCCGCCGTTGCTGCAAACCAGAGGAAGTGAAGGTTGTGAGGGTAATAAGCCATCGGATAAAGACCCTGCGCGCGACACTGCGAGATGTAGTCTTCGTCGGCGGCGATGGCTAGTTCATTGCTCTTCGCGGCGTCGGCATAACGGCCCACGCGCTGATAGATGTGCGCAGGCATGTGCACCATGTGACCCGCGGCAGGCATCAGCGTGAGCAGACGATCAGCGGCCGGTTCAGCCTTCTGCGCCTGGTACGCTTCCATCAGGTGAATGTAAAGATGCAGCGCCCCCGGATGCTGCGGATTGAGCGAGATGATTTTTTCAGTCAGCGCAACGATTTCTGCTGTTCTTTCGTAAGGCATGCCGTCTCGCGTCCAGTAACCCCAGGGCCGCAGGTCCATCACGGATTCAACGTAGAGCATTGCGATGTCCTGGTCGTCGGGAAAGCGCAGATGCACTTCACGCATAGCGTCGGCGTATGACCGATCGCGAGCTCTGCGATCTTCGGCGCGGCCCGAATAGCGCTGCGTCAGCGCATCGATCAGCGCCTGCTCGCGTGCCGATGCTTTTGACTTGAGCGCGATGGCCTTTTGTATGGCTGCAAGCGCTTTGGGCTCGCTGGCTTGATCCATCGGCGCATTGATGTTCGGCCCGAAAGCGAGCGCTTCGCCCCAATACGCCATCGCGAGATCAGGGTCCAGGCGCTCTGCCTCTCTGTACGCGCGGCCCGCCTCCGCGTGATTGAACGCGTACGACAGGTTTAGTCCCTGATTCATGAAGAGCTGCGCCTGCGGATTTTTCGTCGACACGGGAAACACGTGGCTCCCAAGTTTTTGCAACCGCGGCGCCAGCGCGCCGGTTGGCGACTTTGATTGCTGAGCAGGTTCAATGTAGTGGACGTGAGTGGGTGATGGCTGCTGTGTTTGAGCCAAAGCAGTTTTCTGAAAAGCGATCAGCGAGATGATCGTTGCAGCCAGCGTCAGCAAGAGTCGTGATAATCGCATGGATGTCCTTTCTGCTTGAGAGCTCCGGCGCTTTTTGGAAAGCGATTCTATAGCCCTATGGACTCACCTTCAAGCTTTTCCGATTACGGTAAGGACAATCCCAATTCCGACCTGTCGGGCCGGGCCGCGTTCTCACTCCACAACTCCCACAATCGGGCCCAGGTCCGCGCCGGAGTCGTTTCGCTTCAGCCTGACGGAATACAGGCTGGAGACCGCGCCATCCAGATACAGAGCGTCCTGGCATTGCAACTCGTCCCGGAAGAAGACGGCGAGCTCGTAGAAATTTACTGGTTGCTCGCTGATTACAAAAAGGATGGCGTTCTTAGAGATTCCCACTCCATTGCGTATGAACCGAGACGTCGACCCAACATCGAGCGCTGGATGAACAACACCGTTTCGAAGGAGCAAAGGACCTGATTGGGTTGCGATGCGCACGCCTCGCGCGAGAGCGGGATACTCCGACGTCTCGACAATTCGAGGCCCCGACTCGGAAACGAAGAACACGCCATTGGGCTTCAGGAAGAAGTTGCCCGTGCCGTCGGCAACATTGAGAGGGGAGATCTCCCGTCCGTCCTGCACTAAGAGTCCCACTGGCGAGAAATCCGGTTTGTACATACCGGCGTTCATGGCAAAGCGGAGGTGTTGGTCCCGCCCTTCGAGCCAAGCTGCAAGCTGGTCGAAGCGTTTGAATGTCCGTCCCCTTTCGTCCCGCAGGAAAAGTTCAAGCCGGTCAGTTCGAACGTCGACGCGGACCGTGGTGAATCGTTCCGGAGTTGCAACCGGCCGTTCCGATCGATCCTCGAGTGCGTTCGGGGTCGACGTTTCTGTATTCTTGTGAGTGCAACCACCGAACGCGGTGCAGAGCACGAAGAGCACTAAGCTGATTCTCGATACAATGGTCATGCTTTCAGAGCCGCCCGAGGTTGGGGTTGGCAGGGCGCGGCGAAATTATGCGACGAGGGCGGAGGGAGAGGGCTGAAAGTGGCTTGCCTTCTTTATCCCTGCTGCCTACGCTCTCCTCCCGTCGTTCCCCGGGCCTCCAACAAGCGGCAGTTCTCGCTGATCAATCGCAGACTTCATTGCCAAGCTTGACGGAATGACATTCAGCCAGCATTTTCGGTGCAGCCTTTCTCAAGGCTACACCGATTTGTGAACCTTGCTGCTACCACAATGCTCCAGTCGCCATCAATCGTCGCTGGTATCGGTGGTAGTGATAGTAGTCTCGGTTTTCTTAACCGATTCCTCCGCAGGTTCGGTTTCAGGGTCACTATGAATGTTGGTTTTGATTTGAGTTTCCGATGTTTCAGTTGTTTGCGTCTTTTCTTCACCCATGTGCATGCTCCTATCAAACTAACGAGTTGAGGTCGAGGGGGCGGAAACCGAGTGTACTACTAAACCCCGCGCCCGCGTGTCCATTGGAGTGATAGTTGACCAGGCGAAGGAATAGACGGTGCGGGCGAAAGCTAAATCAGAGGCCGGGCGAACTAATCAATACAGATAAGGTCACTCCAACGATAGCTGCCCCGATGTAAGCGCCGACGAAGGCAACAACAGCCACAAGACCCTTGGCCCCCCGGGTCTTGACTAGATAATAAGGCAGGACCAGCGGCCACGCGATGAAGAGAAAGAGACCCATATCGTAAACCGAAGCGACTCCCCGCTTGCGACTATCTGTTCGCAACCACCAGCCGATTATCCAGAGGAGCCCCATCCACGACAGGAGCGCAAATCCGCCTGGCGGGTCGATTTGTTGACCGACATATATACCGTGCGCCAACTGAGTGATCACTACAAATGAATATAGCAGCACTGTGGGGGAAAGAAGTCGTGAAAAAAGAATCGTCATGCGTCGCTACCAATGCACGCTGTAGAGTTGATCGGGCGCAGCCATTTGGGCGTCATCGAGACGCGATTCTCATCTCGGCCCAGGCGGGGAGCCGATAATGATGTTGTCTATTTTGAAAGAATCGTTCTCCACCTTACCGAGGACCCACTCGTTCCCCACCTGCTCGTAAGATAGCTGCAGCTTTCCGGATGCCATGGCCAGCGCGATGCCGTGAAAGGCGCGGGTCTTGATGTCTACGGTAATTTTGGCGGCACCCGAGCGACAGCTGCTTTCCGCAATAGTTATCTTCGTATCGCCACCCTTTTTCAAAAGTCCACGTATCTGGTTTGCCGGTGTTGTATCCTTCTATGCTGATGGTTTTTCCTACGATGTCAGCTTCTATTTTCTGAGCGGTGATCGGCGGGGAACATTTGCAGGCCATAGTCCAAACAAGCAGGATGCAACCAGCCGCCAGGATTAGCCTTTTCATAACTCTGTTCATTTAGGTGGTGTATCTGCTTTCGAGCTGCTCGGCTTAAGCGCGCATAGATATTTGTTCAGGCTTTCCAGGCTGAGCCTCAACGCCGGCAGTCCTTTTTCTCTGCGAAACTTCTCCGCTTCTTCCTGGCTCGCAAATCTATAGGCGCCCTTATCGTCTATCTGAAATCCTTTGCCGTAACCCCAGTTATGCGCAGCCGCCACGATGTCCGCATCATCATAAGCCGGCAGAGGGAAGACGTCAGAGATGTAGTCTCCGTCGTTGCCTATCATGATAACGACCCAATAGTCTGTTGGCGGCAGCGATGGATGATTGATGCACAAATATTTCGATAACTCCGCGGAGTTGAGTTCCAGAGCTATATACCTTTTTTCTCTGCGAAACTTTTCCGCCTCTTCCTGGGTGGCAAAGCCATGGACTGAGTCTTCAAGTGCCATCAAACCTCTATGACTCGCGCCCCACGCGCGAGCCGCCACTGCGATACTTTCCTTGTCATCAACCGGTAAAGGACAAACCTCGGAGATGTATCCGGTGCCGATGAGAGTCCACATTACGACTACCCAATAAGTTGTTTTCGGGGGCGCCGTGTTTACGTTGACGGATTTCTTAGCAGAACAACTGAGCAGGGACATCACAACTGCTGCGACGACGAAGCGAGACCGGTTCCGTATCAGCATCCACATCTCCTGCGTTCGTGAAAGACTCCTTTACCAATGCGTAAGGATACTAAGAGACCTCTACCGCTCTCGATGGGTGGCATCTCACTTCTATGCTCCCGACAAGGTACTGAGAGCAGGCTTCGCGCTCACTCGAGCCTTCCATTTCGAGACGTTCACTCCCTTCACCAGAAGCCAGAGGCAGAGTGACGCCTCCCCAACCAACGCAGGAAGCAGAATAGTGGGGAAGAGCCGGCCTGCGAGGGCGGGAGAAAGAATCAGAGCGAAGCTGTTCGTCAAATAGCAGAGACCGGCTATCTGCATGAGAACGCCGATGACTTTCGGTAGATAGCCGGACTTCAATATAAGGTATCCAACAACGAGGCAAAAACACCCAAAGAAGATCAAACTGACGCCAAAACCGTCCTCATGCGACCTGATGGAAAGATACGCCAACGCGTGGAGTTGCTGCGGGTCAAGAACCTTTAGATAGTTCGCATTCGCCAGCGGAGATAGTGTCTGCATGAGGGAAAGTGAGGTGACGGCTTCAATTGTGATTGAGACCAGATTGAAAAACACGGCGAGCAAAGCGAGGTCCCTGCTGACGGGCTTGAGCAGCCGATACAAGATCAACAGCAAAGGAACGGCGCAGATCAGCAGGAAGTATTCGGCAGCCGTTCCCTCGCGCCACAGGGACTGCGAAGACATGATCCGCTGGGCTGTTTCCGTCGCGTCGCCCGAAACGATCATACTGTCTCTTAGGAACAGTTCGCCGACGGATCCAATGATGATGATGATCAGATACAGCACGCCACCAATGCGTGCGTAAAATTGTGGCGAGGTTTGAACGTCGTGTTCTTCCATGTTTCCTCCCGCGCGGTAGCTCCTCTCAAAAACCCCCTCGCAACTAACGTCCAGAAATGGGAAACATTAACATCGCCCTCTGACGCCAGGCATCAGCGAGGGCGCGAACGGTAATGAGTGGTTAGGTTTCGCCATCTGATAGAGCCGCGCCCTTACCTCTATCCTGACAACGCTCTTTTGCGTAACTCCAGGCTGAGAAGTGACAACTCTGATCTTCGGTCACGATATAAGGGTCGCTGCCGAAACTTGTGTACTGGCTATAGAGTTCATCGGCTGTCATGCCCGTTCGAGATAATGAGTTCAAATCTGCATCTACCAGCGCCTTGGCTACCCCTAAAGCGCCCTCACATGACTCGAACTCGCCGTGGGTGTACCTCTCGCTCTCATCCATGTAGTGAAAGTTATCGTCAACCACAACTTTGTATTTCATCTTCCTCTACCTTCGCCTTTGCTTATACAATTTGTCTCATGGTGGCAGGCACCTGACGAACAAGTTCAGGCTTAAAGAAATTTGGAGCGGAGATGAGCCTGACGGTACTGAGCGATCATTCCTTTTCAACCGCGGCCTTAATATCATTTAGGTCTTGCAGGAGGGCCTTTTTCGCCACGCCCTTGAACAGTAGCGCCATTGGGATCGACATTATTTTTGCGCCGGTACCCTGAGGCTGGGAGTCATGAGAACTGGTCAGCGTGTTACCGCCACTGCTCTCTGAAATACTCATAGTGGATAAGAATACAAATCCATTATCTTCTGCTCTGGTTTTGTAGAACTCGTTCTCAACAGCATCAGTGATCCATTTATCCGGGTAGCTGACTTGCCGAACAGCTTTCGGGTCTCGCGCCACTTTAGCCCCTACCAGCCCGTTTGCCGGTTTTTCGAGAACCTCAATCTTTTCGATCCCGCTGATGATTTCCGCGGCGTTCTCGATATTGGTGATCGCGGCCCAGATCGCCGCCTTGGATCCCTTGATGGTTACCTGTGTTTCGACGAGCATGGTGTTCCTCCTGGGGTTAACACTCGAATTAACCGGCGAGCAATCAACACTAATGATAAACGGCTTGATGATCGCGAGTGCGGTTCAATGAGTTGCTGGGCGGCGCGTGAAAGGCTCTCTGGTCCGTTCGCGCTGAATGAGTTATTGGGGGCGGGCTTTGGGTTCAAGAGATACCTTCCGTCCGCTATATTTTTCAAAGCAAAGACCGCCGAGGGTCACCTCGCGCATTCTTAATGTCGGAATTGGGAAAGGGCCGCAGCCTTTGCGCGGCGAGAAATATAGATCGACCGAAAGGCTTTCTCTATAGCCCCCATCAAAAGCGATGATCCGATCATCGTCTATTCTATACTTCTCCATTAGGTAGTTCCTGGCACGCTCTGCTCTCAGCTTGCCCTCTTCCCACCAGCACGAATCTCTCCCGCCGTAGCCTAAGATGTAGGCAACTGAGTCCGGCCCGCGCCCCAGAAGGTAGATCGCGAAGTTATCCAACTTCTCCTTTTCATCCTCGAATTTAATGTCTCCGTAGCTACCAAACTTCTCTGGGGCATTACAATCGGGACCGATTTCTAACGAGCAAGAGCGTGAGCGCTCACACTCAGGCGGTCCTCCCTTTGTCTCCACAGTGGCAACAACATTAGTGATATTCCCTGATTGTGCGTTGTTCGGCTCGACGACAATAGTACGGGTATCCTGCCCCTTTATGATCTTTCCTCCCGATACTTCCCACTTATAGGAAAGCTGTAGTTTAGTTTCTATGTTTTTGAAAATGAGGACGACCTCATTATCCTTAAGCCCTTTTTTCGGTGCGCCCGACACGTCAAGCGAGAAAGTAATGGGCGATCTGCCTGAAACGACGTACGTGGGGCATATCATAGAAAGGGATGGACACGGAGGCATGTCTATGGGCTTCACTATACCCGAGGACGTTAATGGCAACGCAGAGTAGCTGATGCATGCCAGGAGAATGATAAATGCAAACCGTGTGGGTTTTATCTTAATCACTGGTTTCTTATTGGCTAATGTGTAAACGCCCACGCCCGAAATAAAGCCGCGCGACGAGCCGTAATACAAGCACGCCTCGCAGATGAAAGCGCCGATATTCGCGCTCGCGTTCAATCAGGTGTTAGGCGCGGCGTTAATCTTTTGCGAACCGCACCGATTCAAAAATCTTGAATACTAAATCTCTTGCCTCTGGACTTTTGCTCAACGCCCAAATCGTGAAATTGCCACGATCTTCAGGCATTTGCGGCACGTATAGAACCGCAGCGTAATTTAGCCCTCTTGCCTCTGCCGGACCACCAGTTCCATCGAAAGTAATTATTTCGGCCGCCCACCCATCAATCTTTGTCTTTCTCAGATTGAAACCACGCTCTTCCGAATACTCACCCTCACGGCTGGAATTCAAATCAGAACCTGGAGCGACATCCAGTTCAATCAAAATATTTGCGCTTTGATATCGGCCTACACAGGAATCTATACCTTGAACCTTCTTTTTGCGAATAGAAGGAGGAACAAAGAAATTTGTGCTGCAGGTTTTAACCTGGTTCCAATCCTTGGGGGGAATAAATTTGCGTTCCTGGATACTCTGCGACTGTTGATTATTATCTGATGGCTGCCAGCTCAAAGGAGTAGAATCCCTCGTCTGCGTGCAGCCAGCACTCGTAATGATCAACAAGAAAGTCAGTAACATTCCCGAGATTTTCATTTCTACTAGTATTCGTTAGCCCTAACGGTTGAGTTGACCGGGCGGCGCGTTCATTCAGTCTCGCCGGACGAATGTGGATGCAAAACGCGTAACCACCGCTCAGGTCCAACTATTTGCTGGGCGCCGCTCCGAACGACGCGAACATAGAGTGTCTAACCGCAGATATCGCATGCGGGAGGCTGGGGAAGGTGGATTTCATTACGATGCTCCCTTAGCAACCGCAAGGAGATCTCGATCGGAAGCTTCCATTGATCCCCGCCAATCGGTAGTTTTGGGAGCGTTCGAAGTTTTCCACGCGTGCGCGAGCAGTTCATTATCTGACATGTATGCGTAAGGGGCGGACGCCCAGGAACGAATCGTGTCATATCGAGGGGAGGTCGGCGTTGGAGGTATTGCGCTCGTATGAACAGTATCGGGTTGGCGCGTGCTACAGCCCAGCAACAAGGCGCTAACGCCGAGCGCGAACACGAATGGTGAGGCCTGTCTCATTTTTGCAAGCACCGAAAGGGTGGTGCCTCAGCGGCGAGCGAAGCGCCGAAGGCGATGAGCAAGTCCGCTGCACGCGCGTGTTAGGCGGCTCCGATGCGGCCGGCTCGGGCTACTAAGCCCGATGGCTACCTTCTCGGCTCATACCGCATCGCCACCGCCCCTGAGCCGAACTCCAGCCGGCCCACGAGCTTCAAGTCGATACGCTTCGAAAGCCCCGCGAACAACGTTGGCCCATGGCCCGCTATCCTGGGGTGGACTACGAACTCGTATTCATCGATCAATCCCAGCTCCGCCAACGCCAGCGGGAGCTTCACGCCTCCCGTGAACAGTCCTCTGCCTGGTTCCCGCTTGAGCTGCTTAACGGCCTCCCCCAGATCCCCGCGCACGAGCTCCGCGTTCCAATCGACCCGGGCCAGGGTGCTCGAGACGACGTACTTCTTTGCCGCGTCGATCGTCCGGGCGAAGGGCTCCGTCCAATCCGGCATCGCAACCGTCCGCGTCGAAAGCCGCCACGCTGCCTCCATCATTTCGTATGTCACCCGGCCAAAGAGGAGGGCATCGGCCCGGGCGATGTTCTCGGCCGCGTGACGATGCAATTCTTCGTCGGCGATCCCTTCACGATGATCGCAGCACCCGTCCAATGTTAGGTTGATGGAATACCGAAGGAGTCGCATTATGTCAGAGTACCGATCGCCATAGGGCGGCCTAATAATTGAAAGGACCGGAGGGCGCGAGTTCATTCATCGTTCAGCGTTCATCGTTTCGTTCATGCTTCCGCCGCTCGCGTTGAATGATTTGTTGGGGGGGCCGTTGGTAGGACGCCCCCGATTTTAGAGCGGCGTTGCATCTTCCCAGAGTCGGCCGATACGAACAAGCTTACAGTGATAGCAAGCACTATGCTCCTCATCTTGATTGTACCAATGGTGCTCCGCGCCAACGGTCTCACAATCGTCACCCTTGTCGATGAATCCAGACAAGGCGCGAGGCAAGAACAGACGAAGATTTGTTCGCCAACGATAAGGGTGTTTGTATCCGACTGCGGGATGATCGGCGGTGAACATACAGGAGTACCCCAACGTTGGAGTTACCCGGGGGCGGAAACGACTAAAGTGACCAAGCCCATGGTCGATAAAGCGGCCGCCAATTCGCGCTCCGGTTCAACGATGTGTTTAGGCGGCGCCCTTCGGTTCAGGATTGTATCCCCGTTCTCCAAATGGCGAGAGTTTGTCCAACCACATCTGCTCAAGAGTTCGCAGGTCGGCCGAAGAATCATTATCAGCCTGATCCGCTACCTCCAGCGTGTCCAGCACTTCAACCTCAAAGGCATCGGCGCCATATTCGGACAACTCTTTCTGTAGAGTTGGATTGGGGTGAGAGCCTGCACGGAGTTGCCCTCGCTGACGATTAAGTATCGAGGGGAGGTCAATACTCTTGCCGACGAGCAGCTTCCCATTGACCATGTTTCGCACACAATAGACACCCATCGGCCGTTTGCTTTCCTTGTACTCGCGAATCAAAGCCTTTCTGTCCATAAGTACCCCCTAAACCTATCTACATTTACTCATCCAACGCTGTCAACACGCCGCTGCGAGAATAGCGCGGAGCGTGATCGTGAGCAAGAATGTCGGCTGCTCAATGGTGATTCAATTGGAGAGGCAGCCCAACGCCCGGCATCACCCGCGCGCCGGCGCCATGATTGATAAAGGATTCGCTATTTGGGCGCCGCGTGCATGCCGTTGTTAGATGCGGCGTTGCAAACACGCACCCTGTCGCCGTG
Source organism: Acidobacteriota bacterium (assembly GCA_032160165.1). Taxonomy (GTDB): domain Bacteria; phylum Acidobacteriota; class Blastocatellia; order Pyrinomonadales; family Pyrinomonadaceae; genus QHXM01. The sequence continues at coordinate 30,762 of JAVHWA010000058.1, forward strand.
GTGATCTTACAGCGAACATTTTTAACTAAGATACTGCCTGTCGGCCATATTTATTCTATGCGAATCCACCGCGTCAGTGTAGGCTCGCGAACATCGTAACCGGACATCAACTAGATTAATGAAAGTGAGGGACGAGATGATGAACAGTAAGAGTCGTGGATTCTTTGCCGGGGTTTTGATACTAACCCTGGTTGCGGTGCTGGCACCCCCCACCTCGGCTTTCGCCGAGCGCCACGGATCGCAGCTTCGAGCTGGATATGAACTCCGTGCAGTGGGGCAGGAGAGTTCGGGGCTTCGAGGGTCGTTGGCAAAGGTCAGAGAGATAGCAAAGACCAATGGCTATAGAGACGGCAGGCAGGCTAGGATCAATGACCGCAAGCGCGGTGCGCCATCCAACTTCCGCTATAATGAGGCATATCGGAAGGCGACGGCGGGCTACAGCCCTAAGCTTGGCCACATAGAAGAATACAAACGGGCCTATCGAATCGCATTCGCCCGCGGCTGGAATAGCACATCGACGGAGGACCAATTGAACGGGTACTAAAAGGCGCAAAGCCGGGATAGGGGGAGGTAATCCGCCCCTCGTTATTGATTGCGCCGCATCTATCAGCCGGAGTCTACCTCAGCCACAAGCGCCTGGAACAGTAGCGGGCCAGCGCTATTGCGCCTACGAGCAAGCCGCCAGGCACTCCGACAAAGACCAGGATATTGAGAGGCCAGACGGAGCCGTCGAAGATACCTTTACCACAAGCGATGACCCCGCGGCCGACGATCAACCAGAACAGGATGAGCGAGAGCAATGCGGCTGCGGCGAGCGCCGCCAACACAGCCAGCGCCCTCAAGACTTTATACTTCGTTCTATGCATAACCGTGGACATCAGTAAGGGGCACACCTGAAAAACATCGCCACTTCGAGATTATCGACAAAGCCCTCAACTACAAAAAGCGATCTAACGTCAGAATTGGCGCGGCGCGCATTCATTCATCGTTCATGATACATCATTCATCATTCATGGTTGAATTCACGCTCCCGCCGCTCGCGTCCTAAGATTAGTTGGGCACGTCGTTGTCAGCAAACGACGTTACCGTCGTCGTCTAGGACTTCCCATTCCCCATCATTTGCGCCAACAAGTTCTTCGCCTCGTGTGTTGGCGGCGAGAATAGATTCGAGCGCCTCTGAGCGCACGTCAGGACCAATCTGCTGATTTGCGACACAAAGGCTGGAACCCAAGCTCATGCAAACCCACATGAGGATCAGTTTTGATCCCACTGCTCTAATCATATCGGCTCATTAAATTCACGCAGGCGACGGCCCACGGGTAGCGTCAGGTGGAGGCGCCCTCGGCGCTCACCTGGGCGCGTTTGTTAAGGGGCAAAACGACTAACTCTCCCTGGCTTTTCCAATTGCACTTCGAAAACGTCCGGACTTTTAAGTTCCTTCCAGAACGCATATCCAAGAGTCGGATCAAATGCTCTCGCAATCAGCGAGAACAAATTCCCATGTGTAACAAGCGCAATGGGGTACTCAGGGGATGCGATTGCTTCATTCACCGCAAGCATCGCCCTGCTGGTGGCTTCTCGAGACGACTCACCATCTGGAAACGTCAGGTCGTAATCATCAAATGTCTTTTCGAGTTGCATACGCCAATCCTCGCCTTCAACAAGACCCAAATTCCGCTCGCAGAGACGCTCATCAATTTCAAGTTTAACTCCCAGGGCTTGAGCTATAGGCTCAGCACTTTGGACTGCACGAACGTAGTGACTTGAGATAATCCGCTTGAATTTTATTCGAGAGAGTTTGGAGGCAAGCTCATGTGCCTGCCTGACACCGACCGGTGTGAGTATTGCTTCAGGCTCTTGTCCGGAAGTTTGGCAATGGCGGATTAAATACAGCTCGATCATACAAAATATTATGCGCTATAACGCCACCCACGCCCGTCTGGGACATGTTGCCTCATCAAGTCCCGACGTCACTTCGACGGCCTCCCGCGTTGCGGCTTCTTCGCACCCTCTGACTTGATGATGAGACTGCCCTTTCCCTTGGATGGCAACTTAATCCTCGCTTGATCAATCGTAGCGGCGATCAGCGCTTCCACGTCTGGAGATGCCAACTGGCTGGCCGCCTCCACCTGGATGAAGCGAGTCTGCTTTCCCGATCCCCGCAGAAGCCGCTTCGGGTCTGGCAGCTGAGGTCCCTGACTGAAGTATAGAGACACACCGGTGGCACATGCGCGAATCGCCACGATGGAATCGATCCCTCGGTCCGCGGGCGCATAGCCGATAACCAGGGCTTGACTGTAGTCGTACGCCAGCTCGTTGGCGGTCGGGAATCGCTTGCGCACAGCAGCCCGGACCGATCGAAAGAGCTTCTGATTCTTCGGATCAAGCTTGTCGACGTAGGCCCGGAGCTCGCCCTCCGGCGTAGGTTTCCTGCTTTCGGGTTTCACTGTCATCGCATTCTCCCAGTCGAGCTCAGCAGTTCCGCCCCGAATCCGCCGAACGTCTAAGTTGATGCGGCGGCGCGCATTCATTCATCGTTCATCATTAATCATTCATCGTTGCATTCGCGCTCCCGCCGCTCGCGTCCAATGGTGCCTTTCGAAGCCCAATTGGACCATAGGCCGTCCCGACAGGTCGGGATGAGTCTAAAAT
>JAVHWA010000116.1:0-5918 GCA_032160165.1 Acidobacteriota bacterium
GTTTTAAGATCGCCTAGAATGCGGAAGCGCTCTCGAATGGTGTATGCGACTTTCTCCAGGATCTCAGCAAGGTTTCCGCCCGTCTCACGCTGAATCAAGACCGCGGTGACGCAGAGTCGAAGATCCAGCAGCGGTATTCGCTGTGTCAGATTCCCCAGCGCGAGCTTTAGCGAGAGACCCAGGTTTTGCTCCTCGTAGGTCTTTCTGAACTCCTTCGAGATTGGATCCGGCATCTCTATCGAGACCATCTGAAGCGCTTCAGAGAACGCATGACCCGCAGAGAGAGCTCGGCTCATTAATTCCAAAGCGTCGGGCAGGTGTTCGAGAAACTTGTCGAATCGTTTCTTCCGTTTCCAGTAAACGTGAATGAAGGGAACTACTGCCCCTGAGACGCCGCAGATCACAATGACCCCGAGGGAAATCGTGATCATCGAAGCTGCCAATCCCGCCAGCAGTCCGGCCATCACGGCAAACATCGAGAGTCGCGTGACAGTGATCTGAATGTCCGCCTGATCCAACACCTTTTTGAGTCGTGTCGCGACCTGCAGCTGCAAGAGGGCACGATTCATCCATGGGATCTCGCTCATCAACTCCTGGCGAGTGAGCAGGACCTCAACGTCATCCGTGTGCGCTGAATGGAGCAGGGCCTCAGCCAGCCGCTGTTGCAGCCGAGCGCGCTTCGCGTCCGAGCCTCGAGTCGCCAGCAAGTAGGCGAACAGCACCAGGAACAAGCAGAAAACGAAAACCAGAAAGGAGATCAGCATCTTTGATTACATCTCCTCGAAGATCGCCCGAGGCAGTTGAAGTCCAAAAGCTTTTAGTTTTTCCGCAAAGCGCGGGCGAATCCCGGTTCCGCGGAATCGTCCGATGACTTTCCCGCTCGGATCCATACCGGTGCGCTCAAATTGGAAAATTTCCTGCATGGTGACAGTGTCGCCTTCCATTCCAGTTATTTCTGATATCGAAGTGACGCGGCGAGTACCGTCGGACAGCCTCGCGACCTGCAACACGACGTCGAGCGCAGACGCGATCTGTTGGCGCATCGCCCGTTCAGAGAGACGCATGCCCGTCATCTGAATCATGGTCTCCAGTCGTGACAGGGCATCGCGCGGAGTGTTGGCGTGAATGGTGGTCAGACTCCCATCGTGACCGGTGTTCATGGCCTGGAGCATATCGATGGCTTCGCCGCCGCGCACCTCGCCGATAACGATGCGATCGGGACGCATACGGAGTGCATTGCGCACGAGGTCGCGCTGTGTTACTTCACCTCGAGACTCGATATTCGGCGGACGCGTTTCAAGGCGCACCACATGCGGTTGTTGCAACTGCAGCTCCGCTGAATCTTCAATGGTGACGATTCGCTCGTCTTCCGGGATGTAGGCTGACAGCGCATTCAACAGTGTCGTTTTCCCCGCACCGGTGCCGCCTGAGATGAGCACATTCAGTCGGGCTCGTACGCACATTTCCAGCAGCTCGGCGATCTCGCGGGTCAGGGCACGGTTTTCAATTAAGGAGTTCATCCTCAAAGGCTCTGTTCCGAACCGGCGAATGGACAACACCGGACCATCGATCGAAAGCGGGGGAATGATCGCGTTTACTCGAGAGCCATCGGCCAGTCTCGCATCTACCATTGGCGACGATTCGTCTATTCGTCGGCCTACGCTCGAGACGATACGCTCGATCACTCGCATCAAGTGTTCGTCATCCTTGAAGGCCACATCAGTGGCTTCGAGTTTTCCGCGACGCTCGATATAGATTTTGCGATGAGAGTTAACCAGGATATCCGAGATCGTCGGATCGCCCAGCAGAGGTTCGAGCGGACCAAGGCCGAAGAGTTCATGCCGGACTTCGTTAACCAGGCGTTCGCGTTCAATGGTTGAAAGCGGCATCGCCTCGATTGCCAGCACCCCTTCAGCCAGGCGCGAGACTTCGGCATTTATCTGATCGGGCGCCATTGCGCCGAGCTTTGTCAGATCCATGCGGTTAATGAGAGCGCGATGCAGCCTGGACTTCATCTCCTGAAAAGAGCGCTGCGAGTTCGCCGCTTCATCGGCGGGAAGCAGTGGTGCTCCCGGCTGATTTGCTTCTCTGATCAATCTCTCGCGAAGTGCCATAATAGGTTTTCCCAATGTGATGAGTTACGAGTTACTAAATCGCGCGCCCAGTCAGACTTTTCCCTCGGCTTTTCGAAGATCGAGGCTCTGCTGCACGCCATTGTTTCGTTTGAAGAGGCCGCTCCAGATTCGTTTTCGTTGCCGATCATCAACCGTCACCGGCGAAGACTGCCCAATGATCAACGACGCAATGCGCTTTATCTCGACGGCGATTTTCGAGGAAGGTTCGGATTGAACGAGCGGCTGTCCCAGGTTGATAGACGTTACCGCTGTCTGATAGTCGCTGGTCACAAATCCGGTAACGCGCTCTTTCAGGAATCTTTCGACCTGTTGCAGGTCGAGATCAATTTGCTTACTCCAGCGGTTAACAACAACCCGAACTTTCTTTCGCGGGTAACCAAGGCGGTCAAAGATTTCAAGTGCGCGTTGCGCGCTCCGTATTGCGGGGATATCCAGGGTCAGCACAAGGACGATGTCGTCCGCCTGGTCCAGTGCGGCGAGCGTAATCGCGTCGAAGGTGTGCTGAGGATCGAGGACGACAAAGTCGTAACTCTCACGAATTCTTTCCAGCGCCTCGAAAACATGTTCGGGCTCGATCTCGTCGGCCGAATCAGCCTCCCGAGGGGCGGCGAGCAACGAAAGATTTGAAGAATGAGGCGTCACATAGCTCGAAAGCAGGGAAGTGTCCATGCGCGCGCGATTCTCGACCATGTCGGCGATTGAATACTTCGGGTCTAAACCGAGGAAGAGCGGCAGGTCGCCCGCTTGTAGATTGAGATCGACTAGCACCGCCTGGGAGTCGAGCGCCGCCGCAATATTGGTGGCGATAAACGAGGTGCCGCATCCGCCTTTGCTGGAAAAGACGGCGATCATTCGACCTTTCTTCTTTGGCGCGGCTTTTTGTCCGGCACAGAATCCGGCCGTTCGATCGAGCACAGTTTTGAATTCGTCGGGAAGGATCGGCAGGCGCAGGAACTCGCGCGCTCCGGCGCGCATGCTGCGAAGAATCAAGTCCGGTGAAGCCTCCCTGGCAGCAGTGATGATCGCGATCTCGGGACTCTCGGTTGAAAGCCTGCCGATCATCTTCAGCGCTTGTTCGGAATTGGCGGCGCCCATCGTAATGATTACGGCGGAAGGACGAAGATTGATGATCTCCGGATAGACTTGTTCGGCATCATCGCCGCCGGCGAGGAGCCGCGCGCGCGCGTCGGTCGAAAGCGCGGCGCGAATTTCCTTGAAGGTATCGAGTCCCGTGCTAAGGATGACGAATGTGAGTGGTTGGTTCATAAGTAGTTTTGAGTTCTGAGTTCTGAGTTTTGAGTTCGAGTTTGCGAAATAAACTCAAAACTCAAAACTCGAAACTGTTACAGGTTTGGTGGTACCAGCCCCGCGTTCTCGCCTGTCAGTGTTGTGTTGTAGCTAGGCATCGTAATAGTTGTGCCGACAATGGGGACGATGAATTGGAACTGGTAATTGGTAATGCTTACTGAGACCGTCCCCGCACCGAGTCCAAATCCGGAATACTGCACCTGCACGTTTGAAGTCGTCAGGTTATTTACAAGCGGAGTCGAGCCGCCAGCCGGATCGCCAAAAACCACTACGTTCTGAACGCCGGAGATATCAGTCGACGGATGATTCACAGCGTAGCGCGCGCCGCGGCGGGCCGCGTCAGACAGAGCGTTGTGCGTCCAGAGCGCGCGCCCGAACTCGACCACAGCGAACATCGCCGTCAGGAAAACTGTTGCGCCGATAGCGAACTCAACAAGCGTGGCCCCGCGTTCGCCGCTGCGATGTTTTGTCGATCGAATCACGATAGTTGTTCCCTAGACCGGAGGCTGAGTTAAGAGATAGCGCATGGTTACGCTGGGCTTAACGTCAATATTGAGCGAGAGCGAAGGTACTTTTATCAACGCACCCAGATCGAACACCGGTGTGTATTTGTAGCCCGAGATCTGAACGGTTACGGTCTGCGGCAGCGCCGGCACGCCCCCTGATCGAGTGATGACGACGTTTGCTGTCGTCAGGCCCTTCACGACCGGTGTTCCCGTTCCGGCGAAGTTGCCGTAGACGACGATATTCTTCGCCTTGGCGTCTTCAGTTCCATTGACAGCCGCTGTTGCCAGATAGCGCGAGCCGGCCCGTGTCGCCTTATCAAGCGTCGTGTACTCGTAGAAGTAGCGTCCGAACTCGGCGGCAGCACCAAACAGGACCAGAAAGATCGGCAGGACGATTGCCAGTTCGACGAGCTGCGTGCCGCGCTCTTCACGTGCGAAGCGGAGGAGTTTGCCAACCGTCTTTCCGTGTTTCCGCATCATGCCGCCTCCTCTCCCTCGCTAGTTAATCGTCCAGTTCCAACAGGATCTATTTGTAAAGCACTGGCACGGCCAGCAAATTGTTCGTCGGCCCGCCGTTTGGGTCGTAACCGCCTTTTCCAACGACAACGATGTCACTGATGTACTCTGCCTCGATGTCGCCACCGTTTCCGTTGCCCACCTTAGAGCGCAGAAAGAACTGTCCGAAGCGATTGAACTTCACCGTGTTCCTTCCCTGATCAAACTCGGCCTCTTTGACAATGGGAATAATCACAATGCGACGCCCGGGAACGCCAGTATGGCCTGGGGCCTGCGTTGCCGTGCCATCACGATATTGCGCGTAGGTGATGTTGTTCTTGACGTTGGTATCAGGCGGATGGTCGGTTGGATTGACTGTGCCCCCTTGGTAGTCATCGAAGCGCGTATTAATGCCCGCCCTCACCGGCCCGGAGTTGACGCCCGGTTTTGTGTCGATGGTATAGGTTGCGCCGGCCTCGGCGCACTCGTCTACTCCGCTTGCCAAACCCTCGCGCACGTCTTTTCCGCCGCGCCCCGATACGGCCAGGATCTGATAGTTGCCGGGAGAAACTTGATTGCCCGGAGCAGCGCGAATGGTATAGACGTTGCCCGGCGCCATGGGAATGTCATAGTCAATCACAGTAAGCGGAATCCAGTTACAGAAGACATTGATGGGGACTGACAGTCCCGCAGTCGCAGTCGCTCCGATGTTGCGTTTGTCCCCCAGAATCGCGCCGGCGAAAGTAACGCCGATCGCAGCATCCGGAGTGGATACGCGAACGAATCGGATGTTCGAGGCGGATGCTGCAGCATCGCTTTCGCTCACGTATGGTCCGTCGAGATTGACCGCGAAGAGCACACTCGAGCGAGGGATGACGACGCCGGTCTTGTTGAACTGGTAGTTGTTCATACTTTCCACTGCCCGGTCCGCTGCTTTGGTTATCCCGCTGGAGGAACCGTTCAGTGCAGAAGCCCCAGCCAGAGCCGCGGCGTCCGCGGCGTTTTGCAATTCCGTCTTCGCCAGGTACAAGCGGCTAATATCGACGCCGAGGCCGACGGCGAGGAGGAGGGTAAGCATTCCAAGGGTCGCCGTAGCTAAGACCGACCCACGTTCGCCATCCCTTTTTTCGGACTGCCTTCTTTTGCTCGTGCTCATCAACTCCTCCTCTCGCGAACCTTACGAAACGTCCGGACACTAAAAGTTCGGCACGCTCGGCGGCCCGATCTTCGCCTGGGGGGCGGGTGGCGGTGGCTCGGACGGAAGCATCTCCGAATATTTGGGAGTTAAGAAGCTGATCGCTTTCGTTTCTCCCGTTGTCGATCCAGACGCCGGAGCAGCAGGTCTTACTTCGGTAGGCTTGGGAGTCTCGGCAGGCTTGTTGTCTGATGTGCCGGTGGAATATCCACTCTTCCCAGTGATGCCTTCGCCCTTGGGCTCGACGCCCAGCGGCGAACCGTTGCGCAAGCCGTCAAC
>JAVHWA010000125.1:0-8312 GCA_032160165.1 Acidobacteriota bacterium
TCACTGTATGTGGTAGTTCCCACAGCTAATGATGAGAACAAAACTTCACCGGACGTTGCACGTGCCATTGCCGTTGTGCCGTTCTCAGTCCAGCCGAGGATAAGCTCCAAGTTTCCATTGTGGTAACGAAAGACTTGGGTGTCTTGTAGCAGGATCCAGAGGTTATCGCTTGCGTCAACCAGGAGAGTTCGCACAGGACCAGTCAGAATTGGATCAGGCCGAGCCCGCTCGAGCTGTTGAAAGTTGAAACCGTCGAAACGAACAAGGCCTCTATCTGTCCCAATCCAGAGATAACCGTCGGAAGTCTGTGCGAAGGCCGTTATAGTTTCGCCCGGCAGACCTCTCTCTGTTCCCCACGAATCGTGGAGATATTGCGACACGCTCCGGGTAGGATCGAGCGCAAACACCGAAACAGTGAACCAGACGCCTGCGAGTCCGGCAATGGCACACCTGAGTAGCCGGCGCCTTCCAAAACCGTCCTCACGGCAGGTATTCGAACTTCTCAACCACAACCTCGCTTGGCTTCTGCATAGGATTCATTTCGCTCGCAACGGCGTAAAAGATCAGACGGATTATTGCCTTACCCGGTGCCGGTATGGCAGACGTGAACTCATGTTCAGAAACCAGTTGCGCTCCGCCACCCGCAGATCTTCCGCGAAAGGTCTTGAAGCTTGCATGTCCAGGTTCCCAGCGCAGGACATACGTCAAGATGCCTGATGGCGCCGCAAAAGCAAACAGGTTACCAGCCATGTATAACGGTTGAATTACATATCGGGCATTGTTCTTATTCGCAGCGTCACCCGGACCACCGACCTCTACATCCATCTCGCGAAAGTGCTGCTCACTACTCGATTCGTCGAAGGTAAACATACTGAAATTCGCGGCGGGTTCTAAGTGAGAAGTATCACGCACAGTTACCGAATATGTGCCGTACCCGAGACTGCGATTTAACCATATTTCTGCACACGACCACCTGCCCGATTTCTCCTTGATCTGCATGTGGAGTGCCCCGCTCGCATCGGTCCATGCATTTTCAGCATCGTAGAGGTTGCTCATGCCTCCTTTGTCACTCTCAGTCATGCGAACATCCCAATCATAGCCGCTGAATTTAAGCGATCCGTGCGGTGCAAATTGCGGCGTTCCAACGCCCTTCACAATTGTCACGAGAGCAATGGAACCGCCTTGGGTCGGAGCTACATCCATCGTGGGCAGAGGGTGATAGTCCGAGTCCACCAACAGCGCAGCATACTCAAATCCCAGATGAGTCTCCGTGCTCCACGTCGAGTCTGCTTTGATGGGAATGAAGGGACGATCAGGCTCGGGCTGCACCCACCATTGCCCGCTGTGCGCATAAATAACAATCTGCTGTTTGGGTCGAGCGTTCCTTACCCGTCCAGAGATCGTGTCGAGTCTTTCTTTTCCACCTTGCGCGGCCAGCGGAATATGGGTGAACTCGATCGAGGGGCTAGCGCTGTTTTTCTGGGAATGGCATCCATGACCTGCAAAAGCTAGTCCCAAAATAATAAGGATGAGCGCTCGTCCGAGCCTTTTCGGCGCAATAAGTGCTACCCACGCCGACCTTCCTTGAGGGTATCTTTTTGCAAGCATGTTAACTCCCGGTTTCAGCTCTGACGATAGAACAAAGCTGTTACGTCTGTAAACCCCAGATCGAATTCTTTCGACCACTCGATGGGCCATTTGGGCGGCGTGCCTGGACTTACTAGAACAAGCTGCACAGCGACCCGAGATATGCCGCGTTCTTGAAGCAGCTTAACCTGCCGGCCGGACAGCAGGGTAATTTCGGACGCAATGTGCTGCGCGGCTTCGGCGCGTGGCAAGCCGACGTCGCTTTGCAGCGTCAGTTTCACGTAACCGAGAAAGTGGGCCTGAACTTCCGAGGCGAGTTCTTCAACATCTTCAATCATCCAAACTTCGGCAGTCCAATCAACACTCTACAAAATGCACTGTTCGGTCACTCGACGCACATGCTCGCGAACTTTCTGGGTGCGGGTGGCGCAAATGATAGTTTGAATCCTATCAGATTGGCGGTCCGCGTTCGATTCAGTTTGCGCTGAAGCTTCAGTTCTGAAGCTGGCCGGTAATAACAGACCTGGGTCATAGCCCACTTGCGATTATTTACCCATCCCTCAAAAGGGTGATGCGAGGCTAGCCTCAATTGGGGTTTGCAATTTAGAGATAATCGTTAACCTCATATCATGCAGCGTCTCTACTCCATGTTTCCACAAGGTGGCCCGGGTTTGGGGCTTTTGCTTTTGAGACTAGCTACCGCCGCGATGTTTGTTTTGAATGTCACGCATCGCTTCAACTTTTCTTCACCCGCTCTTGACTGGGCGGTTGTCTCCCTCATAGCCATGATTTCGTTCTCGCTCTGTCTCGGCTTTTTGACGCCGGTTCTCGCCGTAGTTGCGTGCGCAACAGCCATCGCAAATCTCTTTTTGTCCGGCCAGCCGGACAATTTCGTCTATATCTTCAGAACACTAACCGCCGCCGCACTCATCTTTCTCGGTCCGGGAGCATATTCGGTGGATGCGAAACTGTTCGGACTACGCGTAACCATTGTCCCGCCACGCAAGAACATGCACTTGAAATAACCTGCATTTGCTTGCAGTAAGTATTCCCGATTTTCATCACGACAATCCTACGCAATGCCTCGCGCTAATTTTACTCAGCAGGGGTAGCTTGGTACTCACCCAATTTAGGTACACTCGCCTCGCACCATTTAGGGTTTCGCGAAAAAAACCGGAGGAGCAAAATGCGTCCAGCATCGGATACAGTTTGACAAACAGATAGTTGAAACGAGCGACGTGAAAGAGAGCAACACGATGACAGGCATCGCAAGCAACACATCGCTTTTACCGAAGACGCACCGCAAGAAAGGAGTGGCGGTCATGAACAGGGATGAATCGCATCGTAGATTTGAACGATAGTGGTAGCGATGTTGAATTCTCGAAACGTTACGATGACAGACCGATGAGCGGCGCAGCCGTCGCTGCATTGGCAGCGGAATATGCTGGCTTCGTTGGCGCTCCGGCACAAAGTCAACTAATTGGGCGACGGTTTGAAGCATCTGTTCGCAAACCAACGCATGGCTAAAGGGGAGATTGAGATGGGTAGCGCAGCAACAGTTCGGTCAGAACCATCCGGTTACTTCCTGCAATCGGCGGCGATTCGTCCGGCGACGGAGCGGACCGCCAAATTTGGCGGGCGGCAGAGATTGGCAATCGCACCCACAGTGGTGAGCGATCTGTCGTTGATCTATCCAGAGGCTGTGGTGGCCTCAAGCCAACCCCTTGGATGGCAGAATCTGCGCGCACTTGAGATGCGGCAGACGATCTCGGAATGGACCATGCCTCCGCTTGAGAACCACTGCATCGTGGTTCAATTAGGGCCTTCCGTTGACGTAACAGCGCGGATCGGTGACGAGAACTTTGAGCAGAGTTTGGAGCCGGGAGCGATCACCATTGTCCCGGCCGGCGTGTCTGTTGATTGGCAACAGGAGGATATCCCAAGCCCCACTCTGCATCTGTATCTCGATCCACAATTTCTGCGGACGACTGCCGAGTCGATAGATGTTGATTACGGTCAGGTTTCGATCGCCACTCAGTTTGGCATCAGAGACGAGCATCTACATCACATCGGCATGTCTTTGCGCCACGAACTCAAAGACTCAAACGTAATCGGACGACTGTATGCCGATTCCCTGGCTAAGGTGCTCGCGATGCAGCTTGTCAGACGATACAGCTATTTGAAGGATTTGCAAACGAGTCGTGGCGGAATGGCGCCGCGAAAACTGCGCAAAGCAATCGAATTCATCAACGACAATCTCGATCAGGAGCAGACGGTCCCAGTGAGCGCAGTCGCTGAAGCAGTCCAAATGAGCTACTTTCACTTCTCGCGCGCGTTCAAACAATCGCTGGGAATCAGTCCGAACGCGTATATGACTGAGCAGCGGATTGCGCGGGCCAAGAAGTTGTTATCAGAAACAGAACTGCCAATCGTTGACATCGCATTGCGGGCTGGCTTCGCGAGCCAAAGTCATTTTACGACCACTTTTCGCAAACTTGTCTGGACGACCCCGAAAGCTTTTAGGAATAAGCTGTAGGAAAACAAACTAACAGAATTTTTTCGGATAAGAGGAAGACAGTTAATGCAAACCGTAACTCAACCAGATGAAAAGGCGAAAGGCAATTTCATAGTGCCAACCGATCTTAAACAAGAGGGAGTAGCGCAGATATCGGAGTCGTTGAACCTGCTGCTTGCCGATGTCTTCGCACTGTACTTAAAGACCAAAAGCTTCCACTGGCACATTAGTGGCCCACACTTCCGAGACTATCATCTGCTCCTTGATGAACAAGCGGCGCAAATCTTTGCGATGAGCGACGACATTGCCGAACGAACCCGAAAAATTGGCGGCATCACACTCCGTTCCATAAGCGACATAAGCCGGCATCAACGCCTGCGAGACAACAACGATACAAGCCTCAGCGCGACGGACATGCTCGCCGAGCTGTGTTCCAATAATAGACAATTAACAGCGTTCTTACGTCTGACGCATGAGGTATGCGACCGAAACGACGATGTTGCCACGGCGAGCTTGATCGAGAATTGGATTGATGAGGCGGAGCGGCGGACATGGTTCTTATCGGCAGCATTAAGCGAATCTTAAAACAAGGAGTTAGGTATGCCGACTTTTACTACCAAGGACGGAACCGAGATTTATTACAAGGACTGGGGCACGGGTGTACCGGTGGTTTTTAGTCATGGCTGGCCGCTGAGCGCGGACGCCTGGGAAGACCAGATGCTGTTTCTCGCCGACCGCGGGTTTCGCTGCGTCGCGCATGACCGGCGTGGCCATGGCCGCTCCAGCCAAGCATGGAACGGCAACGACATGGACACTTACTCCGAAGATCTGGCCAGACTTGTCGAGAGACTTGACTTGCGCAACGCAATTCACGTCGGTCATTCCACCGGCGGGGGCGAGGTGGCCCGCTACATCGGCCGGCATGGAGGCCAGCGAGTCGCCAAGGCGGTGCTGATCGGTGCCGTACCCCCGCTGATGCTGAAGACCTCCGCAAACCCTAGCGGCACGCCTATCGAGGCCTTCGACCAGATCCGCGCGGCCGTCCTCGCCGACCGCTCGCAGTTCTGGAAGGACTTGAGCGTGCCGTTTTATGGGGCGAACCGTCAGGGCGCCCAGGTCTCACAAGGATTGCGCGATTCCTTCTGGCTGCAAGGAATGTTGGCTGGACATAAAGCAGTATATGACTGCATCAAAGCTTTCTCAGAGACCGACTTCACTGAGGATCTGAAAAAGATCGACGTGCCGACGCTAATCCTGCATGGCGACGACGATCAGATTGTTCCCATCGCCGATTCGGCGTTGCTTTCCGCCAAGCTGGTGAAAAACGCCACGCTCAAGATCATTCCCGGCGGACCCCATGGAATGTGCGCGACGATGAAAGATCGGATCAATGCCGAGTTGCTCGCCTTCTGTCAGCAAGCCGGGCAGAAAGTGGACTAAGCGGCCATTCGCAAAATGATCGTACTGAAAGAAACCAGATCAATGGTCGCGCCGACGATACTTAGAATTTGTAACCGGCCCACAGTGCCCAGTAATTAAGGTTGCGTCCCGGTTGCGTGTCCTTCAGAAAACGCCCTGCATAAAAAATCCCGTAATCGCCCTGAAACCAAAGGTGAGCGTTGACCTGCCATCGCAGTTCCACGCCGGGTCTGTGTCCAACAAACCTTTCCCGACTACCGTCTGCGGCTCTAATTAGGGAGCCTGGTACAGAGTAAACTCCGTCCTCCAGGCTTTGTCGCCATTGAACAATCCAGTCGAAGGAGGCAGTAATGCTATGCGGGAACGTCAGGTCCAGCTTGGGATGGAAATCGATGAAGTTGACGGCGCCTGGGCCAGTAGTGGCTAATACGCCGAAGTAGTTCCCTTTCGGAAATAGTGGATTGAATGTTCCGAGTGTGTTCGGACCCGATTTCGGATGATCGCCGCTGGAAACATCTACCTTCGCGCTGAAGTGAGGTTTCAGCACTACGGACGTAAGCCGGTAGCCAGTCTCAGACGCCATAGTCCAAGCACGGATGTTTGCCGAGCCAAATGAACCGAATTGCCAGAGCGCCTCGTAGTCAAAGTCCCACCCCGGCCGTTCGGTCGCGATGGGCCGCGAAACTCTTGCGCCTACGCTGTGGCGTACTTCCTGGGCCGTGCCTCGCTGAAAGGTTGCATACTTGCGATTCAGGCCGAGGTAATAGGCATCCAGAGACATAGTCCTGGAAAGTGGACGCGTCCCGTAGACACCCCAAAAGCCGATCTCGTGGTTGGGGACATTGTCGAAGAATCCAGGTTTGTCCACGTCGGGCCGCATTGCGAATCCGTCGATGCGCCAGGAGTTGATTTTGGCCATCACCTTGAAGCCATCAAAGCTGAGCCGAACATTTGGGCCTTCACGGATGTCTACCAATCGGCCGGAGCCATATTCCATCTCCTGCCTGCCCGCCCGAATTTTGATCCAGTTACGTGTTCCGGCGGTACTCAATTCCAGAAACGCCGCCTGAAAATCGAGTTTCTTTTCGTCAATCGGACGTGGACCGCCGTGACGGAAGGAGTTCAGCCCACTCTTGAGCTCAAAGAAGGTCCGAACGCGTTTGCCGAGGTGAAGGTCCAACGAGAGCGTGTACCTCTGATTGAGGTATCCATTCATGAAGGGTTGCTGTCCCCAGTTTTCGTTTCCGATCTGCTCCCAGACCTCACGGGCTTCCCCGCCGATCGTCATGTACCAATCATCGGAGTTTTTGCGGAGTCGAATGTATTTGATCGTATCCCAAAGATCCCGTCTGAGACGCGGGTCGCGCAGAAAGCTCCAATCCTCGTCTTCCCGCAGTAATTTGTAACTCCGATCCGGTTCTTTCGGTTCGGGCGCATCGTCGGACTGCGCCCGCGCGGCCGTTACACCAACAATGAGAACCAGTGCCAAAACTATAAGCAGTCTCTGAAACATGTTTCCTCTGCCGACCGTTTCTCAATTTGGCGGCCTCGTTCTAAACAGACACTACTTCTTAACCGTTGAGTGGATCTCGGCGATATAACCTCCGGGGAATTGCACGAAGCTGGCTTGCCGATGATCGGCTTGATATGGAGCAACCAGAATTGTTGCGCCTGCACTTTTCGCTTTTGCGAGCGTTTCGCCCAAGTTTGTCACCTCATATCCGGTGAGTTCCCGTCCATACGGATACGGAAGCTGACCATCCGTCACGAAGACTGTCAGCTTTCCAAAATTCGATGAGATACGAACCCTCCGATATGTGTCTCGCGGTCGGCCAATCTCAATGCCGGGTGCACGATCATCGTCAGAGACAATGTCGCCCTTCGAAAAGGAAAGGAAGCTCCGAATGAACGTGTCTGCCCTATCGGACGACACATAGACACGATTCTCAGGAATCGTTTCGAGCGGCTTGTAGGATGGTGATGTGGTGTGCCAGTAGATCTGAGTAGTTACGCCACCCGGCCATTGGATTATCGCGTCTTTTCCGATTGGATCATCAAAAGGAGTAACCAAAACATCCGCGCCTGTCACCCTGGCGGCGCTCACCGCCACATCCATGTCACTCACCAGATATCCAGTTCGCTCCACGCCAAACGGATATGGAACCGGTGTCTTGTAGCCGAATACGGAAATCGTTCCCACCGGCGTCAGTATTAACTGCGAGAGGGTGCTGCTGGGAGTTGGTGTCACGGTTGCCACAACCTGTTTGGTTGTAGTACCGCCGAAAGTTGCTAAGACACTCGCAACGAAGTGGTCGAAGTCGTCTGGCGAGACGTAAACGTGTGTTGTGTCGTATTGCGGTCCAACGGCTACGTTGGGCGTCGCTTTCTGCTGACCAACGTCAACGCGGACAGTTCCAACAATCAAAAGAATCGTAAAAGCAGTCGCCGATAATGCTCGTATTAATCGCATCAGAATCTCCTTTACTCACCCGCGCCAAGAATCAAATCGTTTCTCACTCATATACTACGTGGTGGCCTTCACCAGAGACCGCGACTCACCGTGGGGATCGTTCAGTCCGGCTCCGTCAGGACGAGTCCCGCACAGCCGGTGCGTGAGGACCTGTCTTCGTTTTCGAAAAGCGCGGAGCATCTGTGCTCCGAGTTCGGCGCCTACCATCGGAGCGACCAGGAACACCCATAGTTTGTCTGTATGTGCGGAAACAACTGCTGGCCCAAATTGCCGCGCAGGATTTAAGCTGCCGCCGCTTTGGGTGCCAAACAGTGCAATCCC